>JAYSCL010000004.1:0-162059 GCA_041914905.1 Enterobacterales bacterium
CGTTTAATCTCGGCGCATATCGCTACGTTCCGTATTATCTGTCTGAGTGGTTTAATAATTAGCCAGCCCTCCGCGCGACGCGGAGGGGTCTGAAGCGTCAGCAAAACTAAAACCCTGTTTTAGTTTTCTTTAGTTGTGATAAATCCACAACATCATCGCGTTCGATCCCAACACTTATGTTTTTTGTCTCGCTGTGGGCGTACTACGTCTGCACGTGACTTAAGCGCTGGTGATCCGCTTTGCGCACATCCTTTTAGTTCCCAGACCGACCTGAATCGGCACGATAATCTAACTAAGGAGTGCAGTATGAAACACCCACACAACAGACCCACGCATCGCCGCGCATTGGTTGCGAGTGCGATCACAATTGCATTGTCCACGTCACTATATGCCGCCGAAAATGAAGCGGCTAACGATGCTGAAGTCGTTGAAATTACCGGTTCACGTCTGAAAGGTGTTGATATGGAGGGTGCAAGCCCGGTCGTCACTGTCGATCGTGAAACCATTGAACAACGTGGATACACATCGATCGCTGATTTTCTCGCGGATTTGCCGCAAACCGCGACGGCGGGAACGTTTAGCTCGGCCGGACAAAACGCTTCCGGTATCGGCGCACCGGCAGGTGCCGCAGGCGCCAGCTTGCGCGGCCTGGGAACCGATTCAACGTTGGTGCTGATCAATGGTCGTCGTGTAGCAATCAATTCATTTGCTAACGGTACGGAATCGTTTGTCGATATCGATGCGATTCCGATGTCAGCGGTCGATCGCGTTGAGTTGCTATTAGATGGTTCTTCATCGGTGTACGGTTCTGATGCGGTCGCTGGTGTGATCAATTTCATTATGAAAAAAGATTACCAAGGTCAAGAAGTGTCGGTGGCGTATTCGAGTGATCTAAAAGACAGCAACTACAACACGCGCAACGTAAGTTTTCTCGCCGGATTTGGTAATGATCGATCCAACACGACGATTTCGCTCGACTATTTTTCACGCGACAAGTTATTAAATTCGGATCGCGATGTGAATGTCACGTTTTGGGGCGATGGCTTTTATTGGGGCGAATACCCTGATGGCGATGATTGGTCCGCTTATAGCGACGATATGCCAGAGCTTGGTTGCGACACCATTGAAACGCCGACGGCATATGGCGCAGGCTGCCGCTTTGATTATGTGGGTTATCGCGCGATTCAAGGTGACAAAGATCAGCTAGGTTTAATGGTTAACCACACGACGCAACTAGGTGGTGGCAATGAAATTTTCGTCGAGTTGATGTATCAAAATAAAGAAGGTCATGCCTACAACTCGCCGGCACGTTTACGTCTCGTTGTGGGTTACGACAACTTGCCGCAAGAGGTGATCGACAGCATCGGAGCCTTGGAAGGTGATCGTGTGCAACTGCGTACGTATGCACCAGAACGTCGCGTTATTGGCTATGAATCGGATAGCACGCGCGTGTTGTTCGGCCTGCGTGGAGAGATCGGTGATTGGAGCTATGAGACTGCGCTCAATTACGGCGAAAACAACAGCACTGATCGTACCGAAGAAGGTTACTTTTCAAGTTCTGCCACCACTGCTGCGATCGCAAATGGTAGCTACAATCCCTTTTATTTTGGCCGTCAAAATGAAGCGTCCGTGATTAAATCTTTGCGCGGTGATGGTGTGCGTGAAGGCGAATCGACGGCCAAAGGTGCTGATTTTCGTTTGAACGGCAATTTTGGCAACGTAGTAACTGCCTTAGGTCTTGAATATCGCAAAGAAGACGTTTCTGACAGTGCCAACGACGTGCTGAATAACGGCGATTTGTTCGGTACGGGCGTTACCTCTGCGTTTGGTAGTCGCAGTCAAAAAGCCGCGTATGGCGAATTTTTATTGCCGGTTGGACGTCTCGATTTAATTGGTGCGCTACGCTACGACAGTTACAGCGATTTTGGCTCGGCAACCAATCCGAAAGTAGCGTTCCGCTTTAAGGCGACAGACGATTTGATTTTGCGCGGTTCATGGAGCACGGCTTTCCGCGCACCATCGATTGTGCAAATCAGCGCCGGTGAAACCGTCGCCGAAGACTATATTTCATGTAACGCCAACGACCCGTTTTATTCCTTCTGCGGTGAAGAAGGCCGTGGTCGCGCTGAGTTGACTTACGATTCGATTTATCAAGGCAATAAAGAACTGAAAGCCGAAGAATCCGAATCGATCAACGTGGGATTAAGCTGGAATGTCAGCAACGATCTGCAACTAACCATGGACTACTGGAAATACGATTTCGAAAACGTCGTCGTCATCGGTTCCGATTACACACTGGATCGTTGCTTGAACGGTGATTTACCCACCGTTGAAGACGGCGCTGATCTGAATGGCGGTTTAGGCTGTGTGGTGTCCGGCGACCCGCTGGATCCGAATGACCGTCAATTGGTTGAGTTGTACACCGGTGTATTGAACGTTGCCGGTGAGCGCACAGATGGTGTTGATGTTAACGTTAAATGGTTGTTCGCCGATACCGGCGTCGGCAAATTCAAACTCGATGTGTTGGCAACACGCACTTTAAGTTACGAACGCCAAAACACAAGCGGTCTGTCATACGAAAGCTATTTAGGCTCGCTCGAAACCGCATCTGAAATTGGTCGCCCAGAGCTGGTGTGGGATGCCAAATTAAGTTGGAGTAACGGTAACTGGTTCGCTGCGTTAGGTGCAAATTACACGGCCTCAATAAATGATGGTGATTTTGCAAAACAAGCCGGTGCTGACGAAATTCGCGGCACCACCGACGACACGCCGTGGCAACGCACTATTGCGTCATGGTTGGTGTGGGATGTTAGCGTCGGTTACGACATTAGCGATAAGGCCACGGTGAAATTGGCCGCGCGCAATGTCACCGATGAAGAGCCGCCGTTTGCAGCGTCGCCAACCAAAGGATATGCCTCTTCTGTGCATGACTTTTTTGGACGCATTGTGTCGTTGCGTTACACACAATCGTTCTAACAATGTTGCCATTAACGTGGATCGTATGGATTGTGATCCACGTTAAACAACTTCGCAAGCGCGCGTCTGTTTTAGGAAAATAAATGTCCGAGTCACACCTGCCTTTACCAAGCGACACCACGTGGCGTATGCCCGACACGCTCTTGATCGTGTTCGCTGTGCTACTCGCCGCCGCTACGCTGACATTGTTTGTGCCGCGAGGGCAATTCGATACGCATTACGATGCCCAAGCGAAACGTGAACTGTTGGTGCCCGGTTCGTTTCATTTCAGCAATCAAGGCGAACCTGAGCCGGTCGCGCTCTTTGCTGACGGTGAAAAAACCGGATTGCTGACGGCCTTCTTTGACGGTATGACATCGGGATCGCGCAACGGCTCGGCGATCGGCGTTGTTATTTTTATTCTGATCGTAGGCGGCAGTTTTGGTGTGATCATTCGCACCGGCGCGATCGATGAAGCGATGAAAATGTTGATCAAACGTTTGCAACATCGTGCTCATTTACTGTTGCCGTTCATGGCGATTACGTTTTCGTTTGGTGGCGCTGTTTTTGGCATGAGCGAAGAAGCAATGGCTTTCGCGATGATTTTAGTGCCATTGGTGCGTCTGTTGGGGTACGACGCGATCACGGGTGTGCTGTTGACGTATGGTGCCAGCCAAATAGGTTTTGCCACGTCGTGGATGAACCCCTTTTCCGTTGTCATTGCCAATGGCATTGCGGGTTTACCACCGCTTTCAGGGCAATCGTTTCGCATAGGCATGTGGGCCGTGTTCACGCTCATCTATGTTGGTTGGATGGTATGGCGCGCCGAACGACTAAAAAAACAGGCGGCCGAAACGATCACAACAATCGATATACAGCACGCTTTCACGCGCGGTCACTTTTTGGTGGTGTTGACCTTACTCAGTGGCATTGCATGGATGGTGTGGGGTGTCACGGTTAAACAATACTATCTGCGTGAAATTGCCACGCAATTTTTTGTGATTGCTGTCATTAGCACGATTATCGGCAGCGTGTACAAACTCAACAATGCCGGCACCAATGATCTGGTGGCAGCTTTCAAAGAAGGTGCGGCGCAACTGCTGCCGGCGGCTTTGGTCGTGGGCATCGCACAAGGCATTATTTTAATGTTGGGCGGTGCACACGCGAATCAACCGTCTGTGATCAATACGATGTTGTTTGGCGCATCGGAATGGATCGGCGGCAACAACCCGATGATCGCGGCGCAAGGCATGTTGATTTTCCAAAGTGGATTCAATTTTTTTGTGACATCCGGTTCCGGGCAAGCAGCATTGACGATGCCGATCATGGCGCCGCTTAGCGATCTGGTGGGGGTTTCGCGTCAAGTCGCTGTGCTGGCGTTTCAACTAGGCGATGGTTTGGCGCATCTATTTTATCCAACTTCCCCGGCGCTGATGGGCACGTTAGCGATTGCCGGTGTCGAGTTCACACGTTGGCTGCGTGCAATGTGGAGTTTGTGGTTGATGTTAACGGTGATGAGCTTTATGACCATTACGATTGCAGTAGCGATAGGCTTTTAAGCGATGTTAACGTTGATTAAAAATGGCGATGTTTATGCGCCAGAAAAAATGGGCCGGGCAGATGTGCTACTGGCCGGTAAACAAATCGCCGCGATAGCGCAAACGGTCGATCTGCAGGGGACACTGATCACGGAATTTGATGCCAGCGATGCCTACGTTGTACCGGGCTTTGTCGATTCTTTGGTGCACATCATCGGTGGCGGTGGTGAGGGCGGCTTTCGCACGCGCACGCCAGAGTTGGATGTGCAACTGGCGATTCGCAACGGTGTCACCACCATGGTGGGCGTGCTGGGCACCGATGCCGTGACGCGCACCTTGACCAATCTATTGGCCAAAGCGCGCGCGATTGATGAAGAAGGATTAACGTGTTTCTGCTACACCGGTTCGTATCAGATACCGGTGCGCACCTTAATGAACGATGTCATCGAAGACATTGTGTTGATCGATAAATTCATTGGTGTCGGCGAAGTCGCGATTGCCGATCACCGTTCGTCGCAGCCGACATTAAATGAATTTAAAAAGCTCACTTCGCAAGCGCGTGTTGGCGGAATGTTGGCGGGTAAAGCCGGAATTGTCAGCGTCCATGTCGGCGATGCACCCGAAGGGTTGCAATTGCTCGAACAGGTGGTGGCGGAAAGTGATCTGCCGATCACGCAATTTTATCCGACCCACATTAATCGCAATCGCCGCTTATTTGTTACGGCACTCGACTATGCGCGCCACGGTGGTTATATCGACTTCACCACCAGCACAACACCGCAACTGATTGCACAAGGCGAGATCAAATGCTCACGCGGACTAAAAGAAGCGTTGGATGCGGGCATTGATATTTCACGCATCACATTCTCGTCTGATGCGAATGCTTCGTTACCCTTGTTTGATGCCAATAATACCTTTGTCGGATTGGGCGTCGGTGATATTGGCAGCCTGTTTGCCGAAGTGCGCGATGCCGTCATCGACGAACAATTGCCGCTCGAACTGGCGCTGCGCGTGATTACCGCTAACCCGGCGATGATTTTACGTTTAGCGCAAAAAGGACAGTTGCGGCCCGGCGCCGATGCCGATGTGGTCATTTTAAACCGTGACGATTTATCCATTCGCGCGGTATTTGCCGGTGGGCGTTTGCTGTTTCAGCGTTGATGGTGGTCTCTCTCTGCCCCTTGTGACGGCTCTTCGGAGCCGTTTTTTTTGCTGGCGAGTGTGCGACAAATCAGCAATCATTTGTTGTCCGCAATCTAAGGGGAGACGGATGATGGCGCTGCGCAATGCTTTTGTGCTGTTGCTTTGGTTGGTTATGGCATCGGCGAATGCCAGCGACGTAGCCACTGGGCGTTTCAGTCTTGAAGACGTTTTTACACCCGTCATTTCGCGAAATGGCATGGTGGTCAGCGAGGAAGAACTGGCCAGTGCTGTCGGGGCTGAGATCTTGCGCCGTGGTGGTAACGCTGTTGATGCCGCTGTCGCAACCGGATTTGCGTTGGCCGTGGTATTGCCCGAAGCGGGCAATCTGGCCGGTGGCGGATTCATGTTGGTGCATTTGCAGCAACCACAAAAAACCATTGCAATTGATTACCGTGAAATGGCGCCGCAAAAATCGACGCGCGATATGTTTGTTAAAAAAGACGGGCATGTCGATCACGATGAACTGGATCACGGCGCCAAAAGCATTGCGGTGCCCGGTACCATTGCTGGATTTGATTACGCACTAAAAAAATACGGCACGATGAAATGGGCCGATGTGATCGCGCCGGCGATCAAATTGGCGAAAGAGGGTTTTGTACTAAACAGTTCGCATGCGGCATCACTGCGATCCGGTCGCGAGCGCCTTTTGCTGAATAAAGAAGCTAAACGGGTTTACTTCAAAAAAGACGGTAGTTCCTATCAACAAGGTGAACGACTTGTTTTGACTGACTTGGCCGCGTCACTGACCGCTTTGCAAAAAAACGGTGCCAAGGTGTTCTACGAGGGCAGTCTTGGTAAAAAAATGCTGAGTGATATTCGCCGTCTTGGTGCGGTAATGACGGCAGATGATCTGAAACACTACAAAGTCATAGAGCGCGAAGCCGTGCACGGTGATTACCGTGGTTACCAAATCTATTCAATGCCACCGCCGTCATCCGGTGGCGTGCACCTGATTCAAATGTTGAACATGCTGGAAGGATTCGATATGGCGGCGCTGGGCAGTACAACGGCCGCCAGCAGTCATATCCTGATCGAAACGATGCGACGCGCTTATGCCGATCGCAGCGAGTATTTAGGCGATCCGGATTTTGTCAACGTGCCGGTCGCCGCGTTGACGGATAAGAATTACGCCGCGCAGTTACGTGAACAAATCGATTTGCATCGTGCGACGCCTTCATTCAATGTCAAACCCGGCAATTTGGCACCGTATGAGAGCAAGCAAACGACCCATTATTCCATTGTCGATAAATGGGGCAATGCGGTTGCAAACACGTACACACTGAACTGGAGCTATGGCAGCGCCATTGTCGCCAAAGGCACCGGCATGTTGATGAATAATCAAATGGATGATTTTTCAGCGAAACCCGGTGAACCCAATATTTACGGCTTGATTGGCGGCGAAGCCAATGCTGTGGCACAGCGCAAACGACCGTTGTCCTCGATGACGCCGACCATTGTGATGAAAGAAGGCAACGTATTTTTGGTGACTGGTTCACCGGGCGGCAGTCAAATCATCACGAGTGTGCTGCAAGTCATCGTCAATGTGCTGGATCATCAGCACAATATCCAAATGGCGACCAACGCGCCGCGTTTGCATCATCAATGGATGCCCGATGAGGTGCTGGTCGAAGCCATTTTCAATCGCGATACCGTCGATCTGTTGCGCGCGCGTGGCCACAAAATTGAGCCGTCGCTTCCGATCGGTACCACCCAGTCCATTATGGTAATGGATGATGGTTCGCTGCACGGCGCATCCGATCCGCGACGCGCCGGCGGACGCGCGATGGGTTATTAATCGCTAAAAAAACGGTTCGGAAAGGGCGATCAACCGCAACTTAGGGTTAACACCTTCTTGTCGTATCAAAATCGCCCGAATCTTTTGGAAATCAGAGTAACTCATGCCAAGCGATCAACAACAACTCATTAAATTGGCGGCAACCGCCTCCGTCGTTACGGCCGTGATCTTAATTGTCGTCAAAATGATTGCGTCGATCATGACCGATTCGGTCAGTTTGATGGCGTCATTGATTGATTCGCTGATGGACAGCGCGGCGTCCTTAATCAATTTTTTTGCGATTCGTTATGCGTTAACGCCGGCCGATGATGAACATCGCTTTGGTCATGGTAAAGCAGAAGCGTTGGCCGGGATTGGACAGGCGGCATTCATTGCGTTTTCGGCACTGTTTCTGATGGTGCATGCCGTTGATCGGATCGTGCATCCGCAAGCCATCAAGGCGACCACCGTTGGTGTGGTGGTAATGGTGTTTTCCTTGATCGCGACGATCGCATTGGTGTGGCTACAGCGCTACACCGTGAAACGCACTGGATCAACGGCGATTGCGGCCGATGCCTTGCATTATCTTGGTGACATTTTGGTCGCGGTCAGCATTATCGCCACGCTGCTGTTAAGCGCCGCTGGTTGGCAAAATCTCGATGCCTATTTGGGGATTGTAATTGCGGTGTACATTATTTGGAGCGCTTGGCAAATTGCGCACACGGCATCACAGCAATTGCTTGATCGCGAAATAGATGACGACAAACGCGCCGACATCGAAGCGCTGATTAACCGTTGTGATGGCGTCTTGAATGTACATGACTTGCGCACACGACAATCCGGTCAGCAATGGTTTATACAAGTGCACGTAGAGGTTGATCGCGATCTGCCGCTATGGCGCGCACATGAAATTGCTGAAGCGATTGAAAACACGATCACGGCGCGTTACCCCTTCGCTGATGTGATCGTGCATCAAGATCCTTCCACCGCTTCAAGCATGTGATCCGCAAATCGGGTTGAACACCAGTGGTACCTTGGCCGCGAGGCTTTCATCGAGTGGTTTTGCAAACAAATAGCCCTGAGCGTAATCACAACCGATGTCGGCCAGCCATTGTGCTTGCGCCAGGGTTTCAACACCTTCGGCGACCACTTCGATATCCAGCACATGGCTCAAATTGATGATTGTTTCGACAATCGCGGCATCTTTCTTGGACGTCAGCGCATTTTGCAAAAATACGCGGTCGATCTTTAACACATCAACATTGAATTGCCGCAAATAGCCCAGCGATGAATAACCGGTACCAAAATCATCAAGCGCTACCTTGATGCCGTGGCTGCGGAAATTATCAAGGATCTGCAAACTGAAATTGATGTCGTGCATCAAGGTGCTCTCGGTCACCTCCACTTCGATCTGCGACGGATCAATTCCATGCTGATCAATCAGCGACAACAATTGATTCGCCAGCTCACGGTGTGTGAACTGTCGCGGTGACAAATTAATCGATACCGTGATGGGATGTTGCAAGGCATCGCGCAATCGTGTCAGTGCGCGGCAGCTCTCGGCGGCAACCCAACTGCCGGCCTGATTGATCAACATCGTTTCTTCAAGCAAGGGAATAAACAACGATGGCGCGACAATACCGGCGCGCTTGTGTTGCCAACGCAGCAGCGCTTCGAAACCACGCAAACGGCCATCGCGTAGCGCGATCTGCGGCTGATATTGCAAAAAGAATTCATTGGTATCGAGCGCTGTCCGTAAACTTTCTTGCAGCATAAAGCGTGCGCGTGCACGACCATTCATTTCGGCGGTAAAAAAACGGTACTGGCGACGACCATCGTGTTTGGCTTGATACATCGCGACATCGGCCGATTTCAACAGGTTCTCGACACTGTCACCGCAATCCGGAAACGTGGCAATACCAATACTGGCACTGACGTGCACGTCTTTATTTTCTAACTGCAAAGGCATTTCAATCAAAGCCAATAATTTTTCGGCGATGTGTGCAGCGTCTTCAGCATGCGTCAATCGATCGAGCAACACCGTAAATTCATCGCCACCAATACGTGCCAACACATCGCTGGCGCGAATACCGTCTTTCAGGCGTTCAGCAATTTTGCGCAACAACACATCACCTTGTGCATGCCCCATCGTGTCGTTGACGTTTTTGAACCCGTCAAGATCGAGGTACATCACCGCGATGCTGCTGCGATCACGCTGAGCACGTTCCACCGCCAACTCCAGCGCACTAATGAAACCCGTGCGATTGACCAAACCGGTTAATGGATCGGTGACGACTAATTGTTCCAATTGGCTTTGTAGCGCTTTGGTTGGCCGGTTATCCAAAAACACCAACACATAGCCTTGATGACTGGGTGCCAGCGTGGCGCCGGATAAACGTACCGCGATCGACTCACCATCCGCCGTCAGCAAATTAATATCGTTGATACGCAAATTGTGGCCGGGGCGATCCATTTGACGCAGGAGCGCCGTTTCGAGCGGCACGACATTGCCATCGGGCGTCGTCAAACGTTGATGAAAATTGCTGCCGATTAACTGCGCTGCTTGAAATTGCAAGAGTGCACAGGCGGCCGGATTGGCATATTGCACAATGCCTTTGCGATCGACAACGAGAATACCTTCGGTCGCCGCAGCCAGAATCGCCGCATAATACTGGCGTTCTTCATTCAAACGACGATTGGCATCGGCGAGCTGCGCGCGCGAATGGTAGAGTTTTAACAGTACCGACACTTTGGCTAAAAACAATTCGCCGTTGATTGGTTTACATAAAAAATCAATACCACCCAGATCATAGGCGCGTGCCTGCGTCGGCAGATCGTGATCGTGTGCGGTCATAAACAGCACCGGAATATCGCGTGTCTTCGCGCGCGCGCGCATAAAATGCGCGACTTCAAATCCATTCATGCCCGGCATTTGTATATCGAGAACGACCAACGCAACGTCTTGATCGAGCAACATACGTAGCGCCTGATCGCCGCTGCAGGCACTCAACACATGGCAGGGACCTCGTGCGAGTACAGCGACATAGGCCTCGACGCTGGCACGATCGTCATCGACAATCAACACATTGTAATACGGTTGCACCGCTTGATCGGTATTAGCCATCATGCCGCTCACTTGTCTGCAGTTGTAGCCAACGGTTCAGCACGCGCTCAATGTCGTCATAGCTGACAGGTTTCGCGAGATAATCATCGGTGCCGGCGGCCAAACACTTTTCCCGATCGCCGGGCATCGCATGCGCCGTTAACGCAACAATGGGAATCGTACAATGCTCTTGTTCCCGCAATAAGCGAGTTGCCGAATAGCCATCCATGATGGGCATCGACATGTCCATTAAAATCAAATCGATGTCGTGGTGCGCCACCACGCGTTCAATAGCCTGTTGGCCGTCATAGGCGACGTCGACATCGACTGAAAAATTTTCAATCAAGCTGGTCAGTGCGTAGATGTTGCGCACATCATCATCGACGAGCAACACGCGTTTGCGTTGCTTCAACGGTAATAAAGGGCTGGACGTTGGCGGTGGCGGTAAACGGATCTGACCTAAAAAGGGATGCAGGGCCGCCAATAATTGCTGTTCACCCTGTTCACCTTTTTGCACAATGCAGGCGCTAAAACTTTGCAACTGCTGCAATTGTGATTGCGTTATGTCGAGACCCGTGTTGACAATGATTGGCAGGTCACTCAAATCGCGCAAACGGTTCATTGCATCTAATACTGCAAAGCCAGGCATATCGGGCAAATTCAGGTCGACCACAAGACAGTCAAATGCCTGCGCTGAAAACAATTGCAATGCTTGTTGACCGGTGCTTGCAACCGTTACCTGTAAACCATGATTCGCCAATATTTCGCGATAATGTTCGCGCTCAACCGTATTGTCTTCAATCAGCAACACCGATTGCTGAGTCGTTAGCGGGTGTCGCACCAACTGCTGTAAAAATTGCTCCAGTGTTGTGTTGTCAATCGGTTTAACCAGGTAGCGAACATGACCTTGTTGCCATTGTGGTGGTGGTGGCACACAGGACATGATGTGCACCGGAATCGTTTGCGTGCGCAAATTGCTTTGGATCTCACGCAGTAGTTGCCAACCATTCATATCAGGCAACAACAGATCCAGCACAATCGCTGTAATGTTTTTTTGTTCCAAAATTTGCAACGCCGATAACGCGTCATGACAGATATAGCTGGTGTAGCCATATTTGCTGGCAGCATCAGATACCACGGAAGCAAAATTTTTGTCATCTTCGACAATCAACAATGTAACCGGATTTGCGCTGGAACCAACAACGCTGACGTGATCGTGCTGACTGACCTCGCTGGCGATCTGACAGGGCAACGTCAGTGTGAATTGACTGCCGCCGCCGAGCGTGCTTTGAACGCTGATATCACCTTCAAGCAGCGTGGCCAATTGGCGCGCAATTGTCAGACCAAGCCCGGTGCCACCAAAGCGACGATTGCTCGAACCGTCGAGTTGGCGAAATGCGACAAAGATCGTGTCGAGATCGTCGGCCGCAATGCCAACCCCCGTATCACTGACAACAAACTGTAATTGCGGTGTTTCCGCATTGATGACGCGCAATTGCAATTCAACATGCCCGTGTTCAGTAAACTTGATCGCATTCGACAACAAATTTCGCAAGATCTGATGTAAACGCTGTGGATCGCTGATGATCGCCGCCGGTACCAGTGGATCGATCACTGAGCGTAGTTCCAGTTGTTTGTTGTCGGCAATGGGTTTGAAGGCCAGCAAGACGGTGTTGATCACATCGCGCAGTTGCACACGCTCGCGATGGATCTGCATGCGTCCGGCCTCGATCTTCGACAGATCCAGAATTTCATTGATGAGCAGCAACAGATCGCTACCGGAGCGATAAATAATGTCGGCGTGTTCGACTTGTTTTGCCGTAAGGTTATTATCTTTGTTATTTTTCAATTGCTCGGCCAGGATCAGAACGCTGTTGAGCGGTGTGCGCAACTCATGCGACATGTTCGCCAGAAATTCCGATTTGTAGCGGTTCGCCATAATCAACTGCTGGGATTGCTCCTGCAATTTGCGCTCAGCATCTTTGCGTTCGGTAATATCAACAATCGCCGCTTTGATGTAACGCTCGCCGGCAACCAGTATCGGTGCCAAACCAATCTCCACTGGAATTGAGCGACCAGACTTGTGGCGAGCATACAATTCACGATTGCCGGCCATGCGGCGTTTGGTGGGCGACTCGATGTATTGTGTGCGCAATTCTGGGTGATTGGCGCGATGTTCTTCCGGCAGCAAAATTTCAACTGATTCCCCCAACAACTCTTGTCGGGTGTAGCCAAACAAACGTTCAGTTTGGCCATTTACCAGTTCGATTTTGCCCGCTGCGTTGACAAGCACGATTGCATTGGGTGACGCCTCCACAATCATACGGGAGCGTTCTTCCGCAATGCGACGCGCACTTAAATCAATCACAGAACCTATCGTCATCAGCCCCTTTTCAGTCACGACTGGACTCAAGCCGATCTCGACCGGGATCTCGCTGCCATCTTTGCGTACTGCAAACAGTTCGCGCCCGCTGCCCATCTGACGCGGTGACGGTTGGTCGGTGAATTGTTTGCGCCAGATACGATGTTGATGGTGATAGCGGTGCGGTAACAAAATTTCGATCGATTGACCGATCACCTCGCTGCTGTTGAAGCCAAACAAGCGCTCGGCTTGCGCATTAAAACGCTCAATTGCGCCATGCGCATTGACCATCAGCATCGCATTGGGTGCACCTTCAAACAACATGCGAAATTGTTCTTCGCGCTGGGCAAGCTGTTCCGTCAACGTTTCGTGTTGCGACAGTTCGCGTTGCCGCGACGCCAAAAACCAATACAGTGCCAGTGCTGCCAGCAATGCGACAGCCGCGCCACTGATACCGATCAGATTGACAAACGGATCAGCGTGCGACAATTCGAATGCGGGTGAACTGCTAATCCCGATGTGCCACTGGCGTCCGGCAAAGGACAAGGTGTTTTGATAATGAAACTGTGCCGTTTTGTTATCCGATTTGTCGAACAAGGTTATGTGTGCTGCTTCGCTATCGTGAATTCTGATCGGAAATTCTTTTTGCTGTACATCGAGCGCGGCGTTCATCAGATCCGGCATGCGCACAGCGAGATAAACGAAGCCGATCAGATCCGCGTCAGGCGACTGCGTAGCATCGGCGCGAAACACCGGCCAATACACCAGCAGGCCAGGATGCGGATCGCCTTCGGTCTCTTGTTTCAGAATAACCGGCGCTGTCATCATCGCTTTGCGCTGTTTTATCGCTTCGTTAATGGCGTCGGCACGATGGGGTTCGGAGGCCATATCAAAGCCATAGGCGCGCAAATTACGCCAGTTACCAGGTTCCAGATAAAACACCGGAAAATAGCGATGCTGCGGATCGGAAGACAACGGTGAAATGCGAAATTGCGACAAGCCGTCTTGTTGTGCGCGCTGTTCAAACTGTGCAATTTGATTGGTATTGACGCGTGGCGCAAAACCAATGCCGAGTAGCCCGCTTAGCTGCTGGTCGAGTTTCAAATTCATGACAAACTCGTGCCAGTTTTGGCGTGTTACGTGCGGTAAAGTATTGAACAGCGCCGCACCACCATTTAACACCGTCATAGACAGATCGAGTTGCTTCTTGATGCTGTCGATCGTTTGCATGGCGGCCACATCAAACTGCTGTTGTCGACGCCGTTGTTCCTGTTTCGTGATTATCCCTTGCAGCAAAAGACTGGCGACGAACACCAACACAAAAACAGCGGCGGTTGCAATAAGCCGACGTGATGGGTGTTGGCGCTTGTACTCGGCGCGTGGATTCAGCATGGGGCAATAAATGATGATTACAAAAACAAAGTAAAGCATAAAAAGGTAATTCGATCACCCAATCGTCATGTCGCACTGGTAAGACTGGTTTGGCCCTGACTTTGCATTGCGTTAGGGTGTTCACCCATTTGGATGATTTTTGCGAGTGAAGAAAATGATGTTGTTACAAGCCCATCCACAACGTGTGGTTTTACATGATGAAGTGCATCAACGTCCCGGCATGCCGGTGCTGACACCGGCACGTGTGTCGAGCTTGACGTTGTTTGGTGCAACGATGACGCAATTTCGCGACTTCTTTGATCAGTTGTTGCAGCGTCTCGGCCTGCCACCGCTGCCATCAACGGTGTCGCACTGGCAGCACAATTTTGCCGATTTTGATCTGCGCTGGTCTCTGCACACTGAATTTATGCGCTTGACCGTTGTGCAAGCCAACGGTGCGGCGGATTTTCACGATTCCGCGTTATCCGTGTTGCCCGATTCGTTGTGGTCGATATTGCCGGGCTATGTCATCAGTGCGACACATGCGCTGGTGCTAACACCGCAGTTGGCGCCCGAACAATTAACGACGGTGTCGCAACGCTGGTTTAACGGCAACACGTTGGTGGGTGCCAAAGTCGCACACGGAAAAATGGTCGTGCTGTCCGATTTGAAGCGTTACGACGATAATCGGATCGAAAACGGTGCAACGCGTTTGGTTGCGATTAACTTAAGTGCCGGCAAACATTTGACTGGGCGTTTGTTGCATGATTTTTTCGAAATGGAATCCTATCGGCTGATGGGCTTGCTAAGTTTTCCGCTGGCCAAACAATTACTGCCGGTAGTGACCGGTATGGAAAATCAGCTGCAGATCATCACGAAAGCGATCGCCGAGGGCGAAGAACCGGAGCTCACCCAAACGCGATTGAATCAAGTGGCTGAGGCGCTTGAGGACGCCATCGCGAGCAGTCATTTTCGC
Organism: Enterobacterales bacterium; assembly: GCA_041914905.1. Taxonomy (GTDB): domain Bacteria; phylum Pseudomonadota; class Gammaproteobacteria; order Enterobacterales; family Permianibacteraceae; genus Permianibacter. The sequence continues at coordinate 15,283 of JAYSCL010000004.1, forward strand.
TTTTCAGCGACGCGCGCTTACGCGGCGATGATGGAGCGGCGCCTGAAACATTTGCATGAAGAAGCGTTTGAAGGTTTTGCCTCGTTTAGCGAGTTTATGGAACGCCGCATTTCGCCGGCATTTACCACCGTTGAATCGGTACGCACGCGCTTGCAGGAATTGAGCGCACATTTGCAACGCACATCCGATCTGCTGCGCACACGCATCGAAATGAATTTGCTGAAACAAAATCAGCACCTGCTGGCGGCACTGAATCAACGCGCGGCGTTGCAACTGCGTTTGCAGCAAACCGTTGAAGGCCTGTCGGTCGGCGTGTTGACCTACTACGTGATCAGTCTGTTGCACTATTTGCTCGAAGGGGTCGCGCACGCCGGCATCGCGATTGATGTGCCGATCACAACCGCGCTGGCGGTACCGGTGGTGTTGGCGCTGCTGCTGTGGCGGCTGCGTAGCTTGCGACAACATTTTGCGGACGAGGTGTCAACGCGCTAAGGGGCTTCGCGTTTTAAGAGAAAACGCCATGTCTTTATGCCCAAACATCGGCGTTTACCTTAAATCGAAACATGCAGGAGCTTAAAAATGAAAACCGTATTGGTCATGACGGCGTTGTCATTGACGCTGATCAGCACGTTATACAGCAACGATGTTAACGCCGGTGATCGGGCCCGTGTGAATGTGTCAGCGCAGCAACGCGCCCCGATCCAACGCGCTCGTCCGCCCCGCGATGGCACCGTCAGCAGCACGGTTCATCACGCCGATGGCCGCACCAGCACGCGCACCGTGACAACGGATGTCGATCGCGATAATCAACGTATCACACGCGATGTCAATGCGACCACGCGTGACGGCCAAAGCGTGCAACGCCATGTTGAAACGCAGCGCAACGACGATGGTTCATGGACGCGTACGGCGACCGGCATCAATCGCGATGGCCAAAGCTACACGACACAGGTAAACGGTCAGCGCAGTGAAGACGGCGCAACGATCAACCGCACGACGACATTGGGCGATGGTCGCAGCGCCAGTTCAACAACACAAATTACGCGCGGTGACGGCATTACCACGGTTAACACCACCGGCACCAATTTTAATGGTGAAGCCGTGTCGCGCAGTGCGCTCACAACACGCACCGACAGCGGTGTGATCCGCGACATCAATGTCAGCAATGGCCAAGGTGAAACGATGACGCGTCACACGGAAGTCAGCCAACAAGATGGCGTGCGCACGCGCACCACGAGCGGCACCCATTTCGACGGTGAAAATTTTTCCAGCAGCGCGACAACCACACGTACCGAAAACGGCTATGTGCGTGACGCAACGCGCACAACCGGCAACGGTCAAACCATCACGCAACACGGTGAAGTGGTACGCAATGACAATGGCAGCTGGGTACGCACGAACACGACAACCGGTCCCAACGGTAGCCACACCGTTACTGTAAATGGCAGCCGTGATGAAAACGGCAACGTCGTGCGCGACGTCACGCACAGCAATACGCCAAATCCCTAATCGATGGGAAAAACCTTGAACCACAAAGGACACAAAGGAAAAGCAAACTTGATCAAGTCGGTTTCGCTGCTTTCGTGACCGTTCATCCTTCGATGACCAACGGAAATCCCCTTGTGGGACAAGCTCAGGACGAACGGAAGTGGCACTTGATGTTTCTATGAGATACAAAATAATTTGAATACCGTTCGTGGTGAGCCAGTCCCGCAAGGGGATTTCCTTCGGTCATCGAACCATGACCGGGGGTCATACAGATGTGTGGCTGTTTTAATCGTTTTTTCGTCGGCCGACCACGAAGCTTTATGCAATGCTCCGCATAGAGTTTCAATAGTGAATAAGCACAACGTGTCTGCACACACAATTCCTACGATTTGATACAAATCCGCCGCTTTCATCCGCTACAGTAACGCAGCTTTTTTTCTGGAGAAAACCATGCGCTACTGGATAGCCGGTTTGTCAGCGCTGGCGTTGCCGGCACTGGCCACCACAACCGCCGACGATGTCAAAACCTTTCAGCTGAAAAACGGTATGCAGTTTCTGGTGCTCGAAGACCACAGCATTCCCAATGCGAATATGTACACGTTTTGGAAAGTCGGATCGCGCAACGAAGTACCCGGTATAACAGGGTTGTCACATTTTTTTGAACACATGATGTTCAATGGCGCGCACAAATACGGCCCTAAGCAATTTGATCGCGTGATGGAAGCCAACGGTGGCGCCAATAACGCCTACACCACCAATGATGTGACGGTGTACACCGACTGGTTTCCGGCCAGCAGCATGGACGTTATTTTTGATCTGGAAGCCGATCGCATCGGCGCGCTGACAATCGATCCCAAAATGGTCGACAGCGAACGCGGTGTCGTCATGTCCGAACGCAGCACCGGTCTGGAAAATTCCAACTGGCGCATTCTCGATGAAGAAGTCGCATCGGTCGCGTTTCGCGCGCACCCGTACAGCATTCCGACCATTGGTCATGAATCCGATATTACGTCGTGGACTCAAGACGATCTGGTCAACTATTTCAAAACCTATTACGCACCGAATAATGCTGTTGTTGTCATTGTCGGTGACGTGTCGGTTGCCGAAGTCAAAGCCAAAGCCGAAAAACATTTTGGTGCATTACCGGCTCGGGCATTGCCGCCGGCCGTGCGCACGCAGGAGCCGGAACAAAAAGGCGAACGCCGTGTATTTGTGCAAAAAGAATCGGCCACCACACCGAACATTTTAATGGCGTACAAAACTCCGGCCACGGCCAACGACGATTATTATGCAATTGATTTGCTGCAAAGCATTTTGGCCGACGGCAAAACCTCACGGCTGTATCAAGGCCTTGTCGAAAAACAAATTGCCAGCGAAGTGTTTGTGATGTTTGGTGATTCATTTGATCCGTACCTGCTGCAGTTTGCTGCCGTCGCCAATGATGGCATCAGCGCCGCGCAGCTCGAAAAAGCCATGAGCGAAGAGATTGAACGGATTGCGCGCGATGGTGTGAACGCCAACGAATTGCAGAAAGCGAAAAACATCAAATTGATGGCGTTGTATCAGCAGTTGGCGACGATCAATGGCAAAGCCAACACATTGGGCACGTATCAATTGTTCCACGGTGATTACCGCAAAATGTTTAGCGCGCCCCAGGCCTATCAAACGGTCAGTGCGGAACACATCAAACAGGCCGCGCAAAAATACCTGCAAAAATCGCAGCGCACGGTAGGTGTGTTGGCGGCCAAGGAAGACTAATCATGAAAAAATTTCTCATTACGACCAGCTTGCTGTGTGCCGCTGCTCACGCTGAATTTCGTTTGCCGCAGTACGAAGCCCTGACATTGAATAACGGTCTTACCGTCTATTTGATGGAACAACACGAAGTGCCACTGGTGGCGATCAGCGCGGTGTCCAAACGTGGCGCAGCGCACGACAAACAGCACGCCGGCCTTGCCAGCTTAACGGCCGAAGCGTTGCTCGATGGCAGCGCCAAATACACCAAACAAGCCATCGCCGAGACCTTTGATTTTCGCGGTGCCGACATTCGCAGCGGCGTCGATTTGGATGCAACGGTATTAAGTGCGCAATGGACGAGCAAAGCTCACGCTGAATTGATACCGGTGTTTGTCAATGTACTGACACAACCACAATTTCCACAAACTGAATTCGACAAGCTGCGTGAATTGCGCGAGCAAGCATTGAAACAAGCGAAGGAAAGTCCTCGCCAAGTGATCGGTGATTACTACCGCCAACATCTATTCGGTGGCAGCGATTATGGACAGGCCGTTGACGGTACACCTTCGTCGGTTGCACAACTGACGCGTGAACAGGTCGCCGCGTTTTATGCGGCACACTACTGCCCGTCTGAAATGGCGATTACCGTTGTGGGCGATTTTGACCGCAACAAAATGCGCAATGACATTAAGAAACAGTTTGGCAGCTGGAAGAAAAACTGCGCGACAGGTACGGTAGAGGTCAAACGCAACGTTGTTGATAAAGCCAGAGTCTTGCTGGTGAACAAGGACGATGCCAACGAAACGACATTTATGATCGGCCAGTTTGGTGTGACGCAGAACGACGCCGATATGACGCAGCTGAGTGTGATCAACACGATTCTCGGCGGTCGTTTTACGTCATGGTTAAATGACGAACTGCGTGTCAACAGCGGTTTAACTTACGGCGCACGTTCCAGTTTCAATGCCTTGAAAAATGATGGTGTCTTTGTGATCAGCAGTTTCACCGCGCAAAAAAATACCGAAGCGGCGTTGAAACTGGCGATCGAAACCTATCAACGTTTGTGGACCAAAGGCATCGACGAAGAAACACTGGCCTCTGCCAAAGCCTATGTCAAAGGTCTCTACCCACCGCAATTTGAAACGCCAGCACAACTCAGCAGTTTGCTGGGTGATATGTATGTGTACGGCTTTGGTCGTGAACGCATTGATGGTTTCGCCGCCGCTGTCGATTCGCTAACCGTGGCACGTTGCAAAGAACTCATCGCGAAACATTTCCACCGCGATCAGTTGCAGATGACCTTGGTGGGTAAAGCCGACGCGATTCGCGACATCGCGAAGCAGTTTGGCGATGTCAGCGAAGTGGATATCAACGCGGAATAAGCAACACACGAGCAATTGAATTGAAAAAGGTGCGCAAAGGCGCACCTTTTTTATTTCACCGCGAATCATTGACGCCGGGTTTTCTGCGGGTCACACAACAACGCTATAAACGCGCACCTAGCAATGACATTGAATTGGCGAAGTTGTGGATAAGCGTCCAACCGGGACATGAACCGTTGCTGCATAACGCGCCGGTAAATCGCCACACAGCGCCCGTGTTGTGACGCTGCAACAAACCGTTGGAAGAGGCTGCGATTTCGACCGTCTTGGCGTTGTGATCGAGCATTTCCCAATTTTGGCCGTTGCCCGTGTATCGCCAAATTTCGCCATTGTGGTGCAAGCGATAAACCGTGCTGTAGCCGACGGCCACTTGTTTTGTATTGGCATTACTGTTGTCAATTTTTACCCAGCCGACACAGCTGTTACCAGAGCACGGTGTGTCGGTGTACTTCCAAATGGCGCCGCTGCTGTGTTTTTGATAAAGACTGGTACCGCCTGCAATGATGTCGACCGTGGACGAATTATTATCCAGTTTTTGCCAACCAAAACAGCCATTCGCTGAGCACGGTGTTCCGGTATATTTCCAAATGGCACCGCTGCTATGTCGTTGATAAAGAAAGTTACCACTGGCGACAATTTGGACGGTGGCGCCATTGTTATCGAGTTTCTGCCAGCCTAGGCAATTGTTGCCGTTGCACGGTGTGCCGGTGTATTGCCAAATCGTTCCGTCAGTCCAGCGTTGATAAACTTTGTTATTGCCTGAAACAATCTGCACCGACTTGGGATTGTTGTCGATAAGTGTCCAACTCGAACATGAGTCGGTCGAGCACTGCACACCATCAAACATCCAAATTTTTCCGGTGTTGTGTAGTTGATACAGTTTTGATCCGGACGCCGCCATTTTAGTAGTGGCGACGTTGCCATCCAACACCGACCAATGAGGACAAGAGCCACCATTGCACGTGCCGCCATCGACACCATTAAATCCCCAAATTTGGCCATTGCTGCGCATTTCGTAAAATTGACCGTTAATGGGATTGAAGTGATACGGGGTATAGCCGGCGATTGATTCAGGCGTCATCCAGCCTTTGCTCAACGCATCGTTAGAAAATGAACTTTTTGGATTAAAGTGGCAAATGCCGCCGCAACCTTCGACCCGAGAAATTTGTGAATTAAAATGGCCGAAATCCGTACCAACAACCGAATAATCACCTTTTGGGTTAAATCGAACCATCGCATTGGCGTTCAGCGCTCTCGCAACATGTGGTGTTACGATAAATGGGTCATTATTGTGACAGCTGGTGCAATTAATCGAAGCGGTCTGTGCGGGCGTTTTCCACACATCCTGCGCGTTGGCCTCTTTTGGGCCCGGAATGGAAGGACCGTCGCTAGAGTTGTCCAACTTGTTTTGAAAAAAACAGGTTTTACCATTTTGCCGGTTGTGAATGATCATGGCCACATCATGGTATTTATCGTCATTCGCGTTGTCATACGCTGTATATTTTCGACAAACCCACACCGCCTTGACATTGGCATTCGTAAAGCTTTTTATGCCCAAGCGGGAATTCGCGATGCACCCCACACCGCCGAGCAACGCTTCTGAGTCACAAGCTTGGCCAAATTGTGTGGTCGGTAAAACGGAACCGTTTGAACAATTAAAGCCACTGATACTGTTAAGTGGAATTTGCAGATCGGTTTCGCAACGAGTAGCAAATTCCGTTAACGATTCTGCACTAACGGATGACATAAAAATCAGTGTTGTTAAACCAATTAACCCACGCAGCTTTGAAAAAATGGACTTCATTCATCTTACTCCTCTCACGATATAATCAAATAGAGACATACGATCGTTGAGCCTGACTCGAAATAAAGACACCTGTTGGTTGCCAGCAAAATACTGCTCGACTAAAGTTGGCCATTGGGTATGCATCGACAGCATCCAGTCTGTGCTCGGTCAACACTTCAGAAAATTCACGCTGTTCCGCCGATATTCCTCCTTCATATTTTTGACAAACGCGCTCGTTGCCGAAATTTTTAGACAAAAAACGGCACTTCCAATGACAAGCAGCTAAATTTTGTCAAGCGCCTACCCGCTACACATCGGACACGTCGATGTGATCACATATTGTTTTTACGCAAACAAGGCGGCAGGACTAAGGTTGGGTATCCGGCAATAGTTATTGACGTTCATCGTAGCATCGCGGTATTTCAGAACCCGTTCGATTGCAGCTGCGATGAAATAAGTGTCGTTGATGCTTTTATGCAGAGACCAATATTTCAGAAAAGGCTTTCTTTGTCTGTCCGAATTTTCATGGCCTTCAATGTCTGCTCAAGATGATGGGTCAACACGACGTGCCGTCACGCAAATGGATAAAACCGCCAAGATGGTGGATTTGGACGACAAAGCAAGACAGTAAGTGCGCACATGGTGAATGGTGTCGAACACCCGTGAGAGATTTTTGATTAACTAAATCCAAAAATAGCGTTGAGTAGAATCCAAGTTTTGAAGCGCTTAAGCCGTTACCAGAAACGCTTTAAGCATAAATGCGATTCAGTACAGCGTACTTTCTTTCTGTCTGAAATATGGCCGTAACGGTTCGCGCACCAACTGTGGTACTTCACCAAAAGCATTGGCCGACGATTTCGGGCTTGTCGGGGTTAAAGCGCAAATCGCTGGGCGTGCCGGTGCTGGTACAGGCGAACAAAAACAAACCGAAGGCGGCTTTGGCTTCGTCGGGGCCATAAATGTGGCCACCGTGACTGAGTGCGTATTGATTCAGGCCACATTCGTTGCTGCCGCCCACTTTGCTGATGCCGTTCCAACAATACGCAATCGTGATGTCGGATTGGCATTCGTTGACGAGTTGCGGTTTGTGTTGTGCATCAAAAACCAATTTAACGCAGTGATGGGCATATTGTGGCTGCTTGCTGTAATCGATGTACTGCAACGGTTTGATTTTGCGTTTGGCGCGTTCTTCGGCAACACGCCGTTGCGACGCGCGATAGGCGGTCATATCAGCGTGTTCGGCCGGCAGCGGTTCGTTGTGTGGAGCGACGGTGTTGAGTTTATCTTCCAGATCAGGCGCGTCGATGGTGGGTGCCTTGATCTCAATCTCTTTGGTAAATGCAGGCGGTGTTATTTCTGCTGAGTGTGAAATCGTCGAAAAAAAGCTGATACAGATAAACCAGTGCCGCATGTACAACCCCTAAAAAATTTGACCGAATTAAGCGCGTCAATGTTTGTATTTCGTTAAAGTGTTTGTGTTGAAATAGCTGAATACGGCGCAATGCCCTTTGGTTATTGCGCCCTTCTACGAGTTCTAGCCAGCGTTTCCTATCAAGGAATAGTTTTCACTCATCAGTTCTACGAATTTTTAATCACTCTGACAACTTTGGTGTTAGACCATTGATCGTGCCATGCGCCTTCATTGCCCATAAAAATTGAGAATGCTTCAAATGGTACAATGCGGCTCAAGCTGCGAATAACAATCTACTTCCATGTTGGATGACTGCCATCTAAAGTTACCACTCGTGTGCCGGTAATCAGCTTGCCCAGTGTTTTACCAAATACCATTTCCAGCGGTATATAATAAAGCAGCATTAAAACACTACCGAGGAGATAATCGGGTATCTTTTCCAGTTTGTGCAGAAAGCTTTCTTCAAATAGAAAGGCTCCGCCAGCAAAGATGGCTATACCGAGGCTGGCAAAGCCAACATAATCAATCAACAAATTAACAAAACGGCGACCTTTACCCGCCATTTCATATTCGTGCTGTTGGGCCAAATTAACTTCGACATTACTGCTAGGTGTTTGGTATGGGTTTTCGATAGCGTTCATTCATTTTCCCCTCAAGAATTTAGCAAAAGTTAAGATGTCTATTGTGCAATAGCGCGTACGGCGCAATAACCGAAGGGCATTGCGCCGCATTCAGTCAGCATAAGGTAATGCATCGGTCATGGCATCGCCAGCCCAATTAGCCGTGTCAAAAAAAACTCGGTTACTGGTGTTGAAAGTAGACCGTAAAAAGGTAAGGTCTGAATCATAGGCGCGGGGGTAGCTTGGTATTGCTGATGTATTGTGAGTCGCGGAATGCGGCGCAATGCCCCTTGGTTATTGCGCCCTACAAATTGCGATGGCTAGCTATTTTGCTTCAAATAGTCGCTAACGTTAAGGACAATATTGTCTGGTGGCGAGTACAGGCGGGACTTTTTTATCTCACCAGTAAACCCTGTACACCGTTCAATTATTAATTTTACTGATTCAAAATCAGCGTCTGATTTTCTTGGATCAACCATTATTTGACTTATTAACGAATGAGGGTCAATCTGGTACTTGTAAAAATCATCGCCCTCTCTTTCATCCCATAAATCAACCAGCAATCTAACTTCATTCTCGTGTTTAAAAGCTTTACGTTTCACGAGCAAACTTTTAAACACATTGTCACCCGATATTCCATCGTCATCGAATATACCATTAGCATACTTGATTAACTCTTTCTCTGATAAGTAACTGACCTTACCAAGATAAGCACTTGTTCGAGAGTGCGATGGAGTTGCGTCTAACACGCTAGTTAATAATTTCCTTGCGGTTGTTCGTATTCTAAATCCGTCTTTCTGCGGTGAGTATATTCTCCACATGGCGTCTGATGCCTTGTCCTGTGTCCAACATTGCCCGTAGACACATTGATGCAAAGAATATTTTACAATTTCACCATTAAGCAATTTAATTGGTGATTTGAGAATGAAGTTTTCAAAAGGGTCTTCCCATTTTTTGGGGTTAATTAAAACGTTTGTGTTTGTTGTGAAAAGTTGTAAAAGTCTATCAAATGAGACTATTCGATAAACAAATTTGTCCAACCCGTCTTCAGCAATATTTGTGTTCATAAAGGAACTCGTCAAAAATCAATACCCTCTACCTCTGTAACACGATTTGTGCCAGAGCGCGCAGGTGCGATTGGAGAAGCGTATATAGCTTTGGAGGTTGTAACAGGAATCATCGAAGTAGCTTGAGGCACTGGGTGACGCCCTATGTTTTAACTCTGAAAATACGTCGGTATATGCGTCGGTCTTGCAATCAAATAGCCCTGCGCGTAATGCGCGCCCATTTCTCGCATTTTATTAAAGTGGTCTTCGGTTTCGACGCCTTCGGCGATGATTTCGAATTCGAGGGCGTTGGCGATGGTGATGATGGCGGCGACGATTTTTTCGGAGCGGGGATCTTGCAGCATGCGGCGCACGAAACTTTGATCGATTTTTAAGGTGTCGAGCGCAAATTCGTGCAGATAACTCAAAGACGAATAGCCGGTACCAAAGTCATCGAGTGCGACGCGCACACCGAGTGATTTCACCGTGTCGATCCAGCGTTTGGCGGCGTCGGCGTCGGTCAACACGCTTTCGGTAATTTCGAGTTTGATGCGGTGTGGGTCAACGCCGGTTTCTTGCAAAATGGCGGCGAGCACCGGAATAAATTCCGGATCTTCAAATTGGCCGGTCGACACATTGACACTGACAAAACACTGCGTGCCTTGTACTTGGGCTGTGTTCGCTTCTTTTTCGAAACGCAGCGCGGCCAAACAGGCTTCACGCAAGATCCAGCGGCCGAGCGGCACGATCAAACCGCTTTCTTCAGCGACTTGAATAAACTGATCGGGACGCACCATGCCGCGTGTTGGATGCGACCAACGCACCAGCGTTTCAAAGCCTTCGATGCGGCGTGTTTGCAGATTGGCGATGGGTTGTGCAAACAGTTGCATTTCGCCAGCGCCCAACCCCGCTTTCAATTCGTTCTCAAGCTTAATGCGCTCGATCACCGACGCGCGTTCATTTTCGGAAAAATCACTGGGTGCCGCGTGCAACGACGATGTTGCCGAATGATGCAACTGCGAACGCAGACGATTGAGCAACACGTCCACCACCAAACGCACCACCGGATCGGAAGATTGCAAACGCGACGCCAATTGATTGCGTTCAATCACCGTTAACAACGCATCACTGCGTGCCACAGCGGTGGCGGAACGCGGGGTGTTGTCGAGAATACCCATTTCGCCGAGCAAACTGCCGGGACCAATAATCGCCACGCAGCGCGACAGACCTTCGACGGTCGTGTGAATTTCGATCTCGCCGGATTCGATCACATAAGCACAATCCGCGAGATCGTTTTCGGCAAAAATTTTGTCACCGACTAAAAACTGGCGGGTATGAAGTGCTGCCATGATTGATCCCTCATCGTGTTCGCGCTGAATGCCACACCGGCGTGCGTGGTTGCGGCAGTCTAACGCGAATGGCCGTTTACTGCTGTCGCGTGATACGGTGCAGCGATTCGTAAACGGGCTTTAGTTGCGGATACAGGCGTTGGTAAACCTCAGTATAGAGCGCCTGATAACGCGCGGCGATATCGTTTTGGGGGTCAAAGCGCCGCGAGATACGTGTCATTGCACTGATCGCGCTCGCGTGGTCGGCATGCCAGCCGAGCGCGATCGCCGAGGTAATCGCGGCACCCAAACCAGAGGCTTCGAATTCGGCCAGGCGTTCAGCAGGGCGATTAAAAATATTGGCTGTGATCTGCATGGCGCCATCGCTTTGCGAACCACCGCCGGCAACACGCAACACCGTGCTGCGCTGGCCGCAACGCGACTCCATGCGCTCCAATCCTTCACGCAAGCCATAAGCGATGCCTTCGAGAATCGCCCGGTACAAGTGAGCGCGAGTGTGATTATCGCTCCATCCAATCACCGCGCCACGTGCTTCCGGTCCCGGATCGCGCACGCCGGGGCTCCAATACGGTTGCAACATCAGGCCGTCGCTACCGGCCGGCACGGCTTGCACGAGCTCATCAAAGTATTGCTCTGGCGCGCCGCCGACATCTTCGGCGCGCCGCTTTTCAGGGTGGCCGAACTGGTCGCGGAACCACGACACCATCCAGTAACCACGGTAAATCTGAAATTCAGCGTTCCAGGCATCGGCGATCGCGGCTGGATAGGACGGTAAAAAACGTTGCGGTTCAAAATAGCGCGGCGTCGCCAAATTTACCGTCGCCGTTGTGCCATAGGACAAACACGCTTGATCGGGTGTCATACAACCCGCTCCGAGCACTTCGCAGGCCTTGTCGGCACCGGTGGCGATCAGTGGCAGACCTGCCGGCAAACCGCTCGCTTGTGCGGCGCGCGCGCTGATAAATCCTAAGGTTTCGCCACAGCGTTTTAAGCTTGGCAACCAATCCGGCGCGATCGGGCAGGCGCGCCATTTCCAATCCCAACTTGGGGCCCAGCGTTGCGCTTTAAAATCGAATGGCAAATACGCGACTTGATGGCCGACCGAATCGGTCCATTCACCGGTCAAGCACCAGCTTAAGTACGTCGACAACAAACCGTAGTGACGAATGCGTGCGTAGTTGGCGGGCTCTTGTTCTTTGATCCATGCTGCTTCGCACTCGTGCTGAAAATTCGCGATGGTGTCGCTGACACCGGCGAGCTGAAATAACAACGGCCAACCGCCGCCCACGGAGGGTACGTCTTTGCAGCGTCGTTGATCCATCCACGTGATTGCCGCGCGCACCGGCTCAAACTGCGCATCCAATGCGATCACGGTTGCACGTTGTGTGGTCAACGTAACCGCGGCAATGCGTTGCTTAAATGACGCATCGAGCTGCCACAATTGCTGACAAGCTTGGCACACCTGTTGCCAGAAATAATGTGGATCTTGTTCGCACGTCAATGCATTGGGCCGCTGATACGTTAAAGGCACCTGCGTTTTGGCAATGCGTTTGCCATGGCCATCAAACAGCAACGCCCGCACGCTTTGCGTGCCGTTATCAATCGCGAGAATGAGATCGTTTGTTGTCATTGTTGAGGGAACTCATTTGGCATAAAAGGGTAAGACAGCAACAAAAAAACCAGATTGGATTGAGTGCAATTCAGCGTGCAAATCCGATCTAAATCAACCACCCCCAAACCCCCTCCTTAAAAACAGGAGGGGGCTTTAAAGCCCTCCCTTTTTTTAAAGGGGAGGGTTGGGTGGGGTTGAAGATTTTGATCCAATAGTGAAGCCATCATTTGATTAGAGGTCATTTAAGATCAACCGAAATGGAATACACCAGCGCATCACCATCCACAGCGCTCAAGTGCAAGGGATGCTGTTCATTTTCAATCACTAAGAGTTGTTGCGCGTCTAGCACATGTCCGTGTTCGTTCAACTCAGCGAAAGCGCGACCATGTAACACAAACACAAAATGAATAAATGTGCCAAGCGGTACAGCGGTGCGTGACGCGTTTAAGGCATAAACCTGGGCGTAGGCACGCGTGTTTTCGCGCCGGGTCATTACATTGAAATCGCGCACGGGGCCGTCAATCAAATCGCAATTAACCGGATCATCGCCACGAAACGGAAATGGCTCAAAGGGTTTGGTGACGGCCTGTAAATGACCACCCCCAAAATACAATTCAAAGCCCTTACCTTCGAGCAGCAGGATGATGCGATCAATGCCAGCGAAATGCGAGAACGGACCATCTTGCGCGACATCGGCGATCGATAAGCGGTAACGCCATTCCGTTTGCGTGTCTTTAATAAGCTCATGCGTTATGCCACCGCCGTTTTGCCATTTTTGCGTTTGCCAATGATGGGGAAAAACAAGACGCATGCTCATGTGAATATCCTATTAAGCCGCGGTCGCAATGCCGTTGTGGCGCAGCAACGCATCGATCTGCGGCTCGCGGCCGCGAAACGCTTTGAAACTGTCGGCCGCCGGACGGGTGCCGCCGACCGCGAGGATCTCGCGCCGAAATGCTTCACCGGTTTGGGCATTGAACAAACCCTCTTCTTCGAATTTGGCAAACGCATCGGACGATAACACTTCGGCCCATTTATAGCTGTAATAGCCGGCGGCGTAACCACCGGCGAAAATATGCGAAAAACTGTGAGCAAAACGATTAAAGGCCGGTGGCAACACCACGGCGACTTGTGCGCGGATTTTCGCCAAGGTATCAGCGACATGCGTCGGCGTATCAACGTGATGCGCGTGCAAAAACCAATCGAATAACGAGAATTCAATTTGCCGCAGCATTTGCATCGCCGATTGAAAATTACGTGCTTTTAGCATTTGCGCGATCATCGTGTCGGGCAGCGGTTCACCGCTGTCAACATGCGACGACAATTGTTTGAGCACGGCCGGATCCCAGCAATAGTTTTCCATAAATTGCGATGGCAGCTCGACGGCATCCCATTCCACGCCGTGAATGCCACTGGCGGATAAGTAATTGACGTCGCTGAGCATATGATGCAGACCATGACCAAATTCATGAAACAGCGTGATGACGTCGTCATGGGTGAACAAGGCTGGCTTATCACCGACGGGGCCGGCGAAGTTGCAGGTGAGAAAAACCACCGGAAGTTGTGTTTGTTTATCGCCGCCCACGAATCGACTTTGCGCATCATCCATCCAAGCGCCTCCGCGTTTATGCGAACGAGCATGCAAGTCAACATAAAAATATGCGATCAAGGTGTTGCCGCGCGACACCTCAAATAAGCGCACGCTGCTGTGCCAGCGATCAAAATCGTTCACTTCTTTGATCTGCACACTAAACAAGCGTTGTGCAACGTTAAACAAGCCATTTAATACGGTGGTTTCGGGAAAATAGTGGCGGATCTGTTCTTCCGAAATGTTGTAGCGATCTTGTTTCAGTTTTTCACTGTAATACGCCAGATCCCAGACATCCAGCAACTCGCGCTGATGCTTTTCGCGCGCATACTGTTGCAACTCGGCGAGATCGTGTTGTGCCTGCGCTTTGCTGCGCGTCGCCAAATCCAGTAAGAATTTTTCGACGGCGTCGGCATTCGGTGCCATTTTGCTGGCCAATGACAGGTCGGCAAAATGTGCAAACCCCAGCAGCTGCGCCAATTCGTGCCGTAGGCGCAAGGTTTTTTGCATCACATCGCTGTTATCAAATTGGCCGGCGCACGGTCCTTGATCAGACGCGCGTGTAGCATAGGCTTGATACATTTCGCCGCGCAGTTCGGCATTATCGGCATAAGTCATGACGGCCAGATAAGACGGTGCTTCGAGTGTAAAAACCCAGCCGTCAAGCTGCCGCGACTTGGCCGCTTCATGCGCTTGTGCCATTGCAGACTCCGGTAAACCCGCCAGCAATGAAGCATCAGTAATGTGTTTAAACCACGCCATCGTGGCATCCATTAAATGTTGTTCAAACGTGGCACCGAGATCGGATAATTCGGCTTGAATTTCGGCGTAGCGTTTCTTTTTATCGTCCGGCAAACCAATGCCGGACAATTCAAAATCTCGGATCGCTTCGCTGACGATATAACGCTGGGCCGCATCCAAATCACGGTCTTCGTCACGTACCGTTATAAAGGCACGGTACAGCGATTCGTTTTGTTCCATCTCGGTGCTGTATTCGGTCAATAATTGCAGCGCTTGGTTATACGCCTCACGCAATTCAGGCGTGTCGCAGACCGAATGCAAATGACTGACCATCGACCAATAACGATGCAAACGATTTTCGAGTTGTTCCAAAGGCAAGATCAGCGATTGCCAGCGCAGCGGTGTCGTTTGGGCAAGTAGTTTGGCCACTTGTTGACGATTGTCATTGAGCAAACCGGTGATCTGATTGACCACCTGTGCGGCGTCGATATCGGAAAAACGAGGTAACGGGATAGTTGACATGAAGAAAACCTGTAGTGAGAAATAAGATGAACCACGAAGAGCGTTTCTTACTTTGTGCAGGGCACCGTTCAGGGCGCCAGTGGCGGCATGAATGCCGCCCTACCATTTGACGGAGTGTCAGACATAGCCAAGGAAAAAATTATCGCGCTAATGCCTGATGATTCGCGGTTGGCAATCGTTTCAATTCGAAATAAACGCCATCGACTTCGGTGATCAAACGATCGGGACCGGCGACCAGTAACCAGGTGCCGGCGTCGAATTCGTCGTTGCCATCGGCGCAACCAATTTCGATCGCGAGTGACGTGTCATTGCCAAGGTGCAGATCTTCAGGGCGCAATTCGCGGCTTTGCAACAAGCTGCGTTCGGTTTCGCGATAGGTGTCGTAGACCGGACGTTCGCAGCGTTGGCCGGCGAATTCGACTTCGTCGGCTTCGTAATGCGCACTGGCGCCGATCAACGATTCAATTTCATCGGCTTGCAACGGTGTTTCAGTGCTGGCGGCGAGATCGCGCACAATCATCCAATCACCGTAAATCACTTGTTGTGGTTCGGCGGCAAACAACAGACCGCAAAACGCGCTGCACACAAAAAGACGCTTTCCCTTCATTAAAATTCTCCGCGATGCAAGGGTGCCGTATCGGGTTGCACACCATGCCATAAAGCAAAACTGACTGCTGCCTGTTCAATCAACATACCCAAGCCATCCTGCCAACGCAGAGAGTGCGCTTGGGCCCAGCGTTGGCTCGCACTGGCGCGCGTGCCGTAATTCAAATCGTAGATGATCGTGTGTGGATGAAACGCCGCCGACGCGATCAAATCATCAAATCCTTCACTGACGGTGCTGATAATCAGATCGGCCGCCGCGCTGCCGTCCGTGCTGACACGGATGTCGTGCAGCTGTTCGCACAACGTACGTGCACGTTCGTGGCTGCGATTGATTAACGTTATGTGCGCCGGATCGTGCTGCAACAGCAGCGGCAACACACCGGCCGCCGCACCCCCGGCCCCGAGCACCGCAATGACGCGTTGGCGCAAGGGGATCTGCAATCGTTGCAGATCATTGAGCAGACCAGCACCGTCACTGTTATCGGCATGCAGTTGTTCGTTTTCAAGCCAAAGGGTATTCGCAGCACCGGCCCATTGCGCACGTGGATGGCGTACATCGGCGAGTGCGAACGCCGCCAATTTGTGCGGCAGGGTCACATTCAAACCGCGTCCACCAGCGGCAAAAAAAGTGCGGACCGTGCTGGCAAACGCATCAGGACTGGCTTCGATTCGATCGTAATGCAGCGAGCGCGAAAACTGCTGCGCAAACGCGGCGTGCAGACGCGGGCTAATGCTATGCGCGATCGGTTGACCAATGACGGCACAATCGCCAAACGCGACAGCATTGACAGTGGAAAGTGAACTAACGTGAGTAGTCATAAGCACGTTCAATTTTGGCGATTTGCAGGTGGTAATCGCGATACCATTCGCGGCGACCGCGTTCGCGCGCAATGCTGTGATCGACGTGTTCACGCCAGCGTTTAATCGCGTCAAGGTCGCGCCAGTACGACACGGTAATACCGAGCCCGTCTGCATTGCGGCTGCTGGCGATACCGA
Organism: Enterobacterales bacterium; assembly: GCA_041914905.1. Taxonomy (GTDB): domain Bacteria; phylum Pseudomonadota; class Gammaproteobacteria; order Enterobacterales; family Permianibacteraceae; genus Permianibacter. The sequence continues at coordinate 32,167 of JAYSCL010000004.1, forward strand.
GATAGCCGTCTTGCTCGGCGGCCAGTTTGACCATCAGCTCGGCGGTCGCGCTGTAGCCGTTGTCACCGTCGCTACGCTGACTGATAAAAATGACGGCGTAATGGCCGATTAAGTCATTGGCTGTCATCGTTCCCTCACAAGCGGAAAGCCGTGTGCGACATTGTCCACAATTGTACACGTCGATGTCTTGCGCGATACCGCCACGTAAGGCTTTAAGTTTTTGATCGGATTTGGGAAATTACGCAAACGGATGTTGTGGGCGAGTTCACGATTTGCCCATTTCGGTTGTAAGACCCGATAGGTTTAAGCGCCTTTTTATCCTACGCTGTTCCGACACATGGGCTATCTCTTAAATCAGCACGTCAGGAATGACGACGCCAGAAACGGATGTCGGAAGGAGAATCTCGATAATGTCAAAATGGATGCTGTGGAGCTTGTTGGCGTGCGCGACGGTTGCGTCTGCTGGCCGCCCGATCTGCCAGAAGGATCTGGCCTGTGTCGAAACCGAAATGTCGCCCGACGGCGCCAAGGTTTACGTCAAAACCTTTAGCGACACACCGGTCACGCTGACGGTGTTTCTGAATGCACACAATCTGGATACGTCGAAATACGGCGTCATCACTCGTATCTTTGGCCACAAAGGCCGCTTCCCGGTTGCCGAATTAAAACCGCTGGAAGCCGATAAACCCTTCAATATTGCACCCAAAATGGCGGCTGCGATTGGTCGCCTCGATGCGCTGCACGACGAAACCCATTTGTATCGCCTGCCGTTTCAACCGGGTCATAGCCATAAAGTCATCCAAGGCTGGGACGGTGAACTGAGCCATCACGACAACTCCCGTTTCTGCGTGGATTTTGCGATGCCAGAGGGGTCACCGGTCGTTGCGGCGCGCAGTGGTCGTGTTGCCGACGTCGTCGACAGCAGCCGTGTTGGTGGCCCTGACAAGCGTTTTGCCAAACACGCGAACTATGTCGTTGTGCTGCACGATGATGGCACCACCGGTGAGTATTACCATCTGCAGTACGGGAGCGCGCGCGTTCATGTCGGCGACTATGTTGCCGCCGGCACCGTGCTTGCCGCGTCGGGTAGCACCGGTTTTTCAACCATGCCGCACCTGCATTTTGGCGTCTATGTCGCGTCTGACTGGGGCCAAACCGTGTCGGTACCAACCCATTTTGTCAGCGAAGACGGTATTCATCGCCAACTGTACGAAGGCGTCGAGTACACCGCCTCTGATCACGAAGATTTGATGCAGGGCGACGCCAAATCGATCGTCGCCATTAACGATTGATCACAATTCGGCATAACTTTCTTGCCGGCGAATCGGGCAAACTGAGTGTGTTGTCTAACTAATACACTCAAGAGACCTCATGAAATCTGTATTCCGCGCCCTTGTTATCGCTGCTGCCGTCAGCAGCTTGTCCGCTTGTATCATCCATATTGGCGACGATGACGCGACCACGAGCTGGCAACGCATCGAACGCCGCAATCTCGAACGCATCGAAGCGTTGCCGATGGGCATCAACATCAAAGACGCTCGCGAAACGGTTGGCGAACCGCAGTTTGTCGAAGCCTTCAGCGGCAAAGGCGGCGACTACAAAGTGCTGTTCTACCGCACGCACCGAGTCAAAGGTGACGACCAAACCACCCGTGATGAAACGACACCGTTGGTGTTTAAAGACGGCCTGCTGATTGGTTACGGTCAACGTATTTATCAGGATGTGCTGGTCAAATAAGCACAGCCGGCTCCCTAACTTTTCAGGCGGCTCATGGGCCGCCTTTCTTGTCTTTCGCATTCTAGTCTGCGCTTTTGATGCACACGGTGACATGGCCCGCTAAGATCGCGCCGCCATGATTACCTTAAATAACCTTTCGCTGCTCCGCGGCGGTCGCTGTCTGCTGGATGGCGTACAACTGACGATTAATCCGCATGAGCGCGTTGGCCTGGTCGGTGCCAACGGCTGCGGCAAATCGAGTCTGTTTTTACTGCTGCGTGATGTGCTGCACGCCGACAGTGGTGAGCTGCAAAAAGCCAATGGGTTGAAACTGTCGTGGGCCGAACAAGAAACACCGGCGCTCGATGTGTCGGCGCTCGATTATGTGCTCGACGGCGACGACGAGTTGCGCGCCATCGAACGCCAATTGCAGCAGGCCGAGGCGGCGCACGATGGCAACGCGATTGGACGTTTGCATGCGCAACTCGACGCGATCGACGCGTGGACGGCACCGTCGCGTGCCGGTCAACTCTTGGCTGGTTTAGGTTTTGATGGTGACGCACAATTACGCGCGATCAAAACGTTTTCTGGTGGCTGGCGCATGCGGCTCAATTTGGCGCAAGCGCTGATGCGCCGCGCCGATGTCTTGCTGCTCGACGAACCTACCAATCACCTTGATCTTGATGCGGTCATTTGGCTCGAGCAATTCCTGCGCAAATACGCTGGCACGTTAATTCTGATTTCACATGACCGCGAATTTCTCGACGGCATTTGCAGCCATATCGCGCACATCGAAAACTGCACGATCAACAAATACATCGGTGGCTATTCAGCGTTTGAACGCCAACGTGGTGAACGATTAGCGCAGGCGCAAGCGGCCTACGAAAAAGAACAAACACAGCGCGCACATCTGCAATCATTTGTCGATCGTTTTCGCGCGCAGGCGACCAAAGCCAAACAAGCACAAAGTCGTTTAAAAGCGCTCGAAAAATTGACGATGAGTGCGCCCATCGACAAAGAAAGTCGTTTTGAATTTTCGTTTCCACCACCGCGTCGTCAGCCCAGTCCGTTGATCAGCGCGCGCGAGATCCAGCTCGGTTATGGCGACCATATTGTGTTGCGCAACGTCAAACTGACGCTAACGCCGGGCGCACGCATTGGCTTGCTCGGTCGCAACGGTGCCGGTAAATCAACGTTCATCCGATTTCTCGCTAATGAGTTGGTGGCACAAGCTGGCGAACGACAAGATGGGCAGGGCATGCAGATCGGTTATTTTGCGCAGCACAGCCTCGAAACCTTACAACCGCACCGCAGCGCTGTTGATCATTTGCGCGATCTCGACAAAACCGCCAGTGAAGCCGAATTGCGCGGCTTTATCGGATCGTTTGGTTTTTCCGGCGACAAAGCACTGACGCCGGTTGAACCATTTTCCGGTGGTGAAAAAGCGCGGTTGTGTTTGGCGCTGCTTGTTTATCAGCGTCCGAATTTGATTTTGCTTGATGAACCGACCAACCACCTCGATCTCGATATGCGTGAATCGCTGACCGAAGCACTGCAAAGTTTTGATGGCGCCGTGGTGCTGGTGTCACACGATCGCCATTTGCTGAACGCCACCTGTGATGAGTTCTGGTTAGTAGCTAACGGCAGAGTGCAACCGTTTGATGGTGATTTGGACGATTACGCGCGTTGGCTATTGCAAGACGACGGTGCGCAAAAAAGCAGTGATGACAGCAGCAATCCACAATCGTCGGCCGCCCGCAAAGACCGCAAACGCATCGAAGCCGATCAACGCAAACTGCGTCAACCACTAACGCAGCGCATCAAACAACTCGATGAGCAATTGGCCAAACAGCAAGCGCAGCTGAATCAAGTACAGGCACGTCTTGCCGATGCCGATATTTACGCCGATGCCAATAAAAACGAACTGAAAAAATTATTGGCCGAGCAAGCACAACTGCAACAATCGCTACAGACGCTCGAAGAAGAATGGCTGGAAAAATCCGAAGCGCTCGAAGTGATGATCAAGCAACATGAGGCAGAACTATTATGAAACGCCGTTTTATCGCCGGAGCGGTCTGCCCGCAATGTCAATTACAAGACAAAATTGTGTTGTACGTTGACAACGGCGACAAGTTCTTTGAATGCGTTAAGTGCGGTTATAAAGAAAAAGAACAAGCTGCAGCGAGCAAACCTGTAGCGACGCCAAAGCCGGCAGCAGCGGAACAGATTATTAAGTTTGTACCCATGCCGAAGAAATAGTTAGGCAAAACGTGACAACAGCTGACTCTATCGCAAAAATATTCGAAGAAATTCGAAGCTACAGTGGGAACTTTGGAGATCCCATCGTAGCTCTCATAGATTTCAATCCGATTGAGGTCTTGCGGTCAGGTGACAAGCGACTGGAGCTTGGCGCGGGGGTAGCATTGTTGGTTGAATTCCAGAATCACATAGATAACGCAAATTATGTGACTGCGTTGAAAGGCGTAGAAATACGGGACATTCAAAAAGCTCTTGTGGCTGAGTTTTGTCGTGAGTATCCATTGATAACAAAAGCATTTATTGCGGCTTCTGTTTCAGAGGAGCATTGGCATGAAGCACTCATACAAGTGTATTGCGAGCACATAAAAAATGATTAGCGCAGTGCTTTCCGTCTCGACGGAAATAATGCAACACGCCTCTGATTGACACTCAGATTGTGGGTCTATTCAGGTGCTTTTACCCCACCCAACCCTCCCCTTGAAAAAAGGGGAGGGCTTCAATGCTCCCTCCTGTTTTTAAGGAGGGGGTTGGGGGTGGTTGATTAAGATTTGATCCCATATTTGGATCTCACTTAATGCGAACCTGTTTAGTTGTGAGTCTGGTCGGGTTTTGTGGCTTCCATGAGGTGTTGCAAATTTCTTGTCCTTACCTTGTCCGTTGCCAGTTTCAAAACCCACTGACAACCGCCTCACCATTGATAATCCAGCGCTAACCAAAATCGGTTATCCAGTGAATCTTCATGTTCAACGCGCGCAAAACCAAAACGTGCGTGCAGGCCACGCAATTCAGCGAGTGGCAATTGGCTGGGGGCGCGGGCTTGCATCTCGAAGCCAAACGCGCGCTGCCAATCGGTGTTGATGTCATCTACGCGTTGACGTTGATAAAACAAGGTTGGCCAATTCGGATCGATAACAGCAAAAAGCTTTTGGCGTTCAAATTCGTCGCCTTGTTGATTGGCATACGGCAACAGTGGATCGGTGATCCACAATGGGTTTAATTCATCCGCCATGACCGTGTCGCGATCGCCACCGACAATTAGCGACGTGTCACTATGACGCAAGCGCGTGTGCGACCAATCCACACCGAGGCCGTGTTTATCAAACTGTACAAATGCGCCGAGCGCTTGTGACGATTTATCACCAACGTTGTCATTGCCAAAAGCCCATTCACTGTTGGCGTAATAACGCCAAGACCACTGGCCGACGCGGCGATCCACTGCTGCGCTCAACTGAGTGCCCCACCAACGCTGTTGTGCGTCATCCGTACCAGATTGATTGCGTGCCAAAACAAAAGCCTGCCAATCCAATTTCAGTGTGTCGAAATAGCGCGACCACGCTGTGTTGAAATACCAACCTTGATTGTGCTCTTGCACAGACGGCGACGCGGTGTCTTCGCGCTGTTGCCGCGATTCAATATCGTGATAAAACACCGTGCCGCTTACCGTAACGGGCCAGCCGCGCCAGATCAGCGAGGCCACGGCACCTTCATGACTGCCGAGTTGTGACTGTGAGGCGGCCAGCAGCCAATCAAAACGCCCAACTGGATCACCGCCACGGATGCCAATTTGATACGTCGTGTCACCGGCATCACGATTAAAACCCAGCAATGCCGTCGCCTGCTGCGGACCAAAACCATAATCATGTTGTTGTGTTGCAAACGCGTTGGCGTGGGTTGTTTTCACCGGCGTCGGTATTGGCGTTTGAATTGCCGCCCAGCCTTCTATACGCGGTTTTATGATCGGCGTTTGTGCCGTTAGCGTGGCGCGATACAGATCATTACCGCGCGCATCAAAACGCAAATACAGATAATCGTTGCTGTTTGTAATGGGAGTTGCGGCAAACGTCAGTGCACTCGATTGTGTTAGCGCACGCACCGCTTTGTCCTGCAACGACAATGCATAGATATTGACGTAGCCGTTATCACCGGCACTGAACAATACGTCACGACCATCGTAGCTAAACGTTGGGTAGGCGAAAAATCGGCCGTTTTCGGGACGGTACAAAACGCTTTCGTGTTGATTACGTAGATCACGTTGCATCAACACCCACCCGTCACCGCTGTTCTTCAAATAAATCAGTGATTGCCCGTCGGGATGAATACTGGGTTGGTCATAAACAACACTGAGCGATGCTTCGTTAATGTCTGTCAATTGCAGCGATTGCAGATCCAATTTAACTAACTGTGATGAGCCAAATTGTGAGCGCACGGCAACCGCCCATCGTCCATCACGACTGGGGGCGATACGCGACAGATTCGCATTAACGGTCAAACGTTGTAGCGCACCGGTTTGACTGTGCCAACGAAACACATCGCTGTGACGATCGCCGTGTGAATCACGTCGATGCATCGTGAACAACAATTCCTCATTGTTAAGCCACTGTGCATTCAACGCCTCGCTGCCATCACGGCTGGCGAATTCGGCGAGTGATTGACGCGGTAAACTAACGGGGCGAATCGCGGGCACATCGTCGGGATCATTTTTTGCGATCTGATCGCGCTTTTTTTGCCAATCCTCATACGCTTTGTCATTGTCATCCAGCGCAAAAATTTTCAGCACGCTGGGTTTTTCGGGTTCACGCACGAGCACGGTGATTTTTTTGCCATCGGGTGAAACGCTGGGCTCGCCGGTGCGGCCATTAAAACGCTGCCATAACTGGCTAGAGGACACGTCGACCGGCAACAGTTTTTCAGTGGTTAATGCCGCATGAGTTGATTCGGCAACAAATCGTTGATAAAGCACGTCGGGATTTTCGCCAAACACACCGCTGAATGCTTGATCAAAATCGCGTTCTTCAGCGGCGGTGAGCCGTTGCCAGATCGCGGTAAATTTATCCTCACCAAACCGCTGCGCCAGCCATTCGTAATAGGCCGCGCCAACAAGATAATTTAACGAACGCCCCAGCCATTTATTGGCACCGATTTTATCGTATGCAGGCAGCTGACCTTGACGCGCCAGTTCACGCACCACTGACGTGACCCAATCACTATGCGGACGGCCAGCGCCAGTCAATTTGCCTTCCATATAAGTGGCATAACCTTCGCTTGCCCACACGGGTACATCAGGCACCAGGCTAATGCCGTACAGCAAATGCAAACGACCGAGCACGGCTTCCCATGATTGACGATGGGGACGCGTTAAATGAAAAATGTGCACAAGTTCGTGTTTGATCAGTATGTCGGACCAATCATTAAAATTACTGAGTGCCGAGTCGGCGGTCGGTGGTGTTGTAAACAATACAATCAGAGGTCGTCCCACAAGCGGAAATGCAGAACCGTTCGCGGTATTCAATGGGTCCATCACCAATACATCAATCGGTTCATGAATGGTATTGCGCGTGTGAATCGCCAACTCATCAAACACAGATTCAGCTTGTGTTACCGCCTTGAGTGTCCACTCGTGATACGGCGTGATGTAATGAAAACGAAAATGGGGTGTCTGCAAGGTCTGCCAATCGGCGGCAAGTGATTCAGAGAATGCTGAAGATGAGCGCCCAACTAAGAAGAGGCAAAGAAATCCAAAACGCAGCATAGAAAATTCCCGTTAGTACTCATTGAAGAAGCCGGAGCTAGACTGTTCAGCGAAGGTTAAGTTTCGCGCCAATCCTGTTGAATTCATTCGACCAATAACGTGAAACGTCGTTCTTGAGTTCAGTCTTCATTCATCGTAGAACAGCAAACTAGCGAAACCATTTTTTCCGCAGATGACAGGAGCTGGGCGATGAAAGGCTTAATCATTGTGTGCACATTGATGTTGGCCGCGTGCAGTTCGACGACCGTTTCAACATCGCAACCGACAACCTTTAAACATGCTTACGGTGATGGTTATATCGAATCATCGCACACAATGCCGGCGCCGCCGCTGCGCAGTGGTTATTCCGATACGCGCGAAGCGATGTGGCTCGATGCCACGGCTGACGTGTTGATTGCGTTGCTGGAGCTGTATGTGCACGGTCATGTGACATTAGGTCAGCACACGCACCATCCACATGACTGAAAAATCGGCAGCCCATAATGCCGCCGGTAACAACGCTAAAAACAGGGCGATCCATTGCCAGCGTCGCCAGCGTTCAAACTGGGGCAATTCTGATAACGCGCTGTAATATGCCGGATGCGTCATCAGCATGCCGGCATTCAAAAACAAAATACCCACCAAATACAAATTGACGTGCCAATTAAAAAAATACGTTGCGCAAATGAGCAGGCTGGCAAACCAGCACAAAAATATCGCCGTAAATAGCTGCACGCGCAACTTGATCATTTGATTCGATTCACGCGGTATTCAAACGTTTGGGCACTGGTCAATGGATTGCCAAAGCGCAAGCAATACTCGCCTTTATCGTCGGCAACAAAATCGGCCTCGTCAAAGGGCACCAAACGCGGCGGCATCATCGTGTCACCGCCTCGGCGAATATCAAAACTGAGCATCTCTTTGGCCTTAAAACGATAATGCAGTTTGTCGCCGGTGTTGAGTGCGTAGCAGCGTTCCAACACTTCGCCGGCAGCCAAGGACTTTTGTTTGTCGATCAAACCGAGCAGCGGACCTCGAAAAAACCAACCACCACCCACCAGTACCATAAGCACCACAACAACCAATACCTGGCGTTTTTTCTTCTTGTTCATCACTTGTCCTCAACGCAATCGCGTTGCTGAATCACTTTATGTGAGCACTGTTTGCAAAAAGGCACTGATGTGCTGGATCTCTTCGAGACAAACCGAGTGCGGCATCATGTATTCACGAAAATCGACGGTGTAACCCAGATCGCGCAGCTGTTGTACCGATTGTTTTGCCAAGACCATCGGCACAATATTGTCGATGCTGCCGTGGGCGTACAGGATCGGAACGTCTTTCATCGCGTCGCTGCGTTCACTGGCCAGTTTTTCCGGCAGTGGTAAGTAAGTGGATAAGGGCAGCAAACCGGCTAAACGACGCGGATAGCGCAAACCCAAAAACAAGGTAATGGCGCCGCCCTGCGAAAATCCGGCCAAGACAATTTTATTGGCCGGAATGCCGGCGGCGATCTGCGCTTCAATCAGAGCACTGATGGCGTCAGCAGATTCGCGCACACCTTGTTCGTCAACGCGGCGCGCCAAGTTGGCTTCGAGAATGTCGTACCAGGAACGCATGGCATAACCGCCATTGATCGTGACCGGTTGTACGGGCGCATGTGGGAAAATAAAACGAACCGCCATTGAGGCCGGTAATTTCAGTTCGGGCACCAGTGGCTCAAAATCGTGACCATCGGCACCGAGGCCATGCAACCAAATGACGCAGGTCGTAGCCGGCGTTTGGGGTTCAACAACAACACAATCCAACACGTTCATGGTTTTCCTTTAACAATCAATTTGCAGTGACGCGCCGGCTTGGGCGCTGCACACATCGCTCAACACTTGCTTTAACGCAACACCGTCACTGTCGCGCAGCCATTGCCCGTCGCGGTAATCAAAATGAAAACCACCGCTGCGCGCGGCCAGCCAAAGTTGGCGGATCGGCGTTTGTCGCGACACGATCACTTTGCTGCGATCGGCAAACGTAATGGTCAGCACGCCACCTTGATTGTCGATATCGAGATCGTCATCGGCGTTTTCGACGGCGTGTTCGATGCGCAACTGTGTGTTATCGACCAGACGGTGAAATTCGGCTTCGGTCATGGTTTGAGTTTCAAGCTTTTCGCGGTGCGCCATTTTGCCACGGCTGGTCGGCGGGTATACTGCGTTAACACTTTTTCATCCTCCGTAGGCGCTTTAATGAAACGCCCCATTGCCGTGTTGGTTTTGCTTTGCACGATGTTGAGCTTGTCGGCCTGTGGCCAAAAAGGCGATTTGGTCAAACCGCCAAAGCGTTCGCCGTCGAGCGAGATGCACCATCATGCTGATTAACTTCGCGAAAATGCACGGCCTTGGCAACGATTTTATGGTGGTTGACGGCATTTCCCAGATGGTCGCGTTTTCACCGGCGATGATCACGCGGCTGTCTGACCGCAAACGCGGCATCGGGTTCGATCAATTATTGTTGGTGGAACCGCCATTTTCGCCCGAACATGATTTTCATTACCGCATTTTTAATGCCGATGGTTCCGAAGTCAGTCAATGTGGCAACGGCGCACGCTGTTTTGCGCGTTTTGTGCGCAGCACCGGGCTAACGTGGAAAAACGAGATCCGCGTCGGCACCAGCAATGGCGAGATGCTGTTGAAACTTGAAGACGACGGCAATGTGCTCGTCAATATGGGCGCGCCGCGTTTACTCAGCGCCGACGTACCACTCACATTGAGCGGTGGTCCACACTATTCCTTGAATGTCGACGGTGTGCTGCATCATTTCACCGCGTTGTCGATGGGCAATCCTCACGCGGTGTTGCGGGTTAACGATGTCAATGCGGCGGCGGTGGCCAGCTTAGGAAAATCATTGTGTGAACACGCCACGTTTCCGCAACAAGCGAATATCGGCTTTCTTGAAATCATTGCGCGTGATCACATCAAACTGCGAGTGTACGAACGCGGCACCGGCGAAACGGAAGCCTGTGGCAGCGGCGCTTGTGCGGCAGTCGTCGCGGGCCGTTTGCATCAATGGCTGGATGAAAGTGTGCGTGTGGATCTGCCTGGCGGCAGTTTGCGCATTCGTTGGCGCGGTATTGATGAGCCGGTATTGATGAGTGGTCCCGCCGCGTTTGTTTATGAAGGACAGATCGAACTATGAACGATAAAACCAGAGTGTCACAAACACCCGTCAGCGGTCCTTCATATGTCGCGCACTATTTGGCCGAACATCCGGATTTCTTTCTGCATCATCGCGAACTACTCACCAGCATGGCGGTGCCGCACGATGCTGGCGCGATCTCCTTGGTCGAACGTCAAGTCAAAGCATTGCGCGACAAAAATCGCGAACTGCAAAGTCAGATGATCGACATGCTAAAAAATGCCCGCGACAATGAACAATTGCTCGCCGAAGTCATGCAAGTGACGATGAAACTAGTGCATGCGACCACGCTGCAACAACTCGCCGACATACTGCGTCACGAACTGCATCAACGTTTTCAAACCGATGCCGAAACGCTCATCGTCTGTGGCCAGGGCAATTCGACACCGCCGCTACGATTTGAATCACATTCGACCTTGCTGGAAAGTGTGCACTGCGGTTTTCCGGATGCGGCACCTGTCTGTGGCAGCATTGACGCCACCGTGCGCCGTTATCTGTTTGGTGATTTGATCAGCGATCTGCGCTCAGTGGCTTTGCTGCCATTAGGTCAACTCGCCAAACACGGCCTCATCGCCATCGCCAGCCGCGACAGCGATCGTTTTTCGCCCAAAATGGGCACCCTGTTTTTGGAAATGCTGGCGCAGATCGCGGGTGAGATGGTGGTGAAGCTGCGGTAAGCTGAGATCAAAAATCAGAAGCAACACGAAGACACGAAGTACACAAAGATCATGAAGTAAATTCAAATCTGATTCGCTGTGTCACAAAGAGCTTGTTGCTGTTCATCCGTCGATGACATAAGAAATCCCCCTTGCGGGAGCGGCTCAGGACGAACGAAACAAAATCAGAATACCGTTCGTGGTGATGCTTCGACACACGCAGTACTAAAGGCGAGTCGAACCATGAACGGGAGTAACACCAAGACGGCAGCCGAATTCAGAAATCAAATGGCATTCGATTGGCACACTGATTAGGCAACAAAATTTAATCGATGAACGAAACAGGCATAGCACAATTTCTGCAATCCCTCGCCGGCAGCAAACAAGCCTCGCCGAATACGTTAACGACTTATAAAAACTGCCTAGCTTACGCTGAGCAGTTTGCGCAGCACATCAATAAGCCGCTATTGCAGTGGCAAATGTTGCAGACACAGCAGTTTGCCGCGCATTGTCATAAAAACAAATTGTCGCCGCGCACCATTGCGCTGCATTTGAGTGCGTTGCGTGCCTTTTTCCGTTACGCCGTTAAACAGCAGTGGATTGGTGATAATCCTGCGAAAGGCGTGCGAGCACCGAAAGCGGCAAAACGATTGCCCAAAATCATTGATGTCGATGAAGCGCAAGGCCTGCTCGATACGATGCCCAGCGACGATCTACTGGCGGCCCGCGATCATGCGATGATGGAGCTGTTCTATTCCAGCGGCTTGCGTTTGAGTGAATTGCAATCACTGAGCTTGTACGATTGGCAAAATGCGACTGAAACACTGCGCATCACCGGTAAGGGCAATAAAACGCGTGAGGTGCCAGTCGGCAACAAGGCGCGCGAGGCGATCGCACTGTGGTTACAACAACGCGCCGCCATTGTCAGTGAGTCCGATGCATTATTTTTAAGTCGCAACGGTGATCGTTTATCAGCGCGACAAATCCGTCAACGGCTGGCGCACTGGGGCCAGCAACAGGGTTTAGCGACGCGTTTGCATCCCCATAAATTGCGTCACGCCTGTGCCACCCATTTTCTTGAAGGTAGTCAAGATTTACGCGCAGTGCAAGAATTGCTGGGCCACGCCAATTTGAGTACGACGCAGGTGTACACCCATCTCGATTTTCAACAACTGGCTAAGGTGTATGACAACGCACATCCGCGCGCGAAAAAGAAATAGCATCCGCACTGCGGCGATTAACGTGCTGGCATGTCTAAATGCCTTCACCACGTGCGATGAAGGCAATTTACAAAATAAGACTAATTGGAAAAGGTGCTAACACTCTCTTTGAACGCGTCGATACGACGTTGTCTTACTTGAGCGTATTCGTTGTAGATGTCACGATCAGAAAACAAAATTTGTCCGTTTTGATCAACAGTGAAGTTGCTGCGGTGTTCAATTAACCACACAACCAACGGTATGTTTTCGTTTACGCGGGCTCCTGCTTCGGCAAGACGATTCGTACTGCTTTTTAGCCATGAGTAATGGCGATCAATGGATGACCAGAAATCTCGACGGACATCATCCTGTAACCCTGATTTTGCCAAGTCAGCACGCAACTGTTCGTAGTCGTTGTTCACCGTCTCATGAAAAGACGACATCAGCTCTGCGAACTGCTTCAGGTGCGCAATTGTTGGCTCGCCGCTTTCAAGTGCTTTGATTTTCTCGGGCGAAAAATCTTTAAACTCCTCACCCAATTTCGCAAACCGTGCGATGTCAAATAAGCGAACGGATATTTTTGTAGAATAGTGTTCAGCGAACGCTACGCGTTTGGCAATTTCCGGATGGTCAATTTCCCGCAATTTAACAAATAGAGCATCAAAACTTTCTTTGGTCTTGTCGAGCATTTCTTGGTAGTCTTCGGGTGACTCAATTGTGGGCTTCCTTTGATACCGGTCACGTTCCCAGAATTCGTCGACAATTTCCCGATAGCGCTGTTCCGCTTTATAGTCTGCATACCAAGGTAAACCAAACTTCACACCTACCGCGACTAATCCAATCACGACGATAAATGTCACTACGGCGATGATTTTTTTCATGAAATACTCCCCAATATGGATATGGAAAAAATGAAAACGAAAAAAGATGTCGGCTAAGTTTGACCACTATTCAATAACAGTTTTCGCCAACCATTCATTCAACTTACGCTGCAACTCTTCAACACCAATATTTTCCGTCGTCGAAAACAACTGCACGCTGCGATTCGGAAACGGCGCGCAGTCTTTTTGTGCTTTTAAAAACGCGGTTTTGCGTGCGCCGAATTTGAGTTTGTCGGCTTTGGTCAACACGATGTGCAGTTTCAAGTTGGCCGCTTCAGCGAAGTCGATCAGCATTTGATCGGGTTCGGTGAATGGGTGGCGGATGTCCATCAGCACAACAATGCCGACCAAGCTTTGGCGGTTTTGCAGGTATTCAGCGAGTGCCTGGTGCCATTGTGCACGCAGCTCTTGCGACACTTCGGCATAGCCATAGCCGGGCAGATCGACGAGACGGCGGTGCGGATCGAGCGCAAACAGGTTGATCATCTGGGTGCGGCCGGGTGTTTTGGACACGCGGGCGAGTTGGTGCTGGCCGGTGAGTTTGTTCAGGCAGGACGACTTACCGGCGTTGGAGCGGCCGGCAAAGGCCACTTCAACGCCATAATCGCCTGATAATTGACCTCTAGTCGGAGCGCCCATCAAAAATTGGGCACGGGTAAAATCAATACTCATCTATTTTTAGTCACTTAACTTATTCGCACTCAACGAAGGGCGTTTGGGCTTGTATAATTTACGGGCTTTGCCGCCAGCCCCAGGATCATAGCAGTGCCCCCTAAGCGGGACACGCTTCCTTTAGCGGGGTCGGCCAACGAAAAAAGGGCGGCGCGATTTCTTTTTCCCCATTTGGATGTTTTCTCATGAAAAAACTGTTGGTTCTGGCTGCGCTGACCTTAAGCGCGGCGCCGGTCGTGTTGGCCGGTAATGCGGATGCCGGTCAAGGCAAAGCGGCGGCCTGCGCGGCCTGCCATAACGCTGATGGCAATAGTGTCAACGCGATTTGGCCGAAACTGGCTGGTCAAAACGAAGCGTATCTCGTTAAGCAGCTGAAAGATTTCAAAAAAGGCATGGAAACCCAAGGCAAAGCGGGCCGTTTTGAAGCGACGATGGCGCCGATGGCGGCCATGTTGGCCACCGATGCCGATATTGCCGATGTAGCGGCGTATTTTGCTAAACAAAAAACCCAAATGGCCGCCGCCAAGAAAGACAGTCTGGAAGCCGGCAAAAAACTGTACAACGGCGGTGACACCAGCAAAGGCGTACCGGCTTGCACAGCCTGCCATGCACCGAATGGCGCCGGTATGCCGGCCGCCGGTTTCCCGCGCGTGGGTGGTCAACATGTCGATTACACCGTGAAAACACTGAAAGATTTTCGCAGTGGCGCACGTGCCAACGACAACAATGCGATTATGCGTGATATCGCCAAACGTTTAAGCGATGAGCAAATGGCGGCTGTTGCGAACTACATGAGCGGTTTGCACTGATCCAAAGGTGCTGTGCACTGGGGCTTATGTCGAAGCATCAAAAAAGGCGGTTTTAGACCGCCTTTTTTATTGCGTAAGATTCACGCCTTGTGATCGACAAAGCCCACTATCATTTAAAGTCCATGGATCGATCGTCGGCGAGAAGTCATGCCTGTGCCGTCTTTGCGTTTGCTGTCATGGAATATTCAATGCGGCATCGAAACGCAACACACCCGAGAATACTTCACACGAGGTTGGCGTCATGTGCTGCCGCACAAAGCGTCACCGTCGAATTTGCGCCGCATGGCGGGCCTGATCACGCATTTTGATGTCGTGGCGTTGCAAGAGGTCGATGGCGGCAGTCTGCGCAGCGGCTTTCTCAATCAAGTGGAATATTTGGCCGATCTGGCCGGTTTTCCGTATTGCCATGCCCAGCGCACACGCAATCTGGCGCAGCTGGGTCAACATGGCAATGGGCTGCTGTCGCGCTTTGCTGTGTCACAACTGACCGAGCACCGCTTGCCGGGTTTGATCCCCGGTCGTGGCGCTATTGAAGCGCATATCGGCCATGGGCCCGAGCCGCTGGTCATCGTTGTGCTGCACTTGTCCCTAGGCGCACGGGGACGCGCAAACCAACTGCGTTACATCGCCGATAAAGTGGCGCACCGTCGTCATGTCGTTGTCATGGGCGATATGAATGGTGAAGGTGACGAAGTGCGCGAACAACTGCGTTTGGGGGGGCTGTCATTGCAGCCACCGCTGCAAGAGCCGGCGACGTTTCCAAGCTGGAATCCGTCGCGCAGCATCGATCATATTTTGGCGACACCGTCTGTCAGCGTGCAGGAATTGGAAGTGCTGCCATACTGTTACTCGGATCATTTGCCGATCGCGATGCAGATAGCCGTTCAACCGGATTGGCAGTTAGGCGAGCCCGGTTCTCGGGTTCCATTGGCGCCACCGGCGTCGGCACGCAGAATTGCACGTTCATGAGCCAAAAACCCGCCAACCTTGATTTGCCACTGACCACACCCAGTTCGATCGACGATCTCGACGCGCTCAAACGAGCGCTCGTCAAACTCAGCTTTATTGGTTCGGGTATTCACAAGCGTCTTGACCAAGCGCTCGAACAATTGCGCACGCAAATTAAAAAATCGGCCGACACGGCAACCATTCAGCAACACGTCGACACCATTACCAACTTGCTGCGCGAACTGGATGACGATGTCACGCGCAAACAGCAGCTCGCACAAGGCGTAACCGTGCGCGAATTGATGCAAGAGTTTTTGCGTGCCGATCTGCCACCGGCCGTCGTCGCCGAATTAAAACAGATCAAACAAGACGAAAGTGACAGCTCGCGTTTGGCCGGTAGCATTGCGCACGCGTTTCTGAATTGGCCGACACAAGAAAAAGCCGGTTTCTGGACCCGCTGGTTCGGCAATCGCAAAGAAAGCAGTACTGATCAGCCATCGACGACTCAGCAAAGTGATAGTTCGCTTAACGCTGTCGTCGCGATCACGCCAGACATCATGACGCCGCTGATGCGGCTGATGGACAATTTGAATGTGCCCGACAGCAGCGACGATGTACTACGCCATTTGCGTCATCGTGCCACGCAGTTAAAAGATGTGCGTGAGCTGACCTCATTGCTGGAAGAACTATCGGCGCTGGTGCTGGATGCCAACAGTGAAGAGCAAGCGCAGTTTGAAGCGTTTATCAAACAGATCAGCGAACGTTTGGCAACGGTCGAGGCTTTTTTACTCGCACAAGGCGAACGTGACCAGGCCAACGCCAGTGATTCCGATCGACTCAATAGCGATGTGCGACAACAAGTACGCGACATGCAGCAAAACGTCAAACAAGCGATCGATCTACAGCAATTGCAGAGTTCGCTCGAAAATCAGCTCGACAGCATTGTTGGCAGTGTTGAAAAATTTCGCGGCGCGCAACAAAAGCGGCAGCAAACCAGTGAAGGCGAGATTAAACGATTGCGCGAACAATTGCGCGCATCCGAAGGCGAAGCCGAGCAACTGCGCAATGCGCTGCGAGAACAACGTATCCGTGCAACAACCGATGCCTTGACCCAATTGCCGAATCGTCACGCCTATCATGATCGCTTGCATCAGGAATATTCGCGCTGGCGGCGCTATCGCGGCAAATTATCACTGGTGTTGTGTGACGTTGACTTGTTCAAACAGGTCAATGACAAACACGGCCACAGCGGTGGTGATGTGGTGTTAAAACACATTGCAAACGTGATCCGCACCACGTTGCGCGAATCGGATTTCGCCGCGCGATTTGGCGGTGAAGAATTTGTGTTGCTGATGCCCGAAACCAACTTGGTCGATGCGACGAAAGCCGTCAACAAATTGCGCCAACGTATCGCGTCGCAAAGCGTCACTTACGAACACCAGAATATCGCCGTCACCGCGTCATTTGGCGTTGCCGAATTTGAAGGCGAAGATGTGCCGCGTGATGTATTCGAACGCGCCGACAAAGCGTTATACCGCGCCAAAGTCAAAGGCCGCAATCAAGTCAATTGTGAACGTAAACTCGACGACAACGAAGAGTCTTCGGTTCACGACGCAAACGCGTCACCGTGAGCGTCGTCTATTTCCAGGCCGATTGATTTAAACCGTGGCTGTAACATTACAGCGCTCGGCCGTCGTTTCCCGCATAATAACCGCCCCATCGTTTGCCGGTTTTGTCCATGCGCAATCGCCTCAACGAGTCGCACAGTCCTTATTTGAAACAACACGCCAACAACCCCGTGCAGTGGCAGCTATGGAACGCTGAAACGTTGGCGTTAGCCAAGCAACAGGACAAGCCGATTTTATTGTCGATTGGTTACTCGACGTGCCATTGGTGTCATGTGATGGCGCATGAGAGTTTCGAAGACAACGACACGGCGGCGTTGATGAATCAGCGTTTTATCAACATCAAACTCGATCGCGAAGAGCGTCCCGACCTCGACCGGGTGTATCAACTGGCGCATCAACTGATGAATCAACGCGGCGGTGGTTGGCCGCTCACGGCGTTTCTCGATCCGCAGGATCTGACCCCATTTTTTATCGGTACTTATTTTCCAAAAGAACCACGGTTTGGTTTGCTGAGTTTCACCGATCTGTTGACACGTATTGACGACGTGTTCACAACACGGCGTGACGATATTCGTGCGCAAAACAGTTCCTTGCGCGATGCAATAATTGCGCAATCGTCGATAACGCCGCATCATGGCCAGATCACAGCCGAGCCAATCAACACGGCGATGCAGCAATTACTGCGATATTGTGATCCTGAACACGGCGGTCTTGGCAGCGCGCCCAAATTTCCGCACCCAACCCAATGGCAAGCACTGCTGCAATGGCGCCATGCCGTGCAAGACGAGCCACGGCAAACGGTGGATGAGTTGGTGTTGACGGCGCTCGACGGCATGCAAAACGGCGGTTTGTTCGATCACCTTGGTGGCGGTTTTTTTCGATACTGCGTTGATGCCGAGTGGACGATTCCGCACTTTGAAAAAATGCTGTACGACAACGCCGCTTTGTTAGCGCTGTACAGCGATGCCGCGCGTTTGTACGCCCGTCATGATTATGCCAACACGGCGCGCCAAACCGCCGACTGGTTGCTGCGCGAAATGCAATCGGCCGACGGTGGTTTTTTTACCGCACTCGATGCCGACAGCGAACACGGCGAAGGCGATTTTTATGTTTGGGATCACGCGTCGATGCAACACGCGTTGCCGGCTGATCTGCGTGATCTGGCACAACGTGCTTATGGTCTCAACAAGCCGGCCAATTTTGAAGGTCGCTGGCATTTGCAACGACGCGTCAGTATTGACGAACTCGCAGAACAAACGCACGTACCCGCCCAGTTTGTTCCGTGGCAGTTGGAACAAGCGCGCGAACACTTATTCAACGCCCGCCAGCAACGCACCTATCCGCATCGTGATGACAAACAGTTGTGCTCATGGAATGCACTGGTCGCCAGTGGATTTTTTGCGGCATTTCGTGCGCTCAATGATGACCGTTATGTGCAGGCCGCCGATCGTGCCTTGCGATTTATTGCCGATAAATTGTGGCATCAGCAGCGCTTGCGCGCGAGTTACAGCGAAGGTGTCGCGGAGTTTGACGCGACATTGGACGACTATGCCCATTTGTTGAATGCACTGATCGACAGCTTGCAATGGCGTTTTGATCCGGTTCGATTTGCGTGGGCGATACAACTGGCTGAACAATTATTAACGCGCTTTGCCGATCACGAACACGGTGGATTTTATTTCACCGCCGCCGATGTCGATCATGTGTTGCAACGCTCGCGTCCGTTTGCCGACGACGCCACCGCAGCGGGCAATGGCATCGCAGCACTGGCACTGCAACGTTTAGGTTTATTTGTGGGTGAATTGCGCTATGTGGATGTCGCTCGCGATACGCTGCGCGCCAGCTGGCCCGAAATCAGCGAGATCGCGTACAGCTGCGCCACGCTGCTGCGTGTGCTGGATGACTATCTATTGCCACCCGACATTATCGTTGTCATTGGCGACACGCTGGCGTTGCAGCCGTTTCGCCGCCGCTTGCAAGCATATGATGCCAAAACGTTGGTGTTCTATTTTGATCGCAACGATGATATTCCGGCGTCACTGCAACAAAAATACCCGGCACCGCCCAAAGGCGCGTGGGCCTATCGCTGCAAACAAGGTGTGTGTTACGCACCGGTGATTGATGTTGAGCAACTGTAGTCACGTCAACTGATCAAATCTTTAACCACGAAGGACACAAAGGTCACGAAGGTAAACCAAATCATATTCTTCACTGACTGAAATTCAGGTAGCCGTTGTAGGGCGCCCTTCAGGGCGCTTGTCGAAGCATAAAGACGGACGAAACATTGTCTGAATACCGTTCGTGGTGAGCCCGTCGAACCATGAACGGGAACTAAACGAGGGTAACTGCGTAATCAAATTACAAAAAGCTTTTCCTTTGTGTCCTTCGTGGCTCAGATTTTGTTTGTGACGTACATGATGAATAAGTGCTTAAATAAACTCACCGCGCCATTGCCAACACTTCTTTGACCAAACGTTCAATACCATCGGCCGCTTCAGCAATCGAATGCGCCAACATATACGCCGGTGTTGAAACGATTTTGCGTTCGCGATCGATCACGGTGGCGCGAACGGGGCAGTTTTGATGCAATCCACCCATCTGTGTGATCGCGCTGGCGGTGGCGGCATCGTTGCCGATCGTCAGTGTTGCACCGGCGCCGTAAATGCGCGGAATCATCGCCGGTGCAATACAAATAAAACCCAACGGTTTGCCGGCTTTTGCCATCGCTTGCGCAAAGCGCAACACATCCACTTGCACGCTGCAATCCGCACCTTTAAACGCAAAATCGCAGAGATTTTTGGCGGCGCCAAAACCGCCGGGAAAAAACAGCGCGTCGTAATCTTTAGCATTGGCTTGTGCCACATCAATGATATTGCCGCGCGCGATGCGAGCCGCTTCGTGCAACACATTACGTGTTTCGTTTGTGGCTTCACCGCTGACATGATCGACCACATGATGCTGCGCGACATTCGGCGCCATGCACTGCACCTGCACACCGGCGCGATCCAGTGCGAGCAAGGTCAACACCGCTTCATGGATCTCACTGCCGTCATATACCCCACAACCTGACAACATCACCGCGACTTTCATTACGAATCCCCGTCTACCTTATCTCTGCCGCAAGTATAGGCCTAAGCCTGTCAACCAAACCGCCGCGACGGCGTTATACGTGTTAATCCGGTGAGAGACCGGTTTGTCCAAGGAGCAGAACATGAAAGCCATTGTGATTGGCCTGTTGGTAAGCAGTGTGGCATTTGCCGGTGCCGTATCGGCGGGTGCTGAAATTGCGGGTGAAAGCACTGTGCGCATTGACACGCGCGAACACCATCAAAAAGAACGCATTGCTGATGGCGTTGCCAGCGGCGAACTGACCAAAAAAGAAGCGCAACGTTTGCGCGAAGGTCAGCGTCATGTCAAAGCACTGGAAGCACAAGCCAAAGTCGACGGTGATATCACACCGGCTGAACGCGCCCGCATCGAAGCCGCACAAGATCGCCAAAGCGCACGCATTCACACGCAAAAACACGACGCACAAGATCGCAAATAAGCACAAACGCGAGCCCCATTTGGCGGAGCGACAAGGGAAGTTGCCCGCCAATACCCCGATAGCAATTCCCCTAACGGTATTGACCCGCCATAATGCCGCGCACGAATACTTGTAGCGACCATTTTTGTGCTTGCCATCGTTGTTGAATCTGCTGCACAACTGGAATACGCCACCCAACTGGCAGCGCAACTTGCGCTGCCATTACAGCGTGAGCGTGGTCAGCTGAAACACTATTTGCTCGTCAACGACAATGGTGTGGGAATACAGCTGGACGATCTGTTTTACTTGCCCGATTTGGTCGGTGGCCGTTCCGGTTTTCGCCGTGCCCACGGTGGCGGCAGCAAAGAACCCATCGCTCGCGCCTGCGGCGTCAAACCCGGTTCGCGCCCCACGGTGCTAGACGGTACCGGTGGTTGGCTACGCGATGCGTTTGTGTTGGCGTCCGTCGGCTGCGAAGTCACCGCCATTGAGCGACATCCCATCGTGTACACACTGATGCAAAATGCGTTGCAACGCGCAAAAATCGATACCGAAACGGCGACGATTATCAATCGTTTGCAATTAAAAAATGCCGTCACCGAAACCGTGTTGCAGCAGCTGAGTGCCTCACCTCAACACGATGTCATCTATCTCGATCCAATGTTTCCACCCCGCGAAAAATCCGCGCAAGTAAAAAAAGACATGCAGGTTTTGCAATTTTTGGCGGAAGGTGATTTGGGCGATAGTCTGTTACCACTGGCCTTGGCCGCCGCGAAAAAACGTGTTGTCGTTAAACGACCGGATTATGCGCCGCCATTGGCCAATAAAAAACCAAGTAATGTGTTGGAAAGTGGTGGGAATCGGTTTGATATTTATTTGGTGTGATATTCCTTTTCGAACAAGGAAAGCTATTAGGGGAGTAAGCGATTTGTTAAAAAATTACAGCATTTTCACCGTCATTGTGAGTTTGACAACTACGACAGTCATCGCCGCTGGCTTTGACTGTAAAAAGGCAAAAAGTGAAGTAGAAAAATCCATATGTAGGAATCCATCACTCAGTGCATTGGATGACTCGTTGACGGACTACTACAAAAAGATAATTTCACGCGAAAAGGACGATTTGCGCGAAAAATTCAAATCCGAACAAACTGCTTGGTTACGTGACAGGAATTCAAGCTGCGAAAAATCTGAAAGAAGGGAGTCGTGCTTGTATAAAATATACGAAACCCGACTTGCTGATTTAAGGATTGAATATGATAAACCTTTTTTCCCCCCGTCAGGTCAAACCAAGGCGATGTGTGAGAAGATCGCCGATCTGGATAAAGCTGGCAGAACTTCTTTTGGTGACGGCAACAACATCAAAGACATCAATAATGATGGTGTTGATGAAATCGCGAAAAGCTGTTCCGGTGGCACTATGCATGCTCCCTGCGTTGAATATAAGAACCAAAGCGGTGAGATAATCGATATTAAATCGATTTATTTTGAATGGAATGATTACGCAACGTTTGGGTTGCGAGCTTTTCAGCAAGATGGGAGAGTTTTCAGACTGCATTCTTTCGACGATAATTTTCAGAAATTGGCTTATCTTTCGTACGTTACACCCGATAACAACGAATATGTTCTTTGTGAATTCGAGAACAAAGCATCTGAGAAATTTGTTTCCCGATCACAGGATGGTGATGAAGTAGCCCTGTGTGATAACTTGCAAAAAGATGCGCAAACCGCACAGATCAACAAAGTAGACTTCAATGAAGCCTCAGCTTTGAAATATGAAGATCTACAGCGAGCAAGGCGGTTTGAAACTGCCGCAGGCGGTATTGCTACGTTAGATTACGACAATGATGGAGCGCCTAATAGTGTTGTTGAGCTTCAGTACGCCAGCGGTGCTGGTCGAGGTTGTGATTACAACTATTTTGATGAGCTAACGGAAGATCGTCTTGGATTTGTTGAGAGTACAGCGCGGGGTTTGCTCTTACAAATGCAGGATGTGAAATTAGATAATCG
Source organism: Enterobacterales bacterium (assembly GCA_041914905.1). Classification (GTDB taxonomy): domain Bacteria; phylum Pseudomonadota; class Gammaproteobacteria; order Enterobacterales; family Permianibacteraceae; genus Permianibacter. Next base: position 55,162 of record JAYSCL010000004.1, read on the forward strand.
ACATCCCAATTGTGGTGGCATGATAAATCGATTCTTCAAGTACAATGGTAAAGCATACTACGAAAAGAACATTGAAAATGACCACAAGATAATTCGGATCGAAAACAGCAGGACAAAGGTCATTTGTTCCACAGAGCTGTTCTATAAAACCCGGTTAAAGAAAGCGGGGCTAATTAAAAATCACTGAACACGCAAGAAATACTCAAGCATAGCCCGATTGGAACGTAGTAGAGCCATCCATGATACGCGCGTACATAGCAACACGTGCGCATCGTGTCGTGCAGCTACCAGATGCGTCGCGTGCAATATTCTTTCGCGGGTTCGTCTTTGGCGCGTTTAACCGCAATTTTCTGATTTTTCCCCAACAACAACCGCCACTGATAAAACGTTTCGCGCGCCAGTACGGCGCGCTGATTTGGTGACCACGCTTTGTGATAAAGTATTTTACAAGCGGCGACACTATCTGGTGATCGTTCGACAAACGTTTGAGCCAAAGCGAGCGCCGCTTGATAGGGATCGTCAGCGACCTGCGAAACCAATCCCATTGCTTTGGCTTGTTCACCGGTAAACATTTCCGCTGTGCTGGCTAAGCGAATGGCGGTATCAACGGGCAATAATTCACGCAGGGCTAAAGTGCCGCCCATATCGGGAATAATGCCCCATTTGGCTTCCATGATTGAAAGTGAGGCTTCTGGCGTAGCGACACGAAAATCGGCGCCGAGTGCAATTTGCAAACCTCCGCCCCAACAGCGGCCGTGAATGGCTGCGATCACGGGTACGGGTAAGCGACGCCAGCCGACGCTGACCCGTTGCGCGAGATTTGCGTTGCCCGGTAACCATTTCCACAATAATTTTAAGCCCGTGATCGGATTGCCGAGCACGGATTTGATATCAAGTCCTGAACAAAAATCTTCGCCATCGCCGCGTAATATCACAGCGCGAACAAGGCGATCGCGGCGCAACTGACGGATGCAGCGATCAATCGCAATAAACATGGCCAGATCGAGTGCGTTGCGTTTGTCGGCGCGTGCTAACGTAACGGTCGCAATCTGATCTTGTATGCTGCAATGAAGACGTTCAGGGGTTGGCATTGACGACATTCTCTCGCAAAATCGTGCGTCGCAGCATGTCGTGTTTGCGTATAAATTGCTAGCGCGACGTTACGGGCGTCGCAGTGCAATGGCTTGCTGGAAATCGCTGAGTGGTGCGACGCGGCCATGCACACTGATCAGTGACGATACCGGCAAACGCGATTGCATCAAAAATGTTTGCAATTCCACACTGACGTCAAACGCGGCAACGGCGGCGCCACTTTCGGGCATCATAAACAGATCGCCCTGAAACAGCGTTTGTGTGGCGGCATCGTAAGCGAGCAACATGCCATCGGCGTGCGAATTTACCACTGGGTAAACGCTGATCTGTCGCTCGCCCAGATCAATCGACATCGGTTCCGCTGTTTCAATGCGTTGTTGTGCGGCCAAATTGCCGTGTTGGCGTGTCAAGGCTTGCTGACCCTTGCGACCGGTGATCAGCGTTAATCCGGCATGATCGAATACCGATAATGCGGCAATATGATCGCGATGCGGATGGCTAACAACGATATGCGAAATCGGTTTGCCGCCTGATGTTTCGTCGATCATTTTCTTCACCAACTCGGCTTCGTTTTTTGCAAACGGGGCATCGAACAAAATTACTCCGTCGCGCCCGACAATAAACGCCAGGTGATAAGCGCTGGGTGAGCCATCGATACGATACAGCTGCGATCCTAATGCGGTGACACGCAATTCGCCGCGTGCCGGCGCATCGCGGTATCCATTGGGTAGTGTGAATAACGTAGTGTTGTCGTCAACCATCGTTACGCTGACGTGCCAATCAGCAAGCAAACGATCACCGGCAAAAACACGAATATGATGGGGCAACAAGGCGTCGCCAACGCGCGTATGGTCACCGTATTCATACCGTAGATTCGCTGACTGTGCGCTGATAACGCGACCTTCTTTATCGAATGCCATGGTGGCTGGACGTTGTGCCTCATCGACCAACGTTATCGATGTGCCGTGGTTTTCTGCGCGGCGCTGTTGCGAAAGCCACTGCGGATTCAAAAACGCGACATCAGCACGATTGCGCTGTGCGCGTTGAGCATCCAGGCGATCGAACGTATCACCGTTACGCCAGCCGATCAGATCGGCAACCGTAGCACCGTTGCTATTCCCTATTTCGACAAAATGAAAACGAATGCCACCCGGATAAACCGTGTCATTTTCAATTCGATAGTGACCATCGTTGCGCAGAAAAATTTGTTGTGTCGACGGCACCGCCAGCACACTTTGTTCCGGATCAAAGGCTTGTTCCGCCGTAAAGCGAGTGCCTTGTAACGAAAGTGCAATCATTGTTTTGCTTTCAGCATGCAACGCGCCGATTGGCAGCGACACCAACAAGGCAAAGCGGCAAAAATAATTCATCATGAACTCAAACAGCCGGACAAAGGGCTGCCAGCCTAGTCAGTTAAGCGTAAACGAGTTGTGGAAGATCGTAACAGTGCATGACTGCACAATGAGTGTGGCGGGCCGTGACACGACACATTTATCTCGGGACGGCGGACTGTTATGCTGGCCGTATTGATGATGTCAATTCAAATGATCAGGGAGTCCGTATGAATATCAAGGCCATTAGCATGGTATGCGCCGTAGTTGTTGTCACGGCTTGTGGTGATAGCGGTGACAATGTCGCCAAACAAGCGGGTGAAAAAGTTGGCAGTCTAGTAACGGAGTTTGCCGAAGGCGCGGGTAAAGGCATTGATCAAAAAATGCAGGTGAATGTAACGCTGAGTGAAGAATTTGGCGCCCACGGTATGCGTTACACGGTAGCCAAACAAGACAATCTGGCCGAAAAATCGGTTGTGATTTATTTCATCGCCGACAAAGCCTTTAAAGGCCAAGTGCAAATGAAAGCATTAAATGCATCGGGTGAAGAAATTGGTCGTAGCATCGCCGACGTAGACTTTGCCGCCGATGATGCTCAGTACGTGACTTTTACATTCAACACGGAACTGGACACGCAAATGGTGGCCACTTATAGTGCGACGTTAAAGCCAGCAAAATAAAAAAAGCGGCTGCCGGTTAATCGAGCAGCCGCCTTTTCACTTTTTAAACCCACATCAATGACGCCTGTACTTTCAGCGGATCGAGATCTCGAATCCGCTATCGAGCGCATCGGTAACAATCGAACGATCAATAAAACGTTTCACCACGGCAATATTGGTTGTGGTGTGCTCACTGAGCACCGCGCAACTGAAGTGGCCCGAACCCGCGAGTGCCATCGGCAAAATCAACTGATCCGCCAAGTGTTCATCGACGGCGGCGTTGCTGGCCAAATAGTGTTTCACGTGCTTGCACAGCGTGCGTGCTACATTTTCAGCGGTGACGCCGCGCATACCAAAACCACAAAACACCTGATGCATGTGTTCGGAACCGACATGGATCGCCAACATATTGCCCGGGCCTCGCTCGTGATCCAGTTCTTTGATTTTTAGATCAACATCTCGCGTTTGCAGCTGCTTTTTGACCACGGCCAGTTCACGTTCGGCGACATGGCGCGGAATCGCCGCGATATACGCATCGGCGCTGATAAACGCCGTTTTTCCGCGTGACGGCAGATCAAGCGCCGACCATTGTTGCAACGGTTGAATCTGTGCCGTGATACGGCCACCACCGGCCGGATAAAATCCCGCACGTTGCAAGTCGAGTTGCACACGGGCGCCCATTCGTGCCAACAACGGCAAAAACGTGCGCTGTAAAAAGTCCACTGGCGGCGCAAACGGATTATGGGTTCCGCCGTCGATGATCACCGTTGATGCGTGCGCGGCGTGCAACAACATCGGCAACACTGTTTGCAACACCAAATTGACACTACCCGCTGATCCCACCGCAAACTCGTAATGTCCGCCTTGAATGGCCTGCGGATAAAACTCAATGCACGTGGCACCCAATTCGGCTCCCATAACGCGCGCATGGCAAACACGCGCTGCTGCGTTCACACAGGCCAAATGTTGGCGTAACAAACCCGGCGTACTGCGTTTGGCACGAATATGTTCGATACGAAAAGGTTGCTGCGTGATCGCCGACAAACTCAACGCAGTTCGCAAAATTTGGCCGCCACCTTCACCAAGGCGACCATCCAAAATAATCATTATTGTTATTCCTTTCTTATAAATATATTAGTGCGTGCGTGAAGGCATCCCTGCGGCACCTTCCGGCCTGCACATCCATGTGCAGGCGTTCGCCAGAGCAACAGTCCACTGGACTGTTGCTAATTCCTGGCTCACCCTTTCACACACACCACTTGTCGCAAGGTATGCACCACTTCAACCAGTTCACGTTGCGCTTGCATCACCGCTTCAATCGGTTTGTAGGCGGCCGGTGTTTCGTCGATTACCTCTTTGTCTTTACGGCATTCAACGTCTTTGGTTGCCTCAACATGATCCGATAATGTAAATCGGCGTTTGGCTTCGGTTCGACTCATCACGCGTCCTGCACCGTGACTGCAGGAACAAAAACTTTCAGCGTTTCCGAGTCCGCGCACAATAAACGAACGCGCACCCATGCTACCCGGAATGATGCCGTACTCGCCCAAGCGTGCGCGCACCGCACCTTTACGGGTGACTAAAATATCATCACCGTAATGGTTTTCGCGTGCCACGTAGTTGTGATGACAATTTACCGCCATCACGCGTGCTTGAAACGGTTTATCGATCACGGAGCGCACCGCTCTTTCAACATTGGCCATCATGAGTTCACGATTACGCATCGCAAACTTTTGTGCCCAGTCGACGGCAAACCAGTAATCATCAAAATGTTCGGTTCCCTCTGGCAAGTACGCCAAGTCTTGATCCGGCAAATGAATAAAATGCGTTCGCATGTCTTTTTTGGCCAGTTCAATAAAATAATTGCCAATAGCATTACCGATCCCACGTGAACCCGAATGCAACATAAACCACACATCATTATTCTCATCCAAACACACTTCAATAAAGTGGTTACCGGTTCCGAGCGTTCCGAGATGGTTTATATGATTGGCTTTGGCCAATGGTTTGTATTTATCCGTGATGCGTTTAAAATCGTCTTGCAACTCATCCCATACGCGCATCGCCGCATTGCTTGGATTGGTCCACGCGCCTTTATCGCGCGCACCAAATGTTTTTCCATGTGGTACGGCTTTTTCAATGGCACTGCGGATACCAAACAAGTTGTCCGGCAAATCGTTGGCCGTTAAGGTGGTTTTCACCGCCATCATTCCGCAGCCAATATCCACACCGACCGCGGCCGGAATAATCGCGCCCTTGGTTGGGATCACGCTGCCGATCGTTGCGCCTTTACCCAGATGCACATCGGGCATTACCGCCAGCCATTTATAAATAAACGGCAAGCTGGCAGTGTTGATCAATTGCTGCTTCGCCGCTTCTTCTACCGCAACGCCTTGCGTCCACATTTTGATCGGTCGGGTATAACCCGTATCAATCACATCGTAATTTCCAGTTTTCATCTTTTAGGCTTCCAAAAAGATACGCAGTGAACTAATAGCGTAAAGTTGAATTAGGGAAGAAATGCGCTCTTGCCGCAATTTGTTTTGGCCATACGACAGATTTTTGCTCCGATCAGCAACGTTGTCGTCGGTGATCTTCGCACGCATTTACCCTAATTGGGGTGGATGCTTGCAGTGCGGGGTTCACTCGCTTAGAGTGCCGACTTTGCTGGGACAGGACGCATTACGGCACAAAGGACGTGTCATTAACAAATATGGGGATTGGAAATTGCCAAAGTCATGGTTTACTCAAATTATTATAGCGATTGTCTATGTTTGCTCATCAGTGCATGCCAAAGCGGTTGACCCGATAGCTGAAAAGAACCACAAGCTGCTGGAATCAATCCTTAATTTACCGGAAGACCAAATCGATTTGGCCGTTGTGAAGTTAACGGTAGACCACATGATTGAACCAACTATAGATGTTGCAGCCACTCTCAGGAAAATTGATGTGATGGCGAAAGAGGTTGGGGTTTCTTTCCGGTACGCCCAAAATGAATGGGACAAGGTGCAGTTCCTGCGAGAATATCTGTATAAACCTGGGCCATGGAACGACAATGTACCGTATCAGTACGATCTCGACGATCCATCAGGACGCAAGCTTGAGAATAAGTCTCTTGCGGCTTATTTGACCAACAAGAAAGGCAATTGTGTATCGATGCCGATATTGTTCGTTATTCTTGGACAGAAAGTAGGTTTGGATATTGGTATGGCAAGGGCCCCTATGCATTATCTCGCCAAGTATCGTAGCGCTGATGGCGAGCTCCATAACTTTGAAACAACCAACATCGGTGAAACAGCTTCGCTAGCGGACTATCAAAAAATTTTCCCCATGTCAGCGTTGGCGATCAAGAACGGTTTGTATCTGCGTTACTTGAGTAAAAGGGAAACCGCTGCCGAGATGATGGTCACGTTGATGGAGTATTACAGCAGCAAGCAACAAGCGGAGAACAAGATCGCATTGGCGAAAATGGTGCTCAAATATTTCCCTCAAAATGTCAGTACCATGTTAAATCTGGGTAATGGGCATTTTGAAATAGTCAGACGTGACGTGTTGAGCAAGTACAAAACGGAAGAAAAAATTCCGAAAAGTGAACGCCCTCGTGCTGCCGAATTGATAAAAGAATTTAACTTCTGGTACGACAAGGCAGAATCGTTAGGTTGGCGTCGACCGAGCCAGGAAGATGAAGACAAATACATGAAGTACATTCAAAAAGTGAAATCCGAAAGAAATGCGGCAAGGAGTTAAGACATGATTTCAGGTAAAGCAATCGGAACCTCTATTATTGCGTTGATGTTGTTGTGCGTGTCAGATGTTGTATCGGCTCGCTTTCTTTCAAATGACCCAAAGCCATTCACAGCGAGTAACGTTCAAACATTTAATCGTTATGCATATGGGAATAATAATCCGTATAAATATGTCGATCCAGACGGTAGAGAGGCTGGTCAGCCATTCCCCACTGTAAGGGCCGCAGCACATGATGCGGTAGTGAGCATAAATCCCAAATCCATTTCTGAAAATAAAGAATACGTCGGAATGATTTATAAGAATCCAGCGGATGGAAAATTCTATGCTACTGAGCCATTGCAAGGGAGTGGTACAACAGGTAAACCAAGTCTGCCGCCGAATGGGTTGGGTTCTGAGGCTCGATACCATACCCACGGTAACTACTCTGTTAAAGGGAAAGACGGGCAGCCCGTCGCTACAGGTGATGCTAAAAGTGACGCTTATAATAGTGACCATCCCTCATCTACGGACAAATCATCCGGTCAGGCATTTCAAAAAATGTACGCGCCATGGAAAGAGTATCTTGGGACACCAAGCGGAACAGTGATCGAGTACCATCCGGCGACAGGCCAAGAGATTATTGTAACCGACGAGAACAAGAACGATGGAGCTTCCAATAAGTCGGACGAAGTGAAATGAAAGCCAAACATCCATTTCGTACAGCAATGGCCCTTGCCGCAATTGCAATACATATAAACAACTCGAGTGCAGAAGATGTGTTACTTGAGCGAGGGCAGGTGCTGTCCGTAACACTTGCTCTCTCAGATTTCGACAAAATGCCAGATAAATTTTATTGGAAAAGTTTAATTGTTTCCTCCAATCTGGGAATAACGACAGTCACGTTTTCATCAGAGCAGATGATTAACGAAACATCGGATGGCCAGTCTTTTAGCACTGGTATACCCGCGGAAATTTTAGAAAAGCACCAACTTCACAAGGGAGTATCAGTTTCTTATGAAATTGACTCAGCAACAAACAAGATCATTAAGAAATATTTCGGCCGCTAACCAATACAAATGAAGACATTATGTTCAAGTTGAGGAAGTGAGCTCACAATCGGCGATACAAAACAATGAGGAATAGCCAGTTGAAATATTCTATTTATATAACCTTTTCTGATACTGTCACTGATCTCGCTTGCAAGCGCTGCTGCATGTGATTCCGATAAACAGAATGTCGAGGTGACAAACGACGGAGATTTCCCCGCTAGCAAATCAATTGGTCGTGAAAGCATTGCCAAAAAAGTTCTGAATGGCGATGTTTCGGCTGTTAGTTATGGGTTTCAACATTTGGAAAAATTTGATGGTGGAGATCTTGAAGAACTCTATATTGCATTAGCTCAATTTTTTGATTGGGATCCAAAAACAATTTTATGTCGAACCGAAAGAGAGCTGATATTGGCAGGAAAGTTTCTGCGGTGGCGATTTTATTTTTATCCGCTTGTGCTGCGCGACCGTTGGATTCCTCCGATGACTCAATGTTTCCTAGCCAAGTAAATAAATCAGCAAAGCAATTCGATGGGACACAAGTAAAGCTACGAGGCTATCTTCTGCTTAGGTATGAAAATATAGATATTGGGGACACGAAGGAAGGCTATAAAGGTTCAGACAATGTTAGCCACTGCGTGGCTTTGATAAACAATGCATGGCTGTATGAGCAAGCTAAAACTTATGATGGGAAATACGTCGAAATCACCGGGACATATCGACGAGATGCAGCCGATGGCAACATTATCAGGCTCACTATGTGCAACAAATCTGCGCTAGAGTTAGATTCTTCAACTCCCCCACGTATTGTCGGTAAAAGAAGGTAGCAACAGCGGTGACAGATCTGCTTGATCGGAAATAATAAAACTTTAAACGTTGAGAATTACAAAACCTACAAGTTCATATCGGAACCACCGCGGGTAACGTTGAGGGTTACTTTGTTGTTGTTGAAACAACCAAAACCGACAGGGTGGAAAAAGTGGAGCAGAACGTGAGGCAATAATACATATTGTCGATGAAGATGGCAGTGGAGTTATTACAGTCGATGTTATCGGTAAGAACAAGCAGCCAGCTCCAGACAGTGAGGTAAGCACCCATGAAATATTCTAAGTTAGTAATCTTATTTCTGATTATTGTGATATGGGTTCAAGAGCAAAAGTGATGGTTCAACTTGAATTCACCTATTTGACGAAAAAAATTGACATATCTGAAGCGTGATATAGCATGAAGTCCAGTGGTCAGTTGAAAAGGCATCGTATTGCTGATCAGCAGTTTAGTTGTTCAACTGTTCTTCCATCCACAATTTATAGCGCACATACGGTGCGCAATGGGCGATATCGTGATCGCTGCTGATCACCAAATCGGCAATATAAATGGGGTAGCGTTCTGCAGAGCTGCGCTGTTTGAAAACGGTTTTGGCAGCGTGTTGGTACAGCAATTTGCCATGTTCCAGCTCACTGAATTCCTGTGCGCCACACGTGAGCGTGACTTCGCGCAGGCCGTGTTCGTCGAGATGAGCACTGGCTTCGACACTGAAATAACGCTGCGCCTGCGTATCCATCGTGAACGGTATACGGCGAAGCTGAGTGCTTTGATCGTTGCGCGTAGAACTTAGCTCATAAAATTCCGGCGTGTGGCGCTGGCCGCCAAGCAACGTATCGAGACGTTCGCCAATACGGGTCAAAAACAAATACCAATGACGCAGCAAGCTGTTCCAATCTGAAAAGGCTTGTTGTGCCACCACAAGTGCGTCACTTTCATCCAGCACCCAGACATCGACGCGATCGAGCTCGAGCCGAAAGAACACCTGAACAGCACCTTGACGACGTTGCAGATAAATCAATGGCAGTGGCGCGTCATCAAATGCATTGACATCGAAATGGCGTTCAACCGCGGCTGGCAAGGGTTCCGCAAACATTTGCAACAGCGAAGCGAAATCGGCGAAATGATCTACACGAACGGCACCGCTTTCCAAATGCAGCAGCCAGTAGGCGAAACCGTGGCGCAACAAAAATTGTTGCGGAGTAGCACGCGCCTGACGACGAATCGCACCCATTACACGATCGACAATTTCGCTGACACGTTTAACCAAATTGTCGGCGCGAGTGGGTGAAAAGCAATGCACTTCAATCGCCGGAACCAGTGCTTGTTCACTGCAGGCTTTTAACAGCAACGCCAAGGCATCAACCAAGGCATTGTTGTCATGAAAAACATGAACATCGACTTCGCCCCAACTGTTTAACCGCACAATGCCGACATTGCGTAACAGGTTTTCACGTTGCGCACCGTACGCCAGCGGATCGGTTCGGCTCGACACCAAATGCAAACCGAGTTTGCTGCGTTCGGCAAAGGGATCAACGCCCATATTGAGCACAATCGCTGCGCGTTTCAGTTGACTGTGTTGCGCCAAATCATCGTGGCTGACAGGCGGTAATGGCGATGCCAACAATTGTTGCACAGCGCGCACCAGCGCCTGCACTTCGTGTTGCCGCCAGCCTTCGCTGGCTTGTGCCAAATGCAAAGCGGTTTTACGCGTTAATAAGCCATTCAACTGCGACCACACGATCAGCTCAAGCGGATCGTGCGCATAACGTAACGGATGTTGCTGCGCAACGTCGTCGCTTTTCCAGGCACCGGTGTATAGGCCATAACGTTGTCCGTCATCACTGAGGCTGATCGTCAACGCCGGCTCCGACAGATCAGGTGCGATACCGGGATTGATCTGTTCAATTTTGCCGGCGCGTTTTTCAAACGCCGAATACAGTTTGCGCCCCAATACCGTTAGTTCATCGCGATTGGTGTTGTCGAGTTCGCTGCGTTCTCGGGCGTAACTAAATAGCGTGCGATAGCTGTGCGTCAGTTCGGCAACCAATACGCGACGCTCTTGCAGTGTGCGGGCAATTTTCCAGAAACGGCGATTATCCAGATCGGCGATCTCGGCCGCTGACCAACCCCATTCGCGCACGCGCTCGCGCAGAAGACGTCGCCGCCAATCATCGTCGCTATTGCTGCTCAAGCGTTCGCCGACTTTCAAATAAAAGCTGCGGCGTAGCAGTTGTAATCGTTGCAGTGAACCGTTGCGTCGCAAATAGCTTTCGACCGTGTTCAATACCATCAAATACGGATCGCAGTGTTCGCGATCAACCTGGCCCTGATACACCATCTGTTTGAACTGCAGCGACAACGCTTGCAGCGTTGGTTCGGCGCTGGCGTAGGCTTCCATCAACATCAACTTCAGCACCGATTTGTATGGAGAATCGATGGCCTTATACAAGTGCCAGACGGCGCCGGAGAAAAATTCGTCGATTGGAATCGCGGAGACATTGCCAAAATCAATAAAATCATTGGCTCGGATAAAACGTTTGCGGAGAAGTAATTCAGTGAACGCATCGTAGTGTTCGTGCTGATCAGGCGGCACCATCCACCACAACGGCAAACGACCGGCCAAGTTAATTGCTGTGCGATAAAACTCATCGAGCAACAGCATGTGTTGTGTGCTGCCAGCGTGTTCAGCCGACAAACTGCCATGCTGGCGTGAACGAAAGGCCTGTGCCGTCATGGGGAAACAATGCAAACGGCAATCGAGTTCGCGCGCAAATTGCGTGATGCGCTGAATTTTGTGCTGCAGCAATTGCTGTGCAGGCGCTGACAGATCGTCAGCCAATATCACCCATAGATCGAGATCACTGTCGCTTGACTGTGCGATGGTTCCCGTTGAACCCATCAAGTACAGTGCCAAAATGGGGCGCTTCAAGCTGGCGCGTCGTTCATAATCAAACGTGCGCGCCATTTTCTTTGCCGTTGCTAACGCCAATTGCGTCGGCGTGTAATCGGCGATCGCCGCCGGCGCGTCGGCGCTAACCCAACCGGGCAACGCCGGATGATTGACATGAAACAACAAGGGCAGCACATCGACGAGCAGTCGTTCGCGATCGCGCGCTGCGTCACGCAATTGTTCGAGACGCTCACGATTTAAATGCAGAAAGCGTTTGCGCAACAACATCAGTTGTTTGCGATCAACACCGTCATCGGCTGACAATTGAATGGGAGTTAACGAGGTCACGGTAAGGTTGCCATCAAGCTTACCGACAAGTGTAGGCCAAGAGTCGATAGCCGTACTTGCGCAGTAACGGACGTTTACCGCACACTGTTTGGCGTTGCAGTAAGAAGGAAACGGGATGGAAAACATGGATTGGCGTGCGTGGTGGCAACGCCCGGCATCAGAAGATGGCGACTTTTTCCTGCCCGATTTTTGCGACGTCAAAATTGTCCTGGTCGTCGTGTTGGCGGCCGAATTGTTCGCGCTGGTGCTTACGTTGGCGGCACCGTCTTATGCCAACCCGTGGACACGTCTTGGCCTGATCTCATTTTTTGTACAGTGGGTGGTGTTGGTCGCGACGATTGTGTTGTGTCGCGCGCGATCATGGTTAGCCAAACAACGATTGCTGACGGCCGCGCTGCTCAGCTATTTGTGCATTCTGCTGGTGACGGCGTTGTTCACTGAGCTTGCCTATATCGTTGTGCAGTACACCGACTGGGCCAGCGGCATACACAATAAACTCGCACTGCAAATCAACAATCTGTCGATCGCCGGCATTGTCGGCGCCGTATTGCTGCGCTACTTTTATTTGCAGCAGGAATATCGCCGTCGATTGCGCAAAGAATCGGAAGCCCGTGTGCAGGCGTTACAGTCACGCATACACCCGCACTTCTTGTTCAACACGATGAACATTCTGGCGAGCCTGACACGCCGTGATCCGGTATTGGCCGAACGCGTAATCGAAGATTTATCGGATCTGTTTCGTGCCAGCCTTGCGGTGACAGGTACACAAGCCACCGTGCAACAGGAGCTGGATCTGTGCACCGGTTATCTGCGTATTGAACAACTTCGCTTGGGTGAGCGACTGCATTTTGATATTGATTGTGACGAGGCCGCAAAAACCAAACTGCTGCCTCTGCTATCCGTGCAGCCTTTGGTCGAAAACGCGGTCTATCATGGCGTGCAACCCCGACAAGCCGGCGGTAGTGTGTCAGTGCTGGTGACGGTTGAAGACAACCAATTGCGCATTGAAGTGCGCAATCCGTTGCCAGATTCAGAGGCGCGTCACAGCGGTCATGGTGTGGCGCTCGATAATATTCGCGAACGTCTGCGCGTGTTGTATGGCAGTAAGGCGCAGTTAATTACGCAAAAGGAAGACGATGATTTTGTTGCGTTGCTACGCTTACCGGTGGAGTCTTGAACGATGCGCGTATTGATTGTGGATGACGAAGCGCTGGCACGTGATCGATTACGCCAACTCTGCAGTGACATACCTAGCGTCGACATCGTGGGCGAAGCGGCCGATGGCGCGCAGGCAATTCAGCTGTGCGCACAATTACAACCGGATGTCGTGCTGCTCGATGTGCGCATGCCCGGTATGGACGGTATTGAAACGGCTCAGCATTTAAACGCACAAGAATTGTCGCCCGCGATCATTTTTACTACGGCGTTTGATGATTACGCTGTGCAAGCGTTTGGCGTGCACGCGGTTGGCTACTTGTTAAAGCCTGTGCGCCAAGAAAAACTCGCCGAGGCACTCAATTCTGCCGCACGCATGAATCGCGTGCAGTTGGCCGCGTTGCGCCAGCATGAACCTGAAAATAAAAATCGCAGTCATATCAGTGCCCGCGTACGTGGCAATATTGTGCTGATTCCGGTCAACGACATTTACTACTTTCAAGCCGATCAGAAATACATCACGGTGCGTCACGAGGGCGGTGAAGTGTTGATTGAAGAAGCGCTCAAAGATCTGGAAGAAGAGTTTGGCAATCGCTTTGCACGCATTCACCGTAATGCGCTGGTCTGTTTGAATCGTGTAGCTGGTTTAGAGCGTGATGCACTCGGACGTACATTGATTAGTTTGCGTGGTGTTAACGATAAACTTGAGGTGTCGCGTCGGCATTTGCCCGAATTGCGCGCGACATTAAAACATCTCTAAGCGCGTGTACCGGTTATGATGCTGTTTTGTCGTTTGCTGTTCGGTTTGTTGCTAGGTGTTATCGCGGTGTCGGCAACGCAAGCGGCGCCGTGCGAACAGGTGTTTCGTGTGCCGTATGACAAACCCCACGAAAATCGTCAGCCGGGTTACGATGTGTTGGAGACCGTGCTCAAACACATGGGTTGTCGCATTGAAAAGCACTATCTCGAAGCAACAATTGCGCGCCATCATCGCGCATTAGCTGAAGGCAAAATCGACATTTTGGCCGAAGGTTCGTATTTACCCGAGCGCGAACACTACGCGTGGTTTTCACAGCCATACCGGGAAGAAGAAGTGCTGCTGATCGGCCGTCGACAAGATCCCCGCACGGCGAATATTCAGGATCTGAATGCGATTCTTGATCGTCGTCTGCGTCTGTTTATCGATGAACATGCGTGGTGGGGGCCCGATGTGCGTCGCTTGTTGCCGACGTGGAAAAGTCAGCAACTGACACTCCCGGTTTCGGAAGTGGGGGCCGGTTACGCTGAGTTGAATAATGCACGTGGCGACGTACTGATCACCACCGACGCCTCATTCAAAGTGATTGCGCCACAATTTCCGCAACTCCATGTCGTTAAATCGAATGTTTATCGCGAACCCGTGCATTTTATGTTCAGCAAAAAAACGGTCAGTCGTGCGCAAGTGGATGCGTTTAACGAAGCACTCTCCTTCGTTTTACACTCCCCGCGCTAAACTGTATCGTATTAAGCCTGATCCCGAATAAAGCTCACGTCAGCATCAACCACCCGCAAACCCCTCCTTAACCACCCGCAAACCCCTCCTTGGGAAAGATAAAGCGTAGGCTTTTAAATCATTCCATTTTTTTTATGGGTGAAGATTTTGATCCAGATTTATTGCGCTTCCATTTGAATCGTTTTTCAGTTCAGCTGCGGTTCGTCCATCCAGCGTTTTCCCAGTGCGCCGGCGTGTACCGTTATGGTCGCGTGAGATTGCCCCGCAAAACGATGATAAGTGTCGGCATCGACTTGCAATTGGCGTGACTCAGATTGTCCTGGCCATGCCGCCAAGCGCAGGTGATAGCACGTCGAACGGTTGCGTTTCCCACAACGTGTTGTGTATCGATGTTCGATGGCAACGTTATATGTGTTGGTGATGGCGTAATCGAATTCGATATTGTAATCACGCAATTCCATATAAGTACTGCTGAACACACCAAAGCCACCGATAAACAGCAATTCAATCAGGACCAAGTGCGCGCGCGAGGTGCGGCCGATCCATTTAATGCAGGTGAACAGCAGTGCGATCAAAATGATCACACTCCACATGGCTGTTGTGCGCAACAGTTCACCATTATCGAGCATAACCGGAAAGCGCATGAACATCATGCGAAACAATTGCACGCCACCATTAACGGCCAACGCGGTACTGATGCCGAGCAAGATCGCGGCTTTCACAATAAAATAGTCTTTGCTGCCGCTGTGTTCGGGCGCTTTTTGCGTGAGCGCTTGCGCCAATTCTTGCAAGACGGGCAGCGCCGGTTCAGCAAATTGCGTAATCGCCGATTGTTCGACGCGACCGATCGGTGTTGCCGTTACCCACAAGCGACCATTTTGGCACCACAATTTTTTTATCGTAAAGTGTGGCCAGTGCTGTTTATCAAAAATATGTTCGAGCTGCTTTTGTAACGTGGTGTGGTATTTCAGCACGTTGCTGAGGCGCACATCGTCCGAGATCACATAAATATTTTCGTCGAAATGTAAACGGTTTAGCTGTTGCTCTTCGGACAAGCCCAAGCCTTTAAAAAAACGATCGATCCAGGTTTCCGCTTTTAAACAAAACGCGATACCGGTGTCGCAGTTGACGCCCACTTTGATCTGTGTGATGCGCCCTTTGTTGGTGGTAACGTCATACCAATATGATTGCGCACCCAGCGAGGCTGGTTTGCCGGTCCACTCGTTGGCCATGCGCCAGCGAGTAAAGAAAATCGCGGCGCCCAGCAAGGTGATGATCCCGATAAAAAACCACATGGTCCTTCCTTTATGTGTCGTTTTGCGTTTTTAGCATCGCACGATGACCCGACAACGATCAACGCAGAATAAGTAGGCATGCATTACAATGACAGCAGTTTCTACGAGAAAAATTCATGACCGTTTTACGCATTGCCACCCGACAATCCCCGCTGGCCCTGTGGCAGGCCGAGCATGTGAAGGCCCGATTGGAACAAGCGCACCCGGGTTTGCGCTGCGAACTGGTTAAATTTACAACACAAGGCGACAAGATCCTGGACGCGCCGTTGGCCAAAATCGGCGGTAAAGGTTTGTTTGTCAAAGAACTCGAAAATGCATTGTTGGAGGGGCGTGCTGATCTGGCTGTGCATTCGATGAAGGATGTGCCGGTCGAATTTCCGAACGGGCTCGGCATTGTTGCGATCGGTGAACGCGAAGATCCGGCGGATGCATTTGTCTCCAATACCGTTGCACAGTTTGATCAGTTGCCACCGGGTGCCATTGTTGGCACATCGAGTTTGCGCCGCCGCTGCCAATTGTTGGCCGTGCGTCCCGATCTCGATATTCGTGATCTGCGCGGCAATGTCGGTACGCGTTTGGGCAAACTCGATAATGGCGATTACACGGCGATTGTATTGGCCGCCGCAGGTTTGAAACGGCTGGGTTTGGCGGCGCGCATCCGTCACCGTATCGATGTGCAGCTGTCCTTGCCGGCAGTCGGGCAGGGCGCCCTCGGTATCGAAACACGACTTGACGACGGGCAGACACGATCGCTGGTGGCGGTTTTGCATCATGACGAAACGGCGGCCTGCGTATTGGCCGAACGCGCGCTCAATGCCCGTTTACACGGCGGCTGTCAGGTACCGATCGCGGCGTTTGCCATCAAACAAGGCTCGGCGATTTTTTTGCGTGGCCGTGTCGGTGCACCCGACGGTCGCACGTTGCTGAAAGCCGAAGCCAGCGGTGAGGATGCCGAATTCGTGGGCCGACAGGTCGCCGATGCTTTGTTGGCGCAAGGCGCCGACGCGATCTTGCAGGCGGTTTATGGCCGCTAGGGTGCTGTTGACACGACCACGCGATCGCGGTGAAAACCTGCTTGCCGATTGTCAGGCCTTAGGCATCGATTGCGCTTGGTGGCCACTGCAAACCATTGAGGCGCTGCCTTGCGCGGCGCCGGTAAGTGAACCGATTCCGCACGCCATCATTGTTGTGTCGGCCCATGCGGCGATCTACGGTGTGCCATTATTGCCGGCGCGTTGGCGGGCCAGCGCGTTAATCGCCGTTGGCAAAGCCACGGCGCAGCAGCTTACCGAACTGGGCTGGCCGCAGGCGCAAACACCCGCTACCGAAAACAGCGAGCATTTACTGGCACTGCCTGTGCTGGCGCAGGTTCGCGATCAGCGCATCGTTTTGCTGCGCGGTGATCGCGGGCGTGAGTTGATTGGCGATACATTACGCGAGCGCGGCGCCCGATTGGACACACTGATCGTTTATCGCACAGTGGGGCCAACAGCCGAGGCGGCGGCGGCGATCGCCAACTGGGCACAACAACCCGGCACGATCGTGATCAGCAGTACGCAGGCGTTGCAGCAGCTATGTGCAATAATTCCGCCGACCCAGCGCGCACCGCTGCGCCTGTTGTGTCTGGGCGAACGCATTGCCGCCGCTGCTCAACCACAATTTGCTCAGGTTGGTGTCATTTCGGCACTGACCGCTACGACGATAAAAAACGCACTATGACAAACACTGCCACCGTTTCCCCTTTGTGGAAAATTCTGACTGTTCTTGCGCTGCTGTGTTGCGCCGGCTTAGCGTGGTTTGCGCACGATCAATACGATCGCCAGCAAAAACGTTGGCAGCACTTGCACAATGTGCAACAACAGCAGCAACAAACACTGATTGATGAACAACTTCATTTGCGACAACGCTTGGCCAGTGTGCAAGAAAAATTGCACGCGACGCAGCAAGAGCAGGAAAACCTGCGTGCCATTATTGCCGGCGGTGCCGAACGGTTTGCCGACGCACAGCGCATGCACGCGGCCGAATATTTTGTGCTCGAAGCCGAAAAGATATTGATGCTGGCACATGATGTGCCAGCGGTCGCCAAATTACTCGAAACCGCCGATATCGAACTGCAAGGTGCCAGCAGTCAAACCGCGCAGCAATTGCGTGCCGCCATTCAACGCGATCGGCAACAACTGCAAGGTTTGCAGCATATTGATCCGCTTGGCATTGCGCGCCAACTCAGTGAATTACAAACCCGTATCGACAGCTTGCGCAGCTTGTCACCGGTGCTCAAAGAAAAAACACACACCAGTCAATACAATGCCGAGCAAGACACCTGGTGGGGGCAAATGAAAGCAAACATCGCACACTTTTCCGGTGATTGGTTTTTGGTTCGCGATCATGCGCACGCCATCGAAGGACCCTTAACCGATCTCGAATCGCGTCAAATCAAACAATCCATCACCTTGAGCTTGGCCAACGCTCAAGCCGCAGCGTTACGGCACGAACAAGGTTTGTATTACAACGCAATCACGCAAGCGCATGATTTGATCGCACGCCATTATGGCAGCGATGCCAGCGCCGTCACGATTGCCGAACAGTTGCAGCAACTCACGCAAAAATTGGTGTCGGCTACCGCAACGATCAGTCTGCAATCGGCGCAAACCATTCGTGCCGAAAAAACGCCAGCGGAGAATGCACTGTGAAAGCGCGTTGGCTATGGTTGTTTGCCCTAATCGCCGGCATATTGATCGGACCGCATCTGGCCGCGATCCCTGGGTTTGTATTGATTGGCTACGACAGCACGACGATTGAAATGCGTTTGTCGTTGGTGCTCGCAATCACTGTTGTTGCGGTCATGGCCTTGCTGATGATTGGCGCCAGTGCCGGTTTTCTGACCAGCATTGACAAACAAGTGCGTCGTTTCACGCGTTCGCAGCGGCGCAAATTGGCACGGCAACAAACCGAAGAAAGTTTTCGTGCACTTGCTGAAGGACGTTGGGCAGATGCCGAGAGTGGCATGTTGAAAGCGGTGCGCGGCAACGAATACAAATTGATCAATTATTTGGGTGCTGCCATGGCCGCGCAAGAATTGCACGCGCTCGAACGCCGCGATCAGTATTTGCGTCAGGCTCAAACGGCTGAACCCGATGCCGATCTGGCCGTCGGCATGACCGAAGCGCGTTTGCATTTGCGTGCCGGTCATTACGATATGGCGCTGGCTGTGTTGTGGCAAATCGACAGCTTGTATCCGCGTCATGCACCGGCATTAAAGCTATTGCAACATGTGCTGCGCCGGTTGCAGCAATATGAACAACTCGAACGTTTGTTACCGCGTTTGCGCAGTCTGCAAGTATTGCCGCCGGCACGCTTGTTAAAACTGGAAAGCGATATTTTGCGCACACGTTGGCAACAAGTGCGTGGTAATCACGATGAAGTGCGTTTGTTGTGGCGTCATGCTCACAAATCGCTGCGACGCGATGTGCAAACCTTTTGTACCTATGTGCGTGAATTAATGTACTGCAAGGCATTTAACGAAGCCGAACGTTTAACACGCAAACTCATCGAACAAGCCTGGCAAAAAGACGTGGTCGCCTTGTACGGCGACATTCCCGGTCGTGACGCCATGTTGCAATTGCAAACGGCTGAACGCTGGGCTGAAAAACGCGACAGTGACGAAACCATGTTGCTGTGCTTTGCCAAACTGGCGATGCGTGCGCAGCAATGGTTGAAAGCACAACGCTATTTGAATGAACTCAATAAAAAACAACAAAGCGCCGAGATCTACCTGATGCTGGCTGAAACCTATGAACATCTGCAAGAACCCGATCAAGTGTTGGCGTGTATACGGTTGGCGATGCAGACCGCGAAAAAATGACGTGTCGCTGATTGAGACGCGGATCGTGGTTTTATTGCGGCATTTTACCCCACCCAATCCCCCTTACAAAAAGGGGAGGACTTTAAAGCCTGTCCTTACCTTTTCAAAGGATGAAGCTGGAGGTGGTTGCTTTTGGTTTCCATTTTCTGACGCGTGCATTGCGCGAGTGTGGTTTGTGGGACTAAAAATCAGGATTGAGCGATGAGTTGGAATTATCGTGTTATTGAAGAAAATGGCCAACTTCATATCGGTGACGTCTACTATGATGACACCGGAAAACCGATCGCAACACATGAAAAGCCAAGCCATGTTTATGGCGAAACATTGGAAGATCTAGAGGCAATGTTAGATTTATTTCAAAAAGCACTTAACGAACCGATTCTGAGCACAAAAGACATAGGCAACAAAAACCGTTAACCGCACACCAACAAGAATTCGATCAATGAAAACCTACACTGGTGGCTGCCATTGTGGCGCTGTTAAATATGAAGTGGATGCCGATGAAAAACTCGTCGTGCAAGAGTGCAATTGTTCAATGTGTCATCGCGTTGGGTTTTTGCATCTGATTGTGCCTAAATCGCGTTTTCGTTTGTTAAAAGGTGACGACGCGATCACGGCGTATACGTTCAACACCGGTGTCGCCCAACATTTGTTTTGCCGCCATTGTGGTATCAAATCCTTTTATGTGCCGCGCTCTAACCCGGATGGCTTTAGCATCAATGTGCGTTGTCTTGACGGTGTTGAACTGCGTGACGTGACGATCGAACCATTTGATGGACGCAATTGGGAAAAGGCTGGCGCTGATTTGGCGCACCTTAGTAAAGAATAAAATGATTGGCGACGAGATAAACTGTATTGCGTCAAATAAAAACACTTCCCCTCACCCCAGCCCTCTCCCCGCGTCGCGAGGCGAGGGTGTTAGACACCTTCTCCCTTCAAGGGAGAAGGTGGGGATGAGGGATGGTTTAAATCCAAACGTTTGTGCGCCGAAATGAGCAATTACTGGCGTATTGCTATCCCGGTCCCGTTGCGGCGTTTGTTTGACTATTTGCCGCCTTATGATGACGCGCAGCCGCCGCAGCGTGGTGCGCGGGTGCGCGTGCCATTTGGCAAACGTGATGTCATCGGGGTGTTCTGGGAGGTGGTACCGCACACCGAAGTGCCGCTGAATAAATTGCAGGCCGTACGTGCGGTATTGGAGCGCGAATCGCTGCTCAGTCCCAGTCTGTTGCAATTGGCCGAGTTTGCCGCGAGTTATTATTTGCATCCACTCGGTGAAGTGCTGAGTTTGAGTTTTCCCACGTTGTTGCGCACCGTCGATGCACCCAAACCCGATCGGATGCCGGCCTATCGTCTGATCGATGTCGACGAACACATCGCCCTCGAAAAATTGCAACGTGCTCATCGTCAGCGCGCGCTCTGGCAATTTATGCGCGAACGCGGTGGTGTGGTGTTGCAAGCCGAACTAGAAGATGCTGGTTTCGTGGCTGCGCAATGGCGCGCACTGGTCAAAGCGGAACTGGCGTCGCGCACCGAGATTGAAACCGACAAAACCCCGGCAGCGGTGATCGTCAAAGCCACTGAGTTGCAATTGAACGATGCACAACAGGCGGCGATAACGGCCGTGAGTTCAGCGCCGCACTTTGCACCGTTTCTTTTGCATGGCGTAACCGGCAGTGGCAAGACCGAAGTGTATCTGCGCGCGATTGAAGCGGTGCTGGCGCGTAGCCAACAAGCGCTAATTCTGGTGCCCGAGATTGGTTTAACGCCGCAAACGGAAGCGCGTTTCAAGGCGCGTTTTGGTGATCATATTGCCGTTGTGCATTCGGCGCTGACTGATCGGCAACGCTGGCTCGCCTGGGAAGCGGCCCGCAAACAACAGGTGCAAGTCGTGATCGGTACGCGTTCAGCGTTATTTGTGCCGTTTGCCAGATTGGGTTTAATTATTGTTGATGAAGAACACGATATGTCCTTCAAGCAACAAGAAGGTTTTCGTTATCACGCACGCGATCTGGCCGTGTATCGTGCACAGTTGGAAAAAGTGCCGGTCGTGCTCGGCAGTGCAACACCTTCGCTGGAATCGCTGCGTAACGTGAACCAAAAACGTTATCCGTTATTGCATTTGCCGGAACGCGCTGGCGCCGCGCAATTACCCATAATGCGTTGTATTGATCTGCGCCAGCAAACGGTCGATGAAGGCTTATCGCCACCGCTGTTGCACGCGATGCGCACGCATTTGCACAACGGTGGCCAAGTGCTGTTGTTTTTGAATCGTCGTGGTTTCGCGCCAACGTTAATGTGCCACGCCTGCGGATTTGTCGCCAAATGCAAACGCTGTGATGCGCATTTCACCTTGCACAAAAAAATCAATCGCCTGCGTTGTCATCACTGCACCAGTGAAGCAACGGTACCGGCAAATTGCCCGCAATGCCAAGCGAGCAGCTGGTTGAGTTTGGGCCAAGGCACCGAACGCATTGAGGCGGTGTTGCAACGCCATTTCCCTAACGAAAATATCGCGCGTATCGATCGCGACACCAGTCGGGGCCGCGATGCGATGGCGCGTTGGCATGAGGCGATTCGTGCCGGTCGCTACCGGATCCTGCTCGGTACACAAATGCTGGCCAAAGGCCATGACTTTCCCGATGTCACGTTGTCGGCGCTGCTCGACGTCGACAGCGCGCTATTCGCGACCGATTTTCGCGCGCCAGAACGATTGGCGCAGCTGGTTACTCAGGTGGCGGGTCGTGCCGGTCGCGGTCAAAAAGCCGGCGAAGTGTTGTTGCAAACGCATCAGCCGGACCATCCCTTGATGCAGGCCTTGTTGCAAGGTGGCTACGATCCGTGGTCGCAAGCCGCGCTGACCGATCGCGAGGCACATGGTTTGCCACCGTTTCAAAGCCATGTACTGCTGCGTGCCGAAGCCGGCAAGTCCGATGCCGCGCAAGCGCTGCTGCGTCGCTTCAAACAACAGCTGCCGGCCGATGCACGTTTGACCGTTTACGGTCCCATTCCGGCGCCAATGGCGTTGCGCGCCGGGCGCCATCGCTTTCAATTATTGCTTGAAAGCAGTGAACGTCGCCTCGCTTCTCAGCTATTAGCGCCGCTGCTGCGTGATGCCGAAAACTGGCCGGAGGCCCGAGCGGCGCGCTGGAGTGTTGATGTCGATCCGCAGGATATGATGTAACCCAAATCCGCCTCCCGCGTAAAAATACGGCCTAAAAATTCGTCGCATTATCAAAGAAGGCTTTTGTGGCGGCGGTATTCAGATGTAAAACTCCCACCAAACCGCTACGATCCACCACCTTTTAGTCTTTGTTTGTCCACGTTTAAGTCAACAGTCCATGAAAAGCCAAATTGAAGCCTTGATCACGTCCGCCCTAACCCAACTTGCTGCCCAAGGGGAGATCGCGTTGCCGGACACAATGCGATGGACGGTCGAACGCACGCGTGACAAAGCACACGGTGATTTTGCGACGAACGCGGCGATGGTACTCGCTAAACCCAATGGTAAAAACCCACGCGAGCTCGCGCAAAAAATTGTCACGATCGCTGCGCAATCCAGCGTGGTCAGCAAAGTGGAGATCGCTGGTCCCGGTTTTATCAATTTCAAGTTAAAAGCCGGCGCGCAATTTGACGTGATCAAAACCATTTTGGCCGCGCCCGAAACATTTGGGCGCTGCAATGTTGGCCATGGCGAAAAAGTGTTAATCGAATACGTGTCAGCGAATCCGACTGGACCGATGCACGTCGGTCATGGTCGCGGTGCGGCTTATGGTTCAGCGCTGGCGAATATGATGCGTGCCGCGGGTTATAACGTAGACACTGAATACTACATCAACGATGCCGGCCGCCAAACTGATGTGCTGACAGTGTCGGTATTTTTACGCTATCTCGAAGCGCTGGGCGAAACCGTAAAAATTCCGTCACGCGGTTATCCGGGCGAATACATAAAAACCTGTGCCCACAATCTGGTTAACCGATTTGGTAATCAGTTCAAAAAAGCCTTTGCTGATGTCGTCACTGGATTACCGACTGATCCAGAAGGCGATGGCGACGAAATAAAAATGTTGCGCGAGCGTTATCTGGATGCGCTGATTGAGCGCGTCAAACAATTGCTCGGCAGTAACTATGCCATCGTGCAACGCGCCGCACTCGATGAGCAATTGGCCAGCATCAAAGCGACATTAAAAGATTTTTCGGTGGAATTTAACTCCTGGTTTTCCGAAGCCAGTCTCGTTGAAACCGGTGAAGTGCAAAAAGCGCTGGATATTCTGGCCGCTAAAGGCCGCACTTACACGAAAGATGGCGCGTTATGGTTAAAGACCGATGATATGGGTGATGAAAAAGATCGTGTGCTGATCAAAGAAGACGGTGCCTACACCTATTTGATGCCCGACATTGCCTATCATCTCGATAAACTCGAACGCGGTTACGATCGGCTGATCGATGTGTGGGGCGCCGATCATCACGGCTACATCGCGCGCATGCGCGCCGCGATTGAAACGATGAGTGGCAAAGGCGATCATTTTGAAGTGAGCTTGATCCAATTTGTCACGCTGTCATCCGGTCGTATGGGCAAACGCAGTGGCAATTTTGTCACGCTGAAAGATTTGATTGATGAAACCGGCGCTGATGCAACGCGCTTTTTTTACTTGTCGCGTTCGCAAGAACAGCATCTCGAATTTGATATCGATTTGGCACGTTCACAGAGCAATGACAATCCGGTGTATTACGTGCAAATGGCGCATGCGCGTATTTGTCGTGTGTTCGAAACAGCGAAAGAAAAAGGCTTTAGCTACTCGCGCGAAGACGGTCTTGCCCATCTGATGTCACTGACCGAAGAACACGAATCGACACTGGCCAGCTTACTGGAACGCTATCCAGAATTTGTTGCAACGTGTGCTCGTAATCGTGAACCGCATCTGATGACACATTATCTGCGTGATCTAGCGGCGGCGCTGCACAGCTATTACAACGCCCACGCGTTTCTCGTTGATGATGCGGCGCAACGCAACGCGCGCTTGGCGCTCTGCGAAGCGACGCGCGAAGTATTAAAAGACGGTTTGCATCTGCTGGGCATTAGCGCGCCGAAATCAATGTAAATCCGTAGGGCGGTCTTCAGGCCGCCGTCTTTTTTGGCAGGTAAACCTGGCGGCCCGAAGGCCGCCCTACAGTAAGATCGAAAGCGAAAATGGCCAAAGACTACGCCAAAACCAAAAACAAACCCAAGAGCAGTAACGGCAAATCAGGGGGCGGCATGAAAGCATTTATTTTCGGCGTACTAACCGGATTATTGTTGGCGGCCCTCGGTGCCTATGTTTTTCGTGATCATTGGTACGCCGCCAAAGATTTATATCAGCGTGCAACCACACAAAAAGCCGAAGACAAGCCCGCCGAAGTGATCGCGGCCGGCCCTGAGGATGGTAAGAAAAAAGTAGACGTTAATAAGAAATACAAACCGTTGCCGGATGATCCACAAGCGCAAGCCGAATGGCAGATTCAGGATCTGGTTGAGAAAAACACCGGTAAAGAAAAAGCCATCACCAGCGCGAGTTTAGCGGCTCATCAAACCGAAGTCGCGGTCGCTAACAAAACGTTTATCGTTGCCTGTGGCGCGTTCAGCGCGCAAGACAAAGCCGATGGCGTTAAGGCCAAAATTGCATTCGCCGGTTTGGAAGCGGACGTGAAACCTGTTGCTGGTAAAGACAACAGTAAATTGTTCAGCGTACAGCTGGGCCCATACAAAACCAAAGACGCCGCCACACGCGATGCAACAAAATTGCAATCGCAAGGGGTGACCGGTTGTCAGGTCAGATAAAGTGATATCGAGTCATTCGCATTCCCGATCAATTGCGAACGACATGACAGTAAATGAATTGCTCATTAAGGAATTTGAATGGCAATGGAACAATATCATGGCACCACGATTGTGTCGGTGCGACGCGGCAATAACGTTGTGATCGGCGGTGACGGACAAGTCACACTCGGCAACACGATCATGAAAGGCAATGCGCGCAAAGTGCGACGTTTATACAACGGCAAAGTGATCGCCGGCTTCGCTGGTGGCACCGCCGATGCGTTTACGTTATTCGAACGTTTTGAAAAAAAGCTCGAACAACATGGCGGCAAAATCCAACGTGCGGCTGTTGAACTCGCCAAAGATTGGCGCACTGATCGCGCGTTGCGTCGTTTGGAAGCGTTGCTCGCTGTTGCCGACAAAGAATGCAGTTTAATCATCACCGGTAACGGTGATGTCATTGAACCCGAGCAGTCCTTGATTGCGATTGGTTCCGGCGGTCCGTTTGCGCAAGCCGCCGCCAAAGCATTGCTGAACAACACCGACATGCCTGCACGCGCGATTGTCGAACAAGCACTAACCATCGCCGGCGATATCTGTATTTACACCAACCACAACTTCACGATTGAAGAATTATCGTTAGATTGATCTTGGTGTGCTTCGTGTTGAAGTTAAGACTTAAAGGTTTTGTGAAATGAGCGATATGACTCCATGTGAAATTGTTCACGAGTTAGATAAACACATTGTTGGGCAACACGCTGCCAAGCGGGCAGTCGCGATTGCCTTACGCAATCGTTGGCGGCGTATGCAAGTGCAAGAGCCGCTTCGTAATGAGATCACACCTAAAAACATTTTGATGATAGGTCCCACTGGTGTCGGCAAAACCGAGATCGCTCGTCGTTTGGCCAAACTCGCCAATGCACCGTTCATCAAAGTCGAAGCGACCAAATTCACTGAGGTCGGTTACGTAGGCAAGGACGTTGATACGATTATTCGTGATCTGGTTGATGTTGCGATCAAACTAGTGCGTGAACTGGAGGTCGCGAAAGTCAGACATCGCGCCGAAGATGCGGCGGAAGAGCGTGTGCTTGATGTCCTGTTGCCGCCGCCACGTGGTTTTGATGATCAACCGAAAGATTCCACTACGCGACAGATCTTCCGCAAAAAATTGCGTGAAGGTGAGCTCGACGACAAAGAGATTGAAATCAACGTGGCCGGTGCCAATATGGCCGTCGAGATCATGACGCCACCGGGCATGGAAGAGCTAACGCAACAATTGCAGGGGATGTTCCAGAATCTGCAACCGCAAAAGACGCAAACGCGCAAAATGAAAGTGCGAGACGCGTTAAAGCTGTTAACAGAAGAAGAAGCAGAGCGTCTCGTCAATCACGAGGATATCAAGCAAGTCGCCGTGCAAACGGCCGAACAAAACGGCATCGTGTTTATCGACGAGATCGACAAAATCTGTCGTCGCTCAGAATATCAAGGTGCTGATGTGTCACGCGAAGGTGTGCAGCGCGATCTGTTACCGCTGATTGAAGGCTGTACCGTCAGCACCAAATACGGCATGGTACGCACCGACCATATTTTGTTTGTCGGTAGCGGTGCCTTTTCGTTTGCAAAGCCATCGGATTTGATTCCAGAACTGCAAGGTCGTTTGCCGATCCGCGTTGAATTAAAACCGCTCACCGTCGAAGACTTTGTCCGCATCCTGACCGAACCTGATGCCGCGTTAACAAAACAATATCAAGCGCTGCTGGCGACCGAAGGTACACACATTACGTTCACTGACAGTGGTATTCGCCGTCTGGCCGAAATCGCGTTTGCGGTGAATGAAGGCACCGAAAATATTGGTGCCCGCCGGTTACACACGGTGATGGAACGTTTGCTGGAAGAAATTTCATTTGACAGCAAAGGCAGTGAGCTGACAATCGATGCTGCTTATGTCGACAAACAGTTGGGCGAGCTCGCTCAGAACGAAGACTTGAGCCGTTATATTTTGTAATCATGGCGCATCCGACTCGAATTCATCTGCACAAAATCTCGCGACAGCTGGAGCTCGCGTTTGACGATGGGCTAAACGCGCAGCTCGACGCTGAGTTTTTGCGTGTGCTGTCGCCGTCAGCTGAAGTGCGCGGTCACACGCCGGCGCAAGCACAACTGGTGTTTGGTAAAAAGGCCGTTGCCATCGTTAAACTGGAGCCGGTCGGCAACTACGCAATTAAGATCGTGTTTGACGATGGTCATGATACTGGCCTGTATACCTGGCAGTATTTGCATGAACTGTGCAGCCAACGCGAACAATACTGGCGAGAATATCTGACTAAACTGGAAGCGGCGGGCAAAACCCGGGAACCACCGCCGGAGCTGTTTAAACCGGCATAAAATACACAGGCGAACACGAAGTAAAGATGATTTTCTGCTTTTGCTTTCTTCGTTTCCGAATTTGACTTTTTGAGTATCGATCGATGACTGAGCAAAACACCACACATTTTGGCTACAAAACCGTTGCTACCGACGAAAAAGAAAAAATGGTGGCAGGTGTGTTTCATTCGGTAGCACAGAAATATGATGTGATGAACGATCTGATGTCGTTTGGTGTGCATCGTCTCTGGAAGCGCTATGCGATTGAAATGGCGCAGGTGCGACCGGGCCAACGAATTTTGGATCTGGCCGGTGGCACGGGTGATATCGCTGCGCTGTTTGCGCCGCGTGTTGGCAAAGAAGGTCATATCGTGTGCGCTGACATCAATTCATCGATGTTGAATGTGGGGCGCGACAAACTCACCGACCAAGGCATCGTCGGCAATATTGAATACGTGCAGGCAAACGCCGAATGTTTACCGTTTACCGATAATTATTTCGACACGATCACGATTGGTTTTGGCCTGCGTAATGTCACTGACAAAGACAAAGCACTGGCGTCAATGTGCCGAGTCCTAAAACCGGGTGGTCGCCTGTTGGTGTTGGAATTTTCCAAACCCCTGCATCCGATGCTGAACAAGGCCTACGATTTTTACAGTTTTAATATTTTGCCCAAAATGGGCAAACTGGTCGCGAACGATGCCGACAGCTATCAATATTTGGCTGAGTCGATTCGCATGCATCCCGATCAGGAAACACTGAAGCAAATGTGTTTGAACGCCGGTTTTGATCGTTGTGACGTGTTTAATTTGACGGGTGGTATTGTGGCGCTGCATCGAGCGTTCAAAGCGTAAAAAATAATGTGTATTGAATTGTTTTCTCTCAATAATTTATTGAGAAAACGTTCAAATACCGTTCGTGGTGAGCTTGTCGAACCATGAACGGGAGCGAAACGTGTTGTCACCGTTCATCCTTCGATGACCTAAGAAATCCCCTTGTGGGACAAGCTCAGGACGAACGGAATCTGATTTTAGTGGTTTGAAGTCAACTACGAAAAGGCAAAGATTATTCACTTACTGTGGCAGACATGATTCCTCTATTGCTATTCCCACTCTTCGAATCTGCACTCAATCGAGTGCTGCAACTTGATCCGGCGGCTGCATCGCGTTTGCAGGCCCTGAATAACACCAGCCTTGCCATACAGATTAAGCCAATTGAAAAGCCGATTCGGTTTATCGTGCTTGAAGGTAAATTGTGTCTTGAAAACGCTGACACGCCACCCACCGTTACGATCAGCGGAGAGTTAAGCAGTTTCGTTGAAGCGCATTTGAACAAAGATCAAGTGCGTGCCGGTTTGTTGCAGATCAGCGGTGATATCGGTGCAGCGCAGCGTTGGCAGCTATTGTTTTCGGATCTGCAGCCCGATTGGGAAGAAAAATTGTCCGAATTTGTTGGTGATATTGCCGCGCATCAGATCGGTAACGTGTTGCGCAGTTTGCAGGCGTGGGGGAAAAGCAGTGTGGCGCATGTGATGAGCAGTGCAGCGCAGTACGCGCAAGAAGAGCGTAATTGGATTGTCAGTCGCAACGAGTTGTCACACTTTTATAAAGACGTAGACCGCTTGCGTGACGACGCTGAACGTTTGTTCGCGAAAGCGCGTCAAAAAGGAATTCGTTTATGAAGTCGATGCGGATTCTGCAGCGTATGATGACGATTCTGCGAGTGTGCCATCATTGGCGTTTGCTGGATCTGCATCAGCATGATGCATTGGGTCGTGTAGCACTATTGGCCAATGTACTATTTTTCTGGCAGAGCCGCTGTGATGTGCATTTACTGCGTGGCGAGCGTTTGAAAAACGCCTTGATCGAACTCGGCCCGATCTTTGTTAAGTTTGGTCAGATGTTATCGACGCGCCGTGATCTGTTGCCGCTTGATATCGCTGATGCATTGGCCGCTTTGCAAGATCAGGTACCACCGGTCAGCCCACAAGCGGCATGTGCTCAAATTGAAAAGGCGTGGGGCTGTGCGATCGCTGATAAGCTCGCGCAATTTGATGAACGGGCGTTGGCGTCCGCATCGGTGGCGCAAGTGCATGCGGCGAAACTGCACGATGGCCGTGATGTGGTGGTTAAACTGATTCGTCCCGGCATTCGCGAACAAATTACCGATGATTTACGCTTGCTGAAGTTTGTCGCCGCACAAATTGAAAAACGCCATATTGATGGTAAACGCCTGAAGCCCCGTGCCATCGTTCGTGATTATGAACACACCTTGCTCAATGAGTTGGATCTGCGGCTGGAGGCCGCCAATACGTCGGCGCTAAAACGCAATTTTGCGGACGGTAAACTGCTGTATGTACCGGAAGTGCATTTTGATTATGTGCGGGAAAGCGTGCTCGTGATGGAGCGCATACATGGCATTCCCATCGGTGATGTCGCGGCGTTGAAGGCGGCCGGCGTTGACATGAAATTGCTGGCCGAGCGCGGCGTCAAAATTTTCTTTACGCAGGTGTTTCGCGATCGTTTTTTTCATGCCGATATGCATCCGGGTAATATTTTTGTTGATGCACGCGATCCGACTGACCCACGTTACATCGGCATTGATTGCGCGATCATCGGCACACTCGATCAAAACGATCAATTGTACTTGGCCGAAAATTTTATCGCGTTTTTTAATCGCGATTATCGGCGCATCGCCGAGCTGCATATTCACAGTGGCTGGGTGTCCGATGAATTTCGTGTCGAAGACTTTGAAGCCGCTGTGCGGGCCAACTGCGAACCGATTTTTGGCAAAAAAATGGCGGACATTTCGTTTGGTGTATTTTTGCTGGGCTTGTTTCAAACCGCGCGGCGCTTTCAGATGGAAGTGCAGCCGCAGCTGGTGTTACTGCAGAAAACGCTGTTCTACGTTGAAGGGCTGGGTCGCCAGCTTTATCCCGAACTCGATCTGTGGCAAACCGCGAAACCGTTTCTCGAAGACTGGGCGCGTGAACAGCGCAGTCCACGTCGTATTTGGCGCGAGTTCAAACGCAGTGTTCCCTTGTTGCTTAACGAACTACCGCAGCTGCCGACCTACCTGATCGAAGGGCTCAAACAAGCCTCGGTGCCACCCACGCCGCCGCCGACAACCGACGATAGGCTGTTGCAACACCTGCATCAGCGCGGCCTGATGGGCTGGGCGCTCGCTGCCACCGGCCTCGTGCTCTATGCCGCTAAACCGGAAGCCTGGACCATCGCTGCGCTGATTTCCGCCGCGGGGGCTTGGTTGCTGGTGTCGGTGGCTTGGACGAAGCGCAAAGTACAGCCTTACAAATCTTCGTGAGAGTTTGCATTTTCGCAAACTCCAAGCGCGAGTTGATCAGTTAAACTGCTTCAGTGCCAACCCACGGCTGACCCCATAACCATGTCGAACTGTATTTTTTGCAAGATCATCGCCGGTGACATCCCGTCGGCGCAGGTTTATAGCGATGAACATTGCATCGCGTTCAAGGATATTCATCCAAAAGCCAAGGTCCATCTGCTGGTGGTGCCGCGTCGTCATATCGATAGCCTCGCCCATCTTGAAAGCAGCGATGCCGCCTTGATGGGCCACATGACCGTTAGCTTGCAACATATCGCGCAACAAAACGGCTTGCCCAACGGCTTTCGTACCGTGATTAACACCGGCCGCGAGGGCGGACAAGAAGTCGGCCATTTGCATTTCCATATCATGGGCCCGGTTTAACGTATTCATAAATGTAGGTAGAGGTATTAACATGATCGGCTTTAAAGAAATTCTCATCATTGGTGTCATCGTTTTGTTGATTTTTGGCACCAAAAAATTGCGCAATATTGGCGGCGATCTCGGCGCCGCGATCAAGAGTTTCAAAACGTCGATGAAAGAAGGTGAAAACGACGCTGATAAAGAGAAGCAAGCGGACGCCACACCGCCGAAAACGATTGAAGGCAAAGTTGAGCGCAAAGACTAAGACTCACCATGTTTGACGTTGGTTTTTTTGAGCTGATCATTATCGGCCTGGTCGGTTTGTTGGTGCTGGGTCCCGACAAGCTGTTGCAGCTGGCGCGTTATGCCGGGCGTATGCTCGGCAAATGGCGACGCCAATTTGCCGATATGAAAGAAGAAATTGATCGCGAAATGCGCGTCGAAGAAATGCGCAAACAATTGGCTAAAGAAGAAGCCGCTTTGCGTGAAAGCATGAAGGACGCGACACCGACCATTCACGATACGCCGGTTCACCCAACGACCGCTCATCAAACAAACGTGCCACCCGCGACGACCACTGATCACGCGACAGGACAGACGAAAACGCCATGAGCCTTGGAGAGCGTATGGGCGAAATGCCCTTGATGTCGCATCTGTTTGAATTGCGTGATCGCATCGTGCGTGCCGTGTTGGCCGTCGTTATCGCGTTTATTCCGTTAGCATTTTATTCGACCGAGCTGTACGGATATTTCATCAAACCAGTCATCGATGTGTTGCCACCGGGCAGCACGATGATCGCCACCCAAATTGCCTCGCAGTTCTTGGCACCGTTAACCTTGGCCATTTACGGCGCGTTGTTCGCGGCAGCACCGGTGGTGATCTATCAGCTGTGGGCGTTTGTCGCACCGGGTTTGTACAAACATGAAAAGCGCCTCGCGATCCCCTTGTTGGTGTCGGCAATCTTGTTATTTTATGCTGGTGCAGCGTTTGCGTACTTTATAGTGGTGCCGGTCTGCATCCAGTTCTTTGGCGCGATTCAACTGCAGGGCGTGCAATACATGCCCGACATCAGTTTTTATATGGATTTTGC
The DNA here is from genome assembly GCA_041914905.1 of Enterobacterales bacterium. GTDB lineage: Bacteria > Pseudomonadota > Gammaproteobacteria > Enterobacterales > Permianibacteraceae > Permianibacter. Next base: position 87,836 of record JAYSCL010000004.1, read on the forward strand.
GTTGTTTATGTTTTTGGCTTTTGGCGTCAGTTTCGAAGTGCCAGTGGTGATTTTGATTCTGGTGCGCTTAGGCGTTGTCAGCACCAAAAAACTCAACGAATGGCGCGGTTATATCGTGCTGATCATTTTTATCGTCGCCGCTATTCTGACGCCGCCCGATGCCATTTCACAGACAATGATGGCCGTGCCGATGTGGTTGTTATATGAAGCCGGTTTGCTGATCGCACGCTTTCTCGAAAAAGACAAAAAACCCGATGAAGACGAAGTAGTGTCGGATTGATACGAATTAAAATGGGGCGATTGAATAATCGCCCTATTGTTTTAATGAAAGCCAGCAATCACGATGTACCTGCCCGTTCATGGTTCGACAGGCTCACCACGAACGGTACTTGAATGGTTTTGAGCCTCAGAGAAACTCCAACCGCCAATCCCGTTCGTCCTGAGCTTGTCCCGCAAGGGGATTTCTGAGGTCATCGAAGGATGAACGGCCACGATCGCAGAATCACTTACGTAATCCTATTTGTTTTAAACGCAACCAAAGATCCAGCTCAAAACACGGCAAAAAAATCATGTGGTTCGATATCGGTGTCAATTTAAATTCAAGTCAATTTCGTCACGATGTTGGCGAGGTGGTAACCCGTGCACGCGCGGTCGGTGTTACGCAGCAATTATTGATCAGTTCCGATCTGGACGAAACCGAACAGGTCATCGCACTGGCTGAAGCAGGGCAGTTGTGCGCGACGGCGGGTGTTCATCCGCATCAGGCCAGTCGCTGGAATGAACACAGTACCACACGATTGATGCAATTAGCGCAGTCAACTCAAGTGGTCGCCATCGGTGAATGTGGTCTCGACTTCAATCGCAATTTTTCGCCACCCGAGGCACAACGCGATGCATTTGCGGCGCAGTTGCAGATCGCGGTGCAACTACAAAAACCCGTGTATATGCATTGCCGCGATGCGCACGATGATTTTTTGGCGATACTCGATCGCTATCGCGCGCACATTCCTACCGCCATTTTGCATTGCTTCACTGGTACACGGGCGCAGTTGCACGATTGTTTAAAACGCGATCTGTACATTGGCATTACCGGCTGGATCTGCGATGAACGCCGCGGCCACGATTTGCGTGACGCCGTGCGTGATATTCCGTTAAATCGTTTACTGTTAGAAACCGATGCACCGTATTTGTTGCCGCGCGATCTGCCGGTAAAACCGGCGTCGCGGCGCAACGAGCCGGCGTATTTGCCGCATATCGCGCACACCATCGCCGCCGTAAAAGATGTGGCAATAAGCGACTTGCAACAACAGTGTTGGCAAAACAGCATCACGGCATTGGGTATCAAGCCATAACACCCGGCGTGCCTTATTTTGGTGCGCGCACAATTCGATTTGTTTTGCTTCGTTGTTCCCGCTACAGTGCGCAACATTCCGCAACGTAAGGGGACATCATGAACCATCCTGCACAACGTATTTCCGGTGCCTGCTTTTGTGGCAACGTCCATTTTTCCATAACCCTGCCGGTCAAATGGTGTGCGCATTGTCATTGCAGCGTTTGTCGACGTATTCATGGTGCGCCGTTTGTGACATGGATCGGTGTTGCCAACGAACAGTGCACACTCGATGAACGTGATGTCATCTGGTATTCGTCGTCAGCCGATGCCGAACGTGGGCGCTGCCGTCATTGCGCCTCACAAATGTTCTTTCGTTCCAAACGCTGGCCCGGTGAATTGCATATCGCATTGGCGTCACTGAAAGAGTCACGTGACATCAAACCGCAGTCACACGTGTTCTATGCCGATGCGGTAAACTGGTTCGAGCATTCCGATCATTTACCCAAATTTGCTACCGTACCGAGTGACGCATAAGGACATCGCATGAGTGCCGGTCATAACGCCAATCTGTTACACCAACGCCGCTTCTTACCGCTTTTTGTGACGCAGTTTTTAGGCGCATTTAATGACAATCTATTCAAGAACACATTGATTCTGCTGATTGTGTACGGTGGCACGCGTAGCGCCGAAGATATTGGTGCTTTCTCAGCATTGGCGGGTGGCATCTTTATTCTGCCGTTCTTTTTATTCAGCGCGACGTTTGGCCAAATGGCGGACAAATGGGAAAAAACCATCTTTGTCCGTGCCACCAAAATTCTGGAAATTGGCATTATGATTTTGGCCAGTATCGGTTTCTACTTGAATCATATTCCGCTGTTGTTGGGTGCATTGTTTTTAATGGGCACCCATTCAACACTGTTTGGTCCGGTCAAATACTCGGTGTTACCACAACATTTGCATCGTGATGAACTGGTTGCCGGTAACGGCCTTATTGAAATGGGTACGTTCATCGCGATATTGCTCGGTCAAATGTTGGCCGGCATATTGATGAGCGAAAATTTACTGCTGGCGTCGTGTGTCGCGATGATTTTGGTCGCGATCATCGGTTACATCAGCGCACGTCAGGTACCTGTCGCACCGGCAACCGATCCGCAATTACAGATCAACTGGAATATTTTCAGCGAAACGTGGCGCTTACTGAAATATTCAAAACAAAATTGGACAGTATTCCAATCGATGCTCGGCATTTCGTGGTTTTGGTTTTATGGCGCAACGATATTGTCGCAGCTGCCGGTATATGCCAAAGCCAATCTAGGTGCTGACGAAACCGTGTTTACGTTATTGCTCGCCATTTTTTCGATCGGCATCGGTGTCGGTTCGCTGTTGTGCGATCGTCTTTCGCAAGGCCGTATTGAGATTGGCTTGGTACCATTGGGTTCAATTGGTTTAAGTGTTTTTGCGATTGATTGGGCGTTGATTGACGTGAAGCCAGCGGCTGAATTACTGAGTATTAGCCAATTTCTCACCGCCAACTCGTCAATTCATGTGTTGATCGCGATGTTTCTGATCGGTGTTTTTGGTGGTTTTTTTACGGTACCACTCTACGCATTGATCCAAACGCGGACACCACGCTCACACCAGTCGCGTGTGATCGCCGCCAACAATGTATTGAATGCGTTATTGATGGTTATATCGGCAGTGTTTGCCGGCACCCTATTGAAATCGGGTTTATCGATTCCTATGTTGATTCTGGTCGTTGCGGTCATGAATGCGGCCGTCGCCATTTATATCTATTTGCAAGTGCCTGAATTTTTGATGCGCTGTGTCGCCTGGATCTTGATCAACACGATCTATCGCCTACGTGATCGCGATATGGACAAGATCCCGAAAGAAGGCGCTTGTGTGTTGGTGTGCAACCACGTTAGCTTTGTCGATGCGATCATCATTTGTGCCGCAGTACCACGTCCGGTGCGTTTTGTCATGGATCACACTATTTTCAAAGTACCGGTGTTGTCATGGTTGTTCCGCACCGTCAAAGCCATTCCGATCGCGCCCTCGAAAGAAGATCCGGCATTAAAAGCGCAGGCTTTTGACAAAATCGCCGAAGCACTGCAAGCGGGTGAAGTGGTGTGCATTTTTCCGGAAGGTAAGATCACATTTGATGGCAACATCAATGAATTTCGCCCTGGTATCGAAGACATTATCAAACGCACACCGGTGCCGGTGATTCCGCTGGCCTTGCGTGGTTTATGGGGCAGCTATTTTTCTCGTCGCAACGGTAAAGCCATGACGGGGTTGCCGTGGAAGTTGTGGATGAAAATCGAATTGGTCGCTGCTGACGCGATCGCGGCACAGGATGTGACTGCGGCGGGATTGCAACAAAAAGTAGGGCAGCTGCGCGGTGAAATGGCCTAAATCTTCAGATCCGAAGTTGAAGGGCGATTTTGGCAATGTGATGCGTATTCGATTCGCACTGCAATGGCATATGTTTGCCATCATTACGATTGTCCTGATTTGTTGTGTGGCCGCCAATTTCGTTTTACGAGCTTCACTGCCTTTACTCGCCCTTCGCTATGCTGTGCTACTCGCGATGGCGTATACGCTGCTGGTGGTATTTTTACGTTTATGGTTGCACTGGGTTCAACAACATTTTTCCGTTGAACAATTGCAGCGTTACCGATACCAACCGCGTTTCGAAAAACAGCGCAGCAAAAGTGATACAAGTACTTGGGATTGGCTTGATCCGTCCGGTTGCAGTGGCGATCTGGACGGTTGCCTTATCGCGGTCGCAATCTTAGCGGTCACGGCGTTATGTGCCGTTTTGATGTGGGGCGTATACGCACTGATCAGCGATGCCGCTGTTATCTTGGTCGATATTGCCGCCGCCTATTTGTTCACACGCTTAATTAGCCAACGCAGTCTGTATATTGGTGATCGCAATTGGCTTGGTGTTGTGCTGCGCCATACCTGGTTACCATTACTCAGCGCCTACGGTCTTGTTGCTGTTATCGCCATCGCTGCTCACGTAAAATGCCCGCACGCCGATACCATCGGCGATTTGTTTTTTGCTGACAAATGCGCCGCTGCGCGCACCACAAAGGAATAAACCATGTCACACGGTGCCGATTCGGTAAAAGCGATCTTTTTTGCACTGGGCGCTAACGGTGCCATTGCCGTCGCGAAGTTTGTCGCTGCCGCGATCACGGGTTCCGGCTCCATGCTTGCGGAAGCGGTGCATTCGACAGCGGATTGCGGCAATCAATTACTCTTGCTGCTGGGCTTGAAACGTTCCAAACGCGCACCGTCGGATGATTATCCGCTGGGTTATGGCAAAGAAACGTATTTCTGGTCGTTTATTGTCGCGTTGTTGTTGTTCAGTATGGGCGGCTTGTTTTCGATATACGAAGGCTGGCACAAGCTGCATGACCCAGAACCCTTGTCGTATCCGCTGTTGGCATTGGGCGTACTCGGTTTTGGTATCGTGGTTGAAGCCATCTCCATGTGGGGCTGTTTGCGGGAAGTAAACAAAACTCGCGGCACACAATCGTTATGGCGTTGGTTTCGTGAAACCCGTGAAGCCGAATTGTTGGTGATTTTTGGTGAAGATCTGGCGGCGTTGCTGGGTTTGGCGTTGGCATTTATCGCGGTCGCTTTGGCGTGGGCCACGGGCAATCCCATGTGGGATGCGATGGGCAGTATCGCAATCGGCGTACTGCTCGTTGTTGTGGCTTTTTTTGTTGGCGTCGAAGTCAAATCATTGTTGGTTGGCCAAGGTGTTTCGCCAACGACACGTGAGGCGATGAAAGCGTTTTTGAAAGCGCAACCGCAAGTCGAAACGGTGTTTAACTTGCGTACGTTGCAAATGGGTAGCGACATCATGGTTGCCGTTAAAGCGCAGATGCAAGAAAAGCAGGATGCAAAAAAACTGGTAGCGGACATCAATGCCGTTGAAGCAGCATTTCGTGCGCAGTTTACGCAAGTGGCCTGGCTTTTCTTCGAACCCGACAATCACGATTAAACTGAAGGAAGCCGGTCATAGCGCACATCGCGTCGCTTGCAGCGCCGACAAACACCGGCTCATTTCCGCCAAGCGATATGTTGGCTACATCCTTGTAGCCAACGGCAAGCGGCAACGGCATTGCACAAAATGCTCCTGCACTTTGTCTGTGTCTGCGCCTCACTTCGCACGGCATGACATTTTTTCGGTGTTTCGCTATACGCACTTTTTAGCGCTGTCGCGTCGAAACAAACGCGGTGATAACTTCGATTGTTCTATACTCTGCCAGACTTAATCCGCAGTAGGTCGGCATGTTGCAGAGCAGTAATCGCCTTTTCATAGCATCCGCCGTTTTCAGTAAACGTTCTTTTATAACGTTTACGTTGCTGTTTTGGTTGTCAACGGTGACATCTACTGGCTTTGCCGCCGAAAAATTTGTGCGAGTCTGTTCGGATGGTGATGCTTATCCACCGTTTAGTTGGCTGATAACCTCTGCTGATGGTCGTCAAGAATTTACCGGCCTCTCCATTGACGTGTTGCAGACGATTTTTCGTAAGCGGCAATGGTCACACACGATGGTGATCTTGCCGTTTAAGCGTTGTCTGCGCGACACGGCCAATGGCGAAATGGCCGACATGATTATGAATGGCAGTGCCAACGCCGAGCGCGAAAAATCATTCTATTTCAGCGAGCCGCTTTGGTCCGTTTCGATTCATGCGATTTACGCGCGTCGTGAATTTCCAACCGGTTTACCGTTGGCGCAACGCAAAGATCTGTTGCGATTCCGTTTGTGCGGTGTGCAGGGCCACAATTTTTCGATGTTGGGGCTTGTCGATGAACAGCTCGATCTGGGCGCTGACAGCTATGAGGCGGTGTTTGCGAAATTGTCGCTCGGTCGTTGCCAAATTTTTCCGTACAACATCGAAGTGATTGAGGGGCACCGCTTGATTGGCAAGAACTATTTTGCCAGCGGCGAATTTGGCCACCAAGCGATTCCCGAGATTCCGTCGTGGCCAGTGCGCATGTTGATTGCGAAATCATTTGAACTGGCCGAACAACTACGCACTGACATTGACGAAGAGTTACGGTTAATGCACAACAGTGGTGAGTTGCAACAGCGGTTTGACCAAATTATGCAACAACATTAAACAGCAGTGGCGTTGTTTCTTGCTGTGATTAACTGCTTAGCCAAAAAGTGGCTGGCCCATCATTGAGCAGCAACACTTTCATGTCGGCACCAAACTCACCGGCGGCGCAGTGTGGATGCAACGTCTGCAATTGTCGCCAGGCATATTCAAATAATTCGCGACCACGTTGCGGAGCTGCGGCAGCGGAAAAACTGGGCCGCAGGCCCGAACGTGTGTCCGCGGCCAACGTGAACTGTGGCACCAATAAAACGCCACCTTGAATGTCGCGTACGGAACGGTTCATTTTGCCCTTGTCGTCAGCAAAAATGCGGTAATTCAACAGGCGTTGCAAAAACGGTTCGATGTGGTTTTCGTGATCAGCGGGCTCGGCACAAAAAAACACCAAGAGGCCGGCATCGATTTGCCCGACGCAGCGTTCTTCAACCGTGACTTTCGCGTGAGTGACTCGTTGCAGTAAAGCGATCACGATGGCTCCAAAGCAAAAAAGTGGCCGGCGCTGTGCACACCGTATTGGCCGTCGACGGGGGCTTGGCGCAATGCCTGTTCGCACAATTCGTAGTAGACCGGGCGTGACAGACTGGCGGACAGTGTACCGCGCCAGTGCACATAAGGCTGCGTTTTTGATCGGTCGAAATACAACGCGTTGTCATTGTTCAACGGCGCGGTGTGTTCGAGGTTATCGTGCAACAAAATCTGATCGTCGCTGATTGTGCAAGCCACAATAACAAACGGCGCATCGATGACTCGGATACGCACTTTTTCGACCGGAGTCACCAAAAAATAGTCGCCATCTTGTCGCCGCAGAATTCGCGCGAACAAGTGCACGATCGCGTCGCGTTCGATGGGCGTGCCCAAATAAAACCAGCGGCCATCACGTTGAATTTCAAGATCGATATCGCCACAAAAAGGCGGATCCCACTGACGCGGATCCGAATCTTGTTTTGCGTTGTCGATCAGTTTTTGCATAATGCGGTACTCGCGTGCGCCTATGGACAATATCGATGCCGCTTATTGTGTCAGATTTATGGATCTATCCGGTGAAGTCGACCATGGGATACCGTGTCAGCGAAGCCCGGGTTGAGCGTCGTGGTTTGGCTGGCGATCGGCGTTGGATGCTGGTGGATGAGCACGGCAAAATGATCACGCAACGCGAATGCGGTGCTCTGCAATCGGTCGCGACTCGTCTGCAAGACGGTGATGTCTGGGCACATTGCACAGGTCGTTCACCGTTGAAATTGTCAGCAACGACTGAGCGACGCACCGTCACTATTTGGGGCGAGTCCGTGTCGGCTGTCGTTGCCGATGAGCTGGCACAAACGTGGTTTACACAAGTGCTGGGGCGAACAGCCATTCCGGTGACGATGGACGAGCACAGTGAGCGCGCCGTCGATCCGAATTATGCCAAGGACGGTGATGAAGTCAGCTTTGCGGATGGTTTTCCGTTGCTGTTGATCGGTGAAGGCTCGTTGGCCGAATTGAATCGTCGCCTCGACAAACCGATCGATATGCGCCGGTTCCGGCCTAATATCGTTGTCCAAGGCGCTGAACCTTTCGCTGAAGATCGCTGGCAGCGTATCCGCATCAATGACATCGAGTTTGAGTTGGTCAAACCGTGTTCCCGCTGCGTGCTGACCACACGCGATCCAGACAACGGCGAGCTCGACGGCGAACGTGAGCCCTTACGTACGCTGGCCACTTTTCGCCGTCAGACCGGGGGTGTCATGTTTGGTCAGAACGTTATCGCACGTGGCGAAGGGATCCTCCACCAACACGCCAGCATCACGATAATCGACTAGTCTTTTCAGTACGCCCTGTTCGCGGTCCCCTGATCGTGCGTTATGCCGTTCTGCTGTTGCTGCTGTGCCATAGCCTGCTGCACGCCAAAAATTTTGATGACGTTGAAGCGCTGGTGCAAAGCAATCCGCGCCGCGCCTATGAGTATGCGTTGGTGCAACTGAATTCGACCTCATTGGCACCACGCGATCGCGCGCACTGGCATGCGATCGCGTCCGAAAGCGCCTACGCGTTGGCGTTGAATCTCGACGCCCTCAATCACGCCACCGATGGTTTGCAAAGCGTTCGCGCGGTCACTGACGAGGATCTGCGCATGCGGCTGATCATTGCGCGCGCCGCCGCTTTAGACATTGGTGGTCAATCGGATCAATCGGTGAAGTTGCTGAACGAAGTCTTGGTGCAACTCGAAGCGCACCCCAATGAACAACGTTTGCTTGATGCACTGATCGCACGTGGCGAAGCGTACACCACGCTTTCGCGCACGGCGGAGGCGTTGGCCGATCTGCGCCGCGCGTACACGATCGCGCCGCAGCAAAGTCTGTTTAAAGAACGCGCCGATGTCGCGTCGGCGCTCGGCAATTTGTATTCCGATATGCAGCAACGGGACGATGCCACGTACTTTTATCAGGAAGCGATCGCGCGCCATCGCGAAAGCAATAATCACTTCAAGTTGTCAGTCGAGACCTACAGCTTGGCCAATGTGCGGCTCGCGCAAAAACAGTTTGATTCAGCCAAGGCGCTAATGCAGGAATCGTTGGAGCATTCTCAGAAAATCGACGATTTTCAAGGCGTCGCATTTGCACGTTTTGGTCTGGCCGAGATCGCGCGTGAAAAAGGTCTGTATGCCGACAGCTATAACGACTATCTGTTTGCGATGCGCTGGTTTCGCGATGCCACCGACAAGCCCTCATTGATCATGTGTTTGCGTGGATTGGCGCTAGCCAAGCTTGCACGCGGGGAAAAAAAAGCAGCACTGGCTGATATCAAAGAAGCCGATCAATTGGCGGCATCGATCTCTGACAAGCGTTTGCTGATGCGCACCAATCAAACGTATGCCGACATTCTGAAACAATCCGGCGATTTCGCCGGCGCCTACGATCGTTTGCAGCTTTATCATCAGCTGTACGAAGAGCTGATACAAGAAGGCACATCGCTAACGACGGCTGAATTGCGCGTCAAATTCGAGTCGGAACGCAAGCAACAGGAAAACATGTTGTTGCAAAAAGAAAATGCATTGAAAGCGGCAGAATTGCAGCAGCAGCAAGCACGCAACAATGTGTACTTATTGGCGTCCAGTTTATTACTGGTCGTGATCGGTTTTTTGATGCTGTTTGCGTACAAACAGAAACAGACCCGACTTAAATTGATGCTGTTGGCTGAAACCGACACCTTAACGGCCTTGTACAACCGTCGCCGTGTGCTGGAGCTGGCGGAGGTCGAATTTGAGCGATCGCGTCGTTATGGCGTCGAATTTTGCGTCGCGATCCTTGATCTCGATCATTTCAAATACATCAATGACCACTATGGACATGACTGCGGCGACACGGTACTGAAAACGTTTGCGCAGATCTGCAAACGGACCTTGCGCCAAACCGATATTGTTGGGCGTTGGGGAGGGGAAGAATTTGTTGCGCTCTTGCCACACACGCACGTCAGCACCGCCGTGACAACACTGGATCGTTTGCGTGTGCGCTTGGCGGAATATCCCATTCCGTATCAGGGGCAAGAATTGCACGTGACAGTGAGCGTCGGTGTCGCGCAGCTACAAGGCGATGCGGATTTTAATGTGTTGCTAAACCGCGCCGATCAGGCACTTTACAGTGCCAAATCGCAAGGCCGCAATGGCGTGCGCGCGTCGATCATCACCCGCGAACAAGCGCAGCAAATTGAGCAGGAACAATCGCATAAATTCGAAGTGCTGTGATCGTTTAGCGGATCACGCCAGACCTTTGGCGAGCAAATACAAATAGGGCGTTGTCCCGGTTTCACTGGCGAGCAAACGGTGTTCCATAAAACGGCAAAATTGTGGAATGTCGCGTGTGGTGGCCGGATCATCGGCCAGCACCAAGAGCGTGTCGTTGGCCGGTAGCTGGCGCATTTTCAAACGCAACATCATAACCGGTTCTGGGCAACGCAGACCGCGTGCATCATACACATGCTGATGATCGCAAAAGGGTTTGGCGAGGGCGCTGAAATCAAACGGTTCGGGCATCGTTACAACTCACTGCGGATCGGAATGATTTTGCGTGCACCCAGCTTCTGCAGCTGATCGGGTAAAAATAATTGCAGCAAATCGTTTAAAAAACGCAGGCCCATTTCACTGGCACACAATTGCTGTGCGCTGTCATGCAGCCAACCACGTTGCTGCGCATGCCGCAACACGGCATCCAATCCATTCAAACTTAAGCCGGTACGTGCCTGAAAATAGCTGCTGGGTACGCCTTCGACCAAGCGTAAGGCATTCATCATGAATTCAAATGGCATATCATCGGCGCTGATCACTTCTTCGCTCGCAATAAATCCATTATCGCCGCGCAGGTAGTCATTGGGATGACGCTTTTTCATTAGACGATACGCGCGTTGTTGTTGCAGATCGGTCAGCTTGGCGTGCGCGCCGGCGCCAATGCCAAGGTAATCACCAAATTGCCAATAATTCAGATTGTGCAAGCAGCGGTGGTGGGCCTGCGCGTAAGCCGACACTTCATAACGTTGATAACCGTGCGCATGCAGCAACGCATGGCCGTGGTCTTGAATATCGGCGAGCACATCATCGTCTGGCAACATGGGCGGATCAAACGCAAAGCGGGTGTTCGGTTCGATCGTCAGCTGATACCAAGACAGATGGGTCGGTTTAGCGGTGATCGCCAATTGCAGATCGTGCAATGCGGCATCAACCGATTGCTGAGGCAAACCGTGCATCAAATCGAGATTAAAGTTATCGAAGCCGGCATCGCGCGCCCAATCGGCAGCACGGCGCGCTTCCATTTCACCGTGAATGCGGCCGAGTGCTTTTAACTGTGCTTCGCCAAAACTTTGCACGCCAATTGAAAGTCGATTGATACCGGCCTGGCGCAGCGCTTTGAATTTGTGCACATCAATGGTGCCGGGATTGGCTTCCAATGTAATTTCAATATCGCCGCTAAACGGCAACAAGGCGCGCACACCCGACAACAAACGATCGATGCTATCCGCACTGAAAATAGACGGTGTGCCACCACCAAAGAAAATGCTGTGAATGCGTCGACCCCACACACGTGGCAGATCGTTTTCCAAATCGCGCAACAGCGCGTCGATATACGCCTGCTCAGGAATGTCGCCGCGTGATTCATGCGAATTAAAATCACAGTATGGGCATTTGCGCACACACCAGGGAATATGAATGTACAAACTTAAGGGCAGAGGCGTGGCAAACTGTTGGTACATGATCGATCACGCGGGCGCCCAGTGACGCAGCTTTTCTGGCAAACGTTGCACCAGCTGTTGTGTCGCTTGCGCACGATGGGAAATTTGACTTTTAACGGCAGGCGGCAATTCTGCCGAACTGCAATGATGACTGGGCACATAAAATAAGGGATCGTAACCAAAACCATTGTCGCCACGTGGCGCACTCAGAATGCGACCATTCCAATAACCTTCGGCAATCAGCGGTGTCGGATCATCGGCGTGCAACACCAGCGCCAACACACAACAAAAACGCGCACCGCGTTGGGCATCGTCAATGCCGAGCAAGGACTGCAGCAATTTTTCATTGTTGGCAACATCATTGCTGGGTTCGCCCGCAAAGCGCGCCGAATAAATGCCCGGCGCACCGCGCAAAAAATCCACTTCAATTCCGGAATCATCCGCCAGCGCCGGCAGGCCAGTGTGTGCCGAAGCATGACGCGCTTTTAAGATCGCATTTTCGATAAAACTTTTGCCGGTTTCGTCGGCGTCGCTGACACCGAGTTCGCGTTGCGAAACAATCTGTAAAGAAAGCGGTGCCAGTAAGGCACTGAATTCGCGGATTTTGCCGGCGTTGCCTGTGGCAAGCACAATGCGATTCATGAAGTGTTACCGTAGAAATAATTCAGCGCACAAGTCTGTAAACAAACTTGTGCGCTGAGTGGACAGTTCAGGCTTTGGTATAGGGGGAATCCCCAGCCCGCGTGCAGTATACGCGTTATCAAATTGCTGTAAACCCGTTCTCACTTTTCAACATAAAGCTGTTGCGTCAGTGCAATATTGACCAATGATCCACCCACGGGCGTCACATCGATATTAAATTTCATATGATCTTTATCATCAAAACGAAACGTCGCAATATAATAAATCGCATCCGCTTCATTGATCTCTTTAAAGCTCAACTGATCTTTTTGACCGACGAGATTTTGTACGCTGCCCACCACTTTGGCTTTGCTGGCTTTGTCACCGGCCCCTTCTTGTTTGCGTATCGCGATGTTGACAACACCCTGATTGCCGCCGCGCGTGATGCCGTACATGCGGGCAATATCAGCGGTTAAGCTGGCGCTGTTGAAAACATTGTAATGCACGGTGTAATCGCCAACCGTTTTGCTCTGTTCGGCAAAACTTTGTGTCATCAACAGCAAACCCAACAGGGCTGCCCCTATGCGTTTCATTGTGGTCTCCTTTTGCGCCCATCAGTGGTGCGGTACCGCGCAAACAACGCACCGCTTTTCATGGCTTAGTGTAACGCAAAACCGCGCGTGCACTGTGATCCTCAGGCAAAAAATAAGGGCCGTACAGTGACGGCCCTTTGGTGATGCGATGATGTGTTCAGCGCCGCATACGCGCGAAGTCAACGACGTTGCTGGCTTCGGTTTCGGGGGCGGGGGCATGCAACGCCTGTAGCATGTGTTCCGCTTGCTGCAGTTCACCGTCCAGATCCATCAACAGCACATGCAAGGCCTTGTGGCGGCCGGCGGCGGTAGCGCCGCTGTGCTGAATGGCCAGCAATTGTTCAACATGCTGTTCCACCAGTTCTTTTTGGCTGTGCAACATCTGGCTTAACGGCGCCAGCACATTGGCGCTCCAGCTGACCAATTCACGACGCACGGCTTGCAAATATTGCGTAATGTTGGCAACCGTTGTCGTGAAGAAACGACGCACGGCGACCGAATCGACGCTGGCGATGATCTGCATTTGGCGCGGCAGCTGATCGGCATCATTGACGATTTCTTGCAGCCGGCGACGGAAGCCGCGAGCTGGTAAATAACGGGGATCAAATTTTTGCAGACCAAAGTCGGCTTCGAATTTGCGGAAAATCGATTCAGCCATGCGATTGCTGAGCTCGGACTGGTGCGCAAGCTCGTTCATCTTCTTGTCCATTTCGGCGAAAAATTCGCGCATCGCCCGCAACAAGCTAACCGTCGTGCGTGCCTCCATCATGTGATGATGGGTTCGCTCAATCAGACTGGACATCGCTTCGTTGCCGATGATTTCGAGCAGGATCTGTGCCTGCCGATCCATCAACCGTTGTGACGGATGCAGCGCCTGCAATTTGCGGCGAAAATCGCTTTGCATTTGCTGCGCTTCGGCAACCAGTTTTTCCATGGCTTCTTGATTGCGATCTTGAATCAACGCCATGTCACGCGCTTGATTTTGCAATTGTTCGCGGCGGCCGCGCAGCACCTTCATGCTGTCTTCAACATGCCGAATGGCATCTTGCACAACACGCTCCCACAGATTCTGGCGGCGCGTGCCCAGTACGGTGTCGGACAATAATTTTTCAAGATCAAGGATCTGTGATCGCAGCAGCAACGATTGATCGTCGCGCACTTTGGCGAGCAGCCCTTGTTTGGCCGACACCGGAATAATGTCGCTTTCTTTCAGTTCGAGATGACGCGCGGTTTGCCGCAAAACGCGGCCCAATGCTTTTTCAATACGTTTGCGCGAATCGAGCTCATCCCACAAGGTGTCAACTTTATTGAGCACCGCGTACAAACCCAAATTCGGGCGATCTTTCAGGGCGGCGATGTGTTCATTCCAAATCGACAGATCGCTGGCTGTCACGCCTTGATCGGCGGCCATCACAAACACAACAGCCTGCGCTTGCGGCAATAAACTCAAGGTGAGTTCCGGCTCTGAACCGAGGGCATTTAATCCCGGAGTGTCGAGTACGCGCAAACCTTGTTGCAACAAGGGGTGTGGAAAACTGACCAATGCATGTCGCCATGCGGGAATTTCCACCATCGACGGATTGTCTTCGGCGCGATCAAGATGTTCGAGTTTAAAACCGAGTTTGATTGCGTCCGCTTCCGGTACTTTTTTGGTTTCGGTCAGGCTTTGCATTGCACGCGCCATATCGGCCGGTTGATCGCCGTGCAGCGGCATTTCGACCCATTGACCGGGCATCGCTTTGTAATCCACTAAAGCGATATCGCTTAAACGCGTTTCAATCGGCAATAAACGCAGATACGAGGTTTTAGTGTCACGATCGTAATAAAGTTCGGTGGGGCACATGGTGGTGCGCCCCGCTTGCGATGGCAGGATGCGTTGACCATAACCGGAAAAAAAGATCGCGTTGATCAATTCGGTTTTGCCGCGCGAAAACTCGCCGGCAAAAGCAATTGTTACGTAATCAGATCGCAGCGTTTCCAGCATATGGAACAGCCGCATATCGCCTTCGGGGGTGAACAGATTATTGCGTCGCAGCCACAAACGGTAAGAACGTAGCTCTTTAGCGACCCCTGCCTTCCATTGCGCAAACGCCTCCACCTGTTGTGAAAACAACTGGCTGGACATGGGACTTCAACCTTTTTCTTAAGAGTTCGGAAAGTGTATCAGCGATGGAAAAATAGGCAATGGCCTACCTCACCTTTAGTCGGGCTGGGTGATGCCGTTTGCCGGCTAAGCCCAGTTTTGCAAGCGCAGGCCGGGCACGCGGTCAAACTCGCGCTCGTTGTTGGTTACCAGTGTCAGGCCGCTGGCGCGGGCGTGGGCGGCGATATGCAGATCGTTGATGCCAATGGGGGTACCTGAGCGTTCGAGTACCGCGCGAATATCGCCGTAATGGGCGGCCGCCTGAGCGGTGTAATCCAATACATCAAGATGCGACACAAAATCTTCAACGACATGTAGATTGCGCTCCACGTGTTGGCTTTTCTCGGCGCCGTGCAGCAATTCGGCCAACGTAATGGCGCTGATCGCGATCTGGCCCGCGTGGCGATTAAAGGTTTCGAGCGCGGACAAAGGGCGACGTTTAATCACGTAGATACAGATATTGGTATCGAGCATGAATTTCAGCATCAGAACGCCTCGCGCTCGGCTTGAGCCTGTGCGCTGCGTTCGTTCATAAAGTCGTCGCTGACCCCTTCGCCGGCGAGAAAGAAGCTGTCCCAACGGTTGCTTACCGGTGACAACACACGGTCTTTGCCCACAACGCGCACGGCGACCCGTTTGACGTCGGGCGGGAATCGCGTTTCGGCCGGTAGTCTGACCGACTGTGTGCGATTGTTTTCAAACACGGTTCCGATCGGTTTGGACATGCGAGCCCCTTTCTGTTTGATGCTATATGGCAAGAGTATATAGCGACTATTAGCGTTCAAACAATGGGGACAACAGGCAATTGCTTTTGCCAGTCAAGGTTATCGGAAGCGATGGCCAACACCTTGTGGCGACTGCTTTCGCCGCTGTGCAGACTGATCTGGCGACGCTTGAGTTTGAGGGTGTCGGCGACAAAATCGATCAGCGCTGCGTTGGCGGCGCCATCGACCGGAGGAGCGGTCAGCGCGATTTTAAGTTCGTCACCCTGCCAACCGACCATCGCGTTGCGGCTGGCACGCGGTTGCACCAACACTTTCAGGCGCTCGGCCAATCACAAGGCTCCCATCAGTACACTGCCGACCAGCCACTGCGCGAACCCAATCAACAGCAACAGGAACAGCGGCGACAGATCGAGGCCGCCCATTGGAGGGATCAGGCGGCGAATAGGACGCATCAACGGTTCGGTGAGTTGGATCAGCACACGGCCAAACGGTGCATTGCCGTAGGGATCGACCCAAGACAGCAGTGCGCGCACGATGACCAGCCAAAACATCAGTTGCAACGTCGACAACGTCAAATCAAATACCGCCCGTATCAACACGCTGAGCACATCAGGCCACACGCCGGCGCTCAAACGCACCAATACAAACAACTTGATGATCACCAGTACGTAAGCAAATGTCAGTGAGGCCAGATCGAGACCGCCGAGTCCCGGGATCAGGCGACGCAGCGGCGCCAACACCGGCTGTGTCATGCGCACGGCAAATTGCGACAGTGGGTTGTAAAAATCAGCACGGGTGATCTGCAGCAAAAACCGCAGCATCACGATCGAAATATAAAAATCGAACAAAAAGCCCACAATTTGAATTGGATGCATCGTGCTTTCCTACAAAGATCGCATCGCGACCGACATTTCCTGACCGCGTTGTTCGGCGGCGCTCAACATGGCGTTTATGATGCCAGCGAAATCGTGGGCGGCCAAAGTGTTCAACGCGCGTTCGGTGGTGCCGCCCGGTGAACGCACGCGCCGGATCAGCTCCGGCAACGGATCGGCATCCTGCTGATTGGCAAGCAATGCGGCGCCGAGCGAAGTTTGTTTGACCAGCAGTTCGGCCGCCTCAGCAGGAAAACCCGCCTGAATGGCTGCCTGCACCATATCGGCCATCAATTGATAAAAATACGCCGGCCCGCTGCCGGACAGCGCCGTCACCCAGTTCATCCACTTTTCGTCGGTCAACCAGACCCAGCGACCAATCGCGCTGAACAGCTGCTCGGTCAGCAAGCGCTGCGATGGCGTCACGGTTGGGCCAGCAAACAAACCGGTGGCGGCGGCGCGCACGGCCGCTGGCGTATTCGGCATGGCGCGCACAATCGCGGTTGTTTGTGCCAGCCAGTGTTCAATCTGGCCGACTTCAATACCGGCTGCGACGCTGAGAAAAAGCCGCTGCTGATGATTGTCCGCTGCCAGGCCGCGACACAAATCCGCCAACTGCATCGGTTTTGCCGCCAAGATCACGATATTGGCCTGCGCAGCTGTAACGCGATTATCGCTGCTGGTGTTTACACCGAGTTTGGCCTGCAGTTCAGCACAGCGTTCGGCGCGGCGTGACGTCGCTGTGATCTGTGTTGCCGGCAAACCCATCGCCAACAAACCGCTGACAATGCTGACGCCCAAACTGCCGCACCCCAACACCGCAACGCGGCACTCATGTAAAGACTCACTCACCGGATAATCCTTTCAATTACTGGGAAACTTTGGCTGGCCGCTGACCAAACAGGGCACTGCCGACGCGCACCATCGTGCTGCCCTCGGCAATCGCGGCTTCAAGATCGGACGACATGCCCATCGACAAGGTATCAACCGTGCGAACCTTGCCAGCAAGCTGCTGATAGACAGCACGGGCTTCGGCGAACCACTGCCGCTGTTGCTGAACGTCCTCGCTTGGTGGCGGAATCGTCATAAGGCCGCGCACAGTCAGATGCGGTAGTGCGGCCACATCACTGGCGATGGCCAATAACTCGTTAGCACCCAATCCACTTTTGCTTGCCTCACCGCCAATGTGCAGCTGTAGACAGATCTGCAGTGGTGACAGGCCTGCGCGCAAACGTGACAAACGCTGGGCGAGGCTTAAGGAATCAACGCTTTGGCACCAAGCAAAATGCTGAGCGACCAGCTTGGCCTTGTTGCTTTGCAACGGGCCGATGTGATGCCACTGAATATCTACCGGCAACACAGTGATTTTGTCGACGGCTTCCTGCACATAATTTTCACCGAACTGACGCAGGCCAAGCGCGTAGGCCTGGTTAATCTGGTCAATCGGAAAGGTTTTGCTGACGGCCAGCAGTTGCACCGAAGCCGGATCGCGGCCATTTTGTGTACAGGCAACTGCGATGCGTTGCCGAATTTGGTCGAGGCGAGATGATAAAGTCATGCGCTTGCGCTAGAGTCTAAGGCTAGATGCTTATCCACTTAAAAAAGTCGCACTTCCGACCACTGTCGTCGAGGCCTTTTCTAAGTCTGTGAATAACAACAAAATCAACGGAAACGTTTACAGGACCCGCCCATGGATATTACCGAGCTGCTTGCCTTTACGGTGAAAAACCGCGCGTCTGACTTGCACTTGTCGGCCGGTTTACCGCCGATGATACGTGTCGATGGCGATGTTCGTCGCATCAATGTGCCACCGTTGGACCACAAAATGGTGCACAGCCTCGTTTATGACATCATGAACGACAAGCAGCGCAAAGATTATGAAGAATTTTTGGAAACCGACTTTTCATTTGAACTGCCTGGTGTCGCCCGTTTTCGTGTTAATGCGTTCAATCAGAATCGCGGTGCGGGTGCCGTGTTTCGTACGATTCCTTCGCAGGTCTTGAGTCTCGAAGAACTCAATGCGCCATCGGTGTTTAAAGAAATTGCGATGAAACCGCGTGGTCTGTGTTTGGTCACCGGCCCTACCGGTTCCGGCAAATCGACAACATTGGCCGGCATGATCAACTACATCAACGAAAACAAATACGAGCACATTTTGACGATCGAAGACCCGATCGAATTCGTGCACGAATCAAAAAAATGTTTGGTCAACCAACGCGAAGTTCATCGCGATACCTTGGGCTTTAATGAAGCGCTGCGTTCTGCTTTGCGTGAAGACCCTGACATTATTCTGGTCGGCGAAATGCGCGACTTGGAAACGATTCGTTTGGCACTGACCGCCGCTGAAACCGGTCACATGGTTTTTGGCACGTTGCACACGACCTCGGCGGCCAAAACGATTGACCGTATTATTGACGTGTTTCCGGCCGCCGAAAAAGGCATGGTGCGTTCGATGTTGTCGGAATCACTGCAAGCGGTTATTTCACAAACGCTGATGAAAAAAATCGGCGGTGGTCGTGTGGCGGCACATGAAATCATGATCGGCACACCAGCGATTCGCAACTTGATCCGTGAAGACAAAGTGGCGCAAATGTATTCGGCCATTCAAACCGGTGCGAATGTCGGTATGCAAACGCTGGATCAAACACTGAAAGATCTGATTGCGAAGAGCCTGATCACGCGGCAAGACGCCCGCGAAAAAGCCAAGAACAAGGAAGATTTCTAAGTCAGTTCACGAAATCCGTGCCGCCTGACCGTTACACTGCAACACGGGCGGTGCTGGAAATTAAGGAGTAGCAATGGATTTTGAAGGCCTTTTGAAGTTCATGGTCAGCAAGCGGGCCTCCGACTTGTTTATCACGGCCGGTGTACCGCCTTGCATGAAAATCAATGGCAAGATCGTGCCGGTCACTCAGCGTGAACTGGCGCCCGAAAAAGCGCGCGAAGTTGTGTTGTCGGTAATGAACGAAGAGCAGCGTCGCGATTTTGCCCGCACCCGCGAATGCAATTTTGCAATCTCGGCCAGCGGCATTGGCCGTTTCCGTGTCAGCGCTTTTCAACAACGTAACAACGTTGGCATGGTGTTGCGCCGCATCGAAATGCGCATTCCGACTACCGAAGAATTGCGTTTGCCGGAAGTGATCAAAACGCTGGCGATGACCAAACGCGGTTTAATCATTTTTGTCGGCGCGACCGGTACCGGTAAATCAACCTCATTGGCGTCAATGATCGGTTATCGCAATCGTAATGCGACCGGCCATATCATCACGATCGAAGATCCGATTGAATTTATGCACAGTCACGAAAAATGCATCGTGACCCAGCGTGAAGTCGGTATTGATACCGAAAATTTTGAAGTCGCGTTGAAAAATACTTTGCGGCAAGCCCCCGATGTCATTTTGATCGGTGAGGTGCGCACCGCAGAAACCATGGATTACGCCGTTGCGTTTGCTGAAACCGGTCATTTGGCGTTGTGTACCTTGCATGCGAACAACGCCAATCAGGCACTTGATCGCATCCTGCACTTTTTCCCGAAAGACAAACACAATCAGGTGTTGCTCGATCTGTCGCTGAATTTAAAAGCGATTGTCGCACAGCAATTGATTCCGACACCCGACGGTGCCGGTCGGCGTCCGGCGATCGAAGTGTTGATCAACACACCGCTGGTGTCCGATCACATCCGCAAGGGTGAGGTACATCTGCTTAAAGAGCTAATGAAACGCAGTACTGAACTTGGCATGCAAACCTTCGATCAGGCGTTGTTCAAATTATTCAAGACTGGCGAAATCACGTATGAAGACGCTTTGCATCATGCCGATTCGCCAAACGATTTGCGCTTGCTGATCAAGCTCGATTCCGGCGAAGCCGTCGGTGATGGCTTGCCCGGCGAGCTGTCGATCGAAGTCAAAGAGCAGGGCCGACCCGGTAACCGCTTGCGTTAACCGGACCTCCGTCGGGTCAATGTCGCACAAGCCGATCTCGCACAAGAAGGCCAGCCAGAAGCGCTGGCCTTTGTGTTGGTAGATCACCATACTGATAAGCGTCCCTTTTCAGCATGGAATGCTGCGGATGACCTCCCGAACACCCTTTATCCTGCTGCTATGGCTTAGCCATGGTTTGGTGCAGGCCACCGATAACACCATCATGTCCTGGCGCGATGAACAGGGCGTCATGCATTACAGCGACGGCAACCGCGGCATCACCGAAGCATACCAACCGGCGCCCGATCGACCTGACTACTCAAAAGCCCCTGAACGTCCAGCCTCTGTGACCGCGCGCCAACGCAGCAACAACACCCACGGTCAGTCGTCGACCAACACCAACGACAGTACGCTGACGACGAAACCGTTGGCTGGCGAATGCGAATGGCTGCGGTCGCGCATCGCAACACTGCGTCGCCTGACACGAGGTAATCCAGACAGCGCGTTCAACGACGAACTCGATCGCCGTCAAAGTGAATGGAAGAAAGAGCAATGTCAGCGCGGTACTCATGTCGTCAATCGCGAATTAAAGCCTGTCCGAAAAGTCAAAATCAAATCCTGATTTCATCTTTGTTTGGTCCGCGCTTAACGCGCGCGTCTACCATTTAACATCACACCGATCCAACTGCGACGCACGATGCCGTGATAACTCAGCAATAACAACGCCATCGCGACGGCAAACGATAGCGGCAGTTTTGCCCACCACGCCAGTGACCAATCGCGGATCACGATCTGCAGTAACATCACCAGCGGCAAATGCATCAGGTAAACCCAATACGACGCATCAGCGAGATAACGCAGCGTTGCATTGTGGTGTTGCAAATAGCGCAAACCGATGCCGATGATGGCACAGACCCAGCACCACGCCGATAACGCATACAGCAGCGCGTAAATGGCGGTGTGCACGGTTTTGTCTGCCACCGTCAACGACGGTGCCGCACCGGTGATCTGCAAACACAGAACGCTGCCCACTATTGCGAACAGCAAACACCAAGGTGCCGACGACGCCAAGATAGACAAATCTGTGCGATAGCGGTGCCAATACCAACCGAGTGCAAAGGCACCACCAAATCCAATCGCGGATGGCCAGTTAGGATACAACTGCCGATCCGGCGTTGGGATCCCAAACCACATATACCATTGCGGCTGCAGATATAGGCTGATCGCCAACGCAATGGCCAACAGCAATGGCAGACTCCAAAACGCGCGATGAAGCCACGTACCGATTGCATTATTGATCACGTCGGTGACACCGCAGGTTTTCGCCAAAAAGCGTACGAACAACAGCGCGCCATACGCCAGCACAAGCTGATACAAAAACCACAAATGTGTCAGCGGAAAATCATCAGCGGTAAAGCGCGGACCCGGTGGTGGATTTGCCGGTAGCTGTCCCTGCTTTAATAACGTACCCAACACCAACACCGCGACAATTGCGCTAAGCAGCAGGGGCCAAAAGCACAATAGCGGCAACACCACACGTCGCCAACGATTGCGCACAAATTCGCGCCAGCCAATACGTTGCAACAATAGGCGTGCAAAAAAACCGGCCAATACGAAAAACAACAACATCCGAAACATATGAATGACAAAAAACAAAGGTCCAACAACGGTACTTTGACTGCTGTCACTAGCGATCCAGAAAAACTGAGCGCCAGGTAAAAACGACATGCAAAGGTGCAACACGACACCCAGCAATAAGGCGAATGCGCGCACAGCGTCAAGGCCGTGCCAGCGTGCTTCGGTTTCAGCGTGCATACGATAAACTCCTTCTCGCAGGCAAATGGCCTGTGTCACGGTCATCCGTCATCTGCGGTGGAAGAAAAAGCACAATCAAAAAATATTTTTGCACGACTGTGATATTGGCGAGGTTTGCTGCGACCAATGTCTGCAAACCGCATAACAATCGGCCGTTTGGGCCGCAGCGAGTCAGGGGCCACGATGTTTTTATGGTTGCAACCCAGCGCCGCCACAGAGCGCGTCGAAGACGATGATGCGTTTATCGCCGCGATCGAGCAGCACAAAAAACTACTGTACAAAATTGCACGACTTTACAGCGACAACGCGGCTGATCGCCAAGATCTGACGCAGGACATGATCGTGGCGTTATGGCAGTCCTATCCCCGTTTTGATGGACGTAGCAAATGGTCAACGTGGATGTATCGGGTATGCCTGAACGTCGCGATCTCGTGGCAGCGCGATCACCGGCGCCGGCGCGTGCGTCATCACGACAGCGATCAGCTGGTGTTGGATGCGGTACCTGCACCGATCAACGAACGCCAAGCGCAGATCGAACTGATTCAACAGCTGCTGGTGCATTTACCGGAAATGGACCGTGCCTTGGTGTTGCTGCATCTCGAAGGACAAGAGCACGATGAAATTGCCGAGATCCTCAACATAAGCAGCAGCAATGTGGCGACCAAACTGGGCCGCATTAAACAAAAATTGCAGCAACACCTGGCCTTGTCTTAAGTCGGAGCTGAAGATGAATTTTGATGACTTGAAAAACCAATGGCAGGCCGACGATGCCGATCTGGATCGCCGTGTGCAACTGAACACAGCGGCGTTGCGCCAACAACTCGTACAACAAAGTCAGCGCGGCATGCGTCGTTTGCGCTGGTTAAAAGTGGCTGAAGTGTTATCAAACGTTGTTATGCTCGTGCTGCTGTTGTTGTTTTGTTTTCATTACGGTGATGATGCGCCGTTATTATGGTGTGGCATCGCCGTGCTGATGGTGCAGCTGCGCTATGCCGCTGTTGCTTGGGCGCAACATCGCGATTTGCAAGCGCTGGATTACGCACAAGCGGTGTCTGCTGTGCAACAGCAACTGGAACGTTTACGCGAACGGCGCTTGCAAAGCGTAAAACATTTGGTCGTGCTCGGTTTTGCCGTGTGGCCGGCATTTTCCATCGTACTGCTCAAAGGATTGTTTGGCATCAATTTATTTCGTCTATTGGATGACGCGGCGATGTTGTATTACTTCACTGGTGGTGTGTTGCTAGCATTGCTGTTGTGGTTGGTGTGGACGGCCATTGCCGCCATCACGCCGCAAATCGAATGGTTACAAGCATGGCGTCGTGAAGCTGCAGGTGCTTCGCTTAATACAGCGCTCACTCAATTAAAACTGGCGCAGGAACTGGAAACCAATACGTCGCAGCTACCCGACACTGGCATGCAGCATCATCTGCATCAACTTCGTCGTGCACCTCTGCTAGCCGTCTATGCCAAAGCCGTTGTCATGCTGTTGTTGGGTATCGGTAATGCCATGCACGGCGGGCAAGCTGATTGGATGATTCCGGGGGTTGTGCTAACCGTTTTTTTTGGCACCCAAATCGCGTTTAGTGCCATGCAATTAACTTCGTTGCGTGCAGCCAAACAAGCCGTCAGCCAAGCGACGTTACAATCCGTATTGAATGCTTATTACGCCGCCGTTGTCAGCAATGTTCGTTGGTTGACAGGTTTGCTGCCGATCACATTTGCAACGACCAGTTTATTGATCGTCAAATTGTTGGGTGTTAGCTTGCCGGCCATGACGATTGTGGCCATCGTTGCTGTCGCTTTGGTCGCCAGTTTATTCATGACACGCTCAGATTTGTATAAATCGTTTCTCCGTTACAGCGAAGCCTGGATCAATTTTGTCAGCAAGGGGGCGTTGGCCAAATTAAAAGCGGCATTACTGAACGACAACAACGTATTGTCATGAGCAATAACCTATACGCCAGATGGCAACAACGATCATCTGGCGTATTCAGTTGATCCAAATAACGTTGTCAGCTAATGGAAAGCCGTGACGCAACGCCTCCGCAGGCCCATCAAAACACCCGGGCGCATTGGCATGCACAACACGATTGAATACGCCCCAATCTTCCAACAATGGCAACGCAGCAATCACATGCCCTGGCAAGTGCGGTGAATACATCCGTGAAGGGCAGGGACTGAACGGCAATGCCTGATCAAACTGCGCTATGACACTGATCAGCTTGCGATGTGACGCGGGTAACAGAAACAAGGCATGCAGCGCGCAAAAAATGCCATCGTTAAAGGTGATTAAACAATGATTGGGTAAGGATGTCAGATCGATCGGATGGCCAACGACTTGTGCCGAATCGATCGTCAAATCCACACCGGCTGTCGCGACCACATCAACCGTCATACGCTGTGTATCATGACGAAAAACCGGCAAACGCTGTTGACCCATTTGCAAAGACTGACCTGCTAATAAATGTAAAGCACCAGCATAAGGAAGACGAACAAGCTGACGTTTATCGGCGAAGGTATCCAGAATTGGCATGGTTACGCATCAGTAATTACTGCAAGAGTGACTATGATCGCTGATACACTGCGACTTTGCACGAGTTCTGCTGTTTTTCAATGTCCGCTAGCCGTACTCAATTACTGATCTGGGGCAGTTTGACTGCGATCGCACCGCTGTCAATCGACATGTATTTGCCCGCGTTTCCCACTATCGCGACACATTTTGGTGTGCACAGCGGCGATATGGCCTACAGCCTGACCGCGTATTTTCTTGGCATGGCGTTGGGGCAGTTGTTGCACGGACCATTAAGCGATCGTTTTGGCCGCGTTCGCATTTTGCGTGATGGGGTTGCCGCCTATTTGGTTGCGTCGCTGCTGTGTGCTCTCAGTCCCAATTTCACACTGTTTTTGCTCGGACGATTTGCACAAGCGTTTGCCGGCTGCGCGGCGCTGGTCGTTGTGCGTGCGATGGTCCGCGATCAATGCGATAGTGCAACATCAGCCAAAGTGTTTTCGCGGTTGATTCTGGTGATGGGATTGGCGCCGATGTTGGCGCCGAGTTTGGGCGCCGGCGTTGCGACATTTTTTGAGTGGCAGGCCATTTTTATTGTGCTCGCGCTGTACGCGGCGATCATGTTGTGGTGCATTCAACGTTATTTCATTCTTGATATACCTAGCGTGCAACAGCTCGATTGGCGCGCGATGATGACCATCTATGCGCGATTGCTGCGCGATGCGAATTTGATGCGTTATCTGTTATGTAATGCATTTTTAAGTGCCGGCATGTTTGCGTACATCGCCGGTTCGGCTTATGTGTTTATTGAGCATTATCATTTAAGCGAAACGCAATACGCATGGCTTTTTGGTGTGAATGCGTTGGCGTTAATCGCGATGGCACAGTGCAACGCGATTTTGCTGCGCCATTTTACTGCGCGCCAGCTGTTGTTAGCGTGGCAAATCATTGCCTTGGTGATGGCGCTGACGTTGCTGTGCACAGCCTTGCTAAATGGCCCGTTGTGGTTATACGCGATGCCGATTTGGTTGTACTTGGGGGTGATGGGCATCACGCAACCGAATGCGTCAGCACTGGCGATGGCATCACAGAAAACGCATATCGGCAGCACGTCGGCACTGCTGGGCAGTGTGCAGTTCGCATTCGCGATGTTGGCAAGTAATGCGGTCGGTTTTTTTCACGACGGCAGCACGCGACCGTTGGCGGCTGTGTTGTGCACCTGCACGGTACTAGCGTTATTCAGTTTTGTGATGCTGCGGCCGTCAGCTCGTTGAAACGTGGTTGTCGTTTAACCACTGTTGCAAAATAATTTCGGCGGACAACGAGTCAATCGAATGTTCCTGCAATTTTTTATAGCCGCCATAATCAAACAGTTGTTGGCGCGCCTCTTTGGTCGACACACGCTCATCAACACCTTGCACCGGCAAACCAAAACGACCATGCAAACGGTTCATGAATTTGCGCGCATTCGCCGTCACCGACAACTCACTGCCATCAAGCGCGAGCGGAATGCCCACCAATAACAAATCGGGTTGCCATTCTTTGATCAGCTTCTGCACCGCATCCCAATTTGGCTGACCGTCACGTGCAGCGAGCGGTGATAACATCTGCGCCGTGCCGGTAATCGTTTGTCCGGTTGCGACACCGATCCGTTTTAAGCCAAAGTCGAAAGCGAGAATGCGGGTTATTTTAGCGGTCATCGGTAACTGTTTTACTGTGAGTGATTTCTGGGTTGCGGGTTCGGGTTATTGGTGAGGGAATCAGAAAACCACTTAATTGATTGGTGTTATTGAATACCCGATGCTCTTTGTCTTTCGTGATTGAGTAGCGCTCGCGGTATTGCGCCCGTTCATGGTTCGACAGGCTCACCACGAACGGTATTCGAACTATGTTCCGTTCGTCCTGAGCTAGTCCCACAGGGATTTCCGTCGGTCATCGAAAGATGAATGGCCACGGTAGCAAAGAACCCCCCGGTCAGATTGTCTTTTACCCGCACCAACAACCCGAACCCGCAACCGTTTTTATGCGTGCCCGGTTTCGGACGATAAAAACGCCGGATTGATGCCGAGCAAACGCGCGGCTTCACTCCAACGTTGTTCCACCGGCACATCAAACACAATATGGGCGGCGGCGGGCACGGTAAGCCACGCGTTTTCGCTTAATTCTTTTTCCAATTGGCCTGGACCCCAACCGGCATAGCCGAGCGCAATAAACGCCCCGGGTGGTCCTTCGCCATTGCCAATCGCCTGCAACACATCGCGTGACGTGGTGATCTCGAGTTCATCGCTAACATGCCAGGTACTCATCCATTCACCAAACGGACGATGCAAAACGAATCCGCGATCGGTTTGCACCGGACCACCGGCCAACACATGGCGTTTAGTTTCGGTGTGTTTGAGTGGAATCGATAAATGATCAAACAATTCTTTTTCGGTTAAGGTCAGTGGGCGATTGATCACAATGCCCATCGCGCCTTTGTCATTGTGTTCGCACAAAAACGTCACGCTGCGCTGAAAATGCGGATCGGTCAGCGATGGCATCGCAAGCAGCAAATGATGCGCCAAACTGGGCAACTCGCTCGCTTTTTTGCGTTTGGCCATTAGCGCGCCTCCGTACTGAACACCTTGCCGGGTTCAAATCGCCACAGGCTGACGATCTGCAACACATCCTGTTGCTTTTTCATTTCTTTACTAAACGCGGCAAAGGGTTGTGCTTTGTGAATAATGTTCATTGCCGCTTTATCAATTTGACGATCACCTGAACTCTGTGTGATTGTCACATAACGCAGGGTACCGTCGGCATTGACATCGACGCGAATAATCAGTTCACGCGCTTCCTTGATTGTAGACGGAAAATGCTTCTTACCGGTTTTCTCAACCTGCTTGCGCCAACCATTCATCCACAAGGCATCGACGGCAGACACGGTTGACGGTGCCACGACCTTGCGCCGAGGTTCCTTCGCTTCCAGTTCGCGCTGGTAATCAATCTCAGCTTGTAAAGCGGCAATTTCGAGCGCGTTTTTCATCATCGTCGCCGTGTTCACGTCACGTGGCGCTGGCTCGATCTCCGGGGTGGCTTCGGTAGGCGCGGTTTTGGTCTTGCCCTTGGTTGAAGTCAGCGAGCGTTTGCTGGTGTCTTGCGGCGCCGGGGCGCTTTGCATGGGTTCGGCCGTTTGACGCGCATCGGGTGAGGGCATCGCCGATTGACTCATCGTGCGCGGCGGCTTCGAGGTTTTGCTCTTACCACCACCCACCTGATTGGCCTGCGCCTTGAAGTCCGGATCGGCGGGCGGCGTCGGTGAAAAATTGGTCGCGATGACGACATCGAGCGTCACCGGCGGCTTTTTTAAATCCAACTGCGGAATCGCAAAGCCAATACCGAGCAGGATCAGCGCATGAAAACAGCCCGACAAAAACGTCGAAAAGGTCATCCGGTCAGCCGTGGTAGGCCCCGATTTGAGTACAGCAGTGCTCACAGCGCGCAAAACATCCTGAAAATCAAGGCGGCCATTCTCCCGATCAGGGACGAATAGCTCAAGTCTGTGCGTCACAAGCCGGAATCAAAGATCCGCGAGGCAGCTAGGGTCACCGCGATTGGGAGAGACAAGGTACCGAACAACTCATGGGTTCGGAGCTAGTTGCGGCGAGTATTCCACGCAGCAATCAGAGGGGGCCCCTTCTTAGGCGAGCCGCCGTAGGGTAATCTAATCCCACACAAGAAGTTAAATTTTGGATCCATTTTTGGGGGACTGATGTTACGTATTTCTTTTTATGTTTTGCTGCTTCAATTATTGTTGGGTGCTTGCAGCACACAAAAAACCAGTCTTAAGAGCGACGAAGACATCAAAATCAATCGAGGTGAAAGTTACTTACTCATTGGTGTCGATACAACCTTTCCGCTGGAGTCCATTGTTATCAATGCCCCAGGATTCAGTCAAATCACCTTAACGAAGAAAGACCTGCAAACTGGCAGTAACTACATTCTGGTCAATTTACCGCCGGGGGAATACACAATCTCGCGCGTCCGTGTGCTGTCCAACTATTACTTTTCGATGAAGGAAGATGACTGGCGTTTTAAAATTGCGCCGCAGTCAATCAACTATGCTGGCAATTTCAAAGTGCGAAGCAAAAACTGGTTCACAAAAGGTGCTTTCTTTGAAATGGTTAACGAAAGTTCCATTGCGCTCGAGTATTTGCAAGAAAAGTTCCCTCAATTATTGAAGAGAAAATTGTTGCGTTATGTTGGCCCCGGACAAGACGATTTTTACAACTTCACTTTGGCCGGTGATGCGGTGCAACAATGAAAGAACATCTGCTAACAGTACTATTTCTTCTGCTGACCTCAGTGTCACAGGCCGAAAACAAACTTCTGAGTATTGAGGATGCCTTTCGCGATCCTTCTGTTCTTTGGATAAAAATGAGCCCTGATGCCAAGCACATCCTATTGGTGCTCAATGGCGACAAGCAAAAAACGTTAACACTAGTTAATGTAGAGAAGCGCGAACAAACGCATCTTTACAAACTCGAAGACAACCAAATTCAAGATATTGAGTGGATTGACAACGATACTGTTTTTCTTGAAGTCGATGTCAAAGAGATGGATGAAACGGTAAATGCATTGATCGATATACCCTCTGAAATGCGAAAAAAACCAGAAACACGTGTTATAAAAACCAAAGGCTATATCGTTAACACATTACCTGAAATAGACAATAAATTGCTGTTTGCGAAAAGTGATGGCGGTGGATTCGATCTCTATCAAATATCCCCTGCGGATCTAGTCGCCGGAAATTTCGACGGAGACGTTGCGCTTGAAAATACACTTGAAGGTATAGCCCGCTATTTTTATGACGAGCATAATGACCAATATATGGCTTACACGTTTGAAAACGATAAGCTGCAATGCCATATACTCGACAAAGACAGCCAGAAATGGAATCGCATTTGGGAATCTGACTCGCCAGCCGATACCTTCATACCATTGGGATTGGTCGACAACAAAACATTGGCTGTGTTAAGTAATGTCGACTCTGAAAGAACCGCGTTGCGACTCTACAATATTGAGAAAAAAGCTTTCACCGAAACACTGTTTGAGCATCCGCGTTACGATTTAACGTCCGCATATTTCGATGCCAAGACACGCAAGCCGGTCTTCGTGACTTATCGCGATCATGGACAGCTTGCCATGCACTACTTTTCCTCGCGTGATATCGCTCTTGAACGAAAGCTTAAGAATACATTCAATGGTAAGCAAGTCAGAGTCGTATCTGAAAGCTCCAATGGTGATAGCAAACTAATATTTGCTACAGCGTCCGATGATCCGGGGCAATACTATTTCCTAAACACAAGAACGCTAAAGGCGGGCCAGCTGTATGCGCGCTTTGACCATCTCAGCAAACATTCGTTTAACAAAACGGAAAGTTTCGAAGTGGAAAGCAGAGGAGAGAAGATCGAAGCAATCCTGACGACACCCACAAATTACGAAAATGGCGTGCTATTGGTTATGCCTCATGGTGGACCCATTGACGTTAGGGACGCGGATGACTTTAATCTCACAAACCAATACTTCTCTAGCCGTGGTTATACCGTGCTGAATGTAAATTTTCGCGGTTCATCGGGCTACGGTAGAAGGTTCACCGAGGCTGGTCGCGGCGAGTTTGGTAAAGCCATTGAAAATGATATTAATGCGGCCGTAGATGCTGTGTTAACCCGTCGTAAAATCAAACAAATTTGTGCCATCGGAGCAAGCTATGGCGGATACTCTGCCGCTATGCTGGCAATACAGAACCCCGAAAGATACCAGTGCGCAGTGTCCCTTTTTGGCGTATTTGATCTGCCGCTGCTGTTTAATGCTAGCAATCTGGCTACGCGCCCGGCGCATCAAAAGGCCGTACGTTATGTTGTCGGTGACAACACTCCTGCGCTTAAAACCATTTCACCAGTCTATTTGGCCGACAAACTGCGCGTGCCGATCCTGCTAATCGCGGGCAAACTTGATTCGATTGCAACATTTGAACAATCCAACCGATTTGAGTATCAACTCAAAAAGTATGGCAAACGCGTGGATTCGCTCCATTTTGACGACGTCGGTCACGGACATCATCAATGGCTGCCTGAACGAGTGCAGTACGCATACATCAATTCATTTCTGCAGGAAACTTTAAAGTTGCCATTGGTAGCCGGAAAATCACTGCAGGTTGACGAACTAATGTTGATCGCCGATGCATTTTACTTCGATGACAACGTAGCGAATGATTCGGAAAAGGCGCTCAGTTATTACCGCAGAGCGGCAGAACTGGGTGATGCAAGAGCGATGTACAATGTGGGTTCTTTCTATCATCGTGGCGATGTTGTCGCCAAAGATCTTCAACAAGCTATCGCATGGTACAAGAAGGCCGCTGAAAAAGATTATGCTGATGCCAACCACAGACTCGGCCTTTTGCTCCTCGATCGTAACGCTGGTGCCATCGATGCAGAGCAATCATTCACCTATTTGAAGAGGGCCAGTGAGCTGGGGAAAAGAGCAGCAACGTTGGAAATGGCGAAGCGCTATGCAACGGGTACTGGTGTGGCAAAAGATTTTCAGAAGGCAATGGAAATTCTACGAGCGCGCGATTCCATTTATTACGAAAAAGAGCTTTGTCAAAAAATTCTTGCCGAAATCGCATGGGAGCGGTCGCTGAGTGAGGCTGACATCTTGATGTTAAAAGACGCCATC
Organism: Enterobacterales bacterium; assembly: GCA_041914905.1. Taxonomy (GTDB): domain Bacteria; phylum Pseudomonadota; class Gammaproteobacteria; order Enterobacterales; family Permianibacteraceae; genus Permianibacter. The sequence continues at coordinate 119,425 of JAYSCL010000004.1, forward strand.
AGCCTGTGGTATGACAATCCGTCATTTGAAACCGCTTTGGCCAGTGAAAGCTATGGTATTTACCACAGCGCAAACGTCTATAGCAATAAAGACCGCGATTACGTTAATCGATATATTCGCGACGAAAAGAACACTTCGATACCGGTTCGTAATGGAGTCCAGTTTGGTGCACTGCTGGAATTCGGTGGTAAGGGTAAGAAAGGTGAGCGTCTCGCAATCAAATACTATTGGCATACCCCCGCTTCGGTTACAAATGACAATCGGATACATGAAAACGGTGCATTCTTCGATATTGTTGATGTGGACACCGAAATTCCATTTATTTACAAACTAGAAACGGAAAAGGAACTAATTGCTGGCGATTGGCAGCTTGAGGTGCGTACGTTCGACAACAAACTTTTGTATATCAAAGACTTTAAAACTGTAGATCCAGTTTCAAAACCTGTTGAATCGATGGTAGCCAATTGAATTATGGAGTTGCCTAATTTTGGAATATGTAGAATAAGTGCCGCTATTGGGAAGTGCGAATGTGTATTTCCATTAATGATTTTAATCGTTTCATGGAGTGAGTTTCGTGACATTCCCCACGCTTAACACCGAACGCTTGTTGTTGACCGAGTTGCAATCAACTGACGACACCGCTGTTTTTGAATTGTTTTCAAACGAGTCAGTGATTGCGTATTACGATCTGGCGGCGTTTACGCAGATTGAACAAGCGCAGGATTTGATTGCTTTGTTTCGATCACGGTATGAAACAGAAAGTGGTATTCGCTGGGCCATTCGTTTAAAAAATTCCGGTAGCTTGATCGGTACCTGCGGCTTTAATAGCTGGAGCGGCAAAATGCGTAATGCGGTGATTGGTTACGATCTAATGCCGTCGTATTGGGGTAAGGGTTATGGCCGCGAAGCGGTACGGGCGATTATTCAATCGGCGTTTAGCGGCGCATTACCCTGCGGTGCCTTGAATAGAATTCAGGCGGACACGGTGCCGGGCAATCAGGCGTCGGAAGCGTTACTGCGCAGCCTTGGTTTTGAATTGGAAGGATGCCGACGGGAAAGCGGCTATTGGAAAAACGCTTTTCATGATCTGAATTGCTTCGGTTTGTTGCAACGCGAGTTTGCCAAAAGCATAGCAAGTTGATGAATGCCATTCCTGCGATTTACTGAGTCAAGTTTATGATAAAGACATCTTCTGTGCTTACCATCTTTTCACTGTTCGCTTTCGCCCTGACGGTCACCGATACCGATGCCGCTGAATCACTGGTGCAATGTGATACGTTGGCGGTTCATTACGACGAGCCAAGATCAAAATTAGTGCACGACTTGGTTTCAGTTCAGGCGCTTAAGCAGCGCCCCAGCCGTATTCTGGTGGAGACCAATCCAGAATTTATTTCGGAATCGCCGCAGCAAACAGCGGCGTTTAATCGTGTGTTGAAGGCGGACACGATGAAGCCGGGCCCCTATGCCAATACCATTGACATTTTTTCGACCAAAGGTAAGCCGGTGACATGGCGGCTGCAATTCAATGACTTGAATGACAATGTCCGACTGACATGGATCAACGAAGAGTTGATTTTTATTCAACTGTGGTTGGGGCGCATTGTGTCAACGGATCTGATTTTTGAGATCCGCAGTGGCCGCTTTATCTATGCCAAAGAAGCGAACTATGGACTGCTCATCGAGCCTTGCGAATAAGGACCTCAGTGTTTTCACTGATCGCGCAAAAGCCCTGCATTCATCCTCGTTAGTCGCGCGAGATAAATTGCAATCGTGGCGTGATTGACTCACTGAATTGTTGGGCACCATTGCCTGTAATCACAAACGCTTCGTTCACGCCCAAGTTTTTTGACCAATGCGGCCACTCGTCGCCAACAATTAACAACACTTTGCACGCCGCTTGCAGCAACATGCCATCGCGTCCCACCAACGTTACGGCGATATTGCCTTGTGACGGATTGCCGGTGCGAGGATCAATAATGTGGTGCACCCTGCCCTGATCGCTGTCGTGTTCGCGCGCATAGGTACCCGATGTAAACGCCATGTCGCCGTCGTGTAATGTCAGCATTGCCAAGGCATTGTTAGGTTGTTCAGGATCTTGAATGGCGATTTGCCAAGCACGTGTCGGTGTCTGACCAAGCACGCCGATATCGCCACCAATATTGATCATCGCATGTTGAATGCCGGCAGCGCGCAATTGCTGCATGATCGTATTCATCGCATATCCTTTGGCAATGCCGCCCAGATCCAATTGCAGATCGGGATGTGTGCTGCGCAGCCGATCGTGTTGCCATTGCAAATCGCGCATGGTGGGCAAACGTTTGCTGTCGATCATCGCCGGTGCTGACATCGCGCTGTTCATATTGTCGCGCGCAAAACCCCATTGTGCGATGCGTTTGCCAAGAGCGGGGTTGAACAAGTGATCGGATGCGTCAGCGAGGGCTTGCGAACGTTTGATAAGCTCGGCGAGATCGGCAGCTGGTTGCACTTGCTCACCGCGCTGCAGCGCGGCATTTAGCGCGGTCAATTCAGACGGTTGCCAGGCATGAAAGCGACGATGCCAATCGGCAAACTGGCGTTCGATGTTGTGCAGGATTGGTTGTGGATCGTGTTCGCTGTAAACTCGGATCTCGATGACGGTGCCAAAATAAAAAAAACGAGTGTCAGTTTGCGTTAGCGGCTGGCAGCCGCTAAACAAAAGAAAAAGCAGACCACCCAGAAAAGGCTGAACATATTTGTTTAAGCGTGTCATGCTGTAGAACACCAAGCCAAAGGCGAACACGAAGTTTGCGAAGAGCACGAAGAAATGCATTTTCACATTTTAAACTTCGTGTACTTTTTCGCTTCGTGCACGTCGTGTTCGTTTTTGTTGTTCAAGTCAGTACACCCAACATGACCGGATGTCAGCGTTTGCATGCCGCAATCAGTGCCGGCAATCCTTCCGCAAATTGTCCGGCCAGATCGACACCGGTTTCGCGTGCGATCTCTTGCAGACACGTCGGGCTGGTTACGTTGATCTCGGTGATGAAATCGCCAATCACATCAAGACCGACAAAGGACAGGCCGCGGCGGCGCAATTCGGGGCCGACTTGCGCGGCAAGGTAGCGATCTCGCTCGCTTAACGGTTGCACAACGCCGGTGCCGCCGGCCGCCAAATTACCGCGTGCTTCACCTTGGGCCGGAATACGCGCCAAACAATGGGAGGCCGGCTCGCCATTGATCATCAAAATACGTTTGTCCCCGTGTTTGATCTCGGGCAGATAGCGCTGCGCCATGACCATCTGGCGCCCCATCGCGGTCAACATTTCAACGATGCTGGACAGATTGGGGTCGTCGGCCGCGCTGACAAACACACCGGTGCCGCCCATACCGTCGAGTGGCTTGACGACAATGCGGCCTTGTTCGGCAGCAAATGCCTTGATGCGGGCCTTATCGCGGGTAACGAGGGTAGGTGGCGTTAGCGTCGGAAACCACGCCGCAAACAGCTTTTCGTTGCAATCACGGATACTGCGCGGATCGTTAATGACGCAGCAGCCCTTGCTTTGCGCCAGTTCGAGCAAATACGTGCTATAGACATATTCCATGTCAAACGGTGGATCTTTGCGCATCAACACCGCGTCAAGCTCGCTTAAGTGGCGATCGACCGGGCTGCCGAGCGCGTAGAACTGCGCTGGGTCGGCACTTAACGTCAGCGGCGTCATGCGCGCCTGCACCTGTCCATCGCGCAGCCAGAGATCACCTTGCTCCATATAAAACAGCTGCCAACCCCGTTGTTGGGCGGCCAGCAGCAAGGCGTATGAGGTATCTTTATAAGGCTTGATGGAAGTAATGGGATCCATTACGACGCCGAGTTGGCCGGGCATAGCTACACTTCTCTAAAGCAATAAGCGGTTTGACCATTGTAGCGTTCTTACCGATGCCATTGTTGCGGCGCGGCTTTAAGAAAACGCGCTAAGTACTTCTCGTGCCGGCGCTTTTACGCTTGGCCGACGCGCCCGCTCTGTGATAAAACGACAGACCGGACACCCCCTTAGCCACCGTGGGTACAGATTCACGGGTAACAGGAGAGCATGTGATGGAGGTTGATTTCAGCGGCCTCAAGGCAATGGTGATCGACGATAGCAAAACGATTCGTCGTACTGCCGAGACCTTGTTGAAAAAAGTCGGCTGCGAAGTGATCACGGCCGTTGATGGCTTTGATGCCTTAGCCAAAATTGCCGATCACAAACCTGACATCATTTTTGTCGACATCATGATGCCACGGTTGGATGGTTATCAAACCTGCAGTTTGATCAAACGTAATCGTACGTTCAAAGACACGCCGGTCATTATGTTGTCATCGAAAGATGGTTTGTTTGATAAAGCCAAAGGACGCATCGTTGGTTCCGATCAATATTTGACGAAACCGTTTTCACGCGATGAATTGCTGGATGCTATTCAAAAGCATGTCGTGGATGCGCGTTCCGCCACCACACATTGAGTTTTCGTGTTCCAAGAAAAGAGATGGGGGCCGTGATGGCAAAAATTCTGATCGTTGATGATTCGCCAACCGAAATGCATTTGTTGCGCGAGATTTGTGAAAAAAATGGTCATCAAGTGATCACGGCAGAAAACGGCGCGATGGGCGTTGAAACCTGCAAAAAACACAAACCCGATTTGGTGTTGATGGATGTCGTGATGCCGGAACTGAACGGCTTTCAAGCGACACGCCAGCTGACCAAAGATCCGGAAACGCTGCATATTCCCATCATTCTCGTCACCACCAAAGATCAGGCCACTGATCGTTTGTGGGGCATGAAACAAGGCGCCAAAGATTATTTAACCAAACCGGTTAATGAAAAAGCCTTGATGCAAACTATTCGTACTCTCTTGAATCAGGCTTAACACAATGTCGGAAGCGCTGGTTGATCCCTTTCTTGTATTAGCGGACATTGAAGCGCGTTGCCGTGCTGGCAGTGCGCCGTTGCCGCGGCAAGAAGATCTGGATAATTACTGGAGCGGCGTTGTCTTTGTGTTGAATGGCGTGCAAATGATTGCGCCATTGTCTGAAGTATCGGAAATCATGCATATGCCGATGTTGACCAAGGTGCCCGGTGCGCGGGCCTGGTTACGCGGCGTGGCCAACGTGCGCGGCATGTTGGTGCCGATTGCCGATCTCCCTCTCTTTTTTGGTCGTCGTGGTTTACCGAGCAAACGTCAGCGTGTGCTCGTTGTGAATCAGGATGCCACCCCGATTGGCGTTGTCGTTGATGACGTGATCGGTTTGCAACATTTTGAACACAATCAGCGTGTGGATGGCGACGTCGCCGTGGACGAATATTTGCGTCCATTTGTGCTGGGCGCGTTTGCACGTGAAGACAAGGTGTGGCCGGTGTTTAGCCCGCAAGCGTTAACCCGCCACAGCAGTTTCAAACAGGTTGCGCTGTAAACCAAGCGCGTAAGCACTAAAGAAAATCGGTCGGGATCTTCACTATGAATGCTCCATTAAAAAACTTAGGCCCGGACACGCAGAAAGCCAGCATTGGCGGTCTTGCCTGGCTGCTCATCATCGCGCTGATCCTGGCCGGTGCAAACGCTTATCTCGGTATCCGTGCCGGTGATCAAAACTTGATCCGGGTGTCGCGTTCCGAGGAGCTGCGCGTGTTGTCACAACAGCTCGCGAAAAACGCCACCGAAGCGGCGCGCGGTAACGAAGCCGCGTTTACGCAGTTGGAACAGTCGCGCACGCAGTTTGAAGCGCTGTTCAATTCGTTGGTCAATGGTGATCCCAAAATCGGCCTCGACAAAGCGCCCGATTCCGTGCTGAAAAACGAGCTGAAACAAACGACCGATTTGTGGCAGCAAGTGGCGGCCAATACCGACACCATTTTGAAAGCCAAAGACACCGTGCTCGATTTGCACAGTGTGGCGGCCGACCTGTCGCAAAACATTCCGCAATTGCAATTCGAATATCAAAAAGTTGGCGACATTCTGGTTGAAGGCAACGCAGCACCCGATCAAGTGCGGATGGCGGCAACGCAGGTGTGGTACGGCGAACGTATTGTGAAATCTGTGCAACGTGTACTCGCCGGCGGTGAAGATGCGCCGCTGCAAGCGGAGAACTTTGGTCACGACACCGAAGTGTTCGGACAAACGTTGAACGGCATGTTGGACGGTGACCCGGTGATGGGCGTGCGTCAGGTGACCAATCGCGATGCGCGCGAAGCATTACAAGAAATTGCCAACGTATTTACCGGCGTGAAAGACAACGTCGGTTACATTATGAAGTCGTCAGAAGAGCTGTTCAAAGTCCATACGGCGGCGAACCAAATTTTTACGCAAACGACCTCACTGCTCGAATTAACCCGCAATTTGTCCAACGCGTTCCGTGGTGGCGGCAGCAAATTTATCGGTAACCAACTGATCACCGCCGGCCTCGGTATTGTGGTTATCTTGTTGTTGGTGGTTATGTATGTTGTGCAACGCAAAAACTCCAAACTCGATATCGTCCGCGCCGAATCGGCTTCGGATCAAGAACGTCAGCAAAACGAACGTAACCAAGAGGCGATTATTCGTCTGCTGAACGAAATGGGCGACTTGGCGGAAGGTGATTTAACCGTTAATGCCACCGTTACCGAAGATTTCACCGGCGCCATCGCCGACTCCATGAACTACGCGATCGACCAATTGCGTAACCTGGTCGGTACGATTAACCAAGCGGTGACGCAAGTGTCGGCGGCCACTGACGAAACCCGTCAGGTCGCGACCGAACTGGCGCAAGCATCGCGTAACCAAGCGCAAGAAATTACCGGTGCCTCCGCCGCTATTAACGAAATGGCGGTGTCCATCGAGCAGGTATCCCACAACGCGATCGAAACGGCGCAAATGGCGGAAAAATCCGTGCAAATCGCGAAAGCGGGCGCCGAGGTCGTGCGTAACACGATTCGCGGCATGGACACGATTCGTGAGCAAATCCAAGAAACCTCAAAACGGATTAAACGTCTGGGTGAATCGTCACAGGAAATCGGCGACATCGTGTCTCTGATTAATGACATCGCCGACCAAACCAACATTCTGGCATTGAACGCGGCGATTCAGGCCGCGATGGCCGGTGAATCAGGTCGCGGTTTCGCGGTCGTTGCCGACGAAGTTCAACGTCTCGCTGAACGTTCATCGAACGCGACGAAGCGAATCGAAGCACTGGTGAAAACCATTCAAACCGATACCAACGAAGCGGTTATTTCGATGGAATCGTCAACCTCCGAAGTGGTGCGCGGTGCGAAGCTGGCGCAAGACGCCGGTGTCGCACTGGAAGAAATTGAAAAAGTGTCGGCCGACCTGTCAGACCTGATTCAAACAATTTCGAACGCGGCGCGGCAACAGGCGGCATCGGCCGGCCATGTGTCGAACACGATGCACATCATTCAGGAGATCACAAACCAAACGCTGCAAGGCACGCAATTGACGGCGCAACAAATCGGCAAGCTGGTGGAATTGGCCGACGGTTTGAAAGCGTCCGTTTCCGGCTTCAAGTTGCCGCAATAATCACGGCATAGCCGGCGTTAAGCCATGAGCGAAGCACTGATGCTGCGTCACGCGCCTGACATGGATGAACAGGCGTTCGTGCGTTGGCAAGCCCTACTCGAAGCGCGCACAGGTGTGCATTTGCCGATCGCGCGCAAATCGTTTTTGTTGCTCGCGTTGTCGATGCGTATGCGCGAATTGGCGCTCGACGATTACGACGCGTATCACGAGTACATTCAGGATGGTCGTCATGCAAGTTTCGAATGGGCCTGCTTGGTCGATCTGTTAACGGTTCATGACACACGTTTTTTTCGCAATCCGGAATCGATCGAGTTGGTGCGCAGTTTTTGCCGCAATGTATTGCAACAGCAAGACGCCACCAACAAACGCAGTTTGACGGTGTGGAGTGTCGGTTGCTCCACCGGTGAAGAAGTGTATTCGCTGGTGATTACGCTGCATGCATTGCAGCAAGACGTTGGCGCTTTTTATTTTGGCGTCACCGGAACCGATATTTCGTATCCGGCACTGGCCACCGCGCGCGAAGGCATTTATCACTTGCGCCGTTTGACTGGCGTCAGCGATGAGCTACGTGAACAGTGCTTTCAGGTGTGCGGTGATGATTATTATCAGGTGCAGCCGAGCTTGCGTCAGCGCACCTGTTTCATGCAAGGCAATGTGCTCGATGCAGCAACAATGCCGAAGCAGCAGTTCGACATCATTTATTGTCAAAATGTTTTGATTTATTTCCAGCCGGAGCGTCGCCGTTTGATGCTGAATCAAATTGTCGCGCATTTAAAACCGGGTGGCATGGTGGTGCTAGGGCCGGGAGAAGTGCTGCGATATTCGCATCCACAACTTACCCGATTACAACATAAACATTGTCTCGCGTTCACGCACCGTGGACAGCACGCGCAGGCGGAGTAGGCATGGCCGATAACTACGATCAACTCGCCCTAAAATGGGTGCGTGAAGAAGTCAACAAAACGCTCGATCAGGCGCGTCAGGCGCTCGAAGCGTTTGCGGAAAATGCCGAAGATGCCACGCAGATCCAGTTCTGCGCGAATTGTTTGCATCAAGTGCGCGGCACGTTGACGATGCTGGAATTTTACGGCGCCGCATTGTTCGCTGAAGAAATGGAAGCGCTGGCCGATGCGATCGCCAAAGGTGGTGTAAAAAATCCGCCACGTGCGCAAGAAATTTTGATGGGCACGATTCTGCAGCTGCCCACCTATTTAGAACGTGTACAAGCCGGTCGTCGCGACCTGCCGGTCGTGTTATTGCCGTTGCTCAATGATCTGCGCGCTTCGCGCGGTGAAACCTTATTGTCCGAATCAAGTATTTTCACACCGAATTTGCAAGGCGTGAAAATGCCGGCGCGTTCGACACCAGCCGATGCCCCAAAAAATGATGCCGATTTTCGTGATCAGGCAAAAAAATTACGTCACCATTATCAACGCGGCTTGCTTGGCGTTTTTCGCAATCAGGAAATTAACGAATCGCTGACGCGTTTGCTCAAAGTGGTGGAACGCTTTGAAGCGATTAACGCGACACAGCCGATTGGTTTGTTGTGGTGGGTCGGTGCGGGCTTTGTTGAAGCCATCGCTGAAAACAACATTTACAAAAACGCCGGTGTGCATGCACTGCTGGGCCAGATCGACAAATACATCAAGCAAATGGGCGACGAAGGCGACATCGCAGCCTTTCAAGAACCGCCACAAGATCTGCTGAAAAATCTGCTCTATTACGTTGCCTGTACCGAACGTAAATCCTCGCGCCTTGATGAGTTACGTGATGCCTATCAATTGCGCGACGCCTTGCCCAGTGCCGATGAAATTGAATCCGAACGGAAACGGATGACCGGCACCGATGCAACCGCGATTCGCACGGTGTTGCAAGCATTGAACGAAGACTTGGCCGGTGTCAAAGATGGCCTCGATCTGTATGTGCGTAGCAAGCATAAAAATCCGCAAGATCTGCTTAATTTATTACCGACGCTGCGCCAGATCGCTGACACGTTGGCGATGTTGGGCTTGGGTGTGCCGCGCGATGCGGTGCGCCAACAAGTGCATGCCTTGCAACGCGTTGCTGATTCCGGCGAAACGCCCAGCGAAATGCACGTCATGGATATCGCCGGCGCGTTGTTGTTTGTTGAAGCGAATTTGGCCACCGTCGCGCAAAACGCGGCGCAAATGGCGGCGGAGGAAACTCACTCAGAAGCACCCGCCGCGCAAACCGAAGATGAAATTGCCGCCGAAGCGCAATTTGATTCGGCACGTGTCACGTTGATTAATGAATGCCGCAGCAATTTGCAAAAATGCAAAGACGCGATCATTGATTTTATGGCGTCACAATGGGATCACCGTTTGATTGAAGCGGTACCGAATCAATTGGTCGAAGTTGAAGGCGGTTTGCACATCATCGGCCTGCCTGAAGCGGCTGATATGGTCAAAACCTGTCATCGCTTTTTGGCCGATCGTGTTGTTAATCCACACGCGGTACCGGAAACGGCATTGCTCGATGCGTTGGCCGATGTGCTGACGTCGATCGAATATTTCCTTGAATCGATGCAAGATGCGGGTGGCTTGGGTCTCGAATCGGTCTTGTCTGCAGCACGCGAACCGACGAACACGCTCGCCGCCGAAATGCACAAACCGCTGCCAGTCGCGACAGAGCGTGTGGCGGCGGCGACGCCGGTGATCAAACCGAATGAATCCGATGTGATTCGCAATGCCGATGTTGAAGTGCCTGCTGCGCCCGCTGTCAGCGCTGCGCCTGTTGCGTCAGCGCCGGTGGTGTCAGCGCCCGTGACGCCTGCCGCGCCGGCATCCGCACCGGCCTTCGCACCTTCAATTCAGCGTCCGTCGAATGACACTGTCGACGATGAAGTCATCGAGATCTTTATCGAAGAAGCCGCTGAACAACTTGATGTGATTCGCGATTGTTTGCCGCAATGGATCGCGAATGAAAATGATCGTGAAAGTCTGACGACGATTCGTCGTGCATTCCATACGTTGAAAGGTTCCGGTCGCCTGGTTGGCGCCAAATTGCTCGGCGAAACGGCGTGGACGATTGAGAACATGTTGAATCGTGTTCTCGACAACACAATCGCCGCGAGTCCAGCGGTGCACAATGTTGTGCGTGAAGCCGCTGAAGTCATCATTCCGCATTTGCGCGAGTGTTTTGCGGCGCAACAAGAACCGACGATTCGCCCTGAAAACATGATGGCGCGCGCCGAAGCATTGTCCAAAGGTGAATCGGTTGATTTCGTGCCGCCACCGGTATTAACGCCGCTCGTCGCACCGGTGCCGGAGGTCAGCGAACCGGCCGTCATTGCCGACGCCGAAGGCCATCTGTCATTTGCCGAAACCGAACAAGATCAAATCATCGAACCGGTCGATGTGATCGACACAGGTGATGTGACCGAAACAATGGAGTCGATCGAAACGATCGATTCCATTGAAACGATCGACGCGGTAGCAGAGGTCGACACGTTGCCAGTCGTCGACACGGTGGAAGTTGTTGAGGCCTTGCCTGAATTGAGCGCTGCCGACATTGACGCGCCGCTCGAGTTTGCCAGCGAAACACCTGTCGAAACGCAATCGCATCGCGCGGCCGAAGATTTGGAAGTATCGTCAGCGATTCCGGTCGATCCATTGTTGGCCGCCATGGGCAGTGCGCCAATGGATCCGGTCATGGCAACAATCGACGAAGCGCCGGTCGAGCCATTGATGACGGAAGCCGTCACCGATACCGATTTCGGTGACATGACAACGACGGAATTTGCCGCGACCGAAGATTTTGGCGAGTTTGCTTTGCCGGCCGCCAGCGCCGATGAATTGCAAAACTTGGTCATCGAAGAAACGCCCGATCTGTCGGCGGAATTTGAAGCGTCCATGCAAATGGCTGCCGCCAAAACGCCAACGGCAGTAGAGTCAGATGTTCACGAAGAAATTGATAATACCCTGCTGGATATTTTTGCCGGCGAAGCCGGATCGCATCTCGACACAATCGATCGCTACTTAACTGATGCGGCATTGTCGCCGTTTTCACCCAAGATCAGCGACGAATTGATCCGCGCACTGCACACGTTGAAAGGCAGCGCCAAAATGGCTGGCCTCGATGCGATTGGCGATGTCATGTTGCCACTTGAAAAACACGTGCGCGATGTGCAACAGCATGATGCGTCAGTGAGTACCGATACGTTAACGTTGTTAACGGACACCAGCTTGGCTGTGCGTCATGGCTTACAGCATTACGAGCAACACGGCCAATTTGAGTTTGGTGCACTGGCACCGCTGATCGAGCGCGCGCAATTTCTCGCCAGCGAAGCCGATCATTTGGATGCGACACGCAATCCCGAAATTTTGCAATTGTTTATGTCAGAAGCGATGGACGTACTGTCCGATATCGATCTGAACATTCGCAGCTGGCAACTGGATGCAGAAAGCAATAACGGCTCGATTTTGGCCGATCTGTTTTCCATGTTGCAGCAAGCCGCCACCACCGCGAATGTGCCGGCGTTCGCGAATCTGGCGCATCACGGTGCGCAGTTATTTGAACGCGCGCAACAACATCAAGCTGAAGAACAATTATTCACATTGGGCATGCAAGTACACGATCAGCTGATCGACATGCTCGATCGCCTCGCGGCCGATCAACATGTCCATCAAGCTGACGATCTGATTGCGCAATTGGCATTGTGGCCCAGCACACCGGCCGAAGAAGACATCGAACTGATCGAAGAACTGCCCGCGGTGGCTGAAAGCGCACCTGTCCTGCCGTCTTTCGATACCGAAACAGTCGTTGCCGAACTGACGCCAGTGATGACCACGGAAACACCGGAAACGATGTTCGAAACCGAAGCGATCGAAACTGAATTGGCGTTGCCCGATGTGGCAATGGCAAGCGAAATTGCGACTCCGGTTGTTGACGACACGCCGATCGTGGCGAACGTGGCCAGTGACGACAGTGCGCGCGCATTCGACAGCGGTTTCGAATCGCAAGAGTTTGTTGTGGCGCCGCTGCCAACGGCGTTGCCGGTGTACAGCGCCGATGACAAACCGCACGCGATCACCGTCGATGCCGACGGTGAGGAAATTCTGCAGATCTTCATGGAAGAAGCGGACGACATTCTCAGTGCACTCGACGAAGCACTCGAAGGGTGGAGTGCCGCGCCGGATGACAAAGCCACGGTGGCCAGTTTGCAGCGCTATTTGCACACGCTCAAAGGCGGTGCACGGCTGTCTGATTTGACCGAACTCGGCAATTTGTCGCACGAATTTGAAAACTTGTTTGAAGCGATGGCCGAAGGCCGCGCAAAAGTGACCCCGGCGTTGATTCGTGTGGCACAAGAAGGCCGCGATCGCCTCGCTGATCTGGTCAACGAAGTGCGCGAAAAACGCACGCAAACCAAACCATCGTTGTACTGGCAGCGCCTGAACTTGGCCATTCAGGGTCACGACCCGTATGCCGATGTCGCTGCTTACAGCGAAGCACCCACCGTTCACGAAACAGCGGCACCGCCGGCCGCAACACCGGTCACGACACCGACCGCTGCCGCACCCACAGCGCAAACCCCAGCGGGGCAAACCAACGTGGTGCCGTTCACGGCCAAAGAGCGCAGCGAATCGCCGCTCGATAAACCACAAGAAAAACCGCAAAGCGCGCAGATTGAATACATCCGTGTGCCAGCGGATCGTCTTGAAGGCTTGGTCAATCTCGCGGGTGAAAGTTCGATTTTCCGTGGCCGTATCGAACAACAGATGACGGTGGTTCGTCACAACTTGCAAGAAATGGAACAAACGGTTGCGCGTTTGCGCGAGCAATTGCGTCAGCTCGAAGCCGAAACCGAAGCGCAGGTGCAAGCACGTCGCGAAGTCGTTGGTGAAACGTACGCCGATTTCGATCCGCTCGAATTTGACCGTTACACGCGTCAACAAGAATTGTCGCGCGCACTGGGCGAGTCGGCCGGTGACTTGTTGAACTTGAAAGAGTCGCTCGACAATTTGGCGGCGGACGCCGAAACCTTGTTGTTGCAACAAGGTCGCGTCAACTCCGAATTGCATGACTCACTGATTCGCTCGCGCATGGTGCCGTTCTCCAGCTTGGTTCCGCGTTTGAAACGGATGGTGCGTCAGATCGGTGATGAACTGGGCAAAGGCGTTGAAATTTCGATTTTCGCCGAAGGCGAAATGGACCGCACCGTGTTGGAGCGGATGGTCGCGCCAATCGAACACATGATGCGTAACGCGATCGACCACGGTATTGAGCGCCCGGAAAAACGTTTGGCGGCGAACAAACCGCAAACTGGGCGCATTCGTATCCGCCTGACGCGTGAAGGCAACGAAGTTATTATCGAAATTCAAGACGATGGTGGTGGTATTAATACGGCAGCCATTCGTCGCAAAGCGATCGAACGCGGCCTCATCACCGAAAGCACCAAATTAACCGAACACGAATTGATGTTGCTGATTTTTGAAGCCGGTTTTTCAACGGCCGAAACGGTCACGCAAATTTCCGGTCGTGGTGTGGGTATGGACGTTGTCGCGTCCGAAATCAAAACCCTCGGCGGTCGCATCGACATTGATTCCGAAATGGGTAAAGGTTCGCGCTTTACGGTGCGCCTGCCATTTACGGTATCGGTGAATCAGGCGCTGATGGTGCAAGTCGGCGAAGATATTTTGGCGATTCCGCTCGCGAACATCGAAGGTATCGTTCGTATCAGCCCGTACGAATTGCAAACGTATTACGAAAACGGCGAACTGCGTTATGAATACGCTGGTCAACCGTATCGCATGCGCTATCTCGGCACCTTGCTTGATCACAATGTCGCGCCGCGTTTTGAAGGTGTTTATAAACCCGTGCCTATTCTGTTGCTGCATGGCACTGAACAACCGGTGGCATTGCACGTTGACGAATTGCTTGGTTCACGTGAAGTCGTGGTGAAAACCGTTGGCGCCCTGTTGTCGACCATTTCCGGTTTGAGCGGTGCAACGATTCTGGGTGACGGTCGTGTTGTGTTGATTCTCGATCTGCCGGCGTTGTTGCGTCGCGCCGACGCCACGCAAGTGGCCGACGTCGAAGAAGTGCATGTCGAAACTGAAATGCCCTTGGCACTCGTCGTCGACGATTCGGTTACTGTGCGCAAAGTTACCGGTCGTTTGCTGGAGCGTTCTGGTTATCGAGTCGAAACCGCCAAAGACGGTGTTGATGCGGTGAATGTGCTGCACGACATCGTGCCGGACATCATGCTGCTCGATATCGAAATGCCGCGCATGGATGGTTTCGAGTTGGCCAATATTGTGCGTCACGATGAGCGCTTGAAACATGTACCGATCATCATGATCACGTCACGCACCGGCGACAAACACCGCTCACGTGCGATGGAAATTGGTGTTGATCGTTACCTTGGCAAACCGTTTAACGACGTTGAGTTGTTAAGCACCATGCAAGAGTTGTTGGACAGTAAACGGTGAAAAGCAGGAGTTTGCGCATCGGTGTGATCGGCAGCGGTGCCAGCAGTCAAAAATTAACGCGACTGCTGGCCGAACAAGGTTTGTCAATTCTGCACGCGATTTCACCGAGCGACATCACGGACGAACATATCAATGCACGCGATATCGATGTGTGGTTACTCGATCTCGCCGATGCCGATTGGAACGATGCGCTTGATGATTTGATGGATCGTTCCAGCATTCCGATCTTTTTTAACGAACACGGTGCGGTTGATCGTCAGCAGCATCTCGATTACTGGTCGCGTAATCTGATTTCGCGTATTCAGGAATTGGTCAGCGACTCGGATCTGGAACCGGTCACGCCGAAAGCCAACGAAACACTGCATATCGCCTTTCCCGATGCCAAATCGGCCATTGCGCCGCAACCTGTGGCACCGGCAGTGAGTACGCCAGCACCTGCGAAACCGGTCACGGTCGATGAACATTTGCTCGATGATATTGCCGAGCTCGAAAGTTTGTTGCAACGCAAACCCCATGCCGTTGCCGATCAAGAATTGCAAACGCTGGTCAGCGATTTGTCGACGCCGGCAGCGCCGATGGATGACAGCAAATCGGTGACTGTCGATAAAGCCGAGGCCGCAAAACAACGCGCTGAAAAAATGATGCGAGAGCGCAGCGAAAGCGATCGGCTCGCGCGTGAAAAAATTGAATCTGAGCATCGCGCCATTGAACAACAAGCCCTGGCCGACGCCGAAGCGGCACGTCTGGAAGCCGAACGTTTTGCGCAAGAACGTTTGCATGCCGAACGCGTAGCGCAAGAAAAAGCCGATGCCGCCAAACGGTTGGCCGCGCATATCGAAGCCGAACGTTTGGCGCGCGAAAAAGCGGAAGCTGAACGCGTGGCCAAAGAAAAAGCTGAGGCCGAACGCCGCGAAGCCGAGCGCATCGCCAAAGAAAAAGCCGAAGCGGAACGTCGCGAAGCCGAGCGCATCGCGCGCGAAAAAGCCGAAGCCGAACGTATCGCCAAAGAAAAAGCCGAAGCCGAGCGGATCGCAAAAGAAAGAGCCGAAGCGGAACGTCGCGAAGCCGAGCGCATCGCGCTCGAAAAAGCCGAAGCCGAACGCATCGCCAAAGAAAAAGCGGAAGCCGAGCGGATCGCCAAAGAAAAAGCCGAAGCGGAACGTCGCGAAGCCGAGCGCATCGCGCGCGAAAAAGCCGAAGCCGAACGTATCGCCAAAGAAAAAGCGGAAGCCGAGCGGATCGCCAAAGAAAAAGCCGAAGCGGAACGCCGCGAAGCCGAACGCATCGCGCGCGAAAAAGCCGAAGCCGAACGTATCGCTAAAGAAAAAGCGGAAGCCGAGCGGGTAGCCAAAGAAAAAGCCGAAGCGGAACGTCGCGAAGCCGAACGCATCGCCAAAGAAAAAGCGGAAGCTGAGCGGGTAGCCAAAGAAAAAGCCGAAGCGGAACGTCGCGAAGCCGAGCGTATCGCGCGCGAAAAAGCCGAAGCCGAACGCATCGCCAAAGAAAAAGCGGAAGCCGAGCGGGTAGCCAAAGAAAAAGCCGAAGCGGCACAGCGTGAAGCCGAGCGCTTAGAAGCCGAACGTGTTGCCCGTGAAAAAGCCGAAATCGAGCGCATTGCCGCCGAAAAAATCGCAGCCGAAATCGCCGAACGTGAACGCCCTGCACGATTAGAAGCGGCGCGCATCGAAGCCGAACGATTAGTCCGCGAAAAAGCCGAGCGTGAAGCTCGCTTGCGCAATGTGGAAATCGTGGCGCGACCGAGCCACGACAAAGTGATCGAGCTCGCCACACAACCGCGTCATATTGAATCGGATGCAACACCGCACCGCGGGGTTGTTCATGACGACGATGTACCGCTGTTGGAAACGCATGACAACGACATAGACGCGCCGTTACTCGATGCGTTTGCACTCGAAGGTGAATTTGAAGCGGTTCCTCACAAGATCTTGTCCTGTGATCTGTGGGTGTTGGGTGCATCGCTCGGTGGGCCCGCCGCACTCAAGCGATTCTTCGGTGCGTTGGTTGAACCCATTCCAGTGTGCTTTGTGATTGCGCAGCACATCGACGCACATTTTGTTGCCGTGCTCGGTAAGATTCTTGAGCAATCGAATTCGTTTTATCATGTGCAAGTGTTGTCACGTCCCAGCTTGATTGAAGCTGGATGGACATTACTGGTGCCGATCGAAAAACGTCTGCGCTTTTTGGATGCCGGGCAAATCGTGCATTCCGCGCATAACTGGACACCACCGTATTCGCCGTGTATTGATGATGTTCTGCTGGATGCCGTCAATGCGTATCACAGCCAAGTGCACTGCATTATTTTCAGCGGTATGGGGGAAGATGGCAGTGCCGGCGCCGCGCGCATACGCAATGAAGGTGGCGAAGTGTGGGTGCAAGATCGCGACAGCTGCGCCAGCAGCGTGATGCCGGATGCCATTGTGCAACACGATCTCGCCACCTATCAGGGCACACCCGAACAACTGGCAGAAAAATTGATGGCGCGTTACCGCCAACAAACAACCGCGCAAACGCGCGCTTAAAGAGAGTTAAATCATGGCCGAAACCGCACAAGCCAATGAAGTGTATTCCTTGCTGATGCCGGCACAAGGCGACAGCGTGCTGCTGCCCAACACGGCCGTCGCCGAAGTGGTGCCCTACTTCGGTAACGTTGACAAACCGTTGCCCGGCGCGCCCGATTATCTCTATGGCTATTTGCAATGGCGCGGTCGTCACGTGCCGCTCATCGCCACCGAAGTGTTAAACGGCCAGCTAAAAGTGCCGACATTAACGCGCTTGTCGCGCTTGGCCATTTTGAACACGCTCAATCGCATGCAAGACGTGCCGTTTATTGCGATCGTTGTGGCCGGCATTCCGCGTTTGATGCGCGTGCAACCCGCCATGTTGACACCGGTAGAAACCACCGGTTACCCCGCCGCCAAATCGCGCGCGCATTTATCCGGCCAAACCATTCAAGTCCCCGACATTGATTACCTTGAACAATTGGCACGCGATTCGTTGCAGTTTAAGCCGGAAAAAATGAGCTGATAAAATCAGTTGTCAGTTGTCAGTTGTCAGTTGTCAGTTGTTCGTTACGTGACAATACCGATCACGTTGAATACCGTTCGTGGTGAGCCCGTCGAACCATGAACGGGAATCTAACGTGTCTTTCAAATTTTATTGTCTTTTTTATTTCATCAAACCGCAAAAAATTCCGGCACCAATTCCGTCGCCTTACCCTGCAACGATTGCTGAAACTGCGTCGCGACTTTCGAGCTTTCCAAATTCAATTCAACACAGTGTGCACCGTATTCGCGTGCCATTTGCACAAAGCCAGCAGCGGGATACACATTACCGCTGGTACCAATGCTGACGAATAGATCACACGCACTCAATGCGGCGTAAATGGCGTCCATCTGCAGCGGCATTTCGCCAAACCACACAACATGCGGACGCAAATGGCCGGCGCGCTGACACTGTGGACACACACTGTTGCCATCGCAGTCGTCGTGCCAAGCAAAGGTGTGTTGCGTTTGTGCGCAGCGCACTTTTAATAATTCACCGTGCATATGAATCAAATTTTGACTGCCACCGCGTTCGTGCAAATCATCAATATTTTGTGTAACCAGTAAAAATTCGCCGGCGAACTGTTGTTCAAACTGCGCCAGCGCTTTATGTGCTGCGTTCGCTTGCACGGCCGCACTTAACAGTTGTTGACGACGCTGATTATAAAAGTGGTGCACGAGGGCGGGATCGCGCGCAAAGCCTTCAGGTGACGCGACATCTTCGATACGGTGGTTTTCCCACAAACCATCGCTGGCACGAAAGGTTTTGATACCCGATTCGGCCGAGATGCCGGCACCGGTTAACACGACGATCCGTTGAAATTCGCGCGCCAGTTTCATCACAACGTTTTCCATTCAACGGTTAACAAAAATCGCCGTGCAGCGCTTGCAACACACTGAGCGCGGCCAGTGCCGCCGTTTCCGTGCGCAAAATGCGTGGGCCTAAGCGCACACCGTTAAAACCGCAACCGCGCGCAATCGCCAGATCGTGTTCGCTTAAACCGCCTTCGGGGCCAGCCAATAATGTGATGGCGCCATTGATGGTCTGTGTGGCGAAAGTATCCGTCGCCTCCGGATCGAGCACAAAACGGTGAGTGCTGGCCAACGCCGCCAACGCGATCTCAAGGCGTTTCACCTCGTGCACAACGGGCACAACATTGCGCCCCGATTGCTCGCAGGCACTGGCGACAATGCTTTGCCAGTGTTCCTGCTTTTTGCGCCAGCGTTCGCTGTCCAATTGCACACCACAGCGCTCAGTAGTGACCGGAAAAATGGCAGTGACGCCAAGTTCGACGGCTTTTTGTACGGTGTAATCCATCCGATCGCCGCGTGACACCGCTTGCACCAAGTCGATAGCGAGTGGGGATTCAACCGATTCGCTGATTTGTTGTGTGGCAGTCACATAGACGCCGCGTTTGTCCTGCGCCGTGATCGTTGCGTGATAGACATGACCGTCGCCATTAAATAATTGCAGCGCATCACCCACACCAAGGCGCAGCACACGCACAACATGACTGACGACATTGTCTGGCAAGCTGATGGTCTGGTTCAGCACGATGGGGTTTGGCAGATAACAACGGATGGCACGCATAAAAAATTCCTGACAGTAGGTTGGACCAAAGCCGATTTGACCACGACGGCGGCAGATCCGTAGCATAGCGGCTCTTTTGTGGATCTTGAGCGGATAAGGAACATGCATATCGCCATTCCTGCCGAATCGTTTGCGGGTGAAGCACGCGTTGCGGCGACACCGGAAACGGTCAAAAAATGGGTACAGGCCGGTCATAAAGTCAGCCTACAAAGTGGCGCCGGATTTAAAGCCGGCTGCACCGACGACATGTACACGCAAGCCGGAGCACAAATCGTTGCCGATGCGGCGGCGGCTTACCGCGCTGATATCGTACTCAAAGTGCGTTCACCCAGTGGTCAAGAAATTGCGCAGCTGCAAAAAGGCAGCGCACTCATCGCGTTATTCAATCCTTATCGCAACAACGAACTCGACGCGATCGCCAAACAAGGTGTTGCCGCGTTTTCGCTCGAATTGTTGCCTCGCACAACGCGCGCGCAAAGTATGGATGTGTTGTCATCGCAAGCCAATATTGCGGGCTACAAAGCGGTGATCGCCGCCGCACAACATTATCCGCGTTATTTTCCGATGTTGATGACGGCCGCGGGCACCGTAAAAGCCGCGCGCGTATTGATCTTGGGCGCGGGTGTTGCTGGCCTGCAAGCGATCGCGACCGCCAAACGTTTGGGCGCCGTTGTCGAAGCGTTTGATGTGCGCACCGCCGCGAAAGAACAAGTGGAATCACTCGGCGCCAAATTTGTTGAAGTGCCCGGCGAAACCGGTGATGCCGCCGGCGGATACGCCAAAGAAATGTCGGACGACTACAAACGCAAACAAGGTGAATTAATTCACGAACGCGCCGTGCAAGCCGATATCGTGATCTCAACTGCGTTGATTCCCGGTAAACCAGCACCGCGTTTGCTGCACGCACGTACCGTTGCTGCCATGAAGCCGGGTTC
Organism: Enterobacterales bacterium; assembly: GCA_041914905.1. Classification (GTDB taxonomy): domain Bacteria; phylum Pseudomonadota; class Gammaproteobacteria; order Enterobacterales; family Permianibacteraceae; genus Permianibacter. The sequence goes on from JAYSCL010000004.1 coordinate 139,988, forward strand.
GGTGATTGTCGATTTGGCCGCCGAAAACGGCGGCAATGTCGAAGGCACCGTTGCCGATCAAATCGTTAACTTAAATGGCGTAACGATCATTGGTCACACGAATCTACCGGCCCAAGTCGCCGCTGATGCATCAGCGTTATACGCGCGCAATGTGCTGAACTTTTTAACTCTGATGCTGGGTAAAGATGGCCAGTTCACGATCAATCTCGACGATGATTTGCTAAAAGCGACACTGTTGTGCCGCGACGGTGAATTATTGTTTGGCAAAAATTAAGGAGAGCAACATGGTTGTTGATCCGATCGTTATCAATATCACCGTTTTTGTACTCGCGATCTTCGTTGGTTATCACGTGGTTTGGAACGTGACTCCCGCTTTGCACACACCCTTGATGAGCGTCACCAATGCGATCTCGTCGATCGTGATCGTCGGCGCCATGCTGCAAGTCGGCATCAACGCGTTTGGTGCCGACAGCCTCATCGGCGCCGCCGCCGTGTTTCTGGCCAGCATCAATATTTTTGGTGGCTTTTTAGTCACCAAGCGCATGCTCGAAATGTTCAAGAAAAAACAACGGTAAGGACAACCACCCGCACCCCCCTCCTTGTTAAGGCGGGGGCTCTTAAGCCCTCCCCTTAATAAGGGGAGGGTTGGGTGGGGTAGGGTTTGCAAAGGATTGCAATGAAAATTTTTAACCGCCAAAGCAAATCCCGGCGGCAACTTTTAAGAAGCAATGTTGGCGAACCAGAACGTTTATTGTGGCAAGCACTACGTCACAATCAACTGAATGCAAAGTTTCGCCGCCAGCACGGGATTGGCGATTACATTGTTGATTTTTATTGCCCGACCAAACGTTTGGCGATCGAAGTTGACGGTGATACACATGCAACTGAAAGCGCACAACAACGCGATCGGTTTCGTGATGAATACATGAACTCGTTGGCTATTCGTGTGTTGCGATTTTCCAACGAACAAGTAATGCAAGAAAAAGACGTTGTTTTGCAAACCATCTGGAATGCATTGCAACAGGATTAAAAGCAACCACCCCCAACCCCTCCTTGCTAAGGAGGGGGCTAAGTGAGATCAATGAGTTGATTGCACGGATAAGCCCTCCCCTTAACAAGGGGAGGGTTGGGTGGGGTAGGATTTTGACTTTTCGTTCAAAATCAGAATTACACAAAAAAGGAAACGCATCATGGTCAATTACAACCTGATTGCACTGCTGTACCTCGTTTCGGGTGTGCTGTTCATTTTGTCACTCAAAGGATTGTCGTCGCCGGAGTCGGCGCGCAAAGGCAATGTCTTTGGCATGATCGGCATGGCGATTGCGATCGCCACCACGTTTTATATGTTGCAAGCGATCACACAAACCGCGGGTTATGTGTTGATCATTGTCGCAATTGTCGCCGGTGGCTTAATCGGCTCCATCGCGGCGAAAAAAGTCGAAATGACGGCGATGCCACAGCTGGTGGCATTTATGCACTCGTTGATCGGTTTAGCGGCGGTGTTAATCGCGGTCGCTGCACTGGTTAAGCCGAATTCGCATATGGATGCGATTCACCGTTTCGAACTGTTTGTTGGCGCGTTTATCGGTGCCATCACGTTTACAGCATCCGTCGTTGCGTATGGCAAATTGTCGGGTCGTTTCTCCAACAAACCGATCCGCTTTAGTGGCCAACATAAAGTGAACCTGTTGCTGGGATTGGCGATGATTGGTTTTGGTATCGCCTACTTCGTTAACGAAAGCCACACCGCGTTTTACATCATGCTGGCACTCGCGCTGGCACTGGGCTATCTGCTGATTGTGCCGATCGGCGGCGCTGATATGCCGGTGATTGTGTCGATGCTGAATTCTTATTCGGGTTGGGCCGCTGCCGGTATCGGTTTCACGCTGAATAACTCGCTGCTCATCATCGCTGGTTCCCTAGTCGGTGCCTCCGGTGCCATTCTGTCGTACATCATGTGCAAAGCGATGAATCGTTCGATGTTAAACGTGATCCTCGGCGGTTTGGGCGGCGAAGATGGCGCTGCCGCCGCCGACGATGGCAAACAAAAGAATTACAAATCCGGTTCACCGGAAGACGCGATGTTCCTGATGAAAAACGCCGACAGCGTCGTCATCGTTCCCGGTTATGGCTTGGCCGTTGCACGTGCACAGCATGCGTTAAAAGAAATGGTCGAAAAACTCGAACACGCCGGCGTTAAAGTACGTTACGCGATTCACCCGGTCGCCGGTCGTATGCCCGGTCACATGAACGTGCTACTCGCCGAAGCCGAAGTGCCGTACGATTCGGTATTGGAAATGGAAGAGATCAACAACGATTTCGCGCAAACCGATGTTGTGCTCGTCATCGGCGCCAACGACGTGGTCAATCCCGCCGCAAAAGAAGATCCGAAATCGCCGATTTACGGCATGCCAATTTTAGAAGCCCACAAAGCCCGTACCGTCCTTGTCGTCAAACGCTCGATGGCCGCCGGTTACGCCGGTCTCGACAACGATTTGTTCTATTACGACAAAACGATGATGGTGTTTGGTGATGCGAAGAAAGTGGTGGAAGAGATGGTGAAGGCGGCATAATGATACGGGAATAAAAAAATGAAAATGCTGCGCGTTGTCATAGTGTTTTGTTTTTCTGGTTTGTTGTGCACGGTGCATGCTGAGTCACCAGCTTACACCTACGTCAAAGCAGAATTTGTTAGTACAGATTTTTACAATGCCGGATTGATTTATGAAGAAGGCATGAAAGGTCGTGGCCTCGAAGCTCATGGATACTGGTCATTTGTCGAGAATTTCTACCTTGGCGCAGGTAAGACAAAGGTAGATGGAAGCAGGCAAGGCAGAGAAATCGATCTCGATCGCACTCACTATGACTTGGGCACATACTTCTCAGTTGGTGAAAGCTCGAATGTCTATATTTCGATTGGTGTTGTTGAATCTACAGCTGTTCAAGATGAACGCAATACAACGGATATTGATAACTCCTCGGCGCCATCACTGCAAGCGGGTTTAAGAAGTCGAATAACAAGTGAACTGGAATTGCAAGTAGGCATTCGCGCCGTTGAAGATATCGATGGAATCGGTCAGCGCGCAGCGCTCGACTATTTGATAACAAAACATTTTGCAGTTGGCATTTCCTGGGATAGAACGGATGAATATAAAACGACAGGGCTTACCCTAACGTTCATACCGTGATTGGTAAGTGAAGTAGGGCGCAATAACCGCAGGGCATTGCGCAGAATTGGGCAAAGACGGTGCAATGATATTACACTCTACGAAATCCAAAAAATACAAAAGGGCAATTCAATTGCCCTTTTGTATCTCAACAACGATCCATCAATGCGGCTTCGGCAACGTCGTTAAATTAATCCCTGATTTAACCAACGCCACCGGTGGCGGTAATTCTTCAATGCCGCCGTCATTGCGGTTCATATAAAACGTCGGGCGGCCATCGGGCGGAAACGAGCAGTAAATGCCCTCCGATGGATACGCCAGTGTGATGACTCGACCTTGCCCTTCGGTGTCTTGAACGTCGGCAACGTGCCAATCGTTCTTCAGCAAGGTTTCCATATCGATCAAACGTACATCATGGCTTGCTTTGGTTCGGGTCATAGCGCTCTCAGTCAACAGTGGGTTCATATTTCAGCCAGCGAATTTAACGGCGTTAAATTCGCCACCCCACCCACCTCTCCAATTAGCGGAGAAGTTTTTAGCCCCCTCCTGTTTTTAAGGAGGGGGTTGGGGGTGGTTGTTTTATGTCTTCAATGAAAACGGTGTGAAATCAGTGTGGCGGTCAAAATAGTCTTCGCTTTCGGCTTTTTTGAGGAAAGCGACAATCTTGTACGTAAACGGTGTCATGGCGGCTTCCCACACCACTTTCAAGGCGTAGTTGCTGGCCATCACGGTAATTAAAGTTTCGGTGCTCCACAAGCCATAAAAAGCCAGACTGTAGAAAAGCACCGAATCAACGGCCTGACCAGCAATCGTGGATCCGATCGTGCGCACAAACAGGTGTTTGCCTTGCATGCGCAGTTTGATCTTGGCGAGTACAAAGCTGTTAACGAATTCACCGGCCCAGAACGCGAGCAGTGACGCCAGCGCGATGCGCCACGTCGAACCAAGCGCGGTTTCGTACGCCGCTTGATCGTGCCAACCGGCCGCCGGCGGAAACGCGAGCACGATCTGCACCATGATGCTGGCAAAGATCAATGCGCCGAAGCCTGCCCAGACGACTTTGCGTGCACGCGCGTAACCGTAAACCTCGGTCAAGCAATCGCCAAAAATATACGAGAACGGAAAAAACAACACGCCAGCACCAAAGGTGACGCCACCGATCTCGGCAATTTTCGCCGGACCGATCAAATTGGAACACAGCAACACGGTGACAAAAGCAGCCATCACCAGATCGTAATAACGGTAATTTCGTGTTTCACTCATCATGGCAGGGTAAAAGATCAAAACGGTTGTTTGCACAATACGCGCGCACAGTTGGCTTGTAAAACCAGCGTTCGATTACGCAGATGATTTGTCAGGAGATCTATGAACAGCGATCGCAAACTGCTAAGGTAAGCGGCTTACGCTGTCGCAATGACAGTCACGGCTTATGCATTAGCCGTTGTAACACCGTCGGACCACTCCGCAAAAATTAAGGTATCGGCATCACTGCCGTTTTTTTTTGATCATTATCAGGGGAAAATCATGTCGAAACATCTTCATGCATTTAGTTTTTTTATGCTGTGCGCACTGCCAACGTTCGCCACCGTACCAACTGATGCGAGCGTCACCGACGCAAGCAGCAGCGAAGTGGTAGCAACCGCAGAGCAAGAAGTGGATCAAAATAATCCGTGGGTGTTGGCAATGCAGGCGGCCACAAAAGGGCCGGCTGAAATTGTGTTAGCCAATCAGGCGACGCTGCGTTTGCCAGCGGGTTATTTATACGTGCCCAAAAAAGAAGCCGCGGTACTGATGGACGCATGGGGTAACAGCACCGGTGATGAGTTTCACGGCTTGGTATTCAGTGATCAAGAAGACAATTGGTTTACGACCATCGACTATATCGCATCGGGTTACATTAAAGATGACGATGCCAAAGATTGGGACGCGGAAGAATTGCTCGACAGCATTAAAGAAGGCACCGAAGAGCAAAATAAAATGCGCGCGCAGCGCGGCATCAACGAAATGGAAATTGTGGGCTGGGTTCAACAGCCAACGTATCAGGCCAACATTCATCATTTGGTTTATTCGATTTCGTCAAAAGACAAAGGCGCTGCAGCTGACGCGGAACAAGGTATCAATTACAACACTTATGTGTTGGGCCGCGAAGGCTATTTCAATTTGAATTTGGTCACCGGTTTGTCCGCAATTGGCGAAGACAAGCGCCACGCGGAAACCTTGTTGAGTGCGTTAACGTTTAACGATGGCAAGCGTTATGATCAATTTGTTGAAGGTACCGATCATGTTGCTGAATACGGTTTGGCGGCATTGGTGGCCGGCGCCGCCGCGAAGAAAATCGGCTTGTTGGCAACGATTGGATTATTTTTTGCGAAAGCGTGGAAATTGATCTTGCTGGCCGGTATTGGTGTTGTGGCGGGCATACGGAAATTTTTCGGTAAAAAAGACGTGTAATGCGAGGCTTGAAGTTAGCCTTTTTCGCTAAAGCTATTCTTACATTTCTCAATCGCTAATGTCGCAAGCACCTTGCTTCATTAGTCTGAGCTAACACCAACCTGTATGGTGCCATCAACGGTTGGTGTTTGAGCGGACGATGTCAGTGGTGGCGGAAGGGCGCGATCGTGCCAATACAGTAAACAATCAGCGAGCGCTTCTCGTCGAATGGGTTTTGTCAGAAAATCATCCATGCCGGCGTCAAGGCATTGTTGCCGATCGCCACTCATGGCATTTGCGGTCAAAGCAACCACGATCTGGTGTTGAGCCGTATGCAGACCGTTGCGTTCGCGATCGCGCAAAACTTTCGTGGCTGTTAAACCGTCCATTTCGGGCATTTGACAATCCATCAGTACCAAATCATAAGGGGCTTGTGCCAACATATTTAACGCTTCGGCACCGTTCGCAGCCATTTCAGCGTGAACACCAAAATTGTCGAGCAGTTTCGCAATGATTTTTTGATTGATGACATTGTCCTCAGCCACTAGCACGCGCCAACGCCATTCCTTAAATCGTTTATCTTCTGTTGTTACCGTTGAAATGACGGGACGATTGCCAATACCGGTAGCCAGAAATAATGTTTGCTGCAACGACTTTAGTCGCAATGGCTTCTGTAAAAATCGAAACACATTAAATGATTTTGCTCGTTCAATATCTTGGCTCACATGGCCGGAACTCAAAATGATGATGGGAAGATGTTGCCACCGCGCGTCGCGACGCAGTGACTCGGTCAGCGACAAACCATCCTCTTCCGGCATGTGAAAGTCGCTGATCAGAACGTCAAACCGTCGCGACGTGTCCTGCAAAACTTGACGTACTTGCGCCGCACTGTCTACCAGTGTGGCGTTGCACTGTAAAAGCCGCATTTGCGCGGCCAGCGTACGTCGATTGATCTCATTATCATCCACAACCAATACGTGGCATTCCGACAATAACGTGCGGCCATTTTCATTGTCGGGTGGCGTGATGCCCAACGGAAATTGAACAAAAAAGCGAAACAAACTGCCTTTGCCCAATTCGCTGACCACCTCGATTTTTCCATTCATGGCACTGCACAACCGCTGTGCTATGACCAGGCCAAGTCCGGTACCACCAAAGCGACGGGTTGTTGAGTGGTCGGCCTGCGTAAATGGTTGGAACAAACGCGCACATTGTTCATTGCTCATGCCGATGCCACTGTCTTCAACGTCAAAGCGCAAAAGACATCCGTCGTCATTTACCCGCTCGGCAACGGTGCGCACAATAACAGAGCCCTGTGGTGTAAATTTAATGGCATTACCAATCAAATTAATCAAAATCTGACGCAGTCGCGCTGGATCACCAACGATGCTGGCGGGCAGGTTGTATTCACATTCGTGCACCAACTCAATTTTCTTGCTGTTAGCGCTGGTGGACAATAACGCCATCACATCTTCGACCAGCTCCAATGGATCGAATGGCAATTGTTCCAGATCGAGCTTTCCTGCTTCGATTTTAGAGAAATCCAAAATGTCATTGATAATGGCAAGCAAGCTTTCGCCACTTTGCCGAATGACATTGACGAACTCGCGCTGCTCGTCATTTAACGGTGTTTCTGACAACAAGCCTGTCATGCCAATAACGCCGTTCATCGGTGTGCGTATTTCATGTGACATGGTGGCTAAAAAGCCGGCCTTCGCTTTTGCGGCTTGTTCGGCTGCTTCTTTTGCTTCGGTGAGGTTTTGCTCGGTGAGCTTTTGTTGGGTGATGTCTTCAAAAACATAAAGTCGTCCCAACGTTTCGAAGTAGGCATCAATCACCGTCGTAGCTATACAACGAATACTGCGATTATCGTTTAATAATACATCTCGTTGTTGTAGCGCGTGATGGCTCGCCATAAACAGGGCTTGCACGTCGTCTTTAGCGCTGGGATGAATTTTTGAAAGCATAAACGCAATAATTTCACGGCCATCCGATTGGGCTATGGGGCGCGTGCTGGTGTCTTCATCAAATTGCCACAGGTGCATAAACTGAATATTGGAAAACAGCACGGCCTTGTCGTCTGGCGCAATGACTAGGTAACCCATTGGGGACGACTCTGTCATGGCTTGAATGAGAGACTGTTGTTGTTCCGCGTGGGCGTGACTGTGCTGCCATCGGTCGATTACCAAGCTTATGGTGTTTGAAAACGTTCTCAGTTCGTTGTCGGGTAGATCTTGTTGTACCTCGTATTTACCGGTCTCAACACTGTTTAACAACGAATGTTTCATAAGATACAGGGGACGCAAAACCAATTGTTTGATAAGCACAATCATCGCTATAAGTGTGGCCAGCAACGTCATTAAAAAAATAATCAGAACATTTTTTATCACGCTGGCCATGTCGATGGTGTAGCGAAACTTAAGAAGCAGAACACTACCTTTTTTGAAAAATCCGCCTTGTAAAGGTTGTAGATAGAAAAGCAGGTGATTTTTCTTACTCTGCACAATGGGTTTCCCTTCGCGGAAAAACTGTCGAATCAGGTTTTGCTCGGGTTCTTCCAAGATGGCGGCAAACGGTTGGCCAATTTTGGTTAGATCTGAATGAGCCATCACAATATTGTCGGGCTGCACAATCGCAATCAATTGTACATCCGGTATGGTGCTGGTATTGACCAAGTAGCGCATTAATCCGCCGCGCTCATGTTGTTCGCCCAACACCTCAATGCTGTATTCCATGTTCTCGGCTAAATTGCGCACACGCAATGACGCGTCATCCAATGCTCGTTGTTGACTCTCGTTAAACAACAGAATAGCGACCAGTCCGTTGATCAGTAACAGGGTAACGGCAATAGCGACAATTAAGCGAGGCGTCAGTTTTTGCGGCAACATGTTTGTATCGTTGATATAACCGAGATATAACGGTTGCATATAGAGATCAAAGGTTTCACGGTGGCGACACCGTTGAGGCAGCGTTTACAAACGTTGCCACCATGGTTGGTGCTTGTAACGTTGACGTATGCAAAATGCTTTTCATTTCACCCACCAACTCATCAAATGCAGTCGGGTTAGCCAAAATGCGTTGATTCAGTGCGATGTCGCCAAGTTGCAACGTTTTTAATGCTTCGCCGAGCTCGCTGGAATGCATGCCCAGATGGCGCGACACACGCGTGACAACCTCTTGAGGGTTGCTTTGGTACGCTCGCATCGTTGCAAACCATGCATTGACGAACGCCTGAACCGCTTGTGGTCGCGCGTTGAGCACGTCAGTGCGTGCAAAGGCAACGTCGAAAATCGGCGCATCGACATCCCGTGAACTGAAAACAATATGGCCACCGATCTGCTCTTTAAGCTGCGACAAATAGGGTTCAAAGGTGACGGCGGCGGCAACTTCGCCGGCGCGCAACCGATTAAGGGTCGTTTGTGTTGAGGCCGAAAACTTTTTTACCGGCAGCGATTCAAGGTGTTGTGACTTTTGTGCTAATGCCCACATTAGCTCATCGGTTGTGCCGGCTTCTATGCCAATTGTTTGTCCGGACAGATCCGCCAGTTTGCGATAGGGTTTTTGTGTGACGATACCATCCGCGCCGCGGGACTGATTCAGGATCAAGAAAGCACTATATGGCCCCGCATCGGCGGGCATCTTAATCATCGTCCACGCCGACGAAATCAGAATATCAATGCGTCCGCGTAACATGGCTCGTTGCGCATCACCGATGTCCAAAAACAAGGTAAATGTTTCATTGGACGGTAAATGGTTTCGCATAGCTTGCAGGCGTTGATATTGCAGTAAGTCAACTCCTGACCAGCGCACCATCCCGACGCGCAAAGGTGTGCTGTTGGTTGGGTCTGACTCGGGGTTGCAACTGCAAAGCAGCAAAGCCGTCATCACGAGGAGTAACTTTCGAATGGGTGTCAAAAAGACCGTCTTTCGCATGGCCTGGGTGAAGAGTGAGACATACTCTGCGACAGTATAGGCGAGCGAAGAACATTCAGTGCCCCAGTCACACTTTTTCACATGGCAACACTATTTCAGATGGCAAGGCCACTGTAACGGGCCTTCTGCGGGAAAGCCGGTGTGCTTCTCACCGCGCACAGGTGATCCATTACCTCTTGGTGTGCAGAGAAACCTCAACACGCCAAACAGGGAAAAGCGTTTCAGTGACGGTTAATCGCTAAGGCAATTCTGAATCGTCGTCGCTGTCGTCGGCGACGCCCAGCATCATTTGCGTTTGCGCCTGTGGTAGAGCTTCAACCTCTTTCAATTTACGATTCATCTGTTTGGTGCGGTGCTCAATGTCGCCGATATTTTTGCTGGCTTCATCCAGTTTCTTTTTGGTTTTGTCCAGAATGCCGCCGAATTTGCCAAATTCGGTTTTGACGGCGCCGAGCACTTGCCACACTTCGCTGGAACGTTTTTGAATAGCGAGTGTGCGAAAGCCCATTTGCAGTGAATTTAACGTGGCGGCCAAGGTGGTGGGACCGCAGATCTGAATGCGCAGATCACGATTCAAACTTTCTTGCAAACCGGGGCGGCGCAACACTTCGGCATACAGGCTTTCGGTGGGTAAAAACAAAATACCGAATTCGGTCGTGTGCGGCGGTGCAATGTATTTGTCACGGATCTTTTTGGCTTCGAGGCGAATGCGTGTTTCCAATTCATTGCCGGCTTGTTCGGCGGCTTTGACATCCATGCGCTCATGCGCATCGAGTAAACGCTGATAATCTTCCACCGGAAACTTGGCATCGATCGGCAGCCAAATATGTTCACCATCGTTATTGCCGGGCAATTTGATGGCGAATTCCACGCGTTCATTACTGTTTGGCGTGGTCGCGACGTTGGCTTCGTATTGGCTGCTCGCCATGATCTGTTCGAGCAACGCGGCGAGTTGCACTTCGCCAAAGGTGCCGCGTGTGCGCACATTGGTCAGCACGCGTTTTAAATCGCCGACACCGGTCGCCAAGTTTTTCATATCGCCCAAGCCTTGATGCACAAGCTCCAAGCGTTCGCTGACCAATTTAAATGATTCGCCCAAACGCTGCTCCAGCGTCGCGTGCAATTTCTCATCAACGGTTTCGCGCATTTTTTCCAGTTTTTGTGCGTTGTCGGTTTGCAGATCTTTTAAGCGGGCCTCCACCTGCGCACGCAAGCTTTCGGCTTTCTGTTCGTTTTGTTGCATCAATTGTTGCAAACGTTCGTTGAGCTGCTGCGTCAGCTGCGTCAATTGTTCGGTTTGATTGCTGCCGAAGCGATGCAAGGCGACGGTCATTTCTTCGCGTCCCTGTTTGGCGTCGGTTTGTACCTGGCGTAGCTTTTCGTCGACGGTTTGGCGCAACTCATGGCTGCGGGTTTGCAGATCGGTATGCAGCTGTTGCTGCTGGGCTTGCTGGCCTTGTGTAACGCGATCGAGCTGCTCGCTGAAACGGGCGCTGATGCGCTCATAGTGATCGAGCAAACGCTGTTCCTGCCGGTGCAGTTGCGCATCCAACGCGTCGAGGCGTTGGCGCAGTTCACCGTCGTCGCGCTGTTTGCTGGTGCGCCACCACAGTGCGATGACGACGGCAAATTGCAGCAGCAGCAACGCAAAAACAACGATATCCATGATTTGACTCGACCTTTCTTGATGGCGCGCATTCTAGCGAGAGGCGGGCGCAGTTGGCGCGCTGTTGTTGGCGCGACGGCACTGGCAGCCAATCCTGACGAAGCGCTGTTGGCTTCTCTACAATGACGGCATGGTTTGTTGTGTGGCCCTTGCTCACTGTGAGTCCGCGTCAGCGCTCAGCGCATTTTCATTTCAAGCAATTTCGGGTGGGGCAGGCGCGTGCCGCCATGCGGATCACAACGCATGCGTGCATTTTGGGCGCCTGGGCACCGGTTGCGGCATGCCGACGCGTGCTCGATATTGGCAGTGGCACCGGCTTGCTGGCATTGATGCTTGCGCAGCGCTGTGCGGCGTCGATTGATGCGGTTGAGATTGAAGCCGGCGCCGCCGAAGATGCCCGCGAAAATTTCGCCGCCAGTCCGTGGGCGTCGCGCCTGCAGTTGCATGAAACACCGATCCAATTATTTGATGCGGGCGATCGCTACGATGCGATCATCAGCAATCCGCCGTTTTTTTCAGGCAGCCTGCTCAATGATGACCGCAAAAAAGCGTTAGCGCGTCACGAAGGCGGCCTTAACCATGATGAGCTGCTGGCGGCAATTGCACGACTGCTGGCGGATGAGGGGCACGCGCACATTCTGCTGCCGGTCGATTACGCGACCAGTTTTATTCGCCAGGCCGTCGCCACTGGGCTTTATTTGACGGCGCGCCTTGATATCCGTTCGCTCGACAGCAAACCGATTGACCGTGTCATCATGAGTTTTGCGTGGCGCGCGGTGAGCACGATCAAGCTCGACAGCTTGACGATACACGGTGAATTTCCGGCATTCAGCAACGACTATATACGGCTGATGCGCGACTATTATCCCCATCTGTGATCATCGCAAAGGATAGCCGCCACTGTTTGCCTGCGTGTAAAGTAGCCGCGCCAACGACCATTACCGATACTTGTTCACGAAATGGTCAATGTTTTGCTGACGGAGAAGGGATTATGTCCATACTAAAAAAAATCGTTTTCGGTCTGCTGATTGTGGTGGTGGCATTACTGCTCATCGCGTTTGTCTTGCCCGCACAATCCCATGTTGAGCGCCGTGTCACCATCACTGCGACGCCGGCCAAAGTGTTTGCCGTGTTGCGCGATTTTCAACAATTCAATCAGTGGTCGCCGTGGGCGGCGATCGATCCCAACACACAATACACATACAGCGGCCCCAGCGGTGATGTCGGCAGCAAATACGAATGGCGTGGCAATAATTCAGTTGGTGCGGGCAGCCAAGAAATCACGGCGTTAACACCCGATCAAGAAATCAAAATGCATCTGATTTTTGAAGGCCAAGGTGATGCGCAAGTCGCGTTTCGTTTAAACGACGAGCAAGGTCAGACAAATGTAACGTGGACATTTGACAGCGAACACGGCATGAATCCACTCAATCGCTGGTTTGGTTTGATGCTCGACGGCATGATCGGTGGCGATTATGAAAAAGGATTGAGCCAGCTCAAAACCTATGTCGAAGGATTGCCCGATAAGGTGGACGTGGAGCCGGTCGAAGAACCGCGACTTGATCCACAAACCGAAGAAAGCTTGAGCGCTGATGCGGTGGAAGATGCCGGCGAACCGCCCACCGATGAAGACAGCACCGTTTCTGAAAATGAACAATAATTCACCGGAACAACGTTTATTGTGAACGAAAACAGACAACCCCACCCAACCCTCCCCTTAAGAAAAAGGGGAGGGCTGAAAAGCCCCCTCCTGTTGTTAAGGAGGGGGTTGGGGGTGGTTGATCGTGATCCAAGATCTTAAATACGACGATGTTATTTAATTTCATCATTCCGATTCACACCGCGTTGACCCAAAGGCTGTAGCGCATGCGATTAAAACATTTGATTGGTGCCATTGTTTCGCTCGGCTTGCTCGCCTTCGCGCTGTACAGTTTGTTCAATATCGCGCAACGTTACAGCTACGAAGAAATTGTCGCGCATTTGCACGAGTTACCGTGGTGGCAAATTGGTTTGGCGCTCGGCCTAAGTGCCGCCAGCTATTTGTTGTTGACGTGTTACGACGCGCTTGCCATTTTTTATCTGGGCAAAAAGATGCCGTATCGGCGCACCGCGTTGGCATCATTTGTCGGTTACACCTTTTCGAATAATTTGGGTTTTGCGTTATTAACCGGCAGCTCCGTGCGCTATCGCCTGTATTCGCTGTGGGGCTTATCACCAGCTGAAATTGCACAACTCGTTGTGTTTTGCAGTATCACCTTCTTTCTTGGATTATTTTTGGTGGGCGGTATCTCTTTGCTGATTGCACCGCCACCGCTACAAGCCGATTTCCCTTTGCCTTTGCCATCGTTTGCGCTCGATACCGTGGCATACATATCAATTGGTTGTGCTTTGCTGTATTTGGCCTTGCCGCTTTTTTGGCGCAAACCATTGGTGTTCAAAGGCGTTGAAATTAAAACACCGCATATTGGCATTTCACTGGCGCAATATGTGATCGCCGCGCTTGATTGGGTATTTATGAGCGCGGTGTTTTACGCGCTACTGCCGCCGGAAAGCATTCCGGATTATCCATTAGTCTTAACCTGTTTTCTGTTTGGCAATTTGCTCGGTGTGCTATTGCATGTGCCGGGCGGCCTTGGCATTTTCGAAGGTGTGGTCACCTATTTGCTGAAAGATTATGTACCCGTGCCGCAATTATTAGGGGCATTGGTCGCGTACCGCGTTGTCTATTATGTTATCCCGTTTGTACTCGCGCTGATGTTGTTCGGTGGTTATGAATTGCTGCGTACGATTCAGCGCGTGAACACCAATTTGCAACCGGCCACGCGATCACTCATGGCACCGATTCTCGCCCTGTCGGTATTTGCCTGCGGCGCGATGATGATGTTTTCCGGCGCGACACCAACGCGTGTTGAACGCCTCGAAGTGGTGAGCCAACTGCCGCTGCTGATTCTGGAAAGCGCGCATTTTATCGCGGCGTTGGTCGGCATTTTATTGGTGACGATGGCGCGCAATCTGGTGCGACATTCGCATTATGCGTTTCGGGCGGCGCGCTGGTTATTGCCATTGGGAGCCGTGTTGCTGCTGGTGAAAGGGCTCAATATCGAACTGGCGATTTTTGTCGGTATTGTTTGGTTGGCCTTGTTGCCCTCATCGGTGTATTTCACACGGCGACGCTCGTTGTTGCGTGCGCCTTATGGTGTCGCTTGGTTAGTGGCGATCGGCACCGTTGTGGTAGCAACGTTATTCTTGTCGTATTTTGCGTTTCGTCAATTGCCCAATTTAGGCGCGCCGTGGCTTGAAATTGCAACACAAAACGAAGCCTCGCGCGCATTGCGGGCATTGCTGGCAATTCCGTTAGCATGGGCCTTATTTGGTGTTGCGCGATTGTTGCGACCCCGCCGTGCGGTGTTCGCTTTAGAGCGCGATCCAGCGGCGGTACGCGCCATTGCTGAACAAAGTGATCGTGCATTGACGCAGCTGGCCTTTCTTGGCGACAAACGCTTTCTGCTGTCGCCCAATCGCCGTGCCTTTCTAATGTTCACCACCCAAGACCGCACATTGCTGGCCCTGGGCGATCCGATCGGTGACAGCAATGAATTTGAAGAACTGCTGTGGCAATTTCGCGAACTCGCCGACAAACGCAATTTGCGACCGGTGATTTATCACGCCCGCCCTGAAAATTTACCGATGTATTTTGATATTGGTTTGATCCCGCACAGTCTCGGTGAAGAGGCGGTGGTTGATATCAACAAGTTTCATAAGCAGCGCACAGAACTGATCGAATTAAATCAAAAAGTCGACAGCGCGCAGCGCCACGGTTTTTCGGTCGAAGTAATCGATCCGGCCGCGTTGATCGAATATTTACCGCAACTGGAACAGATCTCGGCGACGTGGTTAAATCAAAATAAAACCAATGAACGCGCATTTGCGGTGGGACATTTTGATTCACGTTTTATTGCACAGTTTCCGCATGCCTTGTTCCGTGTCAATGGCGAGTTAAAAGGCTTTGCCACCGTATTACCAAGCGCGCGTGCGCGTGATGTGCGGGTCGACATGATTCGCTATCAAGGCGCTATGCCCGACGGTTGGATGGAAGCGTTGTTTGTGCATTTGATCGAGTGGGCACGTCAACACGGACACACACAACTGAAATTGGGTTTGGCACCGGTCAACGATTGGACCAATCATCCTTTAGCTGCCTTGTGGCACCGCATTGGACGCAGCTTGTTTTTACACAATCGTGCCGTCGAAACGCCTGAAGACGTGCGCAGCTTCAAGAACCAATTTGCACCGCGTTGGGAAACGCGGTATTTGATGAGCCCTGCCGAAGTGGAGTTGTATCCCATTTTGTCGGATGTCGGCAGCGCGATGCTAAAAGAAAAAAATGTGCATGAATGATCTGCCCGAAAGCTGCCGTGGTGTGCAGCAATTTTTAAGCGAGCACGCACCGTACACCTCCGTGCAAATCATTCCCGCCACCACACGCACCGCACAAGAAGCCGCCGATGCCTTGTGCTGTAACGTCGCCCAAATTGCCAAATCGATTATCTTTCATGCGCTTGAAAGCGATCGTCACGTGCTCGTGATCATCTGCGGTGACAATCGCGTATCGGAACAAAAAGTCACAACGTTAATAGGTGAACGCATCGGCAAAGCCGACGCCACATTTGTTCGTGCACGCACCGGTTTTGCGATAGGCGGCGTCGCGCCATTTGCGCACCTCAACACACCAATTGTGCTGCTCGATCAAACCGTCACGCGCTTTGACACCATGTGGGCCGCCGCTGGCACACCCAATTCACTCTTCGAAATTAAAACGGCCGATCTGATTCGTTTATGCGGTGGTCGTTTAGCGGATATCGCGCAATCGGTGTGAGTCGGGATGTGTTTTCAAGCCCCCTCCTTTCTCTTCAAGGAGGGGGTTGGGGGTGGTAGATTTAAACTTTTTTTGATCGCACATAATGCGCCCCAGTTCAAATGCCACCGTGCATAACTCCGCATTCCCACAACGAAGTGCTTGATCACACCACCAACGTTTTGTTAACGTCCGCGCGTTTTTTGTGCCGTTGGGTGCAGTTTGTTTTTGGGGAATCGCCGCGTATTGACGTAACAACGTCTGCTGGCAATTGGTGATTGGTATAGGTGCTACTAGCGTTGGCGTCCCACGTGAGGATTTCCTATGGGGCATAATCGTATGTAGGCAATGCCGGATAGCGATGTCATATTGCTGCTAATCATGCTCAACCACCTATTACCTTCTCGAAACGTGCCCCCTTATTTACTTTGTGCATTAGTGAGCTTGTGATGACTATTTCGCTGCGTTTGATAAACGTGCGATTGTATTAACGCTAACTGCACATATGAGTCATTATAGTTTGTTTTCAATCGTTCATCCTTTAACGAGCTGGAGCACCGCTTTGTCCATTTTTCGTTTTTGTTTTGCAGTTATTTTGTGGGGATTTGTTTGCAACAAATCTATGGCCAATGTAATACCTGAAAAGGCACTCATAACCTTTCGTTGCATCGATAGTGCAAACCAAAACGCCGGTGAATTTACAAGTGTAAATGGACAAGATAGGAAAAATTGTGACTCAATTTTACCTAAATGCCCAGGAGACCGCTGCCCTGAACATGACAGTGAGGTGGCTTGGGAGAGCGGGCTTCGATATGACGGCTATTACCGATTTACTCACCACTATAAACTGGTTAACAGTGGCTTTGAGAGTAACGTTTTCAGGGGGGTTGTTAGCGCGGTAAAGCATCAATGCTTAGGCGCTAATAATATTATGACACCCAACGACCTAGCGGGTACGTATGATGCTGAATATGAAAAGCTGTGTTGGCCTTGCAATCCTGCTGACCTAGTCGAACGTCCACCACAAGTTATTGAAAAGGAAGTAGACGGTATAAAACATAAAGTCACACGTCGCTTTTCAAAAAATGCCTGTCCAGTTGACCTGGAAGACATCGAATCTTGCAAGGTGAGTCTTTTCAATCCGATCGCTTGTCGCACGGGTGAGAAATTGCAAACTGAAACGGATTACCGTGCCGGTGATTTGCAATTTTCACGCAAATTTCGTAGCCAACCAGAGGGCAGTATCCGACAAAGTCCGCAATGGTTTAATACGGATGAAGTGACACTAAATTGGTTGCATCAAACGACGTACGATCAAATCGCAGAGGTTCAAACCGGCGATGGTGGTCGTGTAATTTTTAGTGGCAATAACTCCGCAACTGTTTTGGTACCCACTTCGCCACTACGCGGTAACTTTGAAAAAGTCGATGGTAGTTGGGTCTGGACTGAACAGAAAGGCACAAAACACACCTTCGGTGCTTTTGGAAAAGTCAGTATAAAAACAACCCCAGATGGTCAAAGTACACGTTACAAATGGGAAGAAATCGCAGCAGATAAAGTACGATTGACCGAAATCGTCGCACCGTCGGGCCGCAGCTTGCGCTTTCAATACAACAATGAAGGCCTCATGACAGCGATGTTCGATCCGAGCAATGGTGTCACCGAATATGTTCATGACGATTTGGGGCGATTGACACACGTTACCTATGCTGATCGCAGTACGCGTGAATACCGATATGAAGACTCGCGCTTTCCACTTCTGCTTACGGGCATCATCGATGAAAACGGACAGCGTTTTGCCACGTATGCCTACGACGACAAAGCTCGCGGCATTTTAAGCGAGCACGCTGGTCATGCACAAAAAGGCACGTTTGAATATTTGGAAAATGGTAACACGATTGTTCAAACTCATCTGAACGAGAACAGCTACCGCGAGACGCTTTACGTCATTGACCGCGTAAATGGTCGCGAGCGTGTGTTGCGTGAAGAAGATTTTCCATGTCCCGGCTGCACGACCGGTGTTGTGGTGAATGAATACAATTCGGCAAACTGGTTGACGAAATCCACAGATCGCAATGGTAACATCACAACCTACGTTCGTGATAGCGAAGGCCGTGAAACTTCTCGTACCGAAGCACATGGCACGGCACACGCGCGCACGACCACAACTGCATATGATAGCAACGGCAGAGCGTATGACATAACAACGTCGTTGAACCGTAAATACTACAGCTTTAATTCATTCGGTTTGCCGAGCTATTTGTGGGAATACGACAAAGTTTCTGGTACCTCTCGCACAACTTATTACAACTACACCGCCACCGGCCAATTGCAATCTGTCGACGGCCCACGCACCGACGTCAGTGACATCACCACGTACACCTACGATGCGCAAGGCAACGTCAGCACGATCACCAATGCCAAAGGTCATGTCACGCAAATCACCGCGTACGATGCTAACGGAAAACCGCTGACTATTATCGATCCCAATGGTTTGCAAACGACATTAACCTACACACCGCGTGGATGGTTAGAAACGCGCACTGTTGGCACGTTAAAAACAACGTTTACGTATGACAAAGTTGGGCAGTTGACCAAGGTCACGTTACCGGATGCGTCGTTCATCTCGTACGAATACGACGCCGCACATCGCTTAACCACGATTAAAAACAAAGCTGGCGAAAAAATCGTGTACACACTCGATTACGCTGGCAATCGCATCAAAGAAGAGGTGTTTAATGCCAGCGGCGTAAAAACCTATAGCCATGGCCGCACATTTAATGCGTTGAGCCAATTGATCGAAGACATTAACGCCCAAAACGACGTGGTCGCGCGCTACGGTTACGATGCCAACGGCAATGTCACCGCGCAGCAACGTGAACTGGATGGTTTTGCACAAAGCAACAATGTACAAGCCTACGATGCGTTGAATCGTTTGAATCAAATCACTGACGGCTTAAACGGCATCACCGATCTGGTGTACGATGGCAATGACAATTTAACCGGCGTTACCGATCCGAAACGTTTGAATACGAGTTATGACGTTGATGGGCTTGGCCAGTTAAATCAAACCACCAGCCCCGACACCGGCGCCACGTCGCAAACGTTTGACAGTGCTGGCAATCTCAAAACCAGCACCAATGCCAATGGCAAAACCACAACGTATACCTATGACGAACTCAATCGTGTCAGCAAAATCATCTATCACGATGCCAAAACGGTCGTGTTTACGTACGACACGTTTACCACCAGCAATTTTGGTAAAGGCCGTTTAAGCAAAATCACCGACGCTTCCGGTAGCACCACGTTTGTGTACAACCAACGCGGACAACTGACGACCAAAACCCAAACCATCAGCGGGCGCAATCGTGTTCATCGTTACGGCTACGACAGCAAAGGTCGTGTGTACACCAACACCTTGCCGAGTGGCGCTGTCGTCAAATACGTGTACAACAGCAATGGCCAAATCAGTTCGCTGCAGATCAACAACGTCACACAATTAAGTGCCATCGCGTATCAACCGTTTGGCGGCGTCAAATCGTTTGCCTACGCCAACGGCAAAACGTTTAACCGCACTTTTGATCTGGACGGTCGTTTGGGCAGCTTTGCGCTCGCCAGTGGTACAGTTAACATCGGCTATGACCGTGCCGGCCGCATCACAACCTTGGGCAACCAAACGTTTGGCTACGATGCACTCGATCGCTTAATCAGCGCCAACGGTCAAAGCTATGGTTACGACGCCAACGGCAACCGCTTGAGCCTCAACAGCACCACGTACACAGTAAGCAACACCAGCAACCGCGTCACCGACGTGAACGCCGTAAATTATCAATACGATGCCGCCGGTAACGTCACCAATGACGGCAGCAACACGTTTACGTTTAATGCGGCCAATCGTTTAAGCAAGGCCGTAAACGCGAATGCTACCGCTGATTATGTGTATAACGGGCTGGGGCAACGGGTAAAGAAAACCGTTGTGCAAAACGGCGTCACGACGACTATGCTGTTTGCTTATGATGAGGCGGGGAGGGTTGTCGGCACATACAATGCCGATGGTTCATTGATTCAAGAAATTGTTTATTTGAATGACATTCCGGTCATCGTAATCACACAAAATGCGAATTTTTATATCCATTCTGATCAACTCAACACGCCGCGTGAAATCACAAACCAATCCGGCACAATCGTATGGAAATGGGAAAACACTGATCCATTTGGTGCGAATCTCGCAAATGATGATCCGGATGGTGATGGAACGAAGTTTGTGTTTAATCATCGCTTAGCCGGACAGTATTTTGATCAAGAAACCGGCAAGCATTACAATTATTTCCGGGATTATGATCCACAAACTGGGCGATATATCGAAAGCGATCCCGTCGGGTTAATCGGCGGAATAAATACCTACAGCTATGCGAAAGGTAATCCAGTTAATTTTGCAGATCCATTGGGGTTGTGGTGTTTAACGGCAAATGGATATGTCACTTGCCAACCACCTGGAGGTCCATTAGTTAGATTCCCGCAACCACCGGGATGGCCTGGAAGTATTAGAAAAGGGCAGTTCAATTACCACGAGTATAACAAGTGGCGAAAATATCAAAACGTTGACTTGGAATGTTTGCGGAATTTCATCAAAAACAATCCAACACCCGGCAACAATAACCCAGCGACGCCGGAAGGAACAGCGAACGATGCAACACCATTAGATTGGCGGCGTGCTGGTGGTCCTAGTCCAGTGGCAAGCTATTACATGACATATAACGGTGTGCCAGTTGTGGTGAACGTTACTTTGCCGGGGCATCCGCTGTTTCCTGGTTATGTAGCTCGAAACGCTATCGGGGAAGGGAACGAGGTAACAATCAATAACTACGGGGAAGGGAGTGGCTTTCTGCAAAACGATCTTGTTCCTTTTAACGATTGGCTGATCAATGATGAGTTCTATACGCAGTCAGATAAAGCGGCGGAAGCTTGCTCTTGCGGAAAGTAATGGTGAGAAACAATGCATAGCAACATGAGAATATTTATTGGCTTTATGGTTGCGCCGATCATTCTTCCATCGCTTTTTTTTCTAATCGATTTGGCCTCAACTGGACGTTGGGGCTTAGATTGGGTAGCGAAGGCATCACTATTATTTGGCTATATGGCGGCAACCGTTCTTGGTATACCGGCATACTTTGTCATGAAGAGGAAAAATTATTTACGAGCTAAGCATTTTTTAACGTCGGGAATGCTTATTGGATTTAGTGTGTATGCCCTGCTGTTTTTGCCCACGGTGATAATCGGATTTCAATATGGTTCAGATCACGCCATTGCAGTATTTAAAAATACCTTTATTTATTCAGTTTTTGGAGTGATAGCTGGGGCATTAGGAAGTATTTCGTTTTGGCTTATTGCAATTAGGAAAAATCCTCACTCGCCCGATTAGCCCAGAAAAGGTGGCGGATTTATTTAACTGATCACCCTTTATAAAAACAAAAACCCCGCGCAACCCGAAATTGCGCGGGTTTTTTATTTGCTTTTACTTTTTAGCCGCCAACAAAAAGCCAGCGATTAGCTGGCCTTCTTCGTGGTTGGGGTGATCTGCATGGCGTGTTCGACACGGTGCTTGATGATCATGGCATCGATCACTTTAACGACGGTCTCCTGATCGTCGTTATCGAACGTGGACAACTCCTTGAAGCGGTCCATCAGCCGCACGTTCGGGATCGGCGGCTGCTCGCTGAGTTCACCGGTCACTAGATAATCGATCGTGGTCTCCAGCGCCGACGCCAGCGCCACCAGCTTGTCCAGCGGTGGTGCATTCAAACCACCTTCGTACTTGTTCAGTTGCTGAAAGCTCAGGCCGATGCGGTTGCCCAGTTCCTTCTGGGTCCAGGCCCTCTGTTTGCGCAGGGCCTTTACCCGGTCGCCAAACGCCTTGCGAATATCGGGAGAACGGGGTCACGGGAGAACGGGGTCAGGTCTTGCGGGAGAACGGGGTCAGGTCTTGCAATATAGCACAACCCCGCTTATCGTTTAGGTCAT
>JAYSCL010000005.1:0-93 GCA_041914905.1 Enterobacterales bacterium
CGCTTCCGCCAAAGTAAAAAGGGGATGGCCAAAAGCCATCCCCTTTTTGCTTTGACGGTAGTTGGTAGTTCAGACACACCAGTTCGACAAAAC
>JAYSCL010000005.1:193-21155 GCA_041914905.1 Enterobacterales bacterium
GCACCGCGTTTTGGACGCCGTAGGCGCCCCGAAGGGGTGAGCTATCGCGTGCAAGCGATAGCGAATCTATCTCACCGCGTTTTTCTTTTCGCACCAAAGTAAAACGGCATGGCCCAAAAGCCATCCCGTTTTGCTTTTTGATGGCAGTCGGTAGTTCGAACTCACCAGTTCGACAAAACGCACCGCGTTTTGGACGCCGTAGGCGCCCCGAAGGGGTGAGCTATCGCGTGCAAGTGATAGCGAATCTATCTCACCGCGTTGTTTAAACTCAGAACCGACAACATAACACTCATCAGCGCAGCGATTGTCCGGAATCGTTTGCAGGCCCCATCAAACTGGCTCGTTTTTTTGAATGCCACGCAGAAAAATAATGGTCAACCTATTAAGCATTCGTCGGAATTCGCCCCGTAGTCAGAAGAGAAGCAAAAATGGCTTTTTCGATCGCATGAACGCCATAAAAATAGTCACGAAAAAAATTATACCCTTACGAAACTCATGCATTGATTGGAGCGCTACGCTCCAGCAAATCGATAGACAGCGTCAGTAAAACTGAACTTTTTGGCTTCTTTACTTACCCTACCCGTATGCAATGACAAAATGTCAGGAAAAGACCTGCACCATTTGCTGTAATTGTTCGATATGGAACGCGTTTTTTAACACCGGTAAATAAAAATACCAATTCATTCGCGCGATCTACGAAGTTGATTTTGTACGCTACACTATCGAAGCTGCGAGCAGTAACGACTCAGATTTGTTGTAGAGAACGTTGCCATTCGTATTAACAAGTATTGCGCTAGGAACAGCGGTTGTGCGCCGAAAAGCGCCATTTTCATAGCTTACTTAAAGCAACCCATATTCAGTGCATCAGTTGATTTGTCGGCCACTGAAAATCAAATACAAGCCACAGTAGCGGAAGGAGGACTCCCTATGCAGGGATCGTCGCGACTCAATTTGGTTGGATCTTCACCGGTTTTTCAGCAGCTATTGCAGAGTCTCTATCGCCTGGCGAATGTCGATGCCACCGTGCTGATCAACGGTGAAAGTGGCACAGGCAAAGAATTGGCCGCGCGCGCGTTGCATTATCTTGGGCCGCGCAGTGAAAAACCTTTTATTCCGGTTAATTGCGGTGCGTTATCCGATACGTTGTTAGAAAGTGAGTTGTTTGGCCACGAGCGCGGTGCGTTTACCGACGCTAAAAACAGCAATCTGGGGTTGGTTGGCGAGGCACAAGGCGGTACGTTGTTTCTGGATGAAATTGATACGCTTTCGCCGCGTGCACAAGGTGCGCTGCTGCGCTTTTTGCAAGACAAAACGTATCGGCGTGTTGGCGGCAATGGCCAAGCCCGGGCGGATGTTCGCGTACTGGTGGCAAGCAATGCTGATTTGGATAGTCGTGCCGAACACGGATTGTTCAGACGCGATCTGCTCTACCGTTTGAATGTATTGAATGTGACGATGCCACCGCTACGTGAGCGCGGTGGCGATGCGCTTGAATTAGCGCGCGTATTTCTGGATCGACTACGAAATCAATATCGCATGCCCAACAAACAGTTTCACGCTGACGCCCTTGTTTTCATTGAACGCTACAGCTGGCCCGGTAATGTGCGCGAACTTGAAAGCATCTTATTGCGCGAGTTTTTGATGAGCGAAGGCGATGTACTGCACTTTGATGAAGCCAGAAAAAAGCTGTTAATTCCGTTGGAAATCGACACATCGCCAGCCTGTTTTAAAACAGCAAAAGCCACCGCAGTGGCCGATTTTGAACGCCACTACGTCGAAACGCTTTTGGCACAAGCTGGCGGCAATATCAGCCAGGCGGCGAGGCTGGCCGGCAAAGACCGCAGCGCCTTTGGCAAGTTAGTCAGAAAATACAATATCGAAAGTCATTAGAAGCAATCTCAAAAATAATTCAGACGAAGTCGAAGTGCGTGCTGAAGAGCGCAAGAACCGGAGTTTACACCGCGTAAATGAGGATGGTTCCTTGCATGCATGCACATCGCCGACTACGGATATTGTTGAGAGGGCATCCAGATCGTGACGATGTTCGCGCTAATGTATTCACTACCCTGCGAAACTGGAATTGTTAGGTAAACTGGGTTGTTTCGTCTGAAAGACGGAAACGCGGGCAAGCACGGCTGCTTGCTACTAGATGCCATAGGATTATCAGACTTAACATGACCGACCTCGAACGAGCCGAAACCATAGCCGCTGCAATTTTGCGCTACCTGCGTGTGAGGCCGGGAGCCGCTGATTCGCTTGAAGGTATCCATCGCTGGTGGATTGATTGGGGCGAGCAAGAAGAACCGATCGATTGCACCGAACAAGCGCTCAATCTGTTAGTTGAGCGCGGTTATATGGAATGCAAAACCATTGCTGGCAGGAAGATCTGGCGTTTACGTTCATCAACTGACTTACACCCACCGCCACAATAATTCAGCCCCCTTCTGAACGCAAAATGGCAATCATCTCTGGCTGATTTGTAGTTGCCATGGCTTTTGTTTTATTCCGCTTTCGCCTCATTTAGTGCCAGCCCACTCGCATCTCCCACAATCGGCAACCGTTAGAAGCACTCCTCGCTGATTCTTCTCGTATTGATCGCCTTTCGCGTCAATTGTGTTGCTCGCTTTTTTTGCGTTCGATGAAAGTGAGACATTTTTGTCCTTTTCCTTGGTCATTTTTTACCTAGCCGCACAACGGCGATTTCTCCGACATCGACGATCTTTCTCGTTGCCTGCGTGAGTGTTTTTTTACCTCACAAAAAAATATCGATTTTTTTAAATTTAGAAAAATCATTATGTTACGAAGCTTTCAACGTTGGCACGACGCTTGATATGAGCCCTCATATCGCAAGTCTGCGCAGCCCTCTCCGGCCAGTAACTTGCGTGCTATCGCCTGATGGCTAGCAAATGGAAAAGGAAACTGTCACCCGTGACAAATTCTCTTTCCGGGCGGCGCGCCAATCCCGGTCGCGCCTGGGCCGGTGTGGTTTTTAGCAAGAGGAGCAGAGAAACCATGTTGGGAAGTATTCAGGACAAACTGACGCGTGTCCGTCCGCCACGCGTGCGCATCACCTATGACGTTGAAACCGGTGGTGCGTTGGAAAAGAAAGAACTGCCGTTTGTTGTCGGCATCATGGCGCAATTGGGTAGTGATGCGCAGATGAGCGCATTGCCGCCACTCAAAGAGCGCAAATTCAACGACATCGATCGTGACAATTTCAACAGCATCATGGCAACGATTGCCCCCGAAGTCAGTGTCGGTGGCCTGCCCAATGTGTTGACAGCTGAAGCGACTGATACTTTGGGTGTTCCGCCGCTCGTGTTCAAGAAGTTGGATGATTTTAATCCGGTAGCCGTCATCAAACAGGTTGCCCCGTTGAACGCATTGTTTGAAGGGCGCGCCAACATTCGTTCGCTGCAATCGAAATCGGAAATTTCCGGCGTGCTGGCGAAATATGTCGACTTGGTGTGCGGTATTGATGAAGAAGGTAAAACCGATCACGCCGATGCGCGCAAAGAACTTATCGGTCAGTTCGACGCCAAGGCCACACCGGATGATTGGGCCAAAGTCACGCCGTCAGGCAAATTAGCGGAGTTGCTCGGTGCCGCGCCCAATGGCATGGGATTGGATAACGATGCGCAAGCCACCGCGACCTTACTCAAATTGATCGGACAATTCAGTGTTGATGTGGTTGCACCGTTGGAAACTCAACTTGCCGATGCCAATTTCAAACCGTCGGATGCCGACAAACTGAAAGGCGCAGCAGCACGAATTGATGAGCGTGTCGCCGAAGTGGATAGGCTGCTCGGCTTGCAACTCGATGTGATTATGCATTCATCGGATTTCCAAAAATTGGAATCGACATGGCGCGGTTTGAATTATTTGGTGATGCGCACTGAAACCGGTGCCATGTTAAAACTGAAAGTGCTTAACGCGTCGAGCAAAAACTTGCTCGATGATCTGACCAAAGCGGTCGAGTTTGATCAAAGCGCACTGTTCAAAATGATCTACGAAGACGGCTACGGCATTTACGGCGGCTTGCCCTACAGTGTCTTGGTGGGCGCTTATGAATTTGGTCGTCATCCGAATGACATGACCTTGCTGGGCAAACTCGCCGAAGTGGCAGCGGCCAGTCATGCACCGTTTATCGCCGCGGCATACGCCAAATTGTTTGATCTCGACAGTTTTGAAAACTTGTCAAAACCGCGCGATCTGCAAAAGATCTTTGAAAGTGTTGAGCTCGCCAACTGGACCGAATTTCGCAAGAGCGAAGATTCGCGCTATGTGACATTGACGTTGCCTCGCGTGTTGCTGCGTCTGCCCTATGGCCCGGACACGGTCCCGACCGAAGGTGTCAATTATCGCGAGATCGTTGGCAAAGAAGTTGAGATCGAAGCCGAAGGTAAAAAATCGACGGCCCTGCAACCGGATGCGCATGCATTCTTATGGGGCAATCCAGCTTTTATTCTCGCCGAACGCATCACCAATGCTTTCGCCTTATATGGCTGGACGGCCGCGATTCGTGGTGTCGAAGGTGGTGGTTTAGTGGGCGGTTTGCCGGTCTACACCTATCCGAGCGACAGCGGTGATGTGCAAATGATTTGCCCGACGCAGGTCGCGATCACTGACCGCCGCGAGAAAGAATTGAACGATCTCGGTTTCATGGCGATCTGTCACTGCAAAGGCACCAGTCAAGCGGCGTTCTTTGGCGGCCAAACCACCAATCTTCCGAAGAAATATTTGACCGATTTGGCCAACAGCAATGCGCAGATCTCGGCGATGTTGCCCTACATCATGGCGGCTTCGCGTTTTGCGCATTACGTCAAAGTGATCATGCGTGAAAAAGTTGGTTCGTTTATGACGCGCGGCAATGTCGAATCGTTTCTCAATAGCTGGATCTCGCAGTATGTCTTGCTGGATGACAATGCCGCCCAAGTCATGAAAGCCGCGTATCCGCTGCGTGCCGCGTTGGTGAATGTCACTGATGTGCCGGGCAGTCCCGGTTCATATCGAGCCACGTTGTTTTTGAAGCCGCATTTCCAGCTTGAAGAACTGACTACTTCCATCCGTTTGGTCGCCGAATTGCCGGGCTAAACGCGTCATAAAAGGACATCAACATGGATCTTATTCTTTTACAACCGGGCGACCCTAGCCTGATTGCAACCGACAACAACTGGAATACCGGCGGCACGCTGATCAGCGGTGATCCGTGGGCGCCACCAGGCTCCGCACTCGACGAAGGCATGACGAAATTCGGTTTCAATCCGAAACGTTGCATTGAATTGGTGTCGTTGCACCAAGGCATGAAGCAACAGATGACAACGGATGTGTCAAATTCTGCGCGAACGTCTGGTCGTCCCATCATTACCGAATTTACGTGCGTGAAGTACGTTGATCAAATGTCGGTGAAGTTGTTTGATTTGTGCTTGCGCGCGAAGCCATTGGGATCGAATGCCGATCAACCGACGTCGATCTTCGTGTTGCGCAATTCCGGCGACAACATGGCCACGATTATGTCGATGCAACTGCGCGACGCGATGATCAGCGAAATTCAGTTTCAAACCAATCCGGATGACATGCCAACGGAACAGTTCAAACTGAACTTCACCGAGATTTTGTGGCAATACGTGCCGCAGATGACGAACACCAAACTGGGCGGTGTGATGCCAGCCGGTTGGAGCATCGCACGCAATTGTCCGATCAGTGCGTTATCGTCGTAAGCACGGTTTCATAAACTTTGTCGTCATAAACATTGTCGTCATAAACATTCGGATACTGGCCAGCATGACTCGTTTTCTGTTCGAAAAACTGGTGACGCGCCCAACGGCGACGGGCAGCCAGAAAGAACGGTTGCGCGAAGCCGTGCTGCGCCAGCTCGAATGGTTGGTCAGCAGTCGCGAATGGTTGGCAGAGCAAAAAGGCGTTTACCTGATCGAAACCGGTATGCCGGATGTGGTGTCGCTATCGGCGACACCCGAGCAGGCCAATCGCTACGCCAAACGTTTGCGACAACTGATCATGCGCCATGAACCACGATTGTTAGATGTTGAAGTCGAACTGCACGCAACAGGTCGTTGGCTGAGTCCTTTTCGCATTACCGTTAATGCACGATTAGACAGCGGTGAGGCAGATACATGGATTCGATTTGACAGCGGTGCGACATCCTGAACAGCGGATCTAAAACTGGAAGAGGAATGCAATGGAAACGGCAACGGCATTCCGCGATTATTTTGAAGCGGAGCTGACCCAGCTACGGGGACAAGCGGCGGAATTCGGCCGCGATTTCCCGGCCACAGCACAAGCATTGGCCTTGAGCAAAGGACGTTCCAGCGATCCGCATGTTGAGTTATTGATGCAATCATTTGCTTACTTGGCTGGACGTTTGCGTCATCAAATTGATCAAGACGCCGCGCTGTTGCCAAACGCTCTGATGGCGCAGTTGTATCCGCATTTGGAAGCGCCGATTCCAAGTTTGGTCATCGGCGAAGCACACGTTCGCGCCGACGCAGGCGGTAACGGAGTGCTTGAACGTGGCCGCGAATTTCATGCCATCGCACGAGATGAAGCCAGTCGCAATGTGCCTTGTCGTTTTACGACTTGTTATGACATGCCACTGGTGCCTGTGGAAATTCTTGAGATCCGCCAAGTTTCAACGACCGCCTATGACAGTTTGAGTGAAGATCGCAGCGTGCATTCGGTGTTGAAAGTACGACTTAAAGCCATTGGTCCTGATGGTTTGTCGACGCTTGGCATCAAATCATTGCGCTTTTATATCGATATCGAAAACCGTCACGCTTGGCAAATTTATGATCTGTTGGCACTGCAGTTAGCCGGTGTGGCGACATTGCCAGTCGGCCAGCAAGATCTGCGGCGACAAGGGCCGAGTGCATTGCGTTGGTTAGGCTTTGATGACACCGAAGCGGCCCTCGTCACCGATCTGGTCACGCATCCTGGTTATCGTTTGGTGCAGGAATACTTTGCGTTTCCTGAAAAGTTTTTGTTTTTTGAATTGTCCGGTTTGGATTTCAGTGGCGGCGACGAATTTGAACTGTTGTTTCTGCTGACCGCTGCCGTCGATAAAACGCTGGATCCCGGCAAGCAAGCGTTGCGGCTCAATTGCGCCCCCTTGATCAATTTATTTCCACAACGTTTAGAACCCTTGTCGTTGGATCAAACGCATTATGAATATCAATTAAGTGGCGATCATGCCGCTCACAAATACGTCGAGATCTACCGTGTTGAATCGCTGACGGCACTCAGACCCGGTGAAGCACCACGACCGGTGTCACCGTATTTCGCGCTAGACGGATTCGATCGACTCGAACAACAAGATTATTTCTACGTGACACGCCGCGTTGACAGTGCTCTGCGTAGCGTGCCGGGCACTGAAACGCTTATCTCATTTCTCGATATGCGTTTTAGCACGCAAAAACCCAATAACGAAACGATCGGCGGTCGCGCGCTGTGTACCAATCGGCGATTGGCCGAACAGCTGCGAGTTGGTGACCGAATATTTTTGGAGGGACCGGGGCCAATCAAAACCATCACGGTCGCCTGCAAACCCACACCGCATCAATCGCCGGTTTTGTTGGGTGGGCAACCGTGGGCCATGATTTCGCAATTGCTGCTCAATCACCTGTCGTTAAGTGACAACCGTTATGCGCTCGGCGCACTCAAAAGCATGCTGCGATTGCATCTTGGTCAAGCCAGTCTTTCTGGCACCAAACAAGTGGATGCAATTACCAGTCTTTCGACACGTCCGGTTGTTCGCCCCATGCAACAAGATGGAAGAAGAGTGCTGGCCGAATGCCTGCACATCGCGTTGAAGATTGATCGCAGTCATTTCGAAGGCGGCAGTCCACTGTTGTTTGCCGAAGTGTTGCGCCGTTTTTTCGCGCTCTATGCCAGCGTCAACACGCTGACCGAGCTCAGTTTAGAAACCAATGATCTGAAAGGGACGCTGAAAATATGGCCGCCTATGGCTGGCACGCAGACCGTCCTCTGACGGAACGCATGCGGCAAAACCCCAACCGCTTCAACTTTTATCAGTTGGTGCGATTGCTATTGATCGAGCGCGGCGGCACCACCGCAACGCTCGACAACCATCTGCGTTTTCACGCGAATCTTGATATGGCATTTCCTGCCCACGAGGTGCGCGCGCTTGCCCAAACCGACCATGACGCGCTGATCAATATCGAAACCGGCAATTACACATTGGCCGGTTATATGGGACCCGTTCCGGAGCCCATTGTCGAACAGATGATCGAACGATTGCGTGACGGTGATCGCGCGATGCCGGCATTTTTTGATCTGTTTAATCACCGCATCAACGCTTTGCGCTATCAAATAAAAAACGCATCACGGTTGGCGTTGAACCTGCTACCGCCCGAAGCCACACCCGTTGCCAAAATGCTGGCAGCGTTGATGGGTATGTCAGCGCCCGGTTTGGCCGAACAATTGCCCTTATCGGAACGTTGTTGGTTGGGTTTGGCCGGACTGCTCGCCAATCCTCGCCACAGTCCCGCGGCGGTCATCCGCACTCTGAGTCATTACCTGGGTGCGTCAGTTGCCATCGAATCGATGGTCGGTGCTTGGCGCACACTCCCCAGCGAAGATATGACGCGATTGGGGTTGGCCAATCAGAGCCTTGGACAAAGTACCCGTCTTGGTACCCATGCCTGGATGCCAGCTGCACGCATCACGTTGCGTGTCGCCCCCTTGCATTACACGCAGTTTTGCCGCTTATTGCCGGATCGAACTTTGGGCGAAACCACGCCTCCAGCCACACGGGCCAATCCCCCTCATCCCGCACTTGGTCAATCGGCTTATCCCGGCCTCACCGCCCTGCTGCGTTTTCTGCTCCATCGCCGTCAAGACGCGTGGGTCGAATTGCACTTAAAGCCCGAGACAAAACCGGCCTCCCGCTTGACGGCCAAGCCCTATCAACGCGGTGAAAACGGCAACGGTTATTGGGGACTGCGACTCGGGCAAACCGCTTGGCTGAGTGGCCAATCGGATACACCGTTATGCGCCCGTTTTCTCGTTTATGCCCATCCCGTTTGTGAGCAATCCACATGAATGCGCCCACCACGCTGCCCCTCGCCATTCAGACCAGTCAAGTTGAGTCCATCAGCAACCCGGCGCCGACGGTGTATTTGCACGTGGCGCTGTTTATGGATGATGGCAGTATTTTGAGCGACGAAACCTTTCGGCTCGTCACGTTCAGTGGTCAAGAAAGCATTTCTGAATTATTTGAATATCAACTCGAACTGCATGCCAATACAACGCAACCGGGCCAAGGTACCGCGCTCGATTTCAACGCGCTGATGGGCCGACCAATCACGTTTGCCGTGACGCTCCCCGACACGACAGCGTTCGAACCGAACCCTACTTCATTTTCACAATCAGGCAACGCTTTTCAAGACGCGTTGAGCGGTGGTGACAACGACGGTTTTGTTTGGTTTAACGGCATTGTCGCGTCATTCGGCATGGGAGCGCCCGGGGTTTATCAAGCAACGGTCCGCCCCGATCTGTGGCGGCTGACACTGGCCAATCGCTACACCATTTATCAAAGCAAAAATGTGCGTGATGCGATGCTGGCGGTGTTGGCCTTGCACAACATCAGTGATGTCGACACAACCGCCGTTACTGGCCTTGCGATCGAGCGCACGCAAGATTGGTTTCAAGCCGGCGAAACTGACTACGAATTTTTTCGGCGCATGCAAGGCAAATCGCATCTGTATTTTTACTTTCGCCATGGCACCAAAAGTCATCAGCTGGTGCTATCCAACAACCCGCAATATCCCGATGCGGCGATGGACAGACCGTTGCGCTACGCCTATACCGCCACGCAAGAGCTGGGACTCAATCAATTTGATGTCATTAGCGATTACCGCTACCGGCAAAACTTAAGCATCGCCGGTGTGCAGTCTTTATTCACGCGTCAGGATGAATCTTGGCAAGTGGATGGCGTGCCCTGCTTGCACCGTTTTGACAGTCAGCCTGCCGATACTCAAGGCATGCCATTGGTGTTCCAACAGCACAAGGTTTTTCAATACGGCAGCAGCACCGACGCTGCCAAGGCATATGGTCAATTGACCGCGTTGGCCAATCAAGCCACCGTTGGACAATTGTCCGGCGAAAGTTTTTGTTCGCTGTTTAAAGCGGGTTATACCTTCAGTCTGATCGATTATCGTTTTGGTGACGCCCAGATCCCACCAACAGAAATACCCTTGCCGATCCAACCTAACCTGATCGGTCATCAATTTGTGCTGACCAAAGTCGAACATCAGGGCAATTTAAACGGTGGTTATCAAAACCGTTTTGAGGCAACAACGGTTGATGGCTTGGTGGCGAGTTTTTCGTTAAGTGACACGCAGCAAGGATCGATACTCGCCGAAGTGGTGAACAATCCAAACAGCTGGAAATACGCCGAACAATCCGATTTTGAACCGGGACAAAATATTTACAAAGACAACAACCCCGGCACCGATCAAACCGAACTCGAAGCACAAGGCGCGTATGTGCGTTTTGCAACCGAGCCACCGACCGCCCCCGGCACCTGGGTCAAGCTATCGGCGTTTATGGAAAACGTGCCAGAAATTGGCGCACAAGTCATTGTGTCGCGCGCCAGCGATGAATCGGAATTGCCAGAAATAGCCAACATTGTGCATGCCGGCGGCAACATGACGGTAAACCCATCAACGTGGACAGCCAACACGCAAGTTGGTAGCAGCTACAACACACGTTATGGCGATGGCATCAACATTGGTTTCGGTCGTGGCATGGACAACACCACCGCCGCGACGATGTTGGCCAAAGCCGTCAGCATTGTCAGCACCGCTTATGGCGCCAGCGCGGCATACGACGAGGCATCACCTTCCAGCAGCGCACCAGTGGGTACGTTTCGTGACGCCGGTTACAACCAAGGTGCCAGCTACGGTTTTTCGACGGCCAATAGTTTGGCCGCCAGCGCAACGCAAGACTTACCGACGACGTATGGCAGTTATGGCCCTACCAGCGATCTGCTTCAAGTGAGCGAGTCGTTTGGCTCAACGTTTAATCGCAGCAAAGGATTGGTTCAGTCTGCCATTCAAGATGTTGGCACCAGCTACAACAAGAGCACGATCGGCAAATCGGAAAACTACAACACCGTTAATGGTACGTCGTACACCGAATCCACCAACAACGGCAAAGTCACCAATATTTCAACGATAAATGCCGATTCGGATTCGACAACAACACAAACCGGAAACAGCACCGACACTCGCACCAACAACGGCAATATCACCAGCACCAGCACAGTGAATGGCAACACGAGCAACACCAGCACGGTGACTGGCACGGCGTCGTCGATTAATCACATCGGTATTCAAACCACCAGCAATATGATGGGGATTAATAACAGCAATGATTTGATCGGCCTGCAAAATTCAAACAGCCTGACGGGCCTCTCCAATCAAAACTCGGTGACCGCAACAGCATTACAAATGAATGCCACCGGCATTAGCACGCAGATGAGTGCAACCGGTGTTAACACTCAATTGAGCGCAACCGGTGTTAACACGTCATTGTCGACTTCCGGAGTCAGCATCCAGATCAACACTGCCGGCACCTCCGTCGAATACAGCAGTCATGGTGCTGGCTTTCGTGCGGCAACCGAACCTGCCGTTTTCGAATGCAGTATGAAAGGTCTGAAAACCACATTGCTCAGCGCGTTGGACATCAAACTATGAAAACCGTCAAACCGCTGACTCTTGGCTTGCTCACCCGCCCTTATCGCTATCAAGGGCAAAACCGTCTGTGTATCGCCGCGCTCGGATTCTTTCGGCTGGGCGAATCGTCAACGCACTTTCTGAGTGAAGCGGAACAATGGCCCAAGGTGATGGAACAATTGCCGCCCGCCACCGCACTCGACGAGATCTATGGCAAACCACACGGTGAAATGCTGGTGGCGGGCAATGCCTACGCCCCCGAGGGGCGGCCTACTGAACAATTGCACGTTAGAGCAAAGCTCGGCGATGTCGACAAGTGTTTGCAGGTCTGGGGCGATCGTCGCTGGTATTACGGTCCTTGGTATCGCATCACACCGCCGGCGGCGTTTACCCGCATGCCGCTCGATTTTGCCCATGCTTATGGCGGGCCGAATATGGCCGACAATCCGAATGGCAAAGGCCACACCGGCAATCCGCTTGCCGGTTGGTTGGGTCAAAACGAAGGGGACATGCCCAATGTGGAATACCCTCGTCGCCCGGTTCGTGGCCACGTCCGTCAACGTGTGCCGGCGTGTTTTAGCCCAATCGATCCAAGCTGGCCTTATCGTCGTCGCTACTCGGGGACTTACGACCAAACGTGGCTCATGCACGATGCGCCCGGTCTTGCCTCCAATCTTGATCCGCGTTTTTTCCAACGCGCCGCTGCCGATCAGTGGCGCAACGGGGCTTGGCAAGGAAATGAGCCTTATCGATTAGAAAATCTGCATCCTCAGAAGCCGATCATCGAAGGCCAGCTACCCAATCTCGCTGCCCGAGCCTTTGTCCGGCGCAAAGCGAATGCCCAAGTCGATGAAATCAAGATGGCACTCGACACCGTCTGGCTATTGCCTAACGCCCTGCTCGGTGTCGCGTTGTATCACGGCGAAGCACTGGTCGAAGACAGCGATGCGCTCGATATTGATGCCGTTATGATCGGCTATGAGCCCACCCACTCACCGCGTTCTGCCGAGCATTATCGATCGGTGTTGACCCTGCGTACTGATCCGGCGACCGCCGTGTTGCACGCGCTCAACGAAAGTCAATTAACGCCGCCGGTGTCAGCTGAAGTGAAAGCCGCGCGCACCGCCAAACGGGCAGCCGCGAACGCCGGCAAATTGGCCGCCAGACAAGCCGCGCTCGATGAAGCAATGGCCGAGAACTGGGCAAAATCGGGCCTGACCCCGCCCGCCGATTACCAAGCCCCCAAAGCTGAATTGTCACCCTTGGAAATCGACCTTAACGCGATTAGCGAAGGGGATCTTGATTTGGCCGAAGTGCTCGGCCATGCCCAAGCCATGGCCGACAACGCCGAGCGGGAAGGCAAAGCGAAACTGGCAGCAATGGAAAAAGAACAGGCCAAACTGCCCGCCATCGCGGCGCCCAATTCGGAAATTGAGCGCGCCAAACTCTACGCGCGTGCCAACACGCCAGCGTGGGATCTGGTTGGTGGTGAAAATCCCCATGTAGCGGAACTGGCAGATTTGCTGACAAAGGCCGAACAAGCTGGTCAGCCAATCACACCTGCACAACGTCGCGAAGCCCTCGACAGCCTATCCAAGTTGCCGGCACTGCAACGCAAAGCACGGCGCAGTGCTATTCAACCCAGCACGCCAAACCTTCCTGCTGACCAAGCGGAATGGCTTGGCGCGCATATCCGTGTTTGGCGCTTGGGGAATCTGCCACTGGCAGGACGCGATTTGAGCGCTGCCGCGTTAGCGGACATCGACTTTAGCCACGCTGACTTACGCGAAACCTGTTTTGAGCAAGCCGATTTGCGTGGTGCTCGTTTTATTGGCGCCGATCTGCGCGGAGCGAATTTCCTGGGTGCCCGGCTCGATGGCGCCGACTTCAGTCAGGCGCAATTGGATGAAGCCAATTTTTGTAGCTGCCACGCCAGTCGCACCCGCTTTGTGGGCGCCACCATGGCCAAGGTAATGGGCATGGATGGCCACTTTGAACAGGCCCGTTTCGATGGTGCCGTGCTCACTGATGCCATTCTGACCAAAGGCAATTTCAATCAAGCCTCATTGGTTGGCTGCACACTCGACCGAACGTTGATGAACGACATTCGCGCGGCCGGTAGCGACTGGACGAGCGCAACGCTGCACGCCAGCGTGCTGTATCGAGCGCAGCTCGTGCAGGCAAATTTCCGCTCCGCTTCGCTAACCCGCGTGATTTTGCTCGAAGCCACATTGGATGACAGTTGCTGGACCACCGCCCAACTTGATCGCTGTTTGCTGATGACGGCCAGTGCCCAGCGCCTCAATGGCCAAGACATGCGGTGCAAAGGTTGCAATTGGCGGGGTGTCAATTGGCATGCCGCCGATCTGCGCCACGTGCGTTTGCGCGACTGCGATCTCAGCGATGGTCAGTTCAGCAAAGCACGCTTGGATGGCGGCTTATTCGCAGGATGTTTGATGGGCGGTGTGCAACTGGCAGGCACGGACGCTCGGGACACCAATTTTCTGCGTGCGTTATGCCGCAAAGCGGATTTTCGTGCGGCCAATTTGCACAAGGCTAATTTCCGTCAAGCCGCGCTCGACGAAGCCAAATTCGACGATGCCGTGCTCGACGAAGCTGAATTCGATCCTCCCGTGAGTCGACGTCTGGCGCTGCAAAGGAAGACGGCATGAACACACTATGGGATGAAATTGCCCGCGCGCGGCGACTGACGCGCCCGGTCGAAAAACTGCAGCAACCGAATTGGGCAGCGCAAAAAGCGGCGCTGCACAATGTGTTTTTCCATGAAGCATCAGTTCCGGGTGCCGATTTTCGTGAGGCCGATTTACGTCACAGTCAATGGGTGCAAAGCGATCTGCGTGGCGTCGATTTACGCGGCAGTCAATTGGACGGCGCCAGCTTTATTCAGTGTCAGATGGACGGTGCTCGATTTGACGGTGTCAACGCCCAAAACGTCAGCTGGATCAGCAGCCATTTAGCAAGCAGCTGTTGGCAAGACGCCGAGCTGACCTTGTGCAATTGGATGCAAACCAATCTTGATGGGGCCAATTGGCAACAGCTGAAATTATCCCGCAGTGCGGTCGGCGGATGCAGCGTGGCTGG
Source organism: Enterobacterales bacterium (assembly GCA_041914905.1). Lineage (GTDB taxonomy): Bacteria > Pseudomonadota > Gammaproteobacteria > Enterobacterales > Permianibacteraceae > Permianibacter. The sequence continues at coordinate 15,010 of JAYSCL010000005.1, forward strand.
TATTGATTTGCGTCGCGCCAAATTACTGCAATGCGCATTGGTCAAATTGGATCTGACAAGCGCATTACTCGAAGGCATTGAAGCCGACACCGTGCTGTTTAACGACAGTCAATTTGGCAAACAATCATTCAACGGTCTCAAATTGCCACGTTGCAATTTCGATAGTGCGCGTTTTGAAAAAGCCGACCTGCGCGAGACGGATCTCACAGCCGTTAATTTGCATGCCGCTACCCTGATCAACACCCGCTTTGACGGTGCCAAAGCCAAACACCTGTTGTTGCTCGATGCCGTCATCGACAACTGCACGTTTGATGGCGCTGATTTGCATAGTGCGCTGTTTGTTCGCGCCAAAGTCACGGCATCAAGTTTTGTCGATGCAACGCTGAATCAATCGGTGTGGGATCACGCCGAACTCGACAGCGTTAATTTTAGTGGCGCGCCATTTGGGTTCGGTCGCTTTGATCACGCCCGCGGCAAACAGATTGATTTCAGTCGCTGCAATTTCGACTACACCCGCCTGCACGGCGCCCAATTTGACGATAGCCGCTTTGACGGCGCGGCATTACGTCACGCCTATCAAACCGATAAGGCACTGCTGGCGGCCGAACAGCGCAGCCTGGAGGAAACACAATGACCCCTGCCCAAAGTCCAACCACCCAGCGCGCGAAAGCCAACACCGGCCTGCAAGAAGCGACTGTTGTACTCGCAATGGGCGATGGACGCTTTTTGCTCGACGACGGAGGCACCAGTCGCCAAGCCTTGTCCTGCTTGCTGGTACCACAAGCTGGCGATCGGGTTGCGTGGCTGGCCGGTCGCGATGGCGAACGGTACCTGCTGCATCTGTTGAGTCGACCTGAGCCCGGAAGCTTTCGTCTTGAAGTATTGGGAGCAACCGAACTTGGCCTTGTCGCGCCCAAACTGGCCTTGCGTGCCAGTGCGCAATTGTCTTTGTCGTCAATGGGCGATGCCGAAGTCAGTGCCCCCGGCGGCAAACTGAAACTCGAAGTGCGCAACCTGACCGTTACCGTTTTGGAAAGTTTGGTGCAGACCGCACGCCACATGATTGGACGTTATGAAAACTGGTTCAGTGAATCGCGCAGCTTAAGTCGCCTGCACGGCAAACAAACGCTGGTCACCGCCGAACAAGATGTTCGCGTCGATGGCGAGCGGATCAGCATGGGATAAGCCAATCATGTTCGCGAACACGAATCTCGGCGTAATGAGTCTCGGCTTTCCGGATGTGTGCACAACACCGATGTTTCCAGCGCCGGTGCCTATCCCCTATCCCAACATCACGTTTTCGCTGACTCATGTGCCGTCGCAGTTTCAAGTCATCATCGGCGGCGGTTTGGCCGAAAACTTGTTAACGCAAGGCACGGTAAGTCTCGGCGATTTTTCAGGTGTGTTGCTCGGCGTTGCCTCTGGATTGGACGCGGGACCCGATCGGCCGCTAATGGGCAGTTTCAAAACACTTTTTGGTCCCGTTTTTTCAACGCGACTGACCACACTCGGCATCGGCAATGGCACCAACGTGCCAATGGTGTCACTGGTGCCGGTTCAGTTTCGTGTGCTGTTGCTGGGATGACGACGATGCGGCGATTGGGCTCTGCTTTCCTGTTCACGTTTCTGCTGCTCGGCTTGACTGGTTGCGCTTCTACCGTGTCAACCGCGCTGGAATGGTTGGGCTATGGACCGCACAAAGCCGAGCTGCGATCGCTGCGTGTCATCAGCACCGCCGACGCCAATCAAAACAAAGCAAAACAAAGTAACGCGACCCGATTGGACATTGTCGCGGTTTACGACAGTGCCGCGATTGCGCAGCTGCCCAAAACCGCACCGGAATGGTTTGCTCGCAAACAAGGGTTATTGGACGGAATGCAGGCGGCATTCGAGGTGGTATCACTGGAACTGCCACCGGACACCTTGGTGAGCGAGGTTGAATTGCCAAGGCAGGTGCAAGACGCGTTGGCGTTAATGGCCTACGCCGACTACTTCGCCGAGAAAGGTCAGAACGGTATCGATTTAAGCCAGAGCAAAGCGGCCGAACTGCGCTTGAACGCGCAAGCCGTGCAACTCGTGAACATCAAATAGGCAGGTAACGCGATGGATATTTCAGCCCAATTACCCGAAGCGATTGAATGGTCAGAAGGCATGTTGCTGTCACCTCAGCACATGCAACAAACCGACATTTATTGGAGTCAACAGCTGCGCCATCTCGCGGCCAGTTTGCAACCCTATTACTGGGGCCTGATTGATCTCGACTATGACGAAAAAGCGCTGGCCGATGGCATCGTCAGCATTTTGCGTCTGCACGCGGTGATGCCGGATGGGCTTGTGGTGCAATATCCCGGCCCCTATGACAGTCCGCTGCGACTCGACGTTAAACAAGCCGCCGATGCCTGGCAAGACGGTGCCTTACGCGTTTATTTGGCGGTGCCGGTGCGAGCTGAAGGCGCGGCATCGAGCACAAGTCGGATCCAACGCTTTGATCGTGTCGCCGGCCGTCTCGAAGTCGATGAAGGCAACGGTGAAAGCCGTATGGAAGTTGGGCGATTGCGCCCACGCTTATCACTGTTGGCCGGTGCGCGGGTACCGGCCAAGTTCACTGTTTTTCCATTGCTCGAGTTGGTTCGCGATGCCGGTGATCATTTACGGATCAGCAAATACCATCCACCGTTGCTGCGCCTGAGTGCCTCCAGTTTTCTGCCGACCGAACAACAACTGCCCGAACGGCTGCAAACACTGGCGACATCGATGCGGAACAAATTGCGTGATTTGGTGGGCGCACGTCGTGTCGATGATAACGAAGCCCGCCTCGACACCGAATCGCGGCAACAATTATTCGTTGGCCGACAATTGGCCGCCGGTTTACCGGGTCTCGAAGTGGCGTTGATGTCACGCGTGTGCCACCCGTTTGACCTGTATCGGCGACTGGCCGATTTGGCCGGTGAGCTCGCCGCAATTGGCGTCAATCCCACACCGCCGGCATTGGATGAATATCGCCACGATCACTGTTTGCCCGGTTTCGAAACGCTGCTCAAATTCATTCAGGAACGGCTGGATCTGATCACGCCGCGCTACGAAGCGATGCTGTTCGATCGGGTTTCCGACACCAGTTTCACCCGCCGATTACCGGCCGATATGCAGCCCGACACATTGGTCATTGAGTTGCGTCCACGCGAAAACCAAACCGAAGCGATGCTGCAACGTTGGATCAGTCACGCCTATATCGGCAGCGACGATCTGTTGCCCGTTTTGCAGTTGCGCCGTTTGCCAGGAGCCGTCGTCCGCAAAATCGATCCGCGCGAAGTCAGTGGCTTGAACGTGGCCGATGGTGCTGTGTTGTTTGAAGTGATCAGCAAGTCGATTGATCTCGATAACAAATTAACACCGGTGATTCGCAGTGACCGAGCCTTGATGGTGCAAGGACCGAGCGAAGGCGGTGCACCGCGCGAAATTGTTCTGCATCGCAGTCGCTTAAAATCAATCGCCGAATCGATTGCAACGACCAGCGATTCCGCCTACCCCGATCAGGAACCTATCAGCGATGCGTGATCTGGAGTGGGCCGACAGCGTGCTGCTGGCACGCTTTGCCGATTTTTACCAAGAAGTGGCGTACATCAAGCAGGCCATCGCCGATGGTCGGCTACCACTTTTATTGGACGGCGATTTGCCCAATCAACCGACTGATCGCGATCTGGCTGCGTTGGTCAGTAGCCGTTTAACGCAGAAGTTGCACTTGCAACGCTTAGAGATGAAAGCCAATTGCACTGAGGTTGAACAAAAAGCGTATCAACACGCGCTGTATGTCATGTCGGCATTGGCCGACGAAATATTTATTCTTGAAGTCGATTGGACGGGACGCGAACACTGGCTGCCCTACTTAATCGAACAATCACTTTTCCGCTGCCGCAAAGCCGGTCGTCATTTTTTTGAATTGCTCGGCGAATTGCTTGATTCACGCAGTCGCAACAGCTTGCTGATCGAATTGGCTGCCGTTTTTTTGTTGGCGTTGCAACTGGGTTTCAAAGGTGAATATCGCGGTGCACAAGGTCATGCCAAATTGACCGAATATCGCCGCAAACTGATGCAGTTTATTGCCAGCCGTCGTCACAACGTTCCTGATGGTGAGCCGGTGTTTGATCAGGCGTACCACTACACAGTGAAAGAAGACGAAGATCGTCGCTTAGGTTCACTTAAACCATGGTACAAAGCCGGCGCCGTTGCGATCGTGCTTTATCTCATTATCTCGACCGCCGTGTGGCTCAACACGCTGGCACCGCTCACAGCCATTCTCAAAGAATTTCTTCAATACGTAGGCGGTGCATCGTGACTGCAAAACCCGTCGCGCCCCCTATCAAAGCGCCCGAACTCAGCACAGTTGAGCGCTGGTTTGCGAACTCAGATTGGGTGTGGCCAAGTGCCGGTGCCGTGCTGGTTATTCTCATTGTGCTCGCTATTTGGTTACTCATCCGCTCACGTCGTGCAAAAACGCCAGGACCGCGTGCCAGCAAACCAAAACCTGACACCGGCCGCGCGGCATTGGCATGGCTCGACAGTGTTATCGGGGCCGTTCGTTATCTCAGCACGCGCCGTGGTTGGCGCTATCACACGCCGTGGGTGTTGTTGATCGGTGAACCGGGCGCTGGCAAATCGAGTCTGGCCGCATCGGTGCGTGATGGTCATCGTGAAGCGATGTTGTTGCGCGAACAACGATTACCGGTTGAAGGAACACAGTGGCACTTTTATAGCGACGGCGTCGTGATCGATCCAGAAGGTGCGTTGCCAGCGGCCGATCCCGACAGCGATGACGGTAAACGCTGGCAGCGTATTTTGGATGCAATCGATAGCCGTCGACCGGAACGCCCCATTGATGCGGTTGTGCTGAGTATTTCGGCTGCCACATTGCTTAACACCGATGTGGCCACACGACGGCAGCTGGCTGAAAATTGTTATCACCAGTTGTGGCAGCTGCAAAAACAATTTGAATTCATGTTGCCACTGCACATCGTCGTTACGCAGTGCGACACATTACCGGGCTACAGCGCCTTTTGGTCGACGCAAGATCCCGCGCGTCGGCAAGAGATCTGGGGGTGGTCAAATCCATCTTTGTTTGATCACGAAGATGTGCCCGATCTGATTCGCAATCTGTTTGGATTGGCCGCCACTACCTTGCGCCAACAACAGGTCGAAATCGCCGCGGGGCGCGACGATATTCAAGATGCCGATCGCTTTTTCTTGTTTCCGCAACATTTTTCCGGTCTTGCGCCCGCCATGGCAGAGATGCTCGACGTGTTGCTGAAACCCAGCACCTATTTGGCTGGTTATTACCTGCGCGGGATCTATTTCACCGGCAGCATGGCGGCCGAGCAAGCACCGGTAAAAGAGGTTTGCGACAAGATCGATTTTGTCGAGCATCTATTTACACGCAAAGTGTTTCAAGAACAACGATTGGCGAAACCGATCCGCCATAGCATTTGGTCTCGCAACCAATTGATCCGCCGTATTCAAATTGGCACCGTTACCAGTTTTGTCGTTCTTTGCGGTCTGTTGATTTTAGGTAGCTTAGGGTTACATCAGCAGGTGGGACAACTCGAAGACACACTGCACGCCGTTAATAAAGTCAGCAAATTAGAAGCCCCAAAAGGCAAATGCCTTGACCATAAATCGGTGTTTCAAGTGCTCGAAAGCATGGGGAAAATTCGCGCCAATTTTCGCTATTTAGCCATTCCGGCTTCGTATCTCGATTCGCGTGTGTTGGAAGATTCAAGTCTGTGGATCTCTCAACGGGCTTTGCACGACATTGTCATGAGCAGCATGGCCTGCGAATTGGAACACAAAGTTGATGGCATGAAAATCGAACCGGTGGGCAATCGCGACACGTTGATGACAACACCATCCGTCAACGCCAGCAAGCAGCAATTGGCTGATTTCCTGACGCGTGCTGTTGCACTTGAAACGGCGGTCGATGCATTTAACGATCTGGCACTGCCCGGCGGCAAAAGTGACACGCCAAGACAAGTACAAGAATTCGAAGAATTGCTTCAATTTGTTTACAAACGACCGATACCAGACAGTCTCAAAAAAAGCGATAGCGTGTATCGCGATGCATTGGTAAAGGTGCATTACAAAAACGAGATAAAACT
>JAYSCL010000005.1:21255-150435 GCA_041914905.1 Enterobacterales bacterium
AAACCGCTGTATCAAAAACATGGTTACGACGTTGAATTGCGCCAAGCGGTAAATCAATTTGATGAAGAACAATGCCATGCTAAAGCGCTTGCACGTTTGCGCAGCATTAACTTTGCACCGTATGGCGCGTTGTTTACCTCCCTTGGCGATGGCTTTGAACTCAATAAAAATGTGTTGCCCGAACTGGCCGGTATCACGGCATTGCAAAAACTGCCGATGATGCGCACAACATCGCGCCAACGTTTTGTCTGTCAGCCAGCGCTGATCGGTTGGCGCACCGAAGGATTGGGACAGGCTGAACGTTTTCTAAACGATTACAACGCGTTCCGACTGGCGCAAAAACTCGATACAACGGGAGTGGCGCCCCTCTATGACCGTTTGCTGCGTCGGCAATTGGAAGCTTTGCTGGATGACACGCTAACAACAGCGCAACAACTCCCTTTAGCCGATCGCCAACAAGACCACAGCGCCGAAGCGCAGCTGGCGGCGCGCAGTGCCGATTTTGGCCGCGTCGTCGACACGTTGGAACGACTGCGCGATCAGATCCAACAGCTAGGCTATTCGGCCGGATCAACTCAACTCAATAAATGTGTTCATGACTTTGCCAGTGACATGTTGCTGCGGGTCGATAATCTCACGGAACAAAGCCGGCTGTATGAGCCGTTGCCAACCAATCCAACAACCGAAGACGGTGTGCCGACGCTGTATCTGCTTGGCGATAATTCCGCCATCAAAGACTATCTGGCGCGTCAACGCGATCGCGTCAGTGTGTTGGCTGGTTACGCCACACCGTTTGTGAATTACTTGGCACGCAGTCCAGCGGTTGTCGATAGCGGCGTTCGTCCCACGGCGGCACGCCCAGCGTGGTGGCAAAGCACGCTCGACGAAATCAAACACTATCGCGACGCCGTGCCCGATTCAGCACAGATCGAGTTGGAAGACTATTTCAAAAAAACATTGGGCCAACTTGATTACGACAATTGTGCTCAACGACTTGATCAGCCCGAGCCAAGCAACGATCGCAATGATTTGTTCTCACAACGCCGTCGTGCGCTCGCGGCGCAAAGCCGCTGGCGTTGCGAAGATTGGCGTGAGGCCGACGCCTATGAACGTTATCGCAGTGTCGCAACCCGTTTTAACCGCGAACTCGCAGAACGCTACCCGTTTGCGGACACCAGTGCGCACGATGCCGATTTGCCTGTTGTGCGCAGCTTCTTTCGCGATTACGACAGCGAACGCAAAAATCTGAATCAGGCATTGACTGGATTGAAACACGAACGCTGGACAACCGTTCACGCCTTTATCAAACAGCTCGATGACATCGCCGCGTTTTTGCGTCCGGTTTTATCCGAGGCAGATGGTACGGCGCCATTACGACTCACGATTGGTTTTCGCGCCCTGCCCCGCGCAGAACGCGCTGCTGAACAACTGATTAGTTGGCGGCTATCGGCGGGCAATAATCATCTGATGTATCCCGGCAGCGCGCGCCAACTCGATTGGACGTTCAGCGAAACAATGTCACTCGAATTAGGTTGGGCGACACAGTCCGTTTGGCGGCCACGCATCGACACACAGCAAAGTGATTTGCGTACCGATGATGTGCTCGCCAGCTATGGCGGAAACGGAAATTGGAGCTTGTTGCGCCTGATCGCGAATCACCGACCACAAACGCAACCAGCTATCGATCCACTCGACCCAAGCAAGCGCTATTTGGAATTTCGCGTGCCGATGGTTGATACCAGCACGCCACCGCGAACCAGTGAAGCCAAGGTGTTTCTGGCCATTGGTTTCAATGCGGTTGATCCGAAAACCCAGGCGGCGCAGCGCATCGTGCTGCCAGCCGACTGGCCACGTACCGCTCCGCTGCATTGGTGAAGGTGAAGACATGATGCACGCAGAACTCACCACCAAAGCTCAGCACTATTTCCAGCAGCAACTCGGCATTTCGCTGGACGAACTGCTGCTGCCCATTGAGACCGAACGTCCTACCGGTAAATCCGTGCGCGGCAATGGTGTTTACAGCGCCATTCGCGAAGCCCGTCGTGAAGACGATCCGACCTTACCGCTCGGGGCTTGGACACACGAACTGAAACAGGCCGATTGGGACAAAGTCAGTGACATTGCCGCTCATGCGCTGATGAGTAAGAGCAAAGATCTGCAACTCGCCGCGTGGTTAATGGAAGCGCAAATCAACAAAGCTGGTTTCGAAGCGATTGCTGCTTGTATCACGTTGATGGACTCACTGTGCAATCGCTATTGGATCGATCTTTATCCCCGCATCGACGAAGACGATCAAGATTACCGCGCCAACGTTGTGCGTTGGGTAAATGAAAAATTGCTGCCGTTATTGCGTCTGCTACCGATCACACAATCGGGCAAAGGTCCACGCGAATACGGTTGGTCCGACTTTGAACAAGCCAAGCGCAACGAACAGCTACGTGCGATGCAAGGTCGCCAACAAAAATTGGAAATCGAAGGCGTCAGCCTTGCCGAATTCCAGTCATCAATGTCGGCCACCGCAACCGAAATTCACACCTCGCTCTATCGCACTTTGGCCGATGCTTTAGAAGCATTAGAAATGTTCGCGCATTCGCTCAATGAACTGTGGGGAGAAGCGGCGCCCAGCCTCAATATGCTGGCCAGTCTGCTCGAACAGATTCAAGCATTGGTGGCTGCTGAACTTTACAAACGCGGCGTTCGACTCGCCGCGCCGCGTGGCAAAGAAGACAAACGCCAAGCCACACCGGCGACCGACAACACCGAAAACGGCAGTGGCAATGGTGATGAAAGTGGCGGCGGTGACGATGACGGCCCCATTCGCAGCCGTGCCGATGCGTATCGCCGATTGGCGATCATTGCTGACTATCTCGCCAGTATCGAACCGCACAGTCCTGTTCCTTGTTTACTCAAGCGCGCGAACGAATGGGGAAATATGGACACGTCAGAACTGTATTACGAAGTCTTTGTGAAAGGCGGTGGCAATTTGAGCATTTTCGAATTGCTCGGAATCAATCAACAAGAAGGTAAATAACGATGCTCAGAAGACTTGCCACTAAAGCCGGTGTCAATCTTGATACACCCACTGCACAAATGATCCGGAAAGCCACTTGGGAAACCACACAACACGTCGCGCAATCATTCAGTCAGCCGGCTGGAAACGCCGTTGTCAGCGAAGTCAAAAGAGCAACTTCCACCGGCCATCCGCCAAAAGCACAGCAATAAATAATTTGCAGCATTCAACAATGTGTACTGGCTTGTAGGAAGCGAACAATGGGTAAACCGACCAAAAAAAGTTCGTCAGCGTGGCAGAAACGGAGTGTGAAAGACGGTAGCAAGATCGTAGGACGCCTGACACACCGTGTTATGACGCAATTGGCGTTCGACGGCGAACGCCCGACGCTGATCCGAAAAGGGCAGTTCACTAGCATGGTTCATGGCGGGGCCAATCCAACATCAGCCGTAGTCACCATGACGTTGAGAAAACGCAAAGCGAACGCGAAGCGTGAAAGTTTGGCGAAGATAGGCGTCATCAATCCCAAACATAACCCTGCAAAAAGGGTGAAAGCGCATTTGGCACCGGACACTTTTGGCGGTCCCAGCTCTGCAGACAATTTGAGCCATGAAACGTCGTTATTTAATTTGTCTGCACACAAAGTGATCGAAAACAGCATTGGCAAGCAAATGAAAGCCAATTTTCCTACGGCGGGCCCGCTGACAAGACAAGGATCAATGACCGTCGAAGAACACTTTGATGCCTCTGGCACACCGACTGGCCGAACGTATTTTGCACACATCGATGCCGGCAATGGTAACCCAGAATCATTCCACAAGTTCACGTTTAAGAAAATATAACGCCGGCACATTTAGCGCTCGATGAAGCGGTTTAGTTCGTTTTTAAAGTCAACACAGGAGAAATGGCGATGCCAAATTTTGAAAAAATGCAGGACATGATCGAGAGCAGCGTGACACTGAAGCGGCGATTTACCGGTGTTGCATTTACCGCCAATCCAAAAGATTCAGGTCATGCATCAACAGGAGGCAGTGCCGATAGCGGATTGCGTGTCAACGTCAATTCAACCTGGAGTTCGGGCCAAACTGACAAGCGTGTACGCGCGACGCTCTACCATGAAAGCGTCCATTTGGATCAACGTCGAAACAAAACCTTTATGGAATCCAGTACAAAAGCCGTTCGCGAATTCCATGCGCACACAGAAGAGTTACGCAAAGCGATGAAACACAATCTTTACACCGAAAAGGACTACACAAGCAAACTGAAAAAAATTAACAAATATTATTCAAAAGCAGAAGCCGAAGGAAACATATCACCGATGATGACGGCGGCGCATCAGAAGGCCAATGCCAGGCAACGACCCGACCGGATATCAACTCGCCATTTATTGACCGACTTGCAAAAAGCCAGAGGCAAATAAACCCTGACGCTACGAAATGGTATTTGAACAAGGAGAACCGCCATGCCATGGCCTTTTAGCAGCAACAATTCCGACTCTTCGCAACAAAGCTGGACACAATGGGGCGCGCAAAAAGCGTATGACATTGCGGTGCCGCGTCTCAAAAAATACGGACAGCAAGCGCTTGATCACGTGACATATCACACCAAAGATGTGCTGTCGCGCGTACCCACTGAATTTGTTTCACAGTGGCATCCAAAGAACATTGCGACTGTGGTGCAAAACCCGCAAGAAGCTATCGCCCATGAAAAGCAGATTGTGCATCGTTTTACCAATCTTGCCGATCTGGTCACACACCCGATCGAACATCTGAAAAAACATTACGACAAACCCTATTTGCATTTTCAGGTGTTTCGCCAGCATTACCAAAAAACCGACAGCTCGGTGTTTGGGCAGGGACCGTTCCAACATGGCGGTCGCGCGTTGGTGGAACAATTCAAAGACGGTGCCGCCGGCATAATCGGCTCAGCTGCATTGATGATGGCAATCGCCAACTTGCCACCTAATCGAGCCAAGACCAAAGCCATGCGCGACAAAGTATTTCCGAAAGAAAGTTTTCTGCGGCGACCGTTTAATACGCGCTTTGTGCCTCGTGTGATGGTCGGCACCCCCGTATCAAGGTTGCTGGCTATTCCTGGCACGATTGCCGCACTGGCGATGTACAAACATCTGAGCAATGTCGGGCAAAACATTGACGCGCGAAACTCTTTAAAAAAAGAAAATCCCGCGCTGTTGCAATCACTAAAAAGCGTGCATCAAGACTATACCGGCGCGAAGCGGCACAAAAGCTTTCAGGAAAATCTGGAAAAAACGAGTAGCCGGAAAAAGTGACATTAACGCCGCCGGCCGCCCCTATTGGGACCGGCGGAAGCCTGCACACGCCCGCCCGGCATCGGCGGCTGACCATTGGCGATTGGATTGCGGTCAACGCCAAGATGAACGCGCGCTTTGACACCCTGCACAATTTCACGGCGACCGGCGGGCTGGCCGTCAAAGCCGCTTTGCACCGCCGATTGTATTGATGGGTTCAATTGCGCCAGTAACGCCACTCGGTGACGCGGTGGCAGTGGCTGATCTATCGTGGCCTGCATGGCTCGACGCGGTGAGCCCTGCTCCATCGCCCACTGATCAAGTATCCGCAAACGCGGGTTCATGTCTTCGGGATAGGCAACGCCCAACACGGTCTGCATACGACCGCCAACGTCACTGCGAACGAGACTCAACATATGGCGGCGATGACGCAGACCAAGGTGAAATGGCAGGCTCACTTCAACCCTCCGAAGCAGGGATCACACACAAGCATAGTCAATGAATGTCTAGACATTCTAAACAGGAGCTACTGACACGTCATAGCCAATCCTATGCGCCAACTCACACGTTATTGACGGGCAAGGCACTTAGGATGATTTGACTTAGGTTGGTACGCCAACAATAACACTCGACGCTTTGAAAATGGCAGCAGCAGATTGACCAACCACTAAGCCCAGCGAAGTACTGCTGTCGTTACTAACAATCGCTGCAATGGTGTTACCGCCACCCAACTCCAGTACGACTTCGGTGTTTACGGCACCGGCTTGCACGCGGACGATGCGTCCTGGCAGATTATTGCGCGCCGAAAAATGTGCGCCGCCGCCGTCGGTAACCAAAATGATGGACGATGATTTGACTAGCGCAAATACATCGGCCCCCACAACCAAGCCCAGCGAATCCGTGCTTTCGTGCGTGACCATCGCGACAATCGTGTGACCACCGGCAACGTCGATGACGATTTCATCATTTACCGCACCGCGTTTGATGTGCATGACCTTGCCCAAAAATTGATTCCGTGCGCTGGTTTTCATCGCCATTCTCCGAATGAGCAAATAGTCGTCTGTGATACCGCTGGCTTGCTGACTTAACAGCGTCACAAAACGTTGATGTTCGCGTTCGATGACAAGAAAATTTTTCACCAGTTGCTCACCGCGTGGAGTTAAGCGCGTTCCGCCGCCGCCTTTTCCGCCCGACAATCGTTCAACAAGTGGCTCACCGGCGAGATTATTCATCGTATCAATGGCATCCCAAGCGGCTTTGTAACTCATCTTGAGCGCTTTGGCTGCTTGCGTAATGGAACCGCACTCGCCGATTTTGGCCAGCAACCTAATGCGCCCGGGACCACCAAGATTCGCACCACCGACCGTCATCCACAGCGTGGCTTTGAGTTCGATATTCGGATTGCCTACGTCCATTGACCGCCGCCGTTATTTGTTGGGGTTGAAGAAAAAATACGTGTCATGGCAGACGTTAAATCGCTTCGTTGTCAATCGTCGCAACTGATTCACGTTTCGCATGGGTGAAAAGACAAAACGGCATTTAAAGTGAATCACTCGCACGAATTAATGCGCCATCACCCATTTGCGGTCACCAGCTCGCCTTTTTCCAAGGTAAACACCTGATCGCCGAGTAGTTCGGCATCTTCTGGATCATGCGTGATGAGCACCATGGGCACCTGCAATTGACGCTGTAAACCATCGAGTTCTGCACGTAACGATCGACGTAATACCGGATCGAGCGCGGCAAACGGTTCGTCCAACAACCATGCACGGGGTTTGCTTACCAAGGCTCTGGCCAAGGCAGTCCGCTGGCGTTGTCCGCCAGATAATTCGTGCGGAAATTGCTCGGCTACCGTATCGAGCTGAAAAGTGTGCAGCCAATATTCAACACTTGTATCACGCAAAGAATGGCGAGGGTTAAACCAACCGCGCGACAATGAAAATGCCAGATTTTGGCGCACGGTTAAGTGCGGAAACAGCGCATAATCCTGAAACACATAGGCCACGTCTCTGGCTTGTGGTGGCACACAAATGTGCGCGTTTGAATCGAACAAAATGCGCCCATCCAATCGTACATGTCCAATATCTGGTTGCATCAGCCCTGCGATCGTTTTCAGCGTCAAACTCTTTCCGGCACCCGATGGGCCGACAATGACAATGCGTTGACTGGTGGTTTGCAATTTGACGTTGAGCTGAAATGAATGCTTTGCAGCGCGCAACGCTTTTTGAATGTGAATATCCAGTTGCAACGATTTGCGCTCCGCTATCGATTGGCAATGTGTCCGGGCGTCAATTTTCCCGCCGACAACAACACCACCAAGCACACCAACGACGTGATAAGCACCAGAAAATTGGCGGTATCATCATGACCTGCTTGCACAGCTTCATACACCGCCACAGACAAGGTTTGTGTTTTGCCAGGAATACTGCCAGCCACCATTAACGTGGCACCAAACTCACCCAATGCGCGAGCAAATGCCAACAACACGCCCGCCAAAATTCCACGCCAAGCCAGCGGTAATGTAATGCGAAAAAACACGGCTATTTTAGAAATACCAAGTACGAGAGCAGCTTGTTCAAGCTGACCATCAACTGCTTCAAATGCCGCGCGTGCCGGTTTAAACACTAGCGGAAAAGCAACCAAGCTCGCGGCGATAACAGCACCTTGCCAAGTGAAGATCAGGTTGATGCCAAATTGTTCGTGCAACCAGGATCCTATCCAGCCTTGTCGCCCGATCACCACTAACAAGTAATATCCCAACACGGTGGGTGGCATCACCATAGGTAACGTCAAAACAGTGTCCAACAGTTCGCGACCTGGAAAGCGTGTACGCGCAAGAAAATAGCCAACCGAAACACCCGCCACCACGTTGATCGCGGTCGCCCATCCGGCCACCTTTACTGACAGCGCGAGTGCTACCCAAGCAGAATCCATCAAACATTCATCCGTTCAAGGTTTCAGAAAACCGTGGCTCGCCAAAATGGCCTGACCGGGTGGTGACAACACAAACGCGACAAAACGTCTGGCCTCTCCGGCATTGTTGCTGTTTTTAATCACCGCAATGGGATAGCTAATACTGATGTCGAGTGGCACTTCGAATGCGACGTTTATTTTGTCCTTCATCGTGTTTGCATCGGTGATGTAAACAAAACCGACATCCACTTCGCCACGAGCAACATAATCGAGCGATTGGCGTACGTTTTGCGTATGGATGGCTTTCACCGAAACGGCATCCCAGCATTCGGCAGCGACTAAAGCGCGGCGGGAATACCGCCCGATCGGAACACTGGCAGGATTGCCTATCGCGATGCGCTTGAACGCCGGTTGCGTCAAATCGTCAATTTTTCGTGGAAATGCCGACGCCTCTTTCGGCACCACGGCGACCAACAAATTTCGTACAAAATTATGACGTTCTGCCGCCGCAACCAATCCCTTTTTCTCCGCCAGATCCATTGTTTCCTGATCGGCCGATGCCAACACATCGACCGGCGCGCCTTTGGCGATCTGCTGTACCAAAGCACCAGAAGCCCCAAAGTTGAGCAACACTCTGCTGCCGGTGTTCTGCGCTTCGTAGGCTCGCGCGATTTCGTTGAACGCATTGGTCAAGCTTGAAGCTGCCGACACCGTGACCTCTCCCGCCGTCGCCACAATCGTTGTCCACATGAACAAGGCAGCGAACACGAATCGAGACCATGAACGGCAAATCATCTAAATTCTCCAGCAGCAGCCCTTAGACGGTCCGTAATATACGCTTGTATATAACGAAATCACAGCGGCGAATTGCGCCTCCGGCGTAAGATCCTGATCTGCATCAATTCACGACTGGCATTCAACAGAGTGCCTGACAGGCAGGTATACCTTTTTCGCAACCAATAAAAAACGCGGCCTTTCGCCGCGTTTCTCCTGTAATTCCGTCACCCCGATTAATGCGCTTCGCCAGTAAGGCTCATACGCGCCTCACGCCAACCGCCGATCCAATGTTCGCGAACATCCGTTGTGGAATAAGGACAAGACTCACGGGACTTTCCGTCGAGCGCGGCGTTGTAACCTTTAGCATGGGCACGTTGCAGGCGATCACGTTTCTGTCTCTTCATTTGAAGCACCTCTCCTTTAACTGTTGTTTAAGCAAAGCCGCAAGGCGGGAGGCAGGCCGCCGAGGGCCGTCAAATCGAACATAGACCTGTCATGTGGAGATCACAATTGCTTTTCCACTGGTCTAATGAGACTTGGATCAAGTTCTGGCAGGGTTGCATAAACAAACGTCATCTTTGCGCCGAAGTGGCATATCAAGTGACCGTCTTATCGCTCTGTTCTGTGATACGACAACCGCCGCTTACGTTTACGTAAACTCAATTTTGTCACTGGTCAGCTTTACGTTTACGTTAAAGGAAAGTAACCTTATCGCACCGGTCAGGAGCGGTATTCCCATGAGCAAGATCTTCACCATCACCGATTTAGCCCGTGAATTCGGCATCACCCCCCGTTCGATTCGTCACTACGAAGACGAAGGTCTGTTGTCCCCTACCCGCAACGGCCAACAACGGGTTTTCACTCAGCGCGATCGCGTACGTTTGCAACTGATTCAACGCGGTAAAAGCGTTGGTTTTTCGTTAGCGGAAATCAAAGAAATTCTCGACCTGTACGATCTGCCGCATGGCGAAGAATTACAGGCACAAGTCCTCAAAGAAAAAATTGCCGATCGCCGTGTGCAACTGCACCAGCAACAAAAAGATCTCGAACACATGCTCGAAGAGTTGGATGTGATCGAAAACCGCATTCTTCCCTCGATGAACGAATAATACGGACGTTAAAGGAGTAGCACGTGTCTTACCCCTCGCTGAATTTTTTCCTCGGTGATACCGCCGACATGATCCGCGAATCAGTGCATGCTTTTGCACAAAAAGAAATCGCGCCGATTGCCGCTGAAACCGATCATAACAACGAGTTTCCCAACCAACTGTGGCCAAAATTTGGCGAGTTGGGTTTGTTGGGTATCACCGTTGAAGAAGAATATGGCGGTGCCGGTTTGGGATATCTCGAACATGTTGTCGCGATGGAAGAAATCAGCCGTGCATCGGCTTCAATTGGTTTGTCTTATGGCGCACATTCCAATCTGTGCGTGAATCAGTTGCGCAAAAACGGCACTGAAGCGCAAAAACGCAAATACCTGCCCAAATTAATCAGCGGCGAACATATCGGCGCGTTGGCGATGTCTGAACCGGGTGCCGGTTCCGATGTTGTCAGCATGAAATTGCGCGCTGATAAAAAAGGCGATCGCTATGTGCTAAATGGCAATAAAATGTGGATCACAAACGGTCCCGATGCCAACACTCTCGTCGTCTACGCCAAAACCGACATCAATGCTGGCCCCAAAGGCATTACTGCGTTTATTGTTGAACGCGGCATGAAAGGTTTCAGCACCGCGCAAAAGCTCGACAAGCTCGGCATGCGCGGTTCCAACACCTGCGAACTGGTGTTCGCCGATTGCGAAATTCCCGAAGAAAACGTGCTCGGCAAATTGCACGAAGGGGTGCGCGTATTGATGAGCGGTTTGGATTATGAGCGCGCTGTTTTGGCGGCCGGCCCCATCGGTATTATGCAAGCCTGTTTGGATATCGTTGTGCCGTATATTCACGATCGCAAACAGTTTGGTCAAAGCATTGGCGAGTTCCAATTTATCCAAGGCAAAGTCGCCGACATGTACACCATGCTGAACGCATCGCGCGCCTATGTGTATGCCGTTGCACGAGCCTGTGATCGCGGTGAAACCACACGTAAAGACGCCGCTGGCGCCATTTTGTTTGCTGCCGAAAACGCCACCAAAATGGCATTGGAAGCGATCCAATGTTTGGGCGGTAATGGTTACATCAACGAGTTTGCCACGGGTCGTTTATTGCGCGACGCCAAGCTGTACGAAATTGGCGCCGGCACCAGCGAAATTCGCCGCATGTTGATTGGCCGCGAGCTGTTCAAAGAAACCGCGTAATACCTTTGTGGCGACAACATGATCAGTTGTTCTTGTTGTTGCCACACTTCAATCAAAATTCATCAGACATTGAACTAAAGATCGAATGGGCAAGGCACTGTGTATAACTCACAATGCCCGCCCCATTTTGCAAGGAGTCCACCATGTCGCAACACGATCCCATTGTTATTGTTTCCGTCGCCCGTACTGCTTTAGGCGGTTTTCAAGGCGCGTTGTCGTCACAAACTGCGCCCGAATTAGGTGCCGTCGCCATCAAAGCCGCCGTTGAGCGTGCCGGTTTAAAAAATGATGATGTACAAGAAGTATTAATGGGCTGCGTATTGCACGCCGGTCTTGGTCAGGCCCCCGCTCGTCAAGCGGCATTAGGCGCTGGACTCGCACAATCGACGCAATGCACAACCGTATCAAAAGTATGCGGTTCAGGCATGAAAGCCATCATGTTTGCACACGATATGTTGGCCGCTGGTACACAAGACGTGATCGTCGCCGGTGGCATGGAAAGCATGACGAATGCACCGTATTTGATGCCAAAAGCGCGCGGTGGTTATCGCATGGGCCATCAACAAGTGTTGGATCATATGTTCTTCGATGGATTGGAAGATGCGTATGACAAAGGCAAATTGATGGGCACTTTCGCGGAAAACTGTGCAAGCCAATACAGCTTTACGCGTCAGCAACAAGATGAGTTTGCGATTACCTCGACAACCCGTTCACAAAAAGCGATCGCCGACAAAGCGTTTGCCTGGGAAATAGCGCCCGTTGTTCTGCAAAGCAAAACCGGCAGTGTGGAGTTCAACGTTGACGAACAACCGGGCAACGCCAAAATAGAAAAAATCCCCACATTAAAACCGGCATTTGCGAAAGACGGCACAGTGACAGCGGCCAATTCTTCGTCAATTTCTGACGGCGCCGCAGCCCTGGTATTGATGCGTGCCAGCACCGCTGAACAACGCGGATTAAAACCGCTCGCCAAAATCGTCGGCATCGCTGGCCATGCGCGTCAACCGGCGCAATTCACCACTGCCCCGGTCGGTGCAATGCAATCCTTGTTTGCCAAAACCGGCTGGAACAAAGACAACGTTGATTTATACGAAATCAACGAAGCGTTCGCCGTAGTCGCAATGGCAGCAATAAAAGAACTGAATCTCGACAGCAATAAAGTCAACGTCAATGGCGGTGCTTGTGCACTGGGTCATCCAATCGGTGCATCAGGTGCGCGCATTGTGGTGACATTGATCGGCGCCCTGCGTACACGCGGATTAAAACGCGGTGTCGCGTCACTGTGCATCGGCGGCGGCGAAGCCACTGCGATGGCGATTGAAATGATGTAAGGACAGTTTTCAGTTGCCAGTTGTCAGTTGTGAAAAACGACGAGCCAACTGGCAACTGACGACTGGCAACTGAAACTACAGACTTCGATTCAAATCACTATGTTACTGACTGAAGAACAACGCATGATCCGCGATATGGCGCGATCATTTGTGCAAGAAAAAATTACGCCGTTTGCAACGCAATGGGACAAAGAATGTCGTTTCCCACAAGAAGCGATCAATGGTCTGGGCGAATTGGGATTCTTGGGCATGACCGTGCCCGAAGAATTTGGCGGTTCAAATATTGGTTATATTTCAGCCGCTTTGGTGCTGGAAGAAATTGCGGCGGGCGATGCCGCCTGTGGCACTATCGTCAGCGTAACCAATTCGGTTGCTTGTATGCCGATTCTGAAATTTGGTAACAAAGATCAGAAAGAAAAGTTCTTGAAGCCGCTCGCACGTGGCGAACATGTAGGCGCGTTTTGTTTGACCGAACCACATGCGGGTTCCGACGCGTCCGATTTGAGAACTCGTGCCCTGCGTGATGGTGATTTTTATGTGCTTAACGGTAGCAAGCAATTTATCACCAGCGGCAAAAACGCCGGTGTTGCCATTGTATTTGCCGTAACCGATCCAGAAAAAGGTAAAAAAGGCATCAGCGCCTTTATTGTGCCAACGAACACGCCCGGTTATCAGGTTGCGCGCATCGAAGAAAAAATGGGTCAGCATGCGTCTGACACGTGTCAAATTGTCTTCGAAAACTGTCGTATTCCCGCCGCTAACCTCTTAGGTAAAGAAGGCGAAGGCTACAAAATTGCGCTGGCCAATCTTGAAGGCGGTCGCATTGGCATTGCGGCGCAATCGGTTGGTGTGGCGCGTGCCGCACTCGAAGCCGCTTTGCGCTATGCTGAAGAACGCAAAGCATTTGGTAAATCATTATCACATCATCAAGCCATCAGTTTTATGTTGGCCGATATGGCCACCGAAATTGAAGCGGCGCGTTTGATGTATCTGCAAGCCGCTGCATTGCGTGAAGCCAATCAACCGTGTTTGAAAGAAGCATCAATGGCAAAATTATTTGCCAGCCAAATGGCCGAACGCGTGTGTTCACAAGCGATTCAAATTCACGGTGGATATGGCTATTTGGCCGATTTTCCGGTCGAAAAATATTACCGCGACATTCGTGTTACACAGATTTACGAAGGCACATCAGAAGTTCAACGTATCGTGATCAGCCGCGCGCTGACTCAAAGCTGAGAAACAAACATGCCGGCAATAAAAACACAAATCAATAACCGCAGTGCCGAGTTCAAAACCAACAGCGATGCGATGGCCGTGTTGGTCGGTGACTTGCGCGACAAGATGGCGCTGATCGCACAAGGCGGCGGCGCCAAAGCCAACGAAAAGCACACGGCACGCGGCAAATTACTGCCACGTGATCGCATTCGTCAGCTGCTCGATATTGGTTCACCGTTTTTGGAATTGAGCCAATTCGCCGCGTGGAATATGTATGGCACATCCATTCCGGCCGCCGGCATTATTTGCGGCATCGGCCGTGTGTCGGGCCGCGAATGCATGATTGTCTGCAATGACGCGACGGTCAAAGGCGGCACCTATTTTCCGATGACGGTCAAAAAGCATTTACGTGCACAAGAAATTGCGCGGGAAAATCATTTGCCGTGTATTTATCTGGTGGATTCTGGCGGCGCCAATCTACCGCAGCAAGATGAAGTGTTTCCTGATAAAGAACATTTCGGCCGCATATTTTTCAATCAAGCCACATTGTCAGCACAAGGCATTCCGCAAATTGCCGTTGTGATGGGGTCGTGCACCGCCGGCGGCGCTTATGTGCCCGCGATGGCGGATGAATCCATTATCGTGCGTAATCAAGGCACGATCTTTTTGGGTGGACCGCCGCTGGTGAAAGCAGCCACCGGTGAGGTGGTGACCGCCGAAGAATTGGGCGGTGCCGATGTGCATTGCAAATTGTCTGGCGTGACCGATCATTACGCACAAAACGATCAACATGCGCTGCAATTGGCACGTCAAATCGTGTCAAACCTGAACACCGTCAAACCAATGCCGGTCGCTGTGCGTGCGGTGCAAGAGCCACTCTACTCACCCGAAGAATTGGGCGGTGTGGTGCCCTGTGATTTGCGCAAGCCATTTGATGTGCGTGAAGTGATTGCACGTGTCGTGGATGGATCGGAGCTGGATGAATTCAAACCATTGTATGGCACCACATTGGTGTGTGGTTTTGCCCATATTTTTGGTTATCCGGTCGGCATTGTTGCCAACAACGGCATTCTGTTCTCCGAATCGGCACTTAAAGGTGCGCATTTCATTGAATTGTGCGCACAACGCAAGATTCCTCTCGTGTTTTTGCAAAACATCACCGGCTTTATGGTCGGCAAAAAATACGAAACCAGTGGCATCGCCAAAAATGGCGCTAAAATGGTGACAGCCGTTGCCTGTGCCAATGTACCGAAATTCACTGTTGTGATCGGCGGTTCGTTTGGTGCCGGCAATTACGGCATGTGCGGTCGCGCCTACAGCCCACGTTTTATGTGGATGTGGCCAAATGCGCGGATTTCGGTCATGGGCGGTGAACAGGCCGCCAATGTGCTGGCACAAGTCAAGCTCGACAATTTTGAAAAAGAAGGTCAAGCCTGGCCCGCTGAAGAACAAGAAGCGTTCAAAAAACCGATACGCGATCAATACGAAACCCAAGGCCACCCCTACTACGCCAGTGCGCGTTTGTGGGATGATGGCATCATCGATCCGGCCGACACACGTATGGTGTTGGGTTTGGGGTTGTCGGCGGCGATGAATGCACCTATAGAGCCAACGAAGTTTGGCGTGTTCCGCATGTAACGTCGGTTAAACCGACCGCGAGGAAATTCATGGACTACACCACGATACTCGTTAACCAAGAACAAGCTGGTTTGGCGGTTATTCAATTTAATCGCCCTGATATTCACAATGCGTTTGATGAAGTGTTTATTCGCGAATTGACCGGCGTGCTTGACACACTGAATCGTGACAACACCGTGCGCGTTGTGGTGTTGAAATCAACCGGAAAAAGTTTTTCCGCCGGTGCTGATCTGAATTGGATGCAGCGCATGGCCGACTACAGCTGGAGCGAAAATTATCAAGACTCCTTGTCGTTGGCGACATTGATGCAAACATTGGCGGCGATGAATAAACCCACGATCGCGGCTGTGCAAGGATCGGCATTTGGTGGTGGTGTTGGTCTTGTGGCCTGCTGCGATATCGCACTGAGCGTACCCACCGCGATGTTCTGTTTGTCAGAAGTCAAACTCGGATTGATACCTGCGGTGATCAGTCCTTATGTGATTGCCGCCATCGGTGAGCGAGCTGCTAAACGTTATTTTGTCACGGCTGAGCGTTTTAGCGCCGACACAGCGCTGCGCTTAGGTCTGCTGCACGATATTGTTGACGCCGATAAGCTCGACGATGTCGCGATGACCATGGCGCAAACGATTTTGGCCAATGGTCCACAAGCCGTATTGGAAGCCAAACGTTTAATTCAACGTGTTGCCGGTAAACCCATCGACGAAGACGTGATTCGCCACACCGCCACCAAAATTGCAGACATCCGCGCCAGCACCGAAGGCCGCGAAGGCATCACCGCCTTTTTGGAAAAACGCGCGCCAGATTGGGGCAAAACGGCATCGCCCGATCTGGGCGATTGAGAATCTTAGATAAAAGGCGAACACGAAGTGCACGAAGATCACTAAGTACACGAAGGAAAACAATAAACAATGCTGCACAAATCGAAAGTGATGATGACTTTATAGCCTTTCTTCGTGCTCTTTGTAATCTTCGTGTACTTCGTGTTCGCTTCTGGTTTTAATTCATTAGACACATAAAACATGTTCGAAAAAATTCTGATAGCCAACCGCGGTGAAATTGCTTGCCGCGTTATCCGCACTGCCCACCGCCTTGGTATTCGTTGCGTGGCGGTGTATTCCGATGCTGATGCGAACAGCATGCACGTAGCGATGGCGGATGAAGCGTATTACATCGGTGCATCGCCTGCTCGTGACAGCTATTTGCGCGCGGAAGCGATTATTGAGGTCGCGAAGAAGTCCGGCGCTCAAGCCATTCATCCGGGCTATGGATTTTTAAGCGAAAATGCTGATTTTGCCGATGCGTGTGCACGCAATCACATTGTGTTTATCGGCCCACCGGCATCCGCGATTCGTGCGATGGGTTCCAAAGCCGGCGCTAAAGAAATCATGGGACCGGCTGGCGTTCCGTTGGTCAAGAGTTATCACGGTGCCGATCAAAATCTCGCAACGTTGCAAAAAGCCGCCGACGATATTGGCTATCCGGTTTTGATCAAAGCGGTTTCCGGTGGTGGCGGCAAAGGCATGCGTGCGGTTTTCAACAGCGCTGAATTTGCCGAAAACCTGCAAGGCTGCCAACGTGAAGCCAAAGCATCGTTTAATGACGATCGTGTCTTGGTTGAAAAATACTTAACCAAACCACGTCACGTTGAAATTCAGGTGTTTGCCGACAGTCATGGCAACGCCGTGTATTTGTTTGAACGCGATTGTTCTGTTCAACGTCGTCACCAGAAAATCATTGAAGAAGCTCCGGCACCTTTGATGAAGCCCGAAATTCGCAAAGCGATGGGCGAAGCCGGTGTTCGCGCCGCTAAAGCAGTTGGCTATGTCGGTGCCGGTACCTGTGAATTTTTGTATGACGAAGACGGTTCATTTTATTTTATGGAAATGAATACCCGTCTTCAGGTTGAACACCCGGTGACCGAAATGATCACGGGACAAGATCTGGTCGAGTGGCAGTTGCGCGTCGCTTCCGGTGAACGATTGCCGAAGCTGCAAGATGAGTTGACCATAACAGGTCATGCCTTTGAAGCGCGTATTTACGCGGAAGATCCGGACAACGGATTTCTGCCTTCAATCGGTACGCTCACGCATTTGCGTCAACCAGAAGTCGGCGCCCATGTGCGCATTGACACCGGTGTTCGCGAAAACGACAGTGTGTCGGTGTATTACGATCCAATGATCGCCAAGTTGATCGTATGGGAAGAGTCACGCGAAAAAGCGCTGGCACGCCTGCGCGCCGCATTGTCGGAATATGAAATTGTTGGTTTGCAACACAACATCAAGTTTCTGAATGCCCTGGCGTCGCACCCTGAATTTATCAGCGGGAACGTTGATACCGGCTTTATCAATCGTCACGCCGATCAGCTTTTTGCCAAAACAGCTGACGTGAATGACGAAGAGTTGGCAATGGCCGCACTGCATGTAATGGCCAGTCGAGTTACCGAAGCCAAAGCCAATGCCCTTGTTCACATCGACCGTTACTCGCCGTGGCATCAAGTCAGCGGATGGCGTTTGAACGAAGACAATTTCCATCGCGTGCAACTCGTTGATCACAACAACAACACCCATGATGTGATCGTGCATTTCCGTGATCGCGGATTTGTGCTCGACATCAATCAAGCGCATTACAACGCCGACGTCACGCAACATGACGACGGTCTGCTCAGTATCAATTTGAATGGCAAGAAACAGCAAGTGCGCGTAGTACAACGCGGCAATGACATGACGCTGCTTGGTCACGGCTGGTCACGCAAATTATCGCTGAAAACAGTCGATGCCGAAGCCGGCGGCGGTGATGCGTCCACCACGGTTACCGCACCCATGCCGGGTACCATTATCGCGGTTAACGTTAAAGCCGGCGATAACGTCAGCAAAGGCCAAGCCTTGCTCGTCATGGAAGCGATGAAAATGGAACACACTCTGCGCGCCTCCGCCGACGCCACCATCGCCGAAGTGCTTTACCAAAAAGGCGATTTGGTCGCTGATGGTGCAGAACTGGTGAAATTTGCGAAGTAATCAATAAATACAGCAGCGAACACGAAGTGCACGAAGTATGACTATAACCGTAAATGGTTTTCTTCGTGCTCTTATTGAACTTCGTGCACTTCGTGTTCGAATTTTTGTTTTTTCGATTACCCATATCAAAAGGTTACGCAGATGAGTCTGCCCAAATACGTCAAAATTGTTGAAGTTGGTCCGCGCGATGGTTTGCAGAACGAAAAATCGCCGGTGCCGACTGATACCAAAGTCGAGCTGATCAATCGTTTGGCGGATGCTGGCTTACCAGTGGTTGAAGCGACCAGTTTTGTGTCGCCGAAATGGGTGCCACAAATGGCGGATGCCAGTGATGTGATGCAACGCATCACGCGCAAACCAAATGTGTCGTATCCGGTGCTGACACCAAACTTGAAAGGTTTCGAAACCGCGATCGCTGTCGGTGCGCAGGAAGTCGCGATTTTTGGTGCGGCATCCGAAAGTTTTTCGCAGCGCAATATCAACTGCTCGATTGCCGAAAGTCTGGAACGTTTTGCGCCGGTGATGGACGCCGCCAAAGCTGCCAATGTGCGTGTGCGCGGCTATGTGTCGTGTGTGCTGGGTTGCCCTTATGAAGGCGAGATTAGCATTGATGCTGTCACGCACGTCGCGGATACGCTGTTTCAAATGGGCTGTTACGAGATTTCGCTGGGTGACACCATTGGCGTTGGCACACCGACTAAAGCACAGCGGTTAATCGACGCGGTTTCGCGTAGAGTTCCGGTCGAAAAACTGGCCGCACATTTTCACGATACCTACGGTCAGGCGTTGGCCAATTTGCATGCCGTAGTGAGTCAAGGCATCAGCGTCGTTGACAGTTCGGTGGCCGGTCTCGGTGGCTGCCCCTACGCCGCCGGAGCCAGCGGTAATGTCGCAACGGAAGACGTGGTTTATATGTTGCACGGGATGGGTATTCAAACCGGCATCGATCTCGATAAATTGATCGACACTGGCGCGTTTATTTCGTCGGTGCTGGGCCGCAAACCTGGTTCAAAGGTCGCGCAAGCGGTAATGGCAAAACGCGCTAAAAATTCAATTTAGAAAGCAACCCCACCCAAACCCTCCCCTTGAAAAAAGGAGAGGGCTTAAAAGCCCCCTCCTTTCTTTTCAAGGAGGGGGTTGGGGGTGGTCAAGCATTCACTACTAGGAGTAGCAATGGCTGGTTTTAATAAAGTCGTCAAAAGCTATGACGAAGCATTATCTGGCATCAAAGACGGTATGACTGTCATGATCGGTGGATTTGGTCTGTGTGGTATTCCAGAAGGCTTGATCCAAAAAGTGTATGAACTTGGCGTAAAAAATCTGACCGCTATTTCAAACAATGCCGGTGTCGATGGTTTTGGATTAGGCAAATGGTTGGAAAAGCGCCAAATCAAAACGATGATGGCATCCTATGTCGGCGAAAACGCCTTGTTTGAACAACTGCTGCTGTCCGGTGAAATGGAAGTCATTTTGACACCGCAAGGCACACTCGCTGAAAAAATTCGCGCCGGTGGTGCCGGCATTCCTGCGTTTTTTACCGCGACAGGTTTTGGCACCTTGGTGGCAGAAGGCAAAGAAACACGCAACATCAACGGTCGTGATTATGTGCTGGAACCGTCCTTGACCGCCGACTTCTCGTTGATCCGTGCATGGAAAGCCGACACCTACGGCAATTTAGTGTTCCGCAAAACGGCAATGAATTTTAATCCGATGATGGCCACCGCCGGTCGCATAACAGTGGCCGAAGTCGAAGAAATTGTTGAACCGGGTGAGCTTGATCCAAACCACATTCATACGCCCGGAATTTTTGTGCATCGTGTGATCAAAGGCAGCTTTGAAAAACGTATCGAACAACGCACCGTGCGCAAATAATATTAAGGAGAAATACATGGCACTTTCTCGCGAACAAATTGCGATGCGCGTTGCGCAAGAATTGCGTGACGGCTATTACGTGAATTTAGGTATTGGTATTCCAACACTGGTTGCCAACTATGTTCCCAAAGGCATGGAAGTCATGCTGCAGTCTGAAAATGGATTGCTTGGCATGGGCCCGTTTCCAACCGAAGCGGAGGTCGATGCCGACATGATTAACGCCGGTAAACAAACCGTTACGGCGATCAAAGGCGCCGCGATTTTTTCATCCGCCGATTCATTTGCGATGATTCGTGGCGGTCATGTTGATTTGACCGTGCTCGGCGCGTTTGAAGTCGATCAACACGGCTCGATCGCGTCATGGATGGTGCCCGGCAAATTGGTCAAGGGCATGGGCGGTGCGATGGACTTGGTCGCCGGTGCGCAGAATATTGTTGTCACGATGACACATGCCGACAAATCGGGCGCTTCAAAATTATTGCCCGCCTGTACACTGCCGCTGACGGGCGTTAAGTGCATCAAGAAGATCGTAACCGATTTGGCGGTGCTTGAAATTCGCGATGGCAAATTTCATTTGCTTGAACGCGCACCGGGCGTCAGCGTTGACGAAATCAAATCGAAAACAGCGGGCGAGTTGGTGATTCCACCGCATGTTCCAGAAATGACATTTGAATAAAAAAAGAAGGCGCGATGAGCGCCTTTTTTATTGCGCCGCTTTCTTCGCGCCCGCATTCGAATGCAAAGCATTGCAGCCAACGCTGCGAGTTCTTAGCATGGCAAAAACCGCAGGAATCACGTTCATGAGCACACCACTTACCCTTTCTCGTCTGGCCGCTGGCACTTGGAAACTGACTGATTGGAATTGGCAAATAA
This sequence comes from Enterobacterales bacterium, assembly GCA_041914905.1. Taxonomy (GTDB): domain Bacteria; phylum Pseudomonadota; class Gammaproteobacteria; order Enterobacterales; family Permianibacteraceae; genus Permianibacter. The sequence goes on from JAYSCL010000005.1 coordinate 42,467, forward strand.
GTGACGTCGTACGCTGGCTTGAACAATGCATTGAGTTGGGTGTGACGACAATTGATTTGGCCGATATTTATGGCAGCTATCGCGTTGAAGCGTTCTTTGGACAAGCACTGCGACAACAACCCGTACTGCGCCAGCAACTGCAATTGGTCAGCAAATGCGGTATCAAATTGCTAAGCCCGCAACGACCAGCCCATCAGATCAAATCCTACGACACGTCACGCGAACATATCGTCGCGTCGGTCGATCAAAGTTTGCATGACCTCGGCTGTGATTATTTGGATCTCTTGCTGATTCACCGTCCTGATCCACTCATGAATGCCGAAGAAGTAGCGGATGCGGTCACGCACTTAAAACAACAAGGGAAAATTCGCGAGTTTGGTGTATCCAATTTCACGCCGACGCAATTTGAATTATTAAATCACTACACGCCGTTGTTTACGAATCAGATCCAATGTTCGCTAACCCATTTGGAACCCTTGACCGATGGTTCACTGGATCAGGCACAACGTTTACGGCGCTCGCCCATGATTTGGTCGCCCGTTGGTAGCGGCAATTTATTCCGCTCACCGAACGAACGCGAAACTCGACTTCGCGAAAAATTGGCCATCGTGGCGTCGCAACACGATGTCACACCGTCAGTAATCGCCATCGCGTGGTTGTTGCGGCATCCCGCCAAGATGATCCCAATTATCGGCAGCTCCAAAATCGAACGCTACCGTGATGCTGCTCAGGCGTTGTCCGTCGAGCTGACACGTGAACAATGGCATCTGTTATGGTCGGCGTCGCTGGGGAAAAATGTGCCTTAAAGTGATCGTGACAACAATTCAGTCGTCATTACCGCAGCAATCTTTAGCCCAAAGCTGGTGATATTTGGCAACGTGGCGTTTTCATGCGCGCGAATGTGTGCAGCACTGGCATGAGGTTTGTCATGTGTTGTGTGCGCATCAGCAACTAACGTTACGTCGTAGCCGTGTGCCGCCGCGCTGCGCACGGTGGTGTCGACACAAAATTCGCTGGCATAACCGGTGATGTACAGATGCGACACATCGAGTTGTTGCAGGCAAAGCTGCAATTCAGTGCCTAAAAAAGCGTCCGGTGTTCCTTTAGCTAACACCCGATCATCTGCCTCCACGTTCAGTGTCTCGGGCAATTGCCAACCCTCACTGCCCTTAGCCATTACGGTGTTCGCTTTTTCATGTTGAATGACAATCACCGGAATTTTTTCTGAGCGTGCCTTATTGGTCAGTTGATTGATGCGCGCGATCACCTCATCGGCTTCGAACGGACGAGTGGCACCATTAAACAAAGCTTGCTGAACGTCAATAACGATCACGGCAGAACGCATGAGTGTTCCTTAAACAAAACAAATGGAATTATTCGAAGGGGAATATCAGAACTTATGGTGCCAACAAATGTGGTGAGTAAGCACGACGATCAAATAGCTGGCCCCACATCGTCACGCTTGGATTGGAATAACGCTCACGCCCATCAATACTTACGCGACTCAACTCACCCTTGTCGTCGTAAAAAAACGTGTAACGCTGATCGTTTTGATCGATCGCCCACTCAAGGCGCGTAACAAACGTTGCATTTATGTTGGGGGTATCGGCCACCAGCGGCAAACGTATCCATTGAAATTGCCAAGACTCACCACTTGCCAAACGTTTTGTCGCCACTTGCAAATAGTCGTCAGCGGCATCTTCAAACACAAAACGTGTGCCGCTTTTGTTCTGCCACTGCCAACGATGATCTTTGTGTTGAACAAAACCCCACTGCGAATGGGCCGGTGTTAAACGCTGATCGTCACGAGCGCCAATAAAATATTTGCGCTGACCATCACTGAACAGCAACGCGACGATTTGACCATGCGGTGCTTGCTTTTCGACATGCAATGCAACGCTGTCTTCGTATGGAAGCCCCAAAACGGGTGGCAGTGCGGCAGGCTTAAATTCGGTGGCGGGGGTGTCTTTTGTTTTGGCAATGACGGGTTGTTCAGGTATGTCGAACGGACATTGATTTGCGCTAAACCATCGCACATTACCATCACTTAGGAAACGAGGTGGTTTCGCTTTACGATCCGATACCGCACAGCGCCAACAGGTGTAGCGATAGGCCGCTGACGGTTCTTCTTGCAGATGTTTGAATCCAGGTGTTGAGCAACTGACCTTATGTGTCAGTGTGAAATTGCTTTTGATTTGCTTATCGGCTTGCAGGCTATTGGTCACCAGTCGCAAGGTGTACGCCACATTAACGCGTTTGGTCACTGACGAAGCACTGCCCAACTGGCCGCAATTAACGACAGTAGTGGCGATATTATTGACGGTAGGTGGATTGGCTTTTAATTGTTCGCAGTTTTTGTCGATGGCCGTTGTCAGACTAGTGAAGACAACAGTGGGATCATTGTTAAGCGACCACAACAGATCGGCGGGCACGTAATCAGCAGCCATCACGTTGGCACACATCGCCAACAACCAACATCCAAACTTGCGCATTGCCTTACCTTGCTTTGCCACGCTTCATAATCGGCGACGGCGTTTCCGATTGTCCTCGCCCATAAAAATGGACGTTGGCTCGGTCACCTCATGACCTTGCCTTCCCTTGTGCCTTATCTGGCACACGGCGCGTCCAAGTGTTCTGGATCGTGTTTTAGTTTGAGTTCGCCCGCCGCCCAGCAACACTACCAAAACAGCGCTCAAATTTCATGCATCTGGACGAAGAAAAGGCGATTACCGCACTTTTACGTAACGGAAGACAGATCGGATCAGCCGAATTTGATGATGCAAAAATCAGGTTTGCAGGCTGCCATCCGTCAAGTGGTAAGTCAGATCCATCTTTTGCGCCAAACGTTCATCGTGCGTGACCACGATAAAGCTGGTGCCGTGCAGCGTATTTAACGTCAGCATCAACTCGTAAACATGATCGGCCGTGCGCGAGTCGAGATTGCCCGTCGGTTCGTCTGCCAGCACGCATTTGGGTTGAGTCACCAAGGCACGCGCCATGGCCACACGCTGACGTTCGCCACCGGACAGTTCACCCGGTTTGTGTTTTTCGCGTTTAGACAATTGCACATCGTTCAATAATTTGGCCGCGCGCGAGCGTGCTTCATCGATCGACACACCGGCAATCAGCAAGGGCATTGCAACATTTTCCAATGCCGTGAACTCTGGCAACAAATGATGAAATTGATAAACAAAACCTAAGCATTGGTTTCGCCATCTGCCTTGCTCAGCTGCATTCATTTGATGAATATCTTTGCCACACACAAAGACTTCACCTTGTGACGGCGTATCCAATCCGCCCAACACATGCAGCAGCGTACTTTTTCCGGAGCCAGATGCACCAACAATCGCAATGCGTTCCGCTGCTTTGACTTTTAATTCGACACCGCGCAAAACGGTCGCTTTGATTTCGCCTTCATCGTATTGTTTGCGCACATTGTGTGCCGCGATGATGATCTCATTCATAACGCAGTGCCTCCGCCGGACGCACGCGCGAAGCACGCCAAGAAGGGTAAATGGTGGCGAGTAAACTCATTGAAAATGCTGATAAACCAACGTTGACCACATCGGATAACTCGAGCTGACTCGGCAGAAAACTGATGAAATACACATCTTTGGACAGCAACGCGATACCAAAAATATGTTCAACCCAAGCCACCAGATCCGGTAACGTTAAGCTGAGCAACACACCGCCTATCAAACCAATAATGGTGCCGGTCAATCCGTTAACGATGCCTTGCACCATGAAGATGCGCATGATGGTTTGTGGGCTGGCACCCAGCGTGCGCAAAATCGCAATATCACTTTGCTTTTCGGTTACGACCATGACCAGTGTCGAAATAATATTAAACGCGGCCACCGCAATGATGAACGCCAACAACACGAACATCATGCGTTTTTCCATTTTAACAGCTTGAAACAACGAACCGTACGTATTGGTCCAGTCATTTGTATATAAATTAAACGGCAGGTATTTGTGCAAATCGCTGGCAATAAACGGCGCTGCGAGCACATTGTCAACGCGCAAACGAATACCGTTGACGGTGTCATCCATGCGCAGCAAATTCGCTGCATCTTGCATGTGCACGTAGGCAAATGACGCATCAACTTCGGCGCGCACTTCAAAGGTGCCGACAACGGTAAAGCGGCGTTGACGCGGCACAAACCCGGCGGCCGATGTGGTGGTCGCTTCTGGAATGATCACAGCCACTTTGTCACCGACGCGAACACCAAGATTTTCGGCCAACACGGCGCCCAGCACGATATTAAATTCACCCGGTCGCAGATCATCAAACGAGCCACTGGTCATATTATCGCCAATGATCGACACCCGTTTTTCCTGCTCCGGCAATACGCCCTGCATCATGCCGAAAGCCTTAAAGCCAGCGAACATGAACATGCCCTGCCCGCTGACAAACGGCGCTGACGCCTCCACATTGGGGTGCTGCTCAAGCTGCCGCGCCAGTGTCGGCCAATTCGCCAAACCACCGTTGGCATCAGCAACAATGACGTGCGGCGCCATACCTAAGATACGAGTGCGCAGTTCACGTTCAAAACCATTCATCACCGACATGACCGTGATAAGCACGGTAACGCCGAGCGCGATTCCGCCCATAGAGATCATGGCAATAAATGAAATGAAATGATTGCGGCGTTTGGCGCGCGTATAGCGCAAGCCGATGAACAGCGGAAGGGGACGAAACATGACGTCGGCACGGCCTTTTTTTGAAGGCGCCATTGTCGCTGCCGTGCTAGGCTTTGGCAAATCCATTACGCAACCGCGCTACGATGACCGACAAAGAGCAGCCAGCAGAACGTCGTGACTACTTCCGTGTGCTTGACCGCATTGCACTGCGCGTGCGGCCAATTGAGGCCGCGTCGTCCTCCCCTCAAACCCCACCTGATCTGACGGCGACGTACTCATTACTCGAAGAACTGCACAGTATTGATCTGGAACATTCCGCTATCCTGCACGCGATTAACGACAAATCGCGCGATTTAGGCCAGTACCTGAAAGCGCAGCAACGCAAATTCGAGTTGTTGGCGCGTCATCTTGTGCTGCAGAACACGCGTGGTCTGTTTACCTTGGTGGATGTCAATTTAAGTGGTAACGGTATCGGGTTTACCCACGCCACCGCCTGCACACTTGATCAGCTGTTGGACATCGATCTCGTGTTGTTTCCCGAAGCGTGGTGCGCGTCATTGCGTGTCAAAGTGATCAGTTGTTTGCCACAAGGCGATATGATGCAGATTGGCGCTGAATTTGTTGACATCCCTGACGAACAGCGCGATGCCATTATTCGGCATTGCTTGTTGATCGAAGGACATAAACGAAGATTGGAGCGCGAGAAATGAACATTGGATGGCGATCGCTGATCGTGATTGGCGCGTGGTCGTTGTGCATCAATGCCGAAGAAAACCAGCAAACTGGCCAAATTAAGATCCCAGTAGCACAGCAAGGTGATGCCTCTGTTGCACGGCCACAACGCGGTATGTTAATGGTCGATGTGGAAAAAACGTTTGGCGTTCCACAGCGAGTTGTCGGACCGATAGGGCAACCACCGATCACTCGTTGGTTTTATGACGACTACACCGTGATTTTTGAACACAATCACGTTGTGCACACCGTGTTGAAAATGAAAGTGCCGAGCACGCTATTACCGGTTGATGTACCGGCCGAAACACAAAGCACAGCCCCGACGAATGACAGTGCGGCGCCCGTCTACACGACGACGGTACCAACCAATGTCACGACTGCACCAACTAACGAGACTCGCCCATCGACGCCCACCACACCCGTCATCAAGCGCACGCCGGGCGATCTTAAACCGGTACAGTAATCGCGCCAATCAGATACGTAATCGCTTTGCCTTTGAGTCGTACACGATCACCGTGCAGTTCGCATTGCAAATCGCCACCGCGCTGACTAAGTTGCTGCGCTTTCAACACCGTTTTGTTGTGAAAGATTGACCAAAATGGTGTCATCAAACAATGGGCAGAACCACACACCGGATCTTCATTGACACGCAATTTGGGAAAAAAACAACGGCTGACAAAATCAGTGTTTTGACCGGGCGCAGTGACGATCACGCCACGTCGATCCAGTTGCAGCCATTGAGTGAAATCCGGTTTTAACGCGCGCACCGCTTGTTCGTCCTTCAAAACCACCAAATAATCTTTTCCGGCATAAACATCGACATAAGCGGCACACAAACCCCGTTGCAAGGCTTCGGGTGCATCGACCTTTTCAAACGGCAACGCCGGAAAATCCATTTCATACAAGCCATCATTTAATGTGACCGTTAGCTCGCCACTACGTGTAACGAATTTGACAACTTGCAGCGGCAAGCCACTGTGCTGACACAGCACATGAGCGGCCGCCAGTGTGGCGTGCCCACACAAATCCACTTCTTGAACCGGTGTAAACCAGCGCAAACGATAATGCGCACCTTCGCGTGCAAAAAAAGCTGTTTCAGATAAATTATTTTCTTCAGCGATTTTTTGCATAACCTCATCGCTGGGCCATTGTTGCAAAGGAACAACGGCGGCCGGATTGCCACGAAACGCCTGATCGGCGAACGCATCAACTTGAAACAGAGGCAATCGAATGGTGGTGGTCATGCTGCACTCACAGACGGAATCGATATCACGATAATAGCGGTCACACGACGACTCTCATAGTGGCAGTCTCACACAATCAAGCAATCTTTCGTCTTTCGTTGACGAACGTAATAACCATTGGCAACACGCTGATAAACACAATCGCCAGCACCACCAGCGAAAAGTTTTGGCGCACAAATTCCAGATTACCAAACGCGAAACCTGCCCCGACGCAAATGGGTACCCATAGCGCAGACCCCAATGAGCTATACGCCAAAAATGTTGTATACGGCATACGACCAACGCCAGCCACAAACGGTGCGAAGGTGCGCACAATCGGTACAAATCGCGCCATCACCACCATTTTGCTGCCGTACTTGTCATAAAACGCTTGCGTTCGATCGAGATAGGCCCGTTTGAAGAATCGCGAATTGTTGTCGCGAAAAACCTTGGGCCCCAACCAGCGACCAAAAAAGTAATTGGTGTTATCGCCACAAAAAGCCGCTGCCGCAATGAGCAAACCAGCAAACACCGGATCGAGTGCGCCCGTCGCACCCAGTGCCCCCACCGCAAACAACAAGGAATCGCCCGGCAGAAACGGGGTCACCACCAAGCCCGTTTCACAAAACACAATCAAGAACAGAATGGCATAAATCCAGGTTCCGTATTGGGTCGTCAATTCGACCAAATGGGCGTCGATATGCAGAATAAAATCGACGATAAACAACAGCCACTCCACGCCACAGTCCTCTTCTTGTGCCAAGACGGGCGCAGTGTAGCGGCTTGGGTCGGGTAAAACTATCGTACTGGACGGTGTGCGTCTGTTTTTGGATGCCTACCGTTAATGTGCCTGCGGATTGAGCCTTTTCTGAACAATCAGATGCGGATAGCCCTCATGCAGGGACAGATGGCATTCAACACCATAGGCCGTCGCAATCCGGTCCGAGGTCAACACATCAGACACTTTGCCCGCAATCAATACCTTACCTCGATGCAGCAGCACCAGCTGATCACAAAAACGCGCGGCCAAATTGATGTCATGCATCACGCACAAAACGGCACCGCCACGTTGCGCATGATCGCGCAACAATTCCATTGTGTGAAATTGGTGATACAAATCCAGATTGGCCACCGGTTCATCGGCCAAGAGCAGATCTGCCTGCGTGGCCAACATGCGAGCCAACATTACGCGAGCACGCTCACCGCTCGACAGCGTCGAAATTTTATTTTCTGCCAACTGGACAACGTCGGTTTGTTCCATCGCTTGCGTGATCAATGCTTGATCAAACGCGTTCAATCCCTGCCACACATCCAAATGCGGTAAACGACCTAGTGCGACAACTTCACGCACCGTCAAAGGCCAATTGACTTCTGCCGCTTGCGGCAAATAGCTGATTTTTTTTGCACGCTCACGAGCGTCGATCAACGCCAGCATTTGTTGGTTAAATACAATGCAGCCTTGATCGCTGAGCAACAATCCAGCAAGCAATTTCAGTAATGTTGATTTGCCACAACCATTTGGCCCCAAAATGCCAATCACCTGCCCCGCTGACAGCGAAAACGCAATGTCATGCAACACGGGTTGATTGCCATACGAAAAACTGAGTTGATTGACCGTTAACATCAGGCCACCTGCTTGCGAACATTAAGAATCAAAACCAGAAAAAACGGTGCGCCGACCAATGAGGTGACGACGCCAATTTTTAATTCCTGTTGAGTTGCCAATAGTTTTACCAGCAAATCGGCAAGCAGCAAAAACGCGGCACCCGCCAACGCCGATACACGCAATAAACGCGCCGGATCATAGTGCACCAAAGGCCGCAACAAATGCGGTACAACCAAACCAACAAAACCGATACTGCCGCAAATCGAGACCGCGGCGCCGATCATCAACGCGATCGCGACAATCACTATGAAGCGTTGCTGTTGCAGCGAGATCCCAAGCGTTTGCGCAACATCTTCGCCGAGACTCAAGGCGCTGAACAGCTTTTGTTGTGTCAACAGCACTACGATGCCAGTCACAATAAACGGTAAAACAAACATCACATCTTGCATGCTTCGATTCATAAAAGAGCCCAATAACCAATGCACGATCTCTGTCATGGCATAAGGGTTGGGCGCAAAATTAAGCGCTAAAGCAATGCCGGATGAAGTCAAGGCATTAACGGCGACACCCGACAAGATCAAGACAATGGCATTGCGTGTCATGCCGGCCAACAAAAATACCAATATAGTCGAGAGCAATCCGGCGACGACACCGGCAATGGGTAATAGCCACCAACTGAAACTGGCGAGCCCGTAATAGAGAACAATAACCGCGCCCAGTGCAGCACCGCTTGAAACGCCCAACAATGATGGATCAGCCAAAGGATTGCGCAACAAGCCTTGCATCGCGGCACCCGCCATGGCCATTGCAGCGCCCACCAGAATCACCAACAGGGTACGCGGCAATCGCAATTCATAAAAAATGATTTGGCTTAGATTTTCGGAATCCTCTGTGGAAAAAAGCGCGGACCATTGCAACGTCGACTCACCCAGCACTAAATGCAGAACAGCCAATGCACACACTAACGTAAGCAGAAATAAAAATAACCATTGAAAACGCATTGCGGTCACTGCTTTAACTCCTGTTGCAAACGCATCGCTGCATCGATCGTCCATGGGCCGGGACAGATCCAATCGGCCGTTCTCAATTCAATCAACCGTGTGTGCGCAGAAAGAGCACGCAGCACCGGATGCCGGGCCCAGCGTTCAGCCAATGAAAACCCCTGCTCGCTGTCATTGAAGAGAAAAACCTTCGGCTGCAACTGCACAAGTTGTTCCAAAGACAAGTTACCATCAAATTGCCACTGTAAACGATCGGCGGCCGTTTGCAGTCCAGCCAAATGCAGCAATTGATTGTGCAAGGAATCGCGACCTTGTTGATAACCGTTGGCCGACAAGCTGACGGCCAACATCGTCCTATTTGCAGTCACCCGTGAAAGATCTTGCAAACGACGTTGCATCTCAGCTAACTCAGTTTGCGCTTTGTCTCGCTGCCCTATTGCGTTTGCAACGTTGAGGATAAAGTCATCCATTTGATCCACATTTAAAGGCGAATCAATCACCACAACATTGACACCCAAACGTTGCAGCATGGCGGTCGCCTGACTGCGTTCAAAACGCGACGCCAGAACCAGATCCGGCTGCAAAGACATAATCGTTTCAACATCGGCTCGATGTGGTTGAACCATTTTAGCTTTGTGCGCGAAATGCGAATACATCGGATCGTGTGCCAAGTATGATACGGCAGCGACTTGTTCGGGTTCAGCCAACCATAACAACAGCTGATCGGTACAGAGTGACATTGACACCACGCGTTGCGGCGCTGCCAACCCTGTGAATGAGATGAGCAAAATAAAAACACCACTCAGCGCGCGTAACATGGCGTCAGTAATCCACACCTTGGCGCGCACTAATACCGGCATGAAACGCATGCTTAATGTCTTTTACTTCTGAGACCGTATCCGCGAGTTCACGCAATGCACTGCCACCGCCGCGTCCCGTTATCACCACAGACAATTGCGGCGCTCGCTGCTTTATCGCTTGAATTACACGCGATTCATCGAGGTAGGAAAACGACAACATATAGGTCAGTTCATCCAGCACCAGCAGTTGTAGCGTTGGATCGAGCAAATGACGTTCGGCCTCAGCCCAAGTTCGTTCAGCAGCGGCCTTATCGGAATCGCGATTTTGCGTATCCCAGGTGAACCCCGTGCCCATTTGGTAAAACGGCACCTTCGGATGAAATTTGCGTAAATACACTTCTTCACCCGACAGCTGCGCGCCTTTTATAAATTGCACCACCGCCACCTGATGACCATAACCAAGGCTGCGCATGACCATTCCAAAGGCCGAACTTGATTTAGCCTTGCCATCGCCGGTCAATAGCAGCACCACTGATTGCTGCTGTTGCGCACGCGCGATCGCAGCATCAACGTTGGATTTTAAGGCTTGCATCTTTTGTTGATGGCGATCGTTATCGTTCATGATAAGGGAGCATTCCGATTAGAATTGATAACTGATAATCAACACGGCATTGCGTTCGGCTGCGGGATAATAAAACGGCCCTGAAAATGGACTAACCCCACTGTAGGCGCTGTAGTGTTTATTCAGCACATTGTTCACACGCAACTGCAGCGCAAACGATTCAAACTGCCACGCGATATTAGCGTTCCAAACCATATAGCCACCAAGCAAGCCATGTTGATTGGCTTCGTCACCGGCACGATATCGGCCGCCGGTATAAGTTGCTTCAATATAGGTCGACCAATCGTCATTGAGCCGCAGCTGCAATTGGGTATTCGCGGTTCGTTTGGCATTAAATGGCAGCTGTTTGCCATCATGGATGCCAGCATCAAATTTAGCATCGACATAAGCGATACCGGCTTTCCATTGCAGCACATCATTCAATGCCCACCGCACATCAAATAAGGCCCCCGTGCGAACGGCATCATCTCGGTTGACATTCGCCCCAGTGCCTTGTCCATAGGGGCCATTGGCAGTGGGATCATAAATAATTTCGTTTTTGATGTCCGTTGTGTAGAGCGCCGCTTTCCATGAAATCGTATTTTGTGTCGCCAAAAAACCTACTTCAGTTGAGCGCGATTGTTGCGGTTCAAGATGCTCGGACAACGGATCGATAAAACCGTTTTCATCGGCATTGGGCCAACGAAAACCGGTGTCGCCCCGAAAATAAAGCGATGACACATCATTGAATTGATAGTTCGCCGCCACCGAATAGACTGTCAACGAGTCGTCGTATTCTTGGCTTGTGCTGTACGGCGAAAACGAAAAATCGCTGCGGCGTGCCGCCAACGAGAGCTGCACCGCCGGAATCATGCCGACTAATCCTTGCACATAAACATCGTCCACCGCTTGCGCAATATCGGTGACACTAAAACCATAATCGGCCTCATAGTCATCACGTTCCCAATCAATACCCGCTACAAGATGTGAGCGGCCTGCCCCCGTGTCAAATTCTGCGACCACGCGAGGTTGGATGCTTTGCACACCGGTGTGACCGGTAAATGGCGATCCGTAAAATTGCCCTTTGCTATCCAGATCGCGCTGCGTCATATCGAGCCAAACCGACCATACCGATGAAACCTCCCACTGTCCGCTCAACCGTTTTACAATCGTTTCGTTATTGGCGATATCCGTTGACGTGCTGGAACGCGGCTGATCGCGATACTGTTGCCCATCCACTGCACCGGGCAATTGCAAGTCGTCTGCAACATTTTGCAGATAAACGGTCACGTTCAGATCGGAATGTTGATAACGGGTTTGCAGCGACACATCACGGTGATAATTCTGATTGTGATCACGGTAATTGTCTTTCGACAAATTCTCTACCGACAACACCATCGATACCGCATCCGTCATTTGATTGGAAAAATGTAGCGCCACATCACGATGCTGATAGCTGCCCGCTTGAAACGACAATGTCGCTGACGTGTCTTTTGCTTGCTTTGTGATGATATTGATCACGCCGGCAGTCGCCTGATCGCCATACAAGCTACCGGCACTGCCCTGCAATATTTCTATGCGTGCAATCGATTGCACAGGCACTGACGACAGATCCGGCCCGGCCAAACTCGGGTTATTCAGTTTGCGACCGTCAATCAAAATCAAGACATTATTGCCGGCATTTTCGCTGAAACCGCGCATGCTGACGGCAACACCGCGACCACCATTACCTATCGAGTCCGAAATGGACAAGCCGGTTTGAGTGCTCAGCACGTCTGCCAACGTCAGCGCGCCAGAACGGCGAATTTCCTCTTCTGAAATGACTTGAATGAATGCCGGAACGGCATTCACCGATGGTGTGCTGCGTGTCCCGATCACGGTGACGAATTCGACCGGCTCATCGGCGTGGGCACCGACAATTGACAAGGCTGAAACAAAAACAATTTTTTTCACGGTATCCCCAACAAAAGTGACGACGTTAGGGAGGGTTTGGCAGGTGCACAAGAGGACAACACGGCATGCGTTGTATTTGTCACCAACGATGCCCTCCGCATCTTGTGTGTGTTGTTGACCAACAGGTCGATTCTCATTTGGCTGGTATCGGGCTTTCACCAAGCGGTGACTACCGTTGCGGGGGCAGCGCCGGACTAAAGCATCGCTTTCACATAAGGTGAACTGACGCTTACCGGCTTCCCATTTAATATCGTCGTCTGCGCTCAACGCAGCTCAAGCGATAACCAAGTGAGGGCGCCGACTTTAGGTCGATTGGTCTTGCTCGTCAATCAGAATGCCGTACTCATCGCGCTACAGGGCCATCATGTCTTTGCTAACTCGATTTTCAAAAAAAGTGGTTCGATGACTTTTCCCCAAATTCGCCACCCGTCATAAATGTGGTCGCCAAGCGGCTGTTTAGTTGCCATACTTTGAACAGTTTTTTCCGTGTCAATTTACGCCACTTGAATTTGCCTGCATTCGAATGAAAAACGCCAGCTGCTGTACTCCGACTTTACACACATCGTCCGCGCTAGAAGGCCCATTACCGGCATTCAATTTAGCTGAGCATTTGGCGCAAAATCCACTGCGTCCGCATGATGTTGCGGCGCAGTTGCAACGCGCAGAAAAAATCAAATCGCTGCTGCCTGAGCGCATTTTGCTGCTCGATGGCGGCATGGGCACCATGATCCAATCCTTTCAGCTGAACGAAGCCGATTATCGCGGCGAACGTTTCGCCCATTATCACCGCGATATCAAAGGCAACAACGATTTGCTGTGTATCACCCGACCCCAGGTGATCAAAGAAATACAACAGGCCTATCTGGATGCTGGCGCCGATATACTGGAAACGAACAGCTTCAACGCTACGCGCATTTCGATGGCCGATTATGCGATGCAAGCCTATGCCCATGAGCTGAACTTTGCGTCGGCGCGCGTGGCGCGTGAAGTGGCCGATGCAACAACGGCCCGCACACCGCATAAACCACGATTTGTGGCTGGGGTACTTGGCCCCACATCACGCACCTGTTCGATTTCGCCGGATGTTAATGACCCGGGAGCGCGCAATGTCACCTTTGATGAATTGGTGATCAATTACGTTGAAAGCACCGATGGTTTGGTGCGCGGCGGTGTCGATCTGATTTTGATCGAAACGATTTTTGACACCCTCAATGCCAAAGCGGCCATTTACGCGGTTAAACAGTATTTTGATGCGGTCGGTTTTGAGTTGCCGATCATGATCTCAGGCACCATCACCGATGCTTCGGGGCGCACGCTGTCGGGCCAAACCACCGAAGCATTTTACAATTCGCTGATTCACGCCAAGCCATTGTCCATTGGATTAAATTGCGCACTGGGGCCGAAAGAGCTACGTCCCTATGTCGAAGAAATGTCCCGTATTGCTGGTTGTTATGTGTCGGCGCATCCGAACGCGGGTCTGCCTAATGCATTTGGACAATACGATGAAACACCGGAGCAAATGCGCGACGTGATCGTCGAATTTGCGCGCAGCGGTTTTCTTAATATTGTTGGAGGTTGCTGCGGCACAACTCCCGCGCATATCAAAGCAATGGCCGATGCCGTGGCCGACATTAAACCGCGTGTTGTTGCCACGCCCGAACCCGCATTGCGGCTTTCGGGTCTCGAACCGTTCAACGTCACCGCCTCGTCATTGTTTGTGAACGTTGGCGAACGTTGTAATGTCACCGGCTCGGCCAAATTCAAACGCTTGATCATCGATGGCAAATACAGCGATGCCTTGCAAGTGGCCTTGGATCAAGTCCAAAACGGCGCACAAGTCATCGACATCAATATGGACGAAGGCATGTTGGATGCACATGCTGCGATCGTGCGTTTTTGCCATTTGATTGCGAGTGAGCCCGATATTTCGCGCGTGCCGATCATGCTTGACTCATCCAAATGGGATGTGATCGAAGCCGGATTAAAATGTATTCAAGGCAAAACCATTGTGAACTCGATCAGCCTCAAAGAAGGCGAAGCCGAGTTCATCGATAAAGCCCGAGCCTGTTTGGCCTATGGCGCGGCCGTGATCGTGATGGCCTTTGATGAGAAGGGCCAGGCCGATACCTATCAACGTAAAATTGAAATTTGCGAGCGCAGCTATCGGGTGCTCGTCGACAAAGTGGGCTTTGCACCACAAGACATTATTTTTGACCCCAACATTTTTGCGATCGCCACCGGCATTGAAGAACACAACAATTATGCTGTTGATTTTATTGAAGCGACCAAATGGATACGTAAGAACTTGCCGCACGCCGGTATTTCTGGCGGCGTGTCCAATGTGTCGTTTTCGTTTCGCGGCAACGATGCCGTGCGCGAAGCCATCCACTCGGTTTTCCTGTATCACGCGATCAAAGCCGGCATGACAATGGGCATCGTCAACGCCGGCCAGCTGGCGGTGTATGACGATTTACCCAGCGAACTGCGTGAACGCGTTGAAGATGTTGTATTGAATCGCCATCCGCACGCCACCGAGGCGTTGCTCGAAATCGCCGAAAAATACCGTCACGGCGGCGGCGTTGAAAAGAAAGAAGATCTGCAGTGGCGCCAACTGCCCGTAAATAAGCGCTTGGAACATGCCCTCGTAAAAGGCATCACCACGTTTATTGAAGAAGACACTGAAGCCGCACGCGTCGCCTCAAAACGACCGCTCGATGTGATCGAAGGTCCGTTGATGGATGGCATGAATGTCGTCGGTGATCTATTTGGTTCCGGCAAAATGTTCTTACCGCAGGTGGTCAAATCGGCCCGCGTAATGAAACAAGCGGTTTCGTATTTGCAACCTTATATCGAAGCCGAAAAATCAGCTGACGCCAAAAGCAATGGCAAAATGGTGATTGCTACCGTCAAAGGGGATGTGCACGACATTGGCAAGAATATCGTTGGCGTCGTATTGCAATGCAATAACTATGAGGTAATCGATCTTGGCGTCATGGTCTCGTGTGAAAAGATTCTGGAAACGGCAGTTAAAGAAAACTGTGATCTGATTGGTCTTTCGGGGTTGATTACGCCATCGCTTGATGAAATGGTGCACGTCGCCAAAGAAATGCAACGACTTGGCATTAACAAGCCCTTACTAATTGGTGGCGCCACCACATCGAAGGCGCATACAGCGGTAAAAATTGAGCCACAACTGAAATTGAATCAAGTGATTTATGTCCCCGACGCTTCACGCGCCGTCGGCGTAGCAACCTCACTGCTGTCAAACGATTTGCGTCCTGCATTTATCGAAAACACACAACGTGAATATATCGCGATCCGTGAACGCCATGCCAATCAAACCCCACGCGGCACCGTGCGCACCTATGCCGATGCCATCGAAAACCGATTAAAACTGGATTGGGAAAATTACCAACCACCGAAACCGACATTTATTGGCAAGCGAGTGTTAGTGGATTATCCGCTCGAAAAGCTGGTCGATTTTATCGACTGGACGCCGTTCTTTATCACCTGGGATTTAGCCGGAAAATTCCCTCAGATCCTTGAAGATGAAGTCGTAGGCGAAGCGGCGACCAGTGTGTATCACGACGCACGCGCCATGCTTGATAAAATCGTCAAAGAAAAATTAATCAAAGCACGTGCCGTGTTTGGTTTTTGGCCCGCCAACACGGTTAATTCCGACGACATTCAGCTGTACACGGATGAATCACGTTCGTCGCCGCTGACCAGACTGCATCATGTTCGCCAACAAATTTTAAAGCCGGGCATTGAAGGAGCACATTATTCGTTGGCGGACTTTGTGGCACCACAAGAAAGCCGACAACAAGACTATATCGGTGGATTTGTTGTCACCACCGGAATTGGTGTTGATGAATTGACCGCTGCGTATGAAGCCAACGGTGACGATTACAACAGCATCATGGTCAAGGCTTTAGCCGATCGCTTGGCCGAAGCTTTTGCTGAACATTTGCACCAATTGGTGCGCACTGAACACTGGGCATACGTGCGCGATGAAGCCTTGAGTAATGAAGAGTTGATCAAGGAAAAATACCGTGGCATCCGCCCTGCGCCTGGTTATCCGGCCTGCCCCGATCACACCGAAAAGCGGCAATTGTTTGCCTTGCTGGATGCCGAAAGGGAAATCGGTGTTCACCTCACTGAACATTTTGCGATGTTTCCAACGGCGGCCGTTGCCGGCTGGTATTTTTCGCATCCGCAATCGGAATATTTTGCGACCAACAAAATACTGAAAGATCAGGTTGAGAGTTTGGCACAGCGCAAAGGTGTTAGCGTGGCGGAGATCGAAAGATGGTTGAGCCCGGTGCTGGCGTATGACCCGAGCTGAGGTTACGAGAAAGCACTCCTAAAAAATTTGAACCACGAAGGAAAGAAATAAACGAGGGAAATTTTGATGTTTCGCTCGTATATTTATCAGGAATTTTTGATTTGTAACCTGTCGATTCGAATGTCTTTGTAGGGCGCCCTTCAGGGCGCCAATGGCGGCATGAATGCCGCCCTACAACTGATCATGTCGCGTAACTTGAATTTCAAACAGAGGGAAATAATGTGTCCTTCGTGCCTTTCTTTTCTTCGTTGTAAATTTCGTTTTTTTAAAACCCGACCGCCTTCGCCAATGGTTCAGAATTGCCATTAGTGGCCAATCCCAGTGCATGACAAATCGCGAAAGTCAGTTCGGCGCGGTTTAATGTATAGAAATGAAAATCGTCGATGCCTTCGCGCGCCAGCAATTTCACTTGTTCGAACGCATAGTTGCAACCAATTAAACGGCGGGTTTCGGGTTCGTCATCAAGACCTTCGAATACTTTTTCCATCCACGATGGAATTTTGGTGCCGCAACCCGACGCAAAACGCTGCACTTGCTTGAAGTTGGTCACCGGCAAAATACCCGGTGTAATCGGCAAATCAATGCCTGCGCTGATGCATTTGTCACGGAAACGCAGAAAGGCACAATTGTCGAAACAGAACTGCGTGATGATATGCGTAGCACCGGCATCGACTTTGGCTTTTAAATTGTCCAGATCTGCACGAGCCGATTTCGCCTCAGGATGAATTTCGGGATAGGCTGCCACGCTGATTTTATTAATGCCGCGCTGCTTCAGAAAATGTACGAGATCAACGGCATAATTGAAGCCGTTCTCCGGCGCCTGATAGTCCACCGGTTTGTCACCGCGCAAAGCAACAATATGTTGAATGCCCAACGCTTTGTAACGATCGACAATGTCGGCCACCTCGGTTTTGGTTGAGGAAATGCAGGTCAGATGCGGTACTGGCGTCAAATCGGTTTCTTTGACCAGGCGCTCAATCACTGCGTGAGTGCGATCGCGTGTCGACGCATTGGCGCCATAGGTGACACTGACAAAGGACGGCTTGAAACGCGCCAATCGTTTAACCGACTGCCACAGCGTTTCTTCCATTTCAGGGGTATTGGGCGGAAAGAACTCAAAGGACACATTCAAGCGCCCTTCCACATCTTCCCATTGGCGATTCAGGCGCTCTATGAGGCGTGCCGCGGCTAAACCCATTCTTCAACTCCGGTGACGACGCGTCTAATCATCATTGGATGTTTAGACGGCTATTTGAAGCAGAGCTTAGTGTTTGGCCGTCTAAACGTCAAGCTTTCTGTATGGCTTAGGCCTTTTATGTCTATCGCACACCCGCTTCAAAACGTCAAAAATCCAAATAGTTGTCACTGAAAACAACTAGCCGTTGAATCGCCCGATTTTGAGAACGAAAAAAAGGCGGCCCGCTGGCCGCCTTGGGTTTGATACCGCCTAAGAAATTAACGACGCTCGCTCAACGGCACCCATTTCAGATCATCCGGGCCAGTGTAGTTGGCGCTCGGACGAATAATCTTGCCGTCCTGACGTTGTTCGATTACATGAGCCGACCAGCCGCTGGTGCGGGCGATAACGAAGATCGGTGTGAACATCGCGGTGGGAACGCCCATCATGTTGTACGACACGGCGCTGAACCAATCCAGGTTAGGGAACATTTTCTTTTGTTCCCACATTACGGATTCCAAACGCTCGGCGATATCGAACAACTTCATATCACCAACTTGCTGCGACAAGCGGCGCGCCACTTCTTTGATGACTTTGTTACGCGGATCGGAAATCGTGTAAACCGGGTGGCCAAAACCAATGACAATTTCTTTGCGTTCAATACGTGCTTTGATATCGGCTTCGGCTTCGTCGGCATTGGCATAACGTGATTGGATCTCAAACGCGACTTCGTTGGCACCACCGTGTTTAGGACCACGCAATGCGCCAATGGCACCGGTGATTGCCGAATGCATGTCTGAACCTGTACCGGCAATAACGCGACCAGTAAACGTTGAGGCGTTGAACTCATGCTCAGCATACAAAATTAAACTGGTGTGCATCGCACGCACCCATTGCTCGCTCGGCTTTTTGCCGTGCAACAGATGCAGGAAATGACCACCAATCGAATCATCGTCAGTTTCAACTTCAATGCGACGACCGTTGTGCGAGAAGTGATACCAATACAGCAGCATGGAACCAAACGATGCCATCAAGCGATCAGCGATATCACGCGCGCCCGCCAAATTGTGATCGTCTTTTTCTGGCAGCGCACAACCCAGTGCCGAACAACCGGTGCGCAAAACATCCATCGGATGCGCCGACGCGGGCAGTTGTTCAAGCACGGCTTTAACGCTGCCCGGTAAACCGCGCAGTGCTTTCAATTTATTCTTGTACGCACGCAATTCATTGGCGTTCGGCAATTTGTTGTGTACTAACAAATGCGCAATTTCTTCAAATTCGCTGCTGTCGGCAAAATCGAGAATATCAAATCCGCGATAGTGCAAATCGTTGCCGGTGCGACCGACAGTGCACAACGCGGTGTTACCGGCTGCAACGCCGGACAATGCAACCGATTTTTTCGGCTTTGGCAACACGCTGCTTGGCTCACTCATTTTTGCTTCTCCTGTGCGAAGAGTTGATCAAGTTTTTGTTCGTAAGCGTGATAGCCAAGGTAGTCATAGAGATCATCACGCGTTTGCATCGTAGGCACGGCCGCTTGTTGCGTACCATCGCGGCGTGTCACTTCATAAAAATTCAACGCCGCTTTATTCATCGCACGGTAAGCACCGCAGCAATACAACACAATATCAACACCTTGAGCGCCCAGCTGTTCGCGTGTGAACAACGGCGTTTTACCAAACTCGGTGATATTGGCCAAAATCGGCACTTTAACGGCCGCTTTAAATTGCTGGTATTGCTCTAAAGTATAAATCGCTTCAGGAAAAATCATATCGGCACCAGCATCAACATAGGCCAAGGCGCGTTCAATGGCGCTGTCCATGCCTTCACTGGCCAATGCATCGGTGCGCGCCATGATCACAAACGATTCGTCAAAACGTGCATCGACAGCCGCTTTTACGCGATCAACCATTTCCTGTTTTGAAACGCATTCTTTGCCCGGACGATGACCACAACGTTTGGCAGCCACTTGATCTTCAATATGAACCGCGGCAGCGCCGGCTTTAATCATGCTGCGAATGGTTCGCGCAATATTAAAAGCCCCACCCCAACCGGTATCAATATCAACAAGCAAAGGTAAATCACACACATCGGTAATCCGGCGAATGTCGGTGAGCACATCTTCCATCGTGCTGATGCCCAGATCGGGCATGCCTAACGAATTGGCAGCCACACCACCACCGGATAAATAAATGGCGCGGTAACCCACGCGTTTAGCCATTCGCGCAGTATAGGCGTTAATGGTACCGACAACTTGCAACGGGTTTTCTTCTTTCACTGCAAGACGGAATTTTCCACCGGCTGTGGTGATGTCAGTTCTCATCATGTTATAACGTTCCTTACTTAAATATCACATATGTGTTCGACACAGCAGCGCGGCGCTGTGCTTCAGTAAAATCAGTAAGCCGCAGCTAGTGAACAAGATCCATACTTTTGGCCTGCAGAGACCATTACCTTCGCATTTGACAACTTAAGACTTGGGTACTGCTTTCTCGCTACCGAAATATCACGCGAACTCTTGTCTCGAACACGAATACAATTACCTCGATGAACATTAATTTCACCGATATAGATAATTTCACCGCCAACAACTTTAAAAGGAATTGAGAAAGGGTTGGTTGAAGTCATGAAATAATTTCCTTGAGAAAACGAATTCTTAAAAAATTCATATTCTCCGGCGGGAAGCTCAATTACAAAAACTTCACCTTTTGTACCTTCACCATTCAATTCCACTTCCTTAAAAAACATTTCAGAGAATAGGCCTCGCATTGGGCCGCTTTCGCTATTTACCTTGCCAGACAATGACGAACTCATACTTCGCCAAGCAAACGCAATTCCCGCTCCGCCTTGCACGTTCGTTCGTGAGACCGAACCAATGACGACTCCTTTTGATGCGTCCACTGGCCCCGTATAGCGTCGAGCGACGTTACTAGTCGCACAACTTGTCAAACAAAACACTGTCACTAGCGCAATCAAAATGCACTTCTTCATCTTTCACCCAAATTTAGCTTAAGCATTCGAGATACAACAAACTCAAGTCTGCATTTATTAAAAGACCTAGGCGGAATTCGCTGCATCTGAACAATCCGGAATACAAAGTATTTAATTTTCCACATCTTTTACGTTACGTAAATCACGACGCACAAAGAAAAAATCCGCTGGCATTTTACATGCGCAGCGGATTTTTTTATTACCTCTTCTTCAACATGTCTTCAATTTTGACACGCCATTCTTGTGGTCCGGTTTTGTGCACAGATTCACCGTTTGAATCGACAGCGACCGCCACCGGCATATTCTCAACCTCGAATTCGTAAATCGCTTCCATGCCGAGATCTTCAAAACCAACAACTCGCGCTTTGCGAATGGCTTTGGACACCAGATAGGCCGCACCGCCTACTGCCATCAAATAAACCGATTTATGTTTTTTGATTGATTCGATCGCCGCGTCGCCGCGCTCAGCTTTACCAATCATGCCCACCAAACCGGTTTGCGCGAGCATCATTTCGGTAAATTTGTCCATGCGGGTTGCCGTTGTCGGGCCAGCAGGGCCAACGACTTCGTCGCGCACTGGATCAACCGGGCCGACGTAATAAATAAATTTGCCTTTAAAATCGACCGGTAACTTTTCGCCTTTGGCGAGCATATCTTGAATGCGTTTATGGGCAGCATCGCGACCGGTTAACATTTTGCCCGACAGCAATAATGTTTCACCCGGCTTCCAGCTTTCGATATCCGCTTGCGTAATCGTATCTAGATTCACTTTGCGCGCTTTGGCACCGGCATCCCACGTGATCTGCGGCCATTTGTTGATATCAGGCGGCGTCAGCTCTGCCGGGCCCGAACCATCCAGTTCAAAATGAATATGACGCGTCGCGGCACAATTCGGAATCATCGCGACCGGCAAGCTGGCAGCGTGCGTTGGGTAATCTTTGATTTTGATATCGAGAACGGTGGCCAAACCGCCAAGACCTTGGGCGCCGATGCCCAATTGATTAACCTTGTCGAACAATTCGAGGCGCAATTCTTCAATTTTGTTTTTGGCACCACGCGCTTTTAATTCATGAATGTCGATGTGTTCCATCAACGATTCTTTAGCGAGCAACATCGCTTTTTCGGCGGTACCACCAATGCCGATACCAAGCATGCCCGGCGGACACCAACCAGCGCCCATTTGTGGCACTGTTTTTAACACCCAATCCACAATTGAATCATTTGGATTCAGCATGACAAATTTGGATTTATTTTCAGAACCGCCGCCCTTAGCGGCGATTTCAATTTCAACTTTATTGCCCGGCACCAATTGCACATGCGTCACGGCGGGTGTGTTATCACCGGTGTTTTTGCGCGGGCCTGCAGGATTGACGACAACCGATGCACGTAATTTGTTTTCGGGCATGTTGTAGCCAATGCGCACGCCTTCGTTGACCATTTCTTCGATCGTCATGTCGCTGTCAAAGCGCACATTCATGCCGATGCGCACAAAGGCGCAAACGATGCCGGTGTCCTGGCAAATGGGGCGATGGCCTTCGGCCGACATACGGGAGTTGATCAGGATCTGGGCGATCGCATCTTTGGCAGCCTGGCTTTTTTCGGCTTCATAGGCTTCGGCCATCGCATCGATGAAATCTTGCGGATGATAATAAGAGATGTACTGCAGCGCATCGGCCACAGACTGGATGAAATCCGCTTTGCGTATCGTCGTCACTTTCCTTTCGCTCCTCGTCGACAAGCTCAAATGACCGCGCCGACGGAACATACCATCGACTGGGCGCGTCATTCAAACGTTTGTTTGAATCAATCGTATGAAAGCCGCGAACGGCATGCAAACAGGCGTCGTAACGTCATCTTCTGCGGCCGACCGGGCTGAAAAAGGGGCTGTATGATACGCTTGCGCGCCTTTTCCGACCATGCAATGCATCAATGGCCAACCCGCCACCCTACCCAAAATTGCTCGCTGAACGGCCTTATGAAGGCCGCCAACAAGTGTTGACGATCTTTGCCGCAATGGTCGACGCCGATGGCGCTATTTTGTTGGATAGCGGCAGTCATAAAAATGGTACTTTCGATCTGTGTGCCGCGCTGCCTGTCATGAGTTGGCGTGACAGTGGTAGCGCGCCATTCGAAGCGCTGCGACAAGCGTGGCACCAGCAAAAACCCGTGCAACACGCCCATGATTTGCCGTTTTCGGGTGGTCTTATTGGTGCGTTTTCTTATGATCTGGCCCGCGCACTCGAACATTTGCCGACGTTGGCCAAACACGACATCGCGTTGCCGGAAACCGTCGCCGGTCTTTATCTTTGGGCGGTTATTGTTGATCACCATAAACAGCATTGCGGGCTATGGCAATTCGGCGAACTCAGCGATGCCGACATTCAACAGGCGCAGCGCTGGTTCCACCATTCCGGGAACGATTCGCTCGCCGTATTTGCCTTGCAAACTCGCTGGCAAGCAAACGTTTCACGCGAGCGCTATGGCCAAGCATTTCGGCGAGTTCAAGACTATATCCACGCCGGTGATTGTTATCAGATCAATCTTGCACAACGTTTTTCGGCGCACTACACCGGGCATCCATTTTCAGCCTATCGCCAGTTAAGTCCAGCTAATCGCGCGCCCTTTTCGGCGTATGTAAATGCCGGCAATCACACGATATTGTCGTTGTCACCCGAGCGATTTATTCGTGTCATTGACCGCGTCGCGACAACCGAACCGATTAAAGGCACTCGTCCACGTGGCACTACGCCAACCGATGACGAACGGCTGAAACAACAACTATTTAATTCTGAAAAGGATCGAGCTGAAAACGTCATGATCGTCGATTTGCTGCGCAATGATTTTGGCAAAAATTGCGAAGTTGGCAGCGTGCGAGTCCCCGAGTTGTTTGCGGTTCGCAGCTATCCGGCCGTTCATCATTTGGTGAGTACGGTAACGGGCCGTTTGGCGACAAATCGCGACGCGTTGCATTTATTTGAAGGCGCGTTTCCCGGTGGCTCGATTACTGGTGCCCCCAAAGTGCGTGCCATGCAAATTATCGAAGAACTGGAACCGCATCGCCGCAGTATTTATTGCGGTAGCATCGGCTATTATGATTTTAACGAACGCTTTGACAGCAGCATTACGATTCGCACATTGGTCTGCGACGGCAAGAACATTCATTGCTGGGCCGGCGGCGGTTTGGTTGCCGACTCGGACGAACAACAGGAATACGATGAAACGTTGCACAAGGTCAGCAAACTTTTACCACTTTTACAGGCGATGACAGCGTGACTATTCAATGTGACCGCCATCAATTGATTTTGCAATACCGCCGAGCCTACTCGCGTTATCGTGAACAACTGACAGTACAAGCGCCACCACCCGGTTTACGGCATGCCGCCGTGCTGGTTCCTATCGTCGAAAGACAGGGTGAATTATTCGTGCTGTTTATTGAGCGCGCGGCGCATTTGAAACACCATGCCGGTCAGATCGGATTTCCTGGTGGCGCCGTCGAACCGAATGATGCTTCCCCCCTTGCCTGCGCACTGCGCGAAGCCGAAGAAGAAATTGGTTTGCGTCCCAATAAGGTCGATATTTTGGGCCCGTTGCCACCACGCATCACCGCTGTCAGCAGTTTTTTCATTCAACCCTTTCTCGCATTTGTGCACGATTTTCGTGCCGAACGTCTCGATAGCAATGAAGTCAGTGCCGTTTTTGAAGCGCCGTTAACGTGGGTGATCTCACCGGACCGGCACGACTATCAAACAGTAATGTGGCAAGGCCAACAGCGTGGCTTCTATCAGATCATGTATGACAACAAACGTATTTGGGGTGCCACGGCAGGCATGTTGGTCGAGTTGGCAAAATTACTGTTGCCCGACCACTATAATGAAGCGCCAAAAATAGAATAGTTGGCGAACTTGATTGGAATTTGAAAATCAGTTTTAATGCGTTTTTGTCCGGCTGTGAGCGCTACAAAAACGCTCATAATCGAAGAAGGTCAAACTGTATTGGCTTTTTTTGACGGCCGCCCTATCGAAATTCACGCAAGGAATACCCTGTGGCCATCAGCGCTTTCGACATGTTCTCCATCGGCATTGGTCCTTCCAGTTCACATACGGTGGGCCCAATGCGAGCGGCCAAACGCTTTGTGAACCGTTTGATCGAAAACGATCTGATCGGCAAAACTGCGCGTGTTAAATCAGAATTGTACGGCTCACTCGGCGCCACCGGAAAAGGTCACGGCAGTGACAAAGCTGTTTTGCTTGGTTTGGAAAACGAAGCGCCCGACACGGTTGATATTGACAGCGTTGATGCACGTGTTGCAGCCTTTGAAGCAAACCACGATCTGAATCTGGCCGGGCAAAAAAAGATCGCGTTTCATTACGCCGACGACTTGATTTTTTATAAACGCCAAACTTTGCCGGCGCACCCCAATGGCATGAAATTTTTTGCCTACGATGCCGAAGGCAATGAATTATTGCAGCGCACGTATTATTCGGTTGGTGGCGGTTTTATTGTCAGTGGCGATGTCAATCCTGACGATCCGATTGTTGAAGATAAGACGTCCGTCAAATATCCATTTACCACCGGCGAACAGTTGCTCGCACATTGCAAGCAACATGGCATCAGTATTTCAACCTTGATGCTCGAAAACGAAAAATCATGGCGCTCGGAAAATGACATTCGCGAAGGATTGCTAAAAATTTGGCGCACGATGGAAGCCTGCGTCAAACGCGGTTGCGAACGTGAGGGCATTTTGCCGGGTGGACTAAAAGTGAAACGCCGCGCCCCCAGCTTGTTCCGCAAATTAAAAGCCGAACAAGGTCAATCCAGTGATCCACTGCATGTGATGGATTGGGTTGATTTATACGCGTTGGCCGTCAATGAAGAAAATGCGGCCGGTGGTCGCGTTGTCACGGCGCCGACGAATGGCGCCGCCGGCATTATTCCAGCGGTGGCGCATTATTATCGCGTGTTTTGTCAAAACGCCGATGAAGATGGCATCGTGCGCTATTTATTAACCGCTGCAGCAATTGGCATTATTTATAAAATCAATGCTTCAATTTCTGGTGCTGAAGTCGGCTGCCAAGGTGAAGTCGGTGTGGCATGTTCAATGGCCGCAGGGGCGCTGACCGAAGTCATGGGCGGCACGCCCGAACAAGTCGAAAACGCCGCTGAAATTGCGATGGAACACAATCTTGGTTTGACCTGCGATCCCGTCGGCGGACTGGTGCAAGTGCCCTGCATTGAACGCAATGCGATGGCGTCGGTGAAAGCCATAAACGCATCACGCTTGGCATTGCGCGGCGATGGCTCACACAAAGTGTCGCTTGATAAAGTTGTGAAGACCATGCGCCAAACCGGTGCCGACATGAACAGCAAATATAAGGAAACAGCGCGCGGTGGTTTGGCGGTGAATATTATTGAGTGTTAGACAGTTGTCGGTTGGCGGTAAAGTGTTACGGTTCTATTTTCTGTCAACGGATAACTGGCAACTGACAACGACCTTGTCGACCACTCTACCCCATCCCGCGCTTCGTCAACGTCATCACTGCCTGTATCAAATTCGTCGCATCGAAGGCCAATCGCACATTCATTTGCGTGGCACTTCCAGGCAAACGATTTTGGGCAAATGACGACCACACGATCACATGCTTGTCCGTTCCCTGCCAGTACGGGTTGTTCAGCTGAGTGCTGATATAAAATGGGTATTTGGCCGAGGTCCAGTCAATTTGCGCCGCTTCATCTGCCGTCATCGGTGTGATCGTGTACGGATGGGATTGCAACAGCTGCTGGGCCAATGCCGGCAACACCGTATCGGCACAGACCATTGGTACAACATGAGGGGTTGCCGGCGCTCGTAACGAATCACGCGGCGGCGGCACACCAAACTGCTCCGCGTTTTCGACCGGCAGCAACACAATCACGGCGACGCCACCTTCCGCTTCGTTTGTGGCCCACACCGCGCCCTTACTTTGCCAGATGATGCCAGCGGCCGGCGCCAGGCCCAGCCCCTTTTTGCCGCTCAACGATTTGGTCGCAAAATACGGTTGAAACAACTGCTGTGCTTGCTCCCCACTGAGCCGGCGCGCTGTTTCGCTCAGCACCGTCCAGGTATAGCGTCCCGGCGCGATCCGCAATGGCAAGGCCTGAGCCGACGTCATGTCGATGACACCACTTTCTACGCTTACGACCCCTTGCTGTTCACGCAAAAACTGCACGATATCGGACAGTGCGCGCGTCAACACCACTTCATCAATAAAGGCTTTCACATCTGGAAAGCTACCAAGTGTGACCACGTTATGCGGCTGCATGACTGTGCTGAGCCAAGCGCGCCATGGCACGGGCTGAGGCTTCAATACGCTGCGACGTGCACACGCCAGAAGGTCACGAGTGAAACTGACCGCGTTGTTACCCGACTCCAAAACCGTCTGCAGTTGGCCATGAGCAATGTGATCCGGTTTGATGTCGAGCATGGCCAGTTCACAAAACCCCATCATTGCTGACAAGTAGTTGTTGGTGCTGTGCACAATGTTACCGAGCAACTCATCAGTCGTTTCGACCACATTGGGCGGCGGTGGCAGCGGCGCGAAAATCAGGCTGGTTGAGTTGTGCTGACGGTCAACGATGATCGCATTATTGAAGTTCCAGCGGCCCCGCCCGAACCGCCGAACCACAATATGATCAACCTTGCCCGTGGCGATGGCCGATTTCAGTTGCATCAGATCCCAGGGATGAAGGATCTGCTGCAGATGTTCAATGACTTGAGTGTAATCCGTCGACCAGGCGGGATTGGTATTCAGTAATTCACCGTATGCATCAATGCGAACAGCGGGAAGTGCCAACGTGTTTAACATATCATCCGTGATTGCGAGTGCCGAAGCGGGATGCCAAGAGTGAGGGAAATAACCGCTACTTGCAACGCCCTCGACCGCTGAGCCAATTACGACGAGGTGAGCAACTGGGGGATGTTATCGCCAACAGCGAAATGACTCCGCTGTCATTTTGCTCGATTAAATACCCGTTTTGTCCAACATATTAAACAAACTTCTAACGCATTAAATACAGCGCGCTCGCATAAAGTTGCAGCGTAAAAACTACAAATCGATACAAAGGCTTACCGTTTGTCGTTCAGGTCAATTTTCGACCAGATTTTTCTTGATTATTCCGAAAACAAAACCTAGATTGCGCGCCCCGGCAAGGACGCTGGAACAGTCTGCTCTAACCGTTTATCCGCTCAGGTATCGCCTGTTGTTGATGCTGAAGGCGCCAATCTTCGCAGCCAACTTCGTTCGATATGACGTGGATGAATTCATTTTGTTCGCGGAGAAGTTATGTCGAAACAACACTATCGTTTGCACACCTTGGCTCATTCCTTTTTGTTGATGGGCTTGATGACCTCCTACGCTGTTATGGCTGACGACGCCGATGCCGAACGCATCGTTGTCACAGGTTCACACATCAAACGTATTGACCAAGAAACTTCTTCGCCGATTTTTGTGATTGATCGCGAAGCGATCAAACTATCCGGTGCTCGCACGCTGACTGAATTGCTGCAAATGTCGCCGTACACTGGTGCCGGCAGCTTCAATGAATCTCTGACCACCGGTTTTACACCAGGGGCCGCCGCATTTGATCTCCGTGGTTTTGGTCCAGAACGTACGCTGACTCTGGTTAATGGTCGGCGTCGTGCAATTTATCCTTTCGGTGCTGGTGGCACCACTGCATTTGTTGATTTTAATAGCATTCCACTGGCCAGCATAAAACGCATTGAAATTTTGAAAGACGGCGCGTCAGCATTGTATGGTTCTGATGCGGTCGCCGGTGTTGTCAACATCATTACGTATGACAAGTACGAGGGCATAGAACTTAATGTTGACGCCAACATTTCTCAGGAAGGCGGTGGTGAGGAAGCGGCAACATCGTTGAAATATGGTGGTGCAACAACCTCGTCAGAATGGTTTTTTTCGGTAGAAGCAGCCAAGCGCAACGAATTGCTTGGTGAAGATCGTGAGACGACAACGTCGCTAAGAGGAGAGCTCGCTGATACTCGTGCTAATTTCAGCAACATTGGAAGTACTCTCGATCGGACGACCGGCGTGTTCACACCTGATACCAATTGTTCGCCGAACGATGTTATTCCCTTTCCGCAAAATCAAAATGGTATTACGGGTAACATTTGTGCATTTGACTATGCACCAGAGAGCCAACTCCTGCCAGAAACCGATCGCTACGCAGTTGACGCCAGCTATTCGTATCATTTCGACAGCTTTAGCCTTCACGCACAAATCAATCGAGTGAATGTTTTTTCGACGTCATACGCAAACCCTGCTGGTACCACGCCTGTTCTTTCTCAACTCGAGCAAAACGACACCATGTTGTATGTGCGCAGAGCAACAGAATTTGGTATGCCAACCATTGAAACAGACTCAACAACTGATACCGCTACCCTTTCTGCCACAGGTCTGATCGGAGAGTTTGATTGGGAAACGTCCGTTTATACCGTCCGCAATAAAGTGGACGAAGACTACGCAGAAGGATGGATGCATTTCGATCAACTGGTTGATTTGCGAACCTTGGTTGCAAGCGGCAGCGTCAATCTACGCGATCAAATCAACTCATCGGTCATTGAAAGCCACACAAGTTCTTTTTGGCATCTAGGCGAATCGAAAGTCGATGCGTTTGATCTCCGTGCTTCTGGTCCTATCGTAGACACCATTAACGGCCCTATCTGGGTTGCCGCTGGTATCGAACATCGGAAAGAGTCATTTTTTGATCGTTCCCATGAAGCCATCGTTTCTGGTGACGTTGTAGGCCTGGGCGCGTCAGGCGCTGAAGGTGATCGCAACGTTTCGGCAGCCTATACGGAATTCGCAATTCCAGTTTTTGAGACGCTCGAATTGTCCGCAGCAGTTCGCTATGACTCATATGGTGATTTTGGCGACACAACCAATCCCAAACTGGGATTTAGCTATCGCCCAACAGACAGCTTCTTGTTACGCGGCTCTTGGGGTAAAGGGTTCCGTGCACCTGGTTTGCACCAACTATTTACTGAAGAAAATCGTGGTACGTTTGGTAACGTCCCTTATGTACAAATTGGTAACCAAGAACTGGAGCCTGAAACATCCGAATCGGCGGTTTTAGGCTTCTTGCTTGCACCGACTTCCGGTTTTGAATTGCAATTAGACTTTTGGGCAACTGAAATTGACAACATTGTAACCGACTATCTATCCAGCAAAGGGATTTTGGGTCTGTTGGAAGAGTGTCCTACTGCCACCAATCCAAGTGACGTCGAGGTTCAAGGCAGTTTTTGCGATAAGCTGATATTGCGTGTCTCGGAGAACGGTGTAGATAACCCTGTTGTCGTGGATGGTTTCCGCATCAACAATATGTTTTTGAATTTAGCGGGCCTACGCGGAACCGGAGCCGATCTTGCTGTACGTTTTGAATTCGACGACGTGTTTGGCGGCAAACTGAAGTGGCAAACTGAAGTAGCCTTCATCAAGACCTTGGAAGAAAAAGATTTCCCTGCTGATTCATACGAAGAATACCAAGGGACCCGAGGCACACCAAGGCACCGTTCAACCACCTCGCTGATTTGGAACGGTGAGCATATAACGCACGCATTGATCGCTCACGTGGTGGGTAGCTGGGATGTGTCAAAGACATCGGATCTTGAGGTTGAACGTTACACACAGTGGGACTATCAATTTGGTGCAGATATCGCCAGCACGTCCCGCCTAACTTTTGGCATCAAGAACTTAACGGATGAACAAGCGCCTTTCAGTCTCTCAATTTGGCCCTATTTCAGCCGCAACCTCTACTCCGCGATGGGCCGTACTTTTACACTTGGCTGGCAAATGAACTTTTAATGCCCGTCACTATCTGTTAGCGTTATAACACTCGTGCGCTGCCTTGTTCATCAGGCAGCGCACATGTCATTTAAGGCTACGGTTCATGCCAATACGCATTTTGTTTTTATTGTTGCTGTCACTGGGATTGATGGCGGCAGAAGACGGTGAGACAGTGGTCAATGCCGATGGCATGACATTGCATTTGCAGGGAATTGGCGTCGCGCAAGAATTAAAGTCCGATTTGTATATCGGAGCCATTTACTATCCCAAATCATTTACTTCCCTCAACGAAGTCACGAATGACGGCGTGAGCAAACGGCTTTCGTTCAAGTTATTGTCCAATTTGATGCCAGCCAAAGCGTTGCAGCGTCACTGGAAAGAACGCATCGCATTGAATAATCCGCGCAATGTCTGGCTGGCCAAGGGCGACAGCATTTTGCAAATGGCCACCGCCTTCAAAGACAACCTGAAATACGGTGACAAGATTGATTTTGATTATTCACCGAGCGCCGGTACCCGCATTTATTTCAATAATCAGCTAATTGAAACGATCGAAACACGACAGTTTTTCCCCTTGCTGATGTCCGCGTGGTTTGGCGATATACCACCGACCAAATCATTCAAAGCGGCTCTGCTGGCCCAAAACGATAAAGGCGATCGGGAACTGGTTTTGAACCAATATAACGCGTTGAATTTCACCGCGCGTACCTTAGCAAGCGCCAGCAAACCTGAGCCGAAAGTCGAACCAGAAGTCGTGGTGGCCAGCAAAGCACCTGTCGTCGCGCCAGCGCCAACGGCTACTGCAGCAAAATCCAATTCCAGCAATGGCGCTGCGAATAAGAAAGACACAAAGCCTGTTAAAGAAACCAACGTTGTCGCAACAGTTGAACCGCAAAAGGCACCTGCTCAGGTTGCAGCAACAGTTAGCACGCCTGCGCACGTTGACACATCGACACATACGGTCGCAGAACACAAACCTACTTTGACCGAAAGCGCCCCAACACCCGCACCGGTTGAAACCACCATCAACAATGCATCGGTCGACGAAGACTTGCTGATCGGCGCGTACAAACGAGAAGCCATGGAACGCATTCGCGGTTTTCTTGAATACCCTCCGCGCGCATGGCGTTTGGGTTTAACAGGATCCGGGGTATTACGCGCTACCTTAGATCGGCAGGGCAATTTGCTCAGCAGTGAAGTGTTGGCCTCCACCGGCCAAATGATTTTGGATCAGGCGATGACCAAAATGTTGGAACGCAGCCTGCCATTGCCACCGCCACCAAAAGAATTGACCAGCAATGAATTGAGTTTAGAAATCGCTGTAGATTTTGTGCGCTAACACCGTCAACAGTGGTCACGTTATCAATCGATTGCAGTTGCATTTGCTGTCCTACTTGCGTTATCAATAAGGCTCGGGGTTAATGGATTGTTCTCCCCGAGCATCTCCGAAACTGGCGTTTTTTCGGTTTTATCTAGGCTTACAAGGAGGTTTCCCTCATGCGTTTGAGTTTTCCTGCCCATGCGCTGTCGCGCAGCAACACACGATCGTTCTCGTTACATCAACGTGGTGTCAATTGGTTAAACAAAAGCGGAGCGATGTCATTAACCATTCACAAACCGCTGGGCTATCGTGGTGGTTCTATTCGATTTTCGTTGACGCACGAAGTGGCACCGATTGACGCGGGTACCATTGCGTTTGCAATCACCCCCATCAGTTTCAGTGATGGTGCCAGTTTTGAAACCTACGGCAGCAAACTGACAGATGTCAGAGATGCACCGGAGTCGAACCAGAATTTATTTGAACAATCGGTGCTGTTGACCCCCAGTCGTGATGGTATTGGCAGCTTCAAAAAAGATTGGTGGTATTTTGAGATCACTCGTAGTGGTACCTACGCGGGCTCGACTCGCATGATGGCCGTCGATCTGAAATTCTGAGGCACTTCACGAGTGTAAAAAAAAACGGAAACGCCCTGACGGTGTTTCCGTTTTTTTATGTCCAGCCGTGTTGATCAGTTGATCGGAAGCGTCTCGCCCCCCACCAACTCACTCAGTTCATCTTGATGACGGCAATGCGCTGCTTTGTTTAACCATTCAGGCTTGAAATGCTGCGCCATCAGCAACGCAAATGCATGGGTAAATTTTCGCCAATACAGATCTCGGCGAAACCCCAGATAAATCAGTCCTTCTGGCAAATTCTCACCGTTGATGTGCAAACTCAAGTCACTGTCGGCAATGGAATCAAACGCCAAGGCCGGAATCAATCCAAGGCCCCAATCCAACCGCACATACGCTTTAATGACTTCAGGATCGGCACTGACAATTGACCAACGCAGCGCACTTTTTTCCACCGGCAATTGCGCGCGCAAATGCTCTGCCATGCTGTCATCAGGTGAAAACACCAATAGTGACGGTGCTACGGGTTTCGATGATTTGCCCGATTTTTGCAGCCACGCATAACGCCAGCGTGTGCACGGCACAAAAACGGTGTCGTGCAAAGCCGCCGCGCGCATCGTCAACACGACATCGACGACACCATCACGCAGCCATTCGGTGAACTGCCCTTCTTCACCTTGATGAATTTCGATGTTCACTTTTGGAAATTCACGCGCCAATTTGTCGAGACGTTGCGGCAATAAGTAGCGCGCGACAATCGGTGTGGCGCCGATACGCAAGGTGCCCGAATTCGGCTGCGAATATTCTTTGGCAATTTCTTTGATGCTTTGCGCATCGCGCAGCATGCGCGCCGCAACGTCGAGCACTTGTCGCCCGGCCGGCGTGATGTCGGTCAGGTGTTTTCCGCTGCGTGTGAAGATCTGAACACCCAGTTCATCTTCGAGCAGACGGATCTGTTTCGACACGCCCGGTTGCGAGGTATAGAGGCTTTCGGCTGTCGCTGACACGTTCAGTTCGTGCCGGGCCACCTCATAGATATACCTTAACTGCTGTAGCTTCATGCCACCTCCTATGCCTTGCAAAGCATAGTCGGCAGCCACGAAAGATCAAAAAGAAGGCTTACTGTACCGCCGAAGCGTCGCTCGCGGTACAGCGTTGCTGCTCGCAGCGCACGGCAGGAACGCGAGCCACCACGCAAATGCCCATACGTCCGGCTTGTTGCTGCGCCGACAGTTGACGGTGGCGCGCCGCAAGCCGCTCAGTCTGATTGGCTGCGGGTGAAAGCACGGAATAGACGGCATAGCGATCAGGTCCGCCACAAGCTCGGTGTCCTAAAGGCAGCAAGGCGCAATCACTGTCGCGTTCGCACTGCTGAGCGTGCACAAGCATGGCGTGCAGAGTTTGCTCCACACTCGCCAAATCATTGGCAACAGGTGGCTCGTGCGGTGCTCGCGCGACAGATGCGTTTTGACACGCCTGAAGCCCTCCGTACAACAGCACACAGGCCAACAGACTACTGGTTCGTGATGCCATGAGGCACATGTCCTGACGGGACCACATCTTTTGCGGCTTCGATATGGCCCTGCTGATCATCAAAGAAAATGTCGGCTTCAAAAGCCCGCAAAAAGGCCGCTTTGGTTAAACCGCCCAAAAACAACGCCTCGTCCAGTCGAATGCCCCACGAGCGTAAAGTTCGAATCACCCGCTCATGTGCCGGTGCCGAGCGGGCGGTGATCAACGCGGTCCTAATCGGGCAATTCTCTACCGAATACTGCTGTTGCAACTGATGCAAAGCCGACAGAAAAGACTTGAAGGGGCCGCCCATCAACGGCTCTTTGGCGGCGTTGCGTTCCGAACGCTGAAACGCCACCAAGCCCTCTTGCTGATAAACCCGTTCGGCTTCGTCAGAAAACAGCACGGCATCACCGTCAAACGCGATACGCAATTGTGCGGTGGGATTAAGAATGCCAGCTGGCGACACGATCGTGGCAGCGGCAATGCCGGCCTGTACAGCGCGTGCCACATCCTCTGGATGGGTTGATAAAAACAGATGCGCGCCAAACGCTTGCGCGTAACGCCATGGACTCTCGCCCGAGGTAAACGCAGCGCGCGAAATGGCCAGTTGATGGTGTTCAATGGAGTGAAACACACGCAGGCCGGTGTCGGCGCTGTTTCGCGAGATCAAAATAACCTCGACCCGAGTGGGGCCATCGACCGGATTCAATTGCAGTAGCTTTTTAACCAGACCAAACGCTGGTCCCGGTGCCAAGGGTTGCTCTTCTTGGCTGATTTGATAACGCGCGTACGCGTCCACGCCATCGCGCTCATACACTTGATGGCTGTCGCTCAAGTCGAACAGTGCACGCGATGAGATCGCCACCACTAACTTGCCGCTGAAGTCTACCGGCATAAAAAGTCCCACCTTTAGGCATTATTCGTTTTCGATTCTATACTGAAGGCTGACTCCTTAGGCGATAGACAGGACATGGCCGTCAGTTATCACGACAAATCGTTTCTGGTCATTGACGATTTTCCCGAATTTCGTCGCTCGGTCAGAAACCTTGTACAGCAATTGGGCGCGCCGGACGTTGACATGGCCGGCAGTGGTGAAGAGGCGCTCGCGTTTTGTCAAAAAAAGCGCTACGACATCATTTTGTCGGATTACAACCTCGGCGATGCCAAAGACGGTCAGCAATTGCTGGAAGAGTTGTATTTAAAGAACCTGCTCAAACCGAGCGCCATCTTCGTCATGATCACGGCTGAAAACACCACCGCGATGGTGATGGGGGCACTGGAACATCAACCCGATGCTTACCTAACCAAACCCTTTAACAAAGCGGCACTGCAACAACGACTCGATAAATTGGTCGAGAAGAAAGAAAGCACCCGAGCCATTGACACCGCACTTGAAAAAAAAGACTGGGAAAAAGTGCTGTCTCTCTGTGATGACGAAATCAACGCCAACAGCAAAATTGCACTGTATGCGTTGCGCACCAAAGCTGAAGTGTTGGAAAAACTCGGCAAGCGCGACAAAGCCGCCGAGATCTACGCCAGCGCCAGCAAAGATCGTCCAATCCCGTGGGCATTAATGGGATTAGGTCGCATGTTACTCGAACGCGGTGACGCCGTTGCCGCCCGCGATCATTTTGAAAGTGTTGTCAAGCAATTGCCCATGCTACTGAGTGCACAAGATGGTTTGGCGAAAGCATTGATGGCGCTGGGCGAAAGCAAGCGCGCGATTCAAGTGCTCAGTGCTGCCGCCAAATTGTCGCCCAAGGCCGTCACACGACAAAGCATGTTAGGTCAATTGGCTTATCAAGAAAAAGATTTTGAAACCGCCGCCAAAGCGTATCGATCTGCGGTTAGCCAAGGCCGCCATTCTGTGCACAAAGCCGCCGAAAACTATTTGCAATTGGCGTCCAGCTTAAGCAAAACCATGACGTCTGGCCACGTCGAAAACAAACGCATTGCCGAAGAAGCACAACGTGCGCTGCACGAACTCGACACCGATTACAAAGGCGACAACCAGCTGGCAATGCGATCGCTGCTAATGCAAGGTGAGTTGCTGCACAAACAAAAGAAACCCAGCGAGGCGAACGCCGCCGTTGCCGGTGCCAAAAAATTGCTGGCGGAAAACAACAAGACATTGCCACCGGACATTGCGCTGCAAGTTGCCGAACAATTCAAAATGATGGATCAAGCTGAAGTCGCGCGCGACGTACTGCAACAATGCCTCGACATGTACGGCGATGATCCGCGTTTGCAGGAGCGCGCCGCCGAAATCGTTGACGATCTGAGAAACGCCGCTCAATCCGATCAAGCCGTTCGCCACAACAGTGAAGGCGTTGAAGCATTTCAACAACAACGCCATGACGATGCCGTCATGGCGTTTCGCAAAGCCATCGCCTTATCTCCGCGCAACATTAGCATCGTGCTGAACACAGCCCAGGTCTTGCTTGAAGTGGCCAAGCGACAAAATTTCCCAATGGAACTGCTCAATGAATGCAGTGAATGCCTTAATCGCGTGCAATCGATTTCATCCGACGACAAACGCTATCAGCGTTACAGCGAGTTGGTGCGGCTGACCGCCGAATACAAAACCAAAGCGATTGCGGCAAAAGGATAAACCATGGCTGACATTCCTTTTCCAACCGTACTCGCCTCCACCGTTCACGACATGAAAAACTCGCTCGGCATGTTGTTGCAATCATTGGATGCGATCATGCAACGTGTGCCGGAAGAACAGCGTGGTGAAATGCGCGAACTGGGTGTTTTGCAATATGAAGCGGCGCGCGTCAACACCACCTTGGTGCAACTGCTGGCCCTCTACAAACTCGAACAAGATCAATTGCCGCTCAATATTGGCTACCACGAGGTGTTGGACTTTATCGAATCCGTTGCGGCGCAACACGCCGATTTGCTGGCGGTTCGCCAAATCACCATCAATTACGCAGTCGAAGATGAACTGGGTTGGTACTTCGATTACGACCTTTGCGCATCGGTGATTAACAATGTGATCACCAACACCATTCGCTACACGAAAGCGCAAATTCTGGTAACGGCATGGGTTGAAAATGAACAACTCGTCATTGAAATCGCCGACGACGGACCGGGCTACCCCAAGAGCATGGTGGAGCAAGCCGCCAGTTACATGCTGGGCATCAATCACAGTACGGGCAGCACCGGTCTGGGCTTGTTCTTTGCGGGGCAAGTCGCGGCCCTGCATCAAAAGAATGGCCGTAGCGGCCATATTGAGTTACAAAATGCACGACGCTTGCCGGGAGGCGAGTTCAGACTATATCTTCCATAAATGTAGTGCGTGGCACAAAAGCACATAAGCGCTGGAGATAATAACAATGTCCATGACTATCATCGTTGTCGCTGTCGTGATCCTGTTGCTGGTCGGGATCAGTGTCAGCAGTTATGTGCAACACCGCGAGCAAGCGGCTGCCGAACGTCGCCACCGCATTGCGCAGCACCGCGCCTGTGTTCGTGACGGACAAGAAATGCTCGACTTGGGCACCAATCTGCCCTTTGACGCCTCTGTACGCGATGTGCTGCTCGATTATATGGGCAACCACCTCATTGCCATTCGCGATATCGATCCCACTACGCCCAATGTCGACGAATCCATCAACGTGGTTTCGCAGCAACGCAGCAAACCCTTGCCGCAACTGGAACTGAAACTGCCAACACAAACCGAACAACTCACTGCTTTACGCACACAATTGCATCGCGTCACTGAGTTTGTTGCGCGCATGCGCGCCGACCCCAAAATCGATCGCGCCAAAACGCAACAAGCCTTTCAATACCTGGCTCGTCTGCGTTTACGCTGCGATGTTGAAGGTCACCTCAAACTGGCCCAACTCGCGCTCATGAACAAACAAACCAGTCTCGCCATGCAATACGCCAAATACGCCTACGACCGCATGGTGCAAGAAAACATCAGCGACAGCTATGTGCAAGAACAAATGGCCAACTGCGAACGCATCACACAAGAAATTCGCGTCGCCCTTGCCGAAGAATCCGGCGAACCACCACCAGCCATCGAAACCGAAGAAGGTAAACCTGAAGTGGATAGCTTGTTTGGTGAAAAGAAGAAATGGTGAACGCAGATTCGTCATTGAGAATGGAGGGCTTTGCCAACGCATTCAGCATTTGATAGCACAAGATATACATGAAGCGACTGATCGCGTACTCAATCGATCAATGATGCAGAAACAGTGTGTCGCGGTTAATGAAAGCGATAACTGGTGAACCTAAACCATAACCACCGCCAGAAATAAAACAAAATTGGATTAGCAAACATTGAAATGCCATTACGGGCTTTCTGCCATTCTCAGCACGTGCATTGCGTCAATATCCGTTGCTCTACTAGATAACGCATATGCCGATTATAGCCACATATTGCAGACTGAAATCCTTGCAGCCAATTCGCCTAGAACAGTACTTTTTCGCACAGCACTTCGTTGCCATATCGTTCGTTAAACTCAATAAAGCTCGAGCTCTTTTGAAACTGAATGCGATTCATCACCATCAATGTACTTCCAACTCGCATTTTGGGGAGGCAGTTTCCCTCGTCTTTGGCGGACATCATGCACTCATACTATGAGAAAACGCTAATCAGGGAAAAAAATAGATAAGCTGCATTGAGGTGCCTTCGACACGGACTGAATCGTCATTAACACCTTTACCAGTGTCATGCACAAATTTGGTCTTTTCCACAGCGAACACGAGTTCGTCGTACAACGTTATAGCAATGCCAAGCCCTGATGTCAGGCCATCTTGCGAAGACGTGACCGTTGTACTATCTGGAAACGTAACAGAACTTTCAAACTTGGTTTTACCAATAACAATATATGGTCTTACACGGTCCCAAGCATCGATAGAGAAGCGGGCCAACAGACTGTCCATATTGTCAACCGAATAAGTTGTTTGTGGCCAGCCATTTTGGGCTGGAATAGATTCCTCTGACGCGCCGGTGTTGAGTCTGACTTCAAATGCCACATTTTGATTGATGGCGTAACCGGCAATAACAGAATTTGATTTCTGCTTAGTCTCAGCCCAATAATTGAAATAGCTAACATACTCGGTTTCGGTGTCGATTTCAGTTTGCGCCACACCAGCATACATACGATGTTCATCAGCTTGCGCGATCGCCAGCAAACCACAAAAGAAACTGCATAGGATAAATCGCATTTTTTTCCCAAAATTTACGTGTGAAACTTCAGAGGCAGCCCGCCCAGTTACGCATGTAAGTATTTCATGCCTATTTTAAAACCGAAAACGGACGATTTTATGGGTTGGCAAAGAACCATTTGAGTATAACGAAAAGCGAAGCTCATCGACAAGGTAGAGGCTCGTCGAGCTCGGTAGCACAGAGCCACCGCAAATCATATTAACCGTGTGGCGATCATTCTTGCGATCGCAAAAGTACGAGTAGTTGACGGCCTGAAGGCCGCCCTCCACAACCGCTGCGCGAAGACTAATCAAATATTTGTCAACCGCTGTTCCAACAAGCGCGACACGTCCTCAAACAACATGTGGTTCTCTCGCGACAACGCCATCAAATGTTTGTGTGCCAGTAGAACTTGATGGGTGAATTCGCGTTCATCGACCGGGATAGTTTCGAGGTTTTCGAGTTGGTCGGGCATGTATTCGGCTTCAGATAAAATGGTGAACACTTTGTCGAAGCTGACGGCTTTTAGCAGATTGATTAAATTGACATCGCGCACCAAAACTGTGGGACGTTTATCGTGAGCGCGGCGCGTGTGCACGGCGATTTGTGCGATGACACCGAGTGCAGTACTGTCCATGGTTTGGGCATCGAGCAGGTCGATGACAACGCGTGGTTTCTCGGGTGTAGAGAAAATTTTTTGAATAAAACGATCAACGGCGACACAAACCTGAAAGCGAATGTCGCCGACAAATTTGATGAAGTACGTACCGTCAACTACCGCGTAGGAAACCTGCCCTTCAGTTTTCATTGTTTATGCCTTTCAATTTGAAACAAGGCGATATCATCCGGTGGCATGCCGGGCAAGCGTGTGCGTACACGTTCGACCAACACATCCAGCGCGTCGTTATCGCTTTCCACTAATTCGTGCAACAACTCTTCTTTTTTGGCCACACCGGTCAGTGCCATCACTTCAAGCACACCGTCTGACACCAACAACAATCGAAACTCATCAGCCAATGTGGTTTGATGGGCGTTGTAGCTCGCCCATTCGAATAATCCTACCGGGAAACTGCCCTGCCCTAAAAATTCGCGTTGCCCATGTTGAATCAACACAGGGCGCGGATAATGTCCGGCATTGGCGTAATGAAGCGTATTTTTTTCGCGATCGATAACACCATAAAACAGCGTCAGGTATTTACCCAAATTCGACAGCAGAATTTCGTGATTGAGGTAGGCCAGAATTTTTTCCGGTTGCAACACCGTGCTGTCGCCTTGCGTGCGGTAATTGCGCAGCGGCTGATTGAACAAACTTTTCAGCATCATTGTCACAAACGCTGACGCGGCGCCATGACCGGAAACGTCAGCGATGTAAAACCCTAGATACCGGCTGTCGATCTCAAAGTAATCAAGAAAGTCGCCACTCAAATACAGCGACGGAATAATGGCATGCGAAAAGCTGTAAGCGCCGAATTGAGCGTGCGGCTCGGGCAGCAATTGCAATTGTGCTTGACGACCGGCTTCATGATCTTGGCGTAACAGATCGAGATTTTGTTGCAGCTCGGTGTTGGCTTCTTCCAGTTCGGTTTTGTATTGCTGATTTTCTTGCTCAAGTTCCGTTTTGCGCAGCGCCGATTGAATCGCGTGTTGCAGCACGGCGAGATCGACAATGGGTTTGACCAGATAATCCACCGCGCCCAAGCGCAAGGCTTCGACCACATCCGAGATCATGCCAGCACCTGACACGACAATTACCGGCGTGTCGGCCGATTCGCGCGTGATGGTTTCAAGCACGCGCAAACCATCCATGTCGGGCATGCGCAAATCGCACACAACCAGATCAGGTGAGTTATCGCGGAAGTGTTGCAGACCCTGTTTGGCCGACTCGGCCGCCGCAACGTCGTAGCCCAGATCTTCGAGAAAAACGCACATGCTGTTGCGAACACCGGTGTCGTCGTCAATGACGAGTAATCGCGTCACGGAGGCGGACTTTTTTACAACAGCCATAGGACTTGTGCTCACGAGAGGACGACAAACAGGTAATTGCGAAAAGGACGCGATGTATAGCATAGGCAGAGCGTAATTTCAGCGATCAACCTGCAATTTGATGTAATTGTCCGGACTATTTGCTTATTCCATTTTGATAGATCGCAACAAATTGACGAGTGACGATGCGCTGCCTACTATCTGTAGTGCTTTCGCATCAAAGTCCTCTGCGCTTGCACGTGTGGTACGGCAGTGGCGGAGCACTTTAATCGGAGGGACCATGCTCCTCGCAGAACGTAATTATGTAGAAAAAAGAGATTTCATTCGGATGTTTGTTGACGCCCGAGTAGAAGTCACGGACGTGGACAGTGGCCTCACCTATAGCGGTGAGGCCCAGAACCTGAGTGGTCGCGGTTTGGCATTTGTTGCCGACTTTGAGCCAACAATGGGCTCAAAGTTGAATGTCACCGTGTCATCGCGACAATCACGCTTGCCACCGTTAGCTGCCGAGTTTATTGTCGTGCGAGTGGTGGCCGCTGGTGGTGGCCGTTTTGAAATTGCCGGCGAGCTGACCAACGTCAGTTAATCCATAAAAAAGGCGACATGAGTCGCCTTTTTTAATTGCCTTAGTTTGCTGCGCAACGGTTTACAACCTAACCGCGCGGCTAGGGTAATTTGCCCTCTGCGTTTTCATCCGCAGTTTTGTCTTCGGCGGCTGGCGTTTCGCTTGATGTTGTGGGCGTGCTGTCATCGCCGCATTCGTCGTATTCCGGATCGCAATCTTCATCTGACGCTTGCACCGGTGGGTTGCCATCGTAAATATGATATTCGCGGTTCTGCATCCACGCATCACGAACATAAGCATATTCGTCGACTGCGTCGGCCAATATCGCATCAATCTGCAAAAGATCTTGGCGTGTATTAATGACGTCCAGTCCGTAGGCCACATTTCGTGTTGGCACATGATCGATGACATCTTTGTAACTGACATCTACCGGAACCGGTTTGGCAATCGCATCGCGCACCGTCGATGGTCCCATAAACGGCAGCATCAAATACGGTCCGCTGCCAACCCCCCAATGTGCGAGGGTTTGGCCAAAATCCTCTTTGTGTTGTTCGAGCCCCATCGATTTGGCTGGATCAAATAAGCCACCAATGCCGATGGTGGAGTTGATCACCAGGCGACTGATCGAAACACCAGCGTATTTAAATTTGGCTTGCAGCAGGGAATTTAAAAAATTACGGATATCACTGAAATTGGAGATCGCATTATCAACACGATCATCCACCACCTCAGGCATCACCGTGTCATACGCCACCGCGACCGGTCGCAACACCACCTTGTCCAGCCCCTTGTTGAAGCTGTACATCGAACGGTTAAACGACTCATAGGGATCTTTGGGATTGGTGCCGGTGGCGCAACCCGACAAATACACCAGCGCAAGCAGCACCACGACGCCACGTAGGCGCAAATTTTTTAACCAAATTGACATGCTGTCAAAACTCTGACCCTGAAAAAGTGGGCCAGATTATACCGGGATCAGTAACCCTCGCTGAATGAAATCGGTCACTACGGGCACCATTGCGTTTTTCAGATCCGCAACGGCCATGTGCGGCATTTGTTCGTGCAGTGCATCGGCGAGCTGCGCCAGGGTCATCGCCTGTTCGCTCACCGCTTGCAATAACCAGTATGTCATGCCCGTCAGCACCATAAATTCAACGTTGTCATCCGCATCCCGGTACACCACCAATTGCGTTGGTTCAGCAGCGGTCGGCATGGACTCAGGGCCGATTTTATGAACAGCAAAGTTATACGCCAACGGCCAAGCAAGCGGCGACAATTGCAGGGCCTGCTGCTCTACATTCTGCACGTTCGACGTCAATGACGATTCGGCATCAGCAATTAACGCAACCAGCTCCATCCATTCGTAATGCGCAAGCTCAGGCAAAAACGGCCATGTCGGCGCCAAGTCAGTGGGCTTTTCCGTGGCCAGATACTGCACAAACTCGCTCGATATATCGGTGAAATAAGGACTGTGGCTAACGTGATACGCAAAGAAATGTCGCACCAGCGGCTGCCATTCTTCATCGCGGATCATTGAACGCAGTACCGGAAATCCACTTTCCAAAAAATTCTGCACATTATTAATGAGCAGCTCGCGGTAAATCGCCATGCGGCGATCTTCAATGTCATCGGGCTTGGCAAATCGATCCGGGTCGCGCACATGCGCCGTG
Source organism: Enterobacterales bacterium (assembly GCA_041914905.1). GTDB lineage: Bacteria > Pseudomonadota > Gammaproteobacteria > Enterobacterales > Permianibacteraceae > Permianibacter. Next base: position 86,169 of record JAYSCL010000005.1, read on the forward strand.
AACGCAAATTGCGCACGTTGAAATCCCGGCAGCTGCTCATTCAGCGATTGCGTGTGCGCGTGTATCGCGGACATGGGCCTGCTCCTGAAGACGGTTGATTAATGCGATTTCGTGCTGCAATTGCGCCGGCTCAGGGATGTTGAAATCCCGCTCAAGCAAGGTGGGAAACACGCCGAACTGTTGATACGCAAACCCCAGCAGATCCCAGACGCTCGCTTTGACATCGCTACCGTGCGTGTCCACCAACAGATCAGGCGCCTCGTCGTAATGACCGGCAATATGCGCATAGGCGATTCGCGAGGCCGGCAGTCCGGTTAAAAACGCTTTCGCGTCATAACGATGATTGACGCTATTGACATAGATATTGTTGACGTCGAGCAACAACAAACAATCGGCTTCGCGCAACACCGCGTTGATGAATTCCAGCTCCGACATCTGTTGCGACGGCGCGGCATAATACGACACATTTTCAATCGCAATTTGTTGCTGCAAGATATCTTGCACGCGTCGAATGCGCTCAGCAACATAAGGCACGGCGTCATCCGTAAACGGGATCGGCATCAAATCATAAAGATGGCCATGATCACCGCAATAACTGAGATGTTCAGAATACAGTTTGATCGAATGTTGCTGCATAAAATGGCCAACATTACGCACAAACGCTTCATCCAAGGGCGCGGGCGAACCAATGCTCAGGCTGAGACCATGGCAGACAAAGTCATGACGCTCGGTGAAATAACGAAAATCTTTGGCAAATGAACCGCCGATGTGCATCCAGTTTTCGGGCGCTACTTCCATAAATTGCACACCGGGCATGACCTGCTTTTTCAGCGGCGCCATCAATTCACGACGCAGCCCCAAACCAGCACCAGAGACGCAGTAATCGGCAGGCATTCAATGATCCTTTAATGGAAGCAATCGGCAGCGGGCAGTCGTGTGTTTTTTAAGCGAAATCTCATTGAGAAAAACACGAGCGACTGCCCTTACTACTTAAGTAAAGAAAACCTGATTCGGTGTGAATTTCAGCGTACGTTGCCGTTCGTGGTGAGCCTGCCCCGCAAGGGAATTTCTTAGGTCATCGAACCACGAACGGGAGCAATACTGAAACGGCTAATCAGGAAGAAAAAGAGATTATTTTTTCTCTTCTTTCTTTTCACCGCATTTGCCTTCACCGCATTTGCCGTCTTTTTTCTTTTCGCCGCACTTGCCTTCACCGCATTTGCCGTCGGCTTTTTTCTTTTCACCGCACTTGCCTTCGCCACATTTGCCGTCGGCTTTCTTCTCGCCGCATTTGCCTTCACCGCATTTGCCGTCTTTTTTCTTTTCGCCACAAGAGCCTTCTTTTTTCTTGTCGGCGCCGCAATTGCCTTCCAGCATCGCTAAATTGTATCCGTGTGACAGCGGTTGAAAACCAAACAGGGATTGATCGGCCTGCGCGCTTTGTGAAACCGCCATCGACGCGGCAAAAGAAGCACCAATAATGGCTGATAACTTACGTGTAGTGTTCATATCCTTCATCTCCGAAAAGTGCACTTTAAGTGACACCGAATGCTGGTGTCTGGTTGAACGGGCATCCAAGCGCTGTACCCATCCCGCCATAAGCGTAGATCGCTTTACGGAATGGGCATAGCGAATTATTGCCACGTGCAGCTTTGAGCATCGAGCATCACCGGCGTTACAAACTCCATAAAAAAATAAGGTGATGCGCAATGTCAGGGGATGATACGGCTTACAACTGTTTCTGGATGGTGACTTGGGCTTTGTTGTTTTTGCGCCAGTTCACAATACTGAGGTCGCCTTGCCAATCGCCGGGTGTCGCGTTGGCATTACCCGTGCGCGAGATACGGGCGACAACCTGCACATCTTGCTGACTGCTGAGCTTCATCGCCGCGTTCATTGCATTCGCATCGCTCAGCGATACCGTCAACGGCAGTTGCGCTACCGTTGTCGTCACGACCGCCAACGGCATCGGCGGCCCATGCAAGGCCCTGGCATAGATAAAGACTCTGGCATCAGGCGAGGCTGATTTTTTGACTGCATCAGCAATGCCGACACTAACCGTCAAACTCTCCCCACTCGATGCTGCGGCAGGAGCAGGTGACGTGGCAACGGGCGTTGTTACCGGCACCACCGGTTTCGCCGCCAAGCCTTCACGCGCACGCTGAATGCTGGCTTCGATCATTTGCAAGGCTTCTGAATCACCCGCACGCCCGACTTTGAGTTTTTCGAACAGCGGAATCGCTTGCGCAAATTCATTCTTTTCAAAATGACGATATGCCGTCATCAGTACGGCACCTTCGTGATCGGGATTGAGCAGACGCGCCTGCATCAGCAAACGATCAACATCAGCACCGGAACCATTGGCATCGCCCAAGCGCAATGATTGCGCATACGCCACCAACACATCCGGATCGTTTGGCGACAAGGCGCGCGCACGGCTAAAGGCCTGCGCAGCGAGCTGAGGTTGCTGCAGGCTTAACATCGAACGCCCAAGCATAAACCAGCCTTCACTGTCTTCTGGATCGTGTTGCAGACGTGTTCGCAGCAACAAAAGCATTTCCTGCATCGAACTCTTATGTTCGGCGTCGGTTTGAGCGCGATGTTGCAAGCTCATCCACTCGCCCACTTGTTGATGGGCACCAAGCCATGCATATAACCCAATGCAACCGCCGATTAAGACAACGGTCATAAACGCAAACACCGGCAACCGATCGCTGCTCTTTTTGAGCGCCGCTTTTTCATTGGCTTCGTTCAACAGCTGACGCGCATTCTCATTGAGCAGGCGCGCTTTTTCTTCGGCAGACAAATCGCCCGCAGCGCTTTGGCGTTCAATTTCCGCTTCGCGTTCGCGAAAGGCTTGTCGATTTAACTGCAAACGATCGACCGATTCGTCTTGATACGATTTGGTCAATGCTCGCCACAAACTGAATAACATCAGGGCAACAAGGGCGGCTACGCCCCACCACAACTGATTCACGATGATCGCCCCTCGTCTTTCAATAATTCATTGAGCTTTTGCTGTTCTTCTGGCGACAACGGTTTGGCCATTTCAGCGCGCTGGCGTACCAACCAGCGACGCACCACCACAACGACAATCAACAGCAGCAACACCGGGCCAAACCACAAGAACCAGGTGCTGGGTTTGACCGGCGGTTGATACAAAATAAAATCGCCGTAACGTTGTTGCATAAAATCGCGAATCGCGGTGTCGGATTCGCCAGCCTGCACTTTTTCGTACACGATCGTGCGCAGATCTTTCGCCAACGGAGCATCCGAATCGGCGATGTTTTGGTTCTGACATTTAGGGCAACGCAGCTCAGCGATCATAGCGCGATAACGTTGCTCTTGTTCGGCAGATTTGAAATCGTGGGCGTCAATATCCGCCACAGCCGAACCGCCAATCAGCATCAACAAAAAGACAGACAGAAACTTCATGGCGATTGCCCTTCCAACAAGGGCAAGAACTCATCTTGCCAAACACGTTCATTCATATCACCGGCACGGCGCAATAAAATTTTGCCATCCGCATTCACTAAAAACGTTTCTGGTGCACCGTACACACCCAAATCAACACCGAGGCGCCCTTCATCGACCAACACGAGCTCATAAGGGTTGCCCATTTGTTGCAAATAACCTTTGGCTTTTTCGGTGTCGTCTTTGTAATTGACACCGACAATACGAATACCCTTTTGCTGCAGCTGCAGTAAATAAGGGTGTTCGACATAACAAGTGGGACACCAAGTCGCCCACACATTCAACAAATAAGGTTTGCCTTTCAACTGCTCGGGCGTAATGACGGCATTGGCATCGTCGAGCGTGGGCAATGCAAACGCCGGCACATCGCGGCCGATCGCTTGCGATGGTAATTCGCGCGGGTCGATAAACAAGCCTCGAAGCAAAAAACCGACCAATACAACAAACACCAGTAAAGGAATAATAAATTTCATCGAACTGCTTTTCGCCGACACAACGACATCATTGATCGTTTCGTTGCTCATGCCGTTGCTCCCGATGATGACGGCACTTTAACGTCAGCACGACGATAACGGCGATCGCTAATCGAAAGCACGCCACCAATCGCCATCAACAATCCGCCTAACCAGATACAGCGCACATACGGTTTGTAATAGACACGAATGGCCCATGCGTCGTTACCCAGCGGTTCGCCCATGGCGATGTACAAATCACGAGTCAAACCCGGATCAATTGCCGCTTCTGTCATCGACTGACGCGATGCGTTGTAAATGCGCTTTTCCGGCTGCAAACGTGCCAACGTAATGCCGTCTTTTTTGACATCGAAGTAGGCCCGTGTCGCAGTGAAGTTAGCGCCTTCATGTTCACGCAAACGAACAAATTGAAATTGATAGGGCCCAATGTCGGCGGTTTGTCCTGGCGCCAAACGTAAGTCGCGTTCAACGCTGAGCGCCACACTCAAGCACACACCAATGACGGCAACGGCAATACCAAAATGCGCGCACGCCATACCCCAAAACGCGCGAGACTGGCGTTGTAAGCCGGTCAGTTTGTCGTTTTGCTGGCGTATGCGCGACCACACATCCAATGCCAAACCCACCACGATCCAGATCGACAAGACCAGAGCCAACAGCACAGTCACATTCATCAAGCTAAACACAAAGGCAATGGTCAATGCACCAGTCAACACCAGCACCAAAACGACCGCCAATCGTTTGAGTAAGGATTTGGCATTATCGTGTCGCCATTTGATCTGCGGACCGATGCCGGCCAAAAAGATCAACGGCAACATGAACAGCGCGAACATGAAATTGAAATACGGTGGACCGACCGAGATCTTACCCAGACTCAACGCATCGACAATCAATGGCTGCAGCGTGCCAATTAACACCATCGTTGCTGTAATGCTGAGCAATACATTGTTCAATAGCAATGCCATTTCACGTGAGCACCACTCGTATTGTGCAAACGTTTTTATCTGAGAGCCGCGTAAGGCGAACAACAGCAACGATGAACCGATAACCAAGACCAAGAAACCAAGAATAAACGAACCGCGCACCGGATCATTGGCAAACGCGTGCACGGAGGTCAGCACACCGGAGCGCACCAAAAACGTACCCAGCAAGCTCATGCTGAATGCACAGATCGCGAGCAATAAGGTCCACGCTTTGAAGCCGCCACGTTTTTCGGTGACGGCCAGCGAATGCATCAGCGCCGTGCCAATTAACCATGGAATAAACGAAGCGTTCTCAACCGGGTCCCAGAACCACCAACCGCCCCAGCCTAATTCGTAATACGCCCACCACGATCCGAGCGTGATACCGATGGTTAAAAACAGCCAAGCCACTGTTGTCCACGGACGCGACCATTTGGCCCAAGCAGAATCAAATTCACCACCGATAAGCGCAGCGATCGCAAAGGCGAAAGCAACAGAAAAGCCAACATAGCCCATGTATAACATCGGAGGATGCACGATCAAACCAAAATCCTGCAACAGCGGATTCAAATCGCGACCGTCAATCGGAAAATCCGGCAAGGTGCGCAAAAACGGATTGGAGGTGAACAATAGGAATACGAGAAAGCCAACGGCAATCAAGCCCATGACTGACAGCACGCGTGCTACGGTGGCAATTGGTAACTGTTTGGAAAATTGCGCGACCGCAATCGTCCAACCCGACAAAATAAATGCCCACAACAACAAAGACCCTTCGTGCGCGCCCCAAACGGCCGAAATACGAAAGGCCAGCGGCAATTGTGAATTGGAGTTCATCGCAACATAACGCACCGTGAAATCGTTTTGCACAAATGCGATGCACAGTGCGATAAAACTCAGCGCAACCAAAATAAATTGCCAACGCGCCAAAGTACGCGAGGCCTGCATCCAATTAACTTGCCCACTCTGCGCGCCTACCATCGGCACAATGCCGAGCAATAACGATGTCAGCAACGCCAGGATCAAACAAAGGTGTCCGAACTCAGGGATCATTGGGCTTTTCCTTCGCGAAGGCGTGCTTTAGCACGATCTTCAGCGGTTTTGATTGCCGCAGCGACTTCCGGCGACATATAGGTTTCGTCGTGCTTCGCCAAAATTTGTGACGCTGCAATTGTGCCGTCGGCTTGCACTTTGCCGACGCTGATGATGCCTTGGCCTTCGCGGAACAGATCCGGCAAGATGCCTTCGTAATGCACCGTCACCGTGTGCTCGGTGTCGGTTAATTGAAATTGCACTTTCAAACTCTTGGGATCGCGCTGCACACTGCCTTTCACGACTAAGCCACCGGTATTGACACTGCGATCCGGCGGCGCTTTGCCTTCGGCAATTTCAGTGGGTGTGTAAAAATAATTGATGTTTTGACGCATCGCGTAGGTGATAAGACCGACGGCGATTGCCACACCAAATACCACACCAAGCACCACAAACAAACGACGTTTGCGTTCCGGTTTCATCATGATTGCATTTCCGAAGATTGAGATTGGGCAAGCTGTTCTCGCCGCCATTGCGCGCGCAACTGTTCACGCAGTTTGCGACGACGCAAAACCGGCTCCAGCACTAGATAGATAAAACACAAAGCGGCAACACCATACGCTGAAAGAATGTAGGGTGCGTGAGAGCCCCAGGAAGTGATCAACTCCGTCATTGCACGATCTCCCTCACCCATTGGCTGCCACGTTCACGCCAGATAATTTCGTTACGTACGCGACGGAACAACGTCGCAATAAAAAACAATTTGAAGGCGACGATCATCAATAAAACGGCCGTCAGCATTTGCGGATCCATCGGTGGTTTTTCCAAACGCGATAAAGTCGCCCCTTGATGCAAGGTGTGCCACCATTCGACGGAAAAATGGATAATCGGCAAATTAACAATGCCCACCATCGCCAACACACCGGCGGCGCGATCCCCTTGCGATTGATCATCAAACGCGTGGCGCAATGCCATAAATCCAAAATACAAAAACAGCAGAATCAATTCGCTGGTGATACGCGCATCCCACACCCAGTACGTACCCCAGGTCGGTTTGCCCCACACGGCGCCGGTGAACAACGCCAACGCCGTAAACGTTGCGCCAATGGGCGCCACCGAGGCTGCCACCATATGCGCCATTTTTATGCGCCAGACAAAACCAATCGCCGCCGTGATCGCCATCGCCGAATACGCGGCCATCGACATAAAAGCCGCCGGCACATGGATGTACATGATGCGCACCGATTGGCCTTGTTGATAATCCTGCGGTGAATTCAACAAACCTTGATAAAGCCCAGCGGCCAGTAATAACACGGCCAAGGTCATGCAGACGGTGATCCATTTGCCACCGATCTCATAAAACCATTTCGGCGATGCCATTTTGTGAAAAAAGGTCCACATGGGTTTAGTTTCTCATCATAAAAGTCAACTGCAACACGAAGCCCACAAAGCCCACTCAGATCACGAAGAAAAGCGACGACGACGCTTTCAAATCACTGCTTGCTTCTTGAATTCTGCAAACGTCGAGATCATCGTGTTGTTAGTGTGCTTTGTGTTGAATTTCATTTCTTAACTGCATGACACTTTTAACGCCGCGCCGGCTGCAAACGGCGCCAGTGTCAAACTGAGCACACTGATCGCGCCGAGCAAGGCCATTTGCCCGTTATAGGGCAGCCCCATCGCGGCGGCCGATACGGCACTGGCACCGAAAATCAGCACCGGGATCAGTAGCGGTAACACCAGCAGCGCCAGCAACACAGCGCCGCGTCGCAAGGCAACGGTTAAGCTCATGCCAATACCGCCGATCAAACAAAACACCGGAGTGCCGAGCAGCAAACTGATCATCAATGCGACATACGCGTCTTCGGGCAAATGTAACATCATTGCCATCAACGGCGTGCACAACAGCAAGGGCAAGGCCGACAACAGCCATTGTGCCAACGCTTTACTGAGCGCAATGTGTGCGGGTGCGACTTGCGCGAGCAGCAATTGTTCCAAGCTGCCATCTTCAAAATCGCTGCGATAAAACACATCAAGCGTCAGCATATTGGCAAACAACGCGGCAACCCAGATCACGCCGGGCGCGATTTTCGCCAAATCTTCCGGTTCCGGCGAGACAGCAAACGGAAATAAACTGACGACAATGATAAAAAACACGATGGGGTTTAGCAGATCGGCAGGTCGCCGCCATGCGATAGCCAGTTCACGCTGCAGTAAAATCGCCATCAATGCAGCTCCACGGTGACTTCACGCAACGGCATTTTGGTGTCGACCGATTGGTGGCTGGTTAACACCACGGCACCACCGTGGGTCATGAAGGCATCAAGCTCGCCGCACAACCACGCCGACGTTTTGACGTCGAGCGCGGCAAACGGCTCGTCAAGCAACCACACCGACGCCGGTTCAATTAACAAACGCGACAACGCCGCACGACGCTTTTGCCCCGCCGACAGATGCAAGACGGGGTGATCGGCAAACGCGAGAATGCCAATTCGCTGTAATGCCTGTTCAATCTTTTGTACCGGTGCGGTCACTTTCGCCAATCGCGCATAGACAAGCAGGTTTTCGATAACGGTCAGTTCATTCTTAAGCCCCAGACTATGACCGATGTACAGCACGTTGCCGCGATGTTTGATTTTGCCCTGCTCGGCATGAGCCAACCCAGCCAACACCCGTAACAAGCTGGTTTTACCGGCGCCATTGGGGCCCAACAGATGAACGCCCTCGCCGGCATTCACACTCAAGCTGAAGTCGCGCAACAACTCACGGTCGCCACGGCGCACGTACAGGTTTTGGCTGTGCAACATCGCGGTATGGAGTGTCATGCTTGTTTGGGACGAAAGGCTTTAACCACGTCCTCGTGGGTTTCGATGGCGGGACCATTGATCAAGTCAATGCAGTAGGGAACCGCCGGCATGACCGCTTCAAGGCAATCGCGAATCGCAGAGGGTTTGCCAGGCAAATTGATAATAAGACTATTGCCGGCGATGCCAGCGATCTGACGCGATAAAATTGCCGTTGGCACTTTTTGCAGACTGACGGCACGCATTTGTTCACCAAAGCCGTCGAGGATTTTGTCGCACACCGCCGCAGTCGCTTCGGGGGTCACGTCGCGCAGGGCCGGGCCTGTACCGCCCGTCGTCACGATGAGGGCGCAGCCCACGTCGCGCAGTTGACGCAGCGTCGCCTCAATCAACGTTTGTTCATCAGGGATAAGACGGGCTTCGATACGAAACGGTGTCTTAATCATGCGCTGCATTTCCGCGATGATGGCCGGCCCGCCCTTGTCTTCATAGATCCCTTGGCTGGCACGATCGGAGACGGTGACTACACCGATCACAAGCGCTGTGGATTGATTCAAAACATACCCCTAAAACATTCTTCTGCAGTGCCGATGCCATACTATACCAAGACCGCCTGTCTTAACTCTCGCAAACCCGTCGCGGATTTTGATTTGAAACAACAATGAACAGCCCTTTGGATGCCTTGCGTTTGACGATTCCGCTGCCCACGGCGAGCGACGTCGATCTTGGCAAATTGCTGTCGGTCAAAAATTGGACAGTCGGGACATTGTTGGATGCGATTGTCGCTCGCAATGGGCAAGGACAGCCGGTGCTGCACATTCTGCGCAATGGTGTGCCGCAAAACCCGGCACTGCCGCTGCCTGAAAACATGACAGCCAAGACTGGCGAATTGCTGTCATTACGAGTGGTGCAAATTGAGCCGCGCGTGCAATTGCAAATTCATGCGGCGGCGCTCGCTAAAACCACTGCACCAATGCCTGCCGTGACAACGCCGTTGGCCAATCCGCTGCCCAGCGCCAAACTTCCGCTCCCGCTTCATTCAATACTGGCAACGCCGCTCCCAACGCCCACCAATAATGAAGGCTCGATGACCAACGCGCAGAACAACACAACAACGCTGATGCCATTGGCAAAAAACGCAACGATTGATCCAAGCACCGCCAATAAGTGGTTGGCCAATTTGTCGCCCGTTTTGCGCAGTCCCAACAACACGAATACGTCGGTGTCGCGTTGGCAAACTGCGAGCTGGCAAGACAACACAGTGCCAGCGTTTTTACTGAATCGTTTAGCCCTGCCCACGTTTGCGCCACCGCGTGCACAAGAACGAGCGCAGCTATTGCTTTCGGCCTTTCAAGCCGTTAACAAAGTCATTTGGCCACAGCAACGCGAATTGCAACAAACATTACCTGATTTATTACCACCGTTGTCACGATTAGCCACCGTTCACATAGACAACGAAAACGAGGAACTGCCGACACCATTGATCTGGCGCGCACGCGTAGCAGAACTGGCGCGATCGGTGATGCACAGCATTCCGAACAGTCAGCAATTAATTGAAAACGATAGTGCATTGCCGACACCGATCAAACAATGGTTCAGGCAGTGGTTGCAACATCAATTCAGCGAAACCAACAACCCAAATGGCAATACCACTGTCAATACCAGAGAAACCGCCTCACAACCGAACGTCACCACAACACCGTTGCTGCGATTATTACAAGCGCTACAGTCACCACCATCGGATGGTGACGCTGACGCATTTATAAAAACCGCGATTGCGCCACCTACGATCACGTCGTTGCCCGATGACACCACCGCAGAGCCCAAGATTGTTGGCCAATTTGCCAACGTTTCGCTCGACAAACGTCAGGCTGAAATCGCCGGTGACCTCATGGAATTGGAATCGTTGGTGCAAACCGTGATCGCGCGTTTACAACATCACACCATCAGCAGCGTGCAGCAAGAGGCGCGCGGACAGTTGCAATGGTCTGGCGAGTTGCCGGTGCTGCATCAGCAACGTTGTGATGTGTTTGATCTGCGCGTCGAAGCGGATCACACGACAAACACCACCATCGACACCGGGCCACCGCGATTTGTCATTCGCTTGCGGTTTGATTTGCCTGAATTGGGTCCCTGCCAATTTATTGTGCAACTGCAAGGTGATGCGATGAATGTCAACGTTTACAGCGAACACGCCAGCACACAACAAAAGTTTGCCGACGCCGAAAGCACCTTAGCGCAATGGCTCAGCAAAGACGCTCTGCAGTTAAACGCCATGGAATGCTTCACCATCAGCAATCTGACGGAACGCATGCGATGACCGATAAAAATCCGACACCGGTAGCCGCTGCACTCGCGTATGACGGCGAGCAGGCACCGACCCTGGTCGCCAAAGGCCGCGGCGCCGTGGCTGATCAAATCATCGCGCTGGCGCAGCAACACGGCGTCTATTTGCACGAAGATCCGGTGCTCAGTGATTGCCTGCAACGTCTTGAACTCAATCAGGAGATACCGCGCAATCTCTATATCGCGATAGCACGCATCATTGCGTTCGCCTATTTTGTTGCCGGAAAAGCCCCAGGTGACCATCAGTGAACCTTGTATCGTTCACGTCGATTTCGTCTTCATCGACCGTTTGTTTGCTACGCTATATCCAACTCCATTTGGTTTAGATCCTGATGGCGACAGCGACTGTTCCCCGTTCAGCGACATCGACGACATTCAATGTCGCCGTCTGGCTTATCTTGCTATTGACCGTCACCTTGGCATTGACGCTTTTGTTTGTGTTGGGCGTCAAGCAACAAGAACGTTTGCAGCGTGCGCACATCGAGCAGGTTTTCCAATCGCTGTCCAATATCGAAAAGAATGTCGCTGTCAGTATCGATCGCGGTCTGATGCAAACCGCACAATCGGCCGCGCGCTTCGCATCAACGATCAACGAAGCCTTGAGTGATATTCCACTGCCGGTGCAGCAAGCCCATCTGCATCGGTTTGAACAACATATGGAACTACGTAGCGACAACACATGGCGCAACCGCCCCCCTTTCGACGGTCGCCACAATACCGGTGTGGTTATCCCGAACTACGTGCGTGTGGATCGCGACATCAAAATTGCGTTTTCAGCGTTGCAGCAGGTGAATCAAGCCTACGGTCGCGGCGCACAGCAAACCATATTCGTTAACAGCTGGATTTTGCCAATCGTTGGCGGCGAAACCATCTATTGGCCCGATTTTCCGAACTTTGCCGAAAGCGCTGAACCGGCATTTGATTATCGCGATACCGAATGGGTCAGCGCCGTCAATCCAAGCAATAACCCCAATCGTTCGGTGCGCTGGACAGCAATGAGTTTTGATCCGACACCCAAGATCTGGATGATGTCGGCAGTAGCCCCCATCTTTCGCGATGGGCAATGGTTTGGCTCAGCGGGACATGACGTGCCACTCGATAAGCTGATCGAAAGCACCCGTGATCTGCAACATACCGCTGGCGCGGAATTCATGTTGCTGAATGCTGACGGCCTTGTATTGGCTTCTGATCGATTTGCTGAAGACATCATCCAGAGTGAAGGCAAACTGCGCATTGAGCAGATTGTCGATCAACATTGGCCAGCACTGTGGCAACAAGCGCAACAGCGTTGGCAAGATCCCGCCACGGCATCACACATTCAATTTTCCGATGCCAGTCACAATGTCTTTGCATCACGCATCATCAGCCAAAATTGGTATTTGATTCAGCGCGTGCCGACGTCGCCGATTGTGACACCCGTTATCGAAACGTTTACACATCTGCGCAATATTGCCTTGACCGCCTTTTTGATCGAAGTGCTGGTCAGCGTGGCGTTGATTATCTGGATTTACCATCGTCAACATCGTTTTGTCCTTCAGGAAACCCAATCTCGTCAAGAGCTGATTAAGAGCGAAAAACGCTTTCGCGATTTGGTGGCCAATGTCCCCGGCATCGTCTATCGCTGTGCAAACGATGAAAACTGGAGCATGCATTTTATTTCGGACGAAGTGAAAACAATCACCGGTTATGGCGCCGATGACTTTATCGCCAACCGCCAACGCAGCTTCAGTAGCGTGATCGACGAGTCGGATCGACAACGCGTGGCCGACACGGTTGATGCCGCGCTACAAAAACGTCAATCGTGGAGTATTGAATACCGTTTACAGCACGCCGATGGTCACACGACGTGGGTGCATGAACGTGGGATGGGCGTTTACGATGACGAAGAAAAACTGCTCTATCTCGATGGCGTGATCATCGATGTTAACCAGCAAAAACTGCATGAGCAAGCGCTGAAGCAATTGAATGAAGAGCTTGAAAATCGCGTCACGCAACGCACCGCCGCCCTGCAAGCCAGCATCGCCGAGTTAGAAACATTTTCGTATTCGGTGTCGCATGATCTGCGTGCTCCGCTACGCCATATCATGTCTTACTTGACCATTCTGCGCGATGAAATGGGCGAAACGGCGACGACGCACGAAGAATTACTTAATCGCATTGACAACGCCGGCAACCGCATGAATGCCCTGATCAGCGGTTTGCTGACGTTGTCGCGCGTCGATCGCAAAGGGATGCAGATCACGAAAGTGGATCTAAATGAGTTAATTGAAAAGGTAAAACCCGAACTTCCGGATATGCCGATTGCCTGGTCCGTTGAAACATTGGGCGTAATCGAGGGTGATCTTCGATTGCTGCAACAAGTGTTTGCCAATCTGCTCGCTAACGCAATCAAATACAGCGCGCGTAATCCATTCATTAAAATTGACATCAGCCGCCACCCAGAACTGGCGCAATCGGGTGAAATCGTATTCTGCGTGCGTGATAACGGTGTCGGTTTTTCCACCAGCGATCAGCATAAACTCTTCAAAGTATTTCAGCGCTTGCACAGCGCCAGCGAATTCAGTGGTGAAGGTATTGGGCTTGCGATTACGCAAAAGATCGTCACATTGCATCGCGGTCGGATCTGGGCTTCGTCCGTCGAAGGCCAAGGGGCCAGTTTCTTTGTCGCACTACCAAAACAGTTTGATCAATCGGATTCACTCAGTGGCAAAAGTTGAGTTCGCGTGTCGTAAGTCGGTTTACCGCCAAGCCACGACAATTGTTTGAGCACGCGCTCAGCCGTTGCGCGATGCGAGGTCAATTTGCCGCCATAAATGCTGACAACTTGCGGCCGCACGGGTCGACTATTCACTACAATTGCATCACGTGCACGCGCAAACGGTGATTGTTTTGCCGCAGGCAGTACACGCAATCCAGCCCAAGCGTTGATTAACTGTGATGGCAAACAAGCCGGCGCAAAATAGCGATTATAGGTTTCCAGTAAATACAGCATTTCTTCTTCGGTGGCATGACACTCTTCAATGCGATCGCGGTGCACACGTTCGGTGGTGCCCACCAATCGATGACCACGCCACGGTAGTATGAACACGGCACGACCATCGGGAGCTTCAACGTAATAGCAGCGCGATAATGCCCCCGGCAGTTCGATGTGTGTGCCGCGTACCCATTCAATAGCGTGATGCGCAATCGGCGGTGACACGCGCGCAATCACTTCGTTTACCCAAGGACCACTTGCGTTGACAACCGCACGCGCACGCCACTCAATGAGCGCGTCCTGCCGACGAAAACTGACTGCTACGGTTTCTTGCGCGAGCACAATTGACTCGCAACTGGCCGCCAACTCCACATGAGCACCCATTGTTTCGGCGCTGCGCAGCACAGCCTGCGTTAATGCCACATCGTCGGTTTGCGCATCTTCATAACTCAATAACGCGTCAAATTGTTTGCTGCGCAATCCATCGGCTTCGGCCGTGACCAGCGGCAAACGCTGCGGTTTTGCACCGCCCAACAACCAATACAGATACAAACCACATTGAATGAGCCACGCCGGTCGTTTGGCGTGCGGCACCACGGGAATGGCAAATTCACGACGTTGTACCAAATGCGGCGCGGTGCGCAGCAAGATCTGCTGCTCACGCAAACATTCATAGACAAGATGAAACTGATGCGATTCCAAATAGCGCAAACCACCGTGTATCAGCTTGCTTGATTTGCTGGATGTCGCCTGCGCCGGACGATCAAATTGTTCAAGAACAGCGACCGATAATCCGCGCGCGGCCGCTTCACGCGCTACTGCCGCGCCATGAATACCGGCGCCAATCACGATTAAATCAAACGATGACATGATGCACTGTGATCAATCCCAATGACTGCAGTGTAGCGAATCCTATCGACTGATGAAACCTTGCGCCCGTTGGTTTTCAGAGCCAAAACCCAATGCAACGTGTTGAAGATTTCTTTTAAATTCAGGACACCATCACGACGGCGTCTGCCGCTCGCGAAGTGCGGAGCGAGCTATTTCGGTTGTTCACCGGTGGCGGCGCGATGCATGCTGGCCAGCAATTCGGCTTCGCCGCGCGTCAAATGGCATTTCTCAACGACTTGCTGCAACGATTCACCCTGCTGCAATAGTTTTGCGGCTTGACTATAGGCTTTGTATTCGGAGGGCTGACCGGCATCATGCTGTAATTTGTTCGCCAGAGTTTGCAATTCTTTTTGCAAAGCGATCAATTTGCGGCCAACACCCAATGCGGTTTCGGCTAATTGCTGATGTTGCTGTTGCACAAGGCGCAGCTCATTTTGCAGCTGTGTGATCCGACGCCATTGCATAATCGACGTGATGCCAAAGAAGCAAGCCAATCCCGAGATCGATAACAGTAATAACAAGCTACTCATAATGGCTTACCTCTTTCGTAGGTGCCTGCTTGCCGGCGATTCGTACCATTCACCCGCAAGCGGGCTCCTACTCGTAAAACACGTTTCGATGTTCACTACGAAAAAGTTAGTTGCAACTCAAACAAACATCCTAGCGCATCACACAGCCCGCACATCAGTGTGCGGGCGTTCGTCAGCTAACGAGTCCACTGGACTCGTTCGAAACCCTGACTCACCCTTCAAAATTTAACTCGGCCCATTCATGCTCGCCGAGCAGTTTGTTTAAATCGACGAGAATCAATAATTCACCGCCTCGGTTGGCGACGCCTTGAATGAATTTGGCGCTTTCGTCATTGCCAACATTGGGAGCGGATTCGATTTCGCTTTGGCGCAAATAGACCACTTCGGCAACGCTATCGACAAGAATACCGATCACCTGCCCTTCAGCTTCGATGATCACAATGCGCGTGTTGTCGGTAACACCAATCGGTGACAAGCCAAAGCGTTGACACGTATCAATGACAGTGACGACATTGCCACGCAAATTGATAATGCCAAGCACCCAAGGCGGTGCACCGGGCACGGGCGCTATGTCGGTGTAACGCAAGACTTCTTGTACTTGCATTACGTTAATACCATAAGTTTCGTTGCCGAGACGAAAGGTCACCCATTGCAGGACCGGATCTTCTTTTACGCCGCCCGTTGCTTTGGCCAAGCGAGAGCTTTCGGTGCTCATGTGTTGTCCTCGTTATCGCTGTCAAAATGCCGGCGGCTTCGTCTGCTGCGCGCCACTGCACATACGCGCAAATGCATATTCCATTCCACGGGCATGATCCCCTTTTGGGGGTTAAACCTAATAATAGTCAGTAATTGCTCAAGCGTTAGGGTTCAGGCGGCTTTTTTTAGAGACTGCCCCAATAACAAAGTCAGCGCCTCCGAATTGATCAGCGCACACATTTGTTCGCGCAACATCCCGGCCAGCCAAGGACGCCGTTCAGCTGCGGCAAACCAACGAATGTCGTCGTGCGTTAATTCAATGGTCGTGTACAGCTCATGACAGGCCAAGCCCCATTGGCTATCACCAATCACCACAATAAATTCGTAATCGGACATGTCTTTGTCATAACGCTTGCCGAGCAAATAACGCCCCGTATTGACCACTTGAATATTGTCAGGCTCATGTTGCAGTAACCCCATAAACCAAGCCGGCTTGCCAGGTAAAGGCGTCACGGTTTTTTCGCGTTTTTGAATGCCGCCGAGCAAATGCAACGGCAATGCAAGTTTGAGTTCATCCACCCGAAAAATAATGGCTTGAAAACGCGCCGGCAATTCATCGCGATAGTGTTTTATGGCGTTCGCCAAGCGCTCGGCCGATTCCTGATTCGCGGCTGTTTTGGCGGTCGACTTTACCGCCTTTTGCACCGGCTTAACGGGCGCTTCAAGGGGGGCCGGCACCGGTGACTCAACGCGCTGTTCGATGCCTTCCAACAATTTGGCGATCGACGTGTTCAGCACGGCCGGCGTTGCGACCGGAGGATCGCTAACCACCACCGCAGTAGCGGTCGGTACATCGCTGAGCAAATGATTAAGATAATCTTGCAGTGCTCGTTCCTGACGACGCGATTTCATACGGCCACCTGCTGCGTCGTTGCGTGCTGGTTGATACTGTTTTGCAGATCTTTGAGCAACTGCGCGTACGCTTTGACTGCTCGACCATCCGGTTCGAAAACGGAGGGCACTTGATGCGCGCGGCTGGCATCCCGCAAATGCGTATCAACTGGGATTACCGAACGCCAAACCTGCTCACCGTATTGATCGCGCAATTGCCGCAAACACTGCACCGACGCTCGCGTGCGCCGATCAAACATTGTTGGAATGATGCGATGAAACAATTCCAGCTTGCGTGACTTTTGAATCATTTGCAGCGTGCGCATCATGCGTTCCAATCCTTGCAACGCGAGAAATTCGGTTTGCACGGGGATCAGCAAAGCATCACATGCTGCCAACGCATTCACCATCAAAATACCTAATATGGGTGGACAATCGATCAGCACCTCATCGACATCGTCTTTGAGCAAATGCAGCAGGCGCTGCACAATCAAACCGACGCCATCATGGCCGGACAATTGTTTCTCCAACGTTGCCAGCGCAACTTGTCCGGGTAAAAAATGCAAGTTGTCCAATTCTGTGATGCAACGCGCCAGCAAAATGGCATCACGCGTCAAGCGTTTGTGTTCCATAAACAAGTCATACATGCCGACAATGCCGGCTTCTGGATCATGTCCAAAATACGCCGTCAAAGACGCATGAGGGTCCAAATCGATCATCAACACACGACGCTTGGCCTGCGCCAGTAAACCGGCCAGCGCAATCGTGGTCGTCGTTTTGCCAACGCCACCTTTTTGATTGGCAATCGCCCATACTCTCATTTTTTATTATCGCTCTGGGCCGGCGCTGCCGCCGGTGTCGTGTTTTTATCGTCCTTGCCACGGATCAGCAAACCGCCGGTGGGCAATCGCACAATTTCAAATGGCTCTTTATTGCCGCTTTCCTCGGCATTAACAGACGGTGTACTGCTCGTTTCGGTGGGCGAATTATTACTGGTGCTGCTCACATCCGGTGCCGCGGTCACCACCGGTGACTCATCGCGTTTGGCCACATCAGCAGCGACACCACTTAACGTTTGTACCGGCGTTTGCGGTACTTGTGTCAGTTGATGAAAACGTGAAATCGCCAACACAACGCGACGATTGCGCGCACGTCCTTCTTCAGAATCATTGCTGGCAATCGGATTGAATTCACCAAAGCCTTCAACGGCCATGCGTTGAGGCGTAATGCCGAAACGCTGCAAAGAACGCACAACCGCCACGGCGCGTGACGAGGCCAATTCCCAATTGGACGGAAAGCGATCGGTTTCGATCGGTTGATCGTCGGTGTAACCGCGAATGCGCAGCAAATGGGTGTTGTCTTTCAAAGTGGCGGTGATTTCGCGCAACAATGGTTCGGCTGCACCGCCCAGCACATCGCTGCCACTTTCAAACAATAAGCCCGAACGCATATCAACTTCGATCCAATCTTCGTTGCCGCGCACTTCAACGACACCGGCTTGAATCAGCTGTTGCAATGACTGATTCAGATTTTGATACAGCTGGGCAAACTCGCGCTTTTCCTGCTCGGTGGCCGGCTGATTTTTGGGCAGGCTGATCGCTTCTTGTGTGGCTCCGGCTTCGCTTTCAATGACATTTTCGCTTTGTTGATTAGGACCAAGTACCAATCCCGGATCCATCGGCGTGCCGCCACTGTCTTTATTTTGCCCCGCCGTTGGGTTGGTCACCGGGGTGTCTTTGAACGCATCGATCAGCGCGTCGGATAAAATGCGGTACTTGCCTTCGTTCACTTGCGAAATGGAATACATCACAACAAAAAAAGCGAACAGGAGCGTAATAAAATCGGCATAGGACACCAACCAGCGCTGCGAACCAGTCAGTTCGTGCTCTGTGCCTACATCCGATTTGCGTCGACGTCGCCGTATCACACTCACACCATTTTGCTTAGGTCAGATGAAAGCCGGCCAGTTTATTTTCAATCACGCGAGGGTTTTCACCTTCTGCAATCGCGATGACCCCTTCAATCATCATTTCACGGTATTGTGATTGTGCAATCACAATATGACGCAAACGATTGCCGACCGGGATAAAAAACAAATTCGCAAAGCCAACCCCGTACACCGTCGCGACAAAAGCCACCGCGATGCCGGCACCCAACCGATTCGGATCAGTAAGATTCCCCATTACATGGATCAAACCAATCACCGCACCCAAAATGCCGAGCGTCGGCGAGTAACCGCCCATTGCTTCATAAACGCGTGCGGATTGCATCAACCGTTGTTCTTGCATATCCAGATCAACCATCATTGCACTGCGAATGGCATCGGGTTCGCCACCATCAACCAGCAAGCTCAGGCCTTTGCGTGCAAATACATCTTCTTCGTTGTCGACAATTTGTTCAAGACCCAATAGACCTTCCTTGCGGGCCGTGTTGCTCCATAAAATGATTTTGCGCATGCCGTCTTCTATCGGCAGTGCGGGCGGTTTTACCAGCCAAACAATCATTCGCAAGGCACGCAAAAATGAAGGCCACGGCGTTTGCAACATGACCGCGCCAAAGGTGCCCCCGATAACGATGAGCAGCGCGGGCAAATTGAAGAGCGTGCTCAGTTGCCCGCCTTCGAGCAACTGCCCGGTCAACACGGCGACAACGCCAATTGCCAATCCTAACAGTGCAAAAAAATTCATTCCTGATCCGTTTGCTTGCATTGAATTCCGACTCACCAAGCGATGAACACATCCGATGGTGAGCTGCCAAACGTTGCCGCCGCTAACGTGTTTATCGGCCGCACGACAATTTGCTAAATAGAGTGGGTAAGTGACGAACACAGCAACGGCAAACGGAAGCGTTATGGCAGCGAATTGCCGCTTGCTGTCTTAGGCTTCGGTGGCCAATTTGCGCCCGATGTCACCGAGAGGAAGCACAGCATGTGCAAGACCCGCGGTGACCACCGCCATGGGCATGCCGTAAACGACGCAGCTCGCTTCATCTTGCGCCCAAATCGTGGCGCCTTTATCGCGCAGCAAACGTGATCCTTCGCGGCCATCTGCCCCCATTCCAGTCAAAATAACTGCAATTACTGCGCCAGCGACCGCATTGGCGGCTGATCCAAATAACACATCGACACACGGTGCATATTGCAATCGCGCATCGGTTTCACGAATACGTATCCGCATTTGATCGCTTTGCTTTTCAACCGTCATTTGCTTGCCACCCGGCGCCAAATAGGCGGTGCCGGCTTGCAACGTCATGCCATCGGTGGCTTCGACGACGGTGATCTGACAAAGACCATCGAGACGCTGTGCAAACGCCGGCGTAAAGGTGCCGGGCATATGCTGTGCAATCACGATCGGCAACGGATAGTTTTTGGGCAATTGCGTCAACACTTGTTGCAAGGCAACGGGGCCACCGGTTGACGAGCCGATCGCGCACAGCTTGTAGAGTTTGCGCGGACCACGGGCAACTTCAGTGCGCGTTGGTGCGGTCGCGATTGATGGCGTCGCGGTGACGGGTTTAGGCTGAGGGGCCGGTGTCGGTGCCGGTGCCGGTGCCGGTGCCGGTGCGATACTGCCCGACATTTTGCGCTGAAATTGCAAGCCAATTTCTTTGACTTTTTCGCGCAACACTTTTGCCGTTTGCGACTGATTGCCAGAAATATCTTCGTAACTTTTTAGAATAAAATCCGAGGCGCCAGCGGACATCGCTTCGAGCGTGACACGCGCGCCCTCAAAAGTCAGCGACGATAACATGATGACGGCGCATTTGTGTTGCGCCAGGATTTGTTTCATTGCCGTCACGCCGTCCATTACCGGCATTTCGACATCCATCGTAATCACATCCGGTTTTAGATCGAGCGCTTTTTTGACGGCTTCGGCGCCATTATTGGCCACCGCAATGACTTTGAGTTCAGGATCGCCGTTGAGAATTTCCGCCACGCGTCGACAAAAAAAACTGGAGTCATCGACGACGAGTATGCGAATCGGCATGCCCTGCTCCTTAGTTTGCTTGACTCAGGCTGCGCGACGATTAGGCGGCGCTACGCCGTGCATATTGTTTTAACAGCGCCGGAATATCGAGAATCAGCGCAATGCCGCCGTCAGATGTGATGGTTGCGCCAGCCATACCCGGTGTACCTTGCAGCGATTTGCCGAGCGGTTTGATCACGACTTCTTGTTGTCCGATGAGGCCATCCACCACAAAACCGACACGCTGTGTACCGACTTGAACCAACACCACAAAACCTTCTTTGCTGCGCGAATTGCGTTGTGTTGAAGCGCGGACGAGCCATTCATCCAAATAAAATAGCGGCAACGCTTTGCCACGCACCATGATCGTTATCTGCCCGTCGACCACATTGGTCTTGGTTAAATCGAGATGGAAAATCTCGTTGACCGAAGCCAATGGCAATGCAAACGCTTGTTGATTTACGGTGACCATCAGTGTCGGCAAAATGGCCAACGTTAACGGCAATTTGATTGAAATGGTTGAACCAGCGCCCACGCGTGAGTCAATTGTTAACGCGCCGTTTAATTGCGATATCCGCGTTTTCACCACATCCATGCCGACGCCGCGACCAGAAATGTCCGACACTTCAGCTTTGGTTGAAAAGCCTGGCATAAAAATCAAATTAAACGCTTCAACTTCGCTCAAGCGATCGGCCTGTTCCTGATCCATCAAACCTTTCTCAACCGCTTTTTGTTTTAACACTTGCGGATCCATGCCGCGACCATCGTCTTGAATCGACAGCAAGATATGATCGCCTTCTTGCGCGGCCGACAAAACAACACGACCGGTGCGTGATTTGCCTTTCGCGGCGCGATCATCCGGCATTTCGATGCCGTGATCGATGGCGTTGCGCACCAAGTGCACAAGTGGATCGGCGAGAGCCTCGACCATGTTTTTGTCGAGATCGGTTTCTTCGCCAACCAGTTCGAGATTGATTTCTTTTTTCAGGCTGCGCGCCAAATCGCGCACGACACGAGGAAAACGCCCAAACACTTTCTTGATCGGTTGCATCCGTGTTTGCATCACCGACGACTGCAAATCAGCCGTAACCACATCGAGGTTTTGGACCGCTTTATTCAATTCATCATCGCCGCTGGCTTGCGCCAACGTTAACAAGCGATTACGCACCAACACCAACTCGCCGACCATGTTCATAATGTCGTCAAGTTTCTTGGTATCGACACGCACGGTGGTGTCGGCTTGTGCGACTTGTCCTGCTCCGGCAGCCGCGGCGGCGGCTCCCCCTTTATTCTCATCACCCGCATTTTTTTCGGCGCGTGGTGGTGCCGCTACCGGCGCTTTGTCTGTGGGCCCTTTACCTTTGCCGTGCATTTGATCGAGCAAGGCATCAAATTCATTATCGGAAATCACATCACCGCTGGAGGCGGCCGGTGTCTTCACCGCCGGTTTGGCTGGCGCAGCAGGTGTCGCGGCTGCCGTTGGGCTACCATTTTTGCCGTGCAGTTGATCGAGCAACGCTTCAAATTCGTCGTCGTTAATCAGATCGGAGTCACCACTGGCAGGAGCGGCGGCAGGTGACGCTGCCGATGTCGCAGTAATGCCTGGGCCTTTGCCTTGGCCATGCAAGGTGTCGAGCAATTTTTCGAATTCGTCTTCGCTGATTTCACCGCTGCTTGCGGCCGCCTTTTCAATGGCTGGGGATGACGCGGATTTACCGCTTCCATGCAAAGAATCGAGCAGTGACTCAAATTCTTCATCGGTAATTTCGTCACTGCCAGCGGATGTCGGTGCCGGTGCGGGCGCTGCAACCGGTGATGGTGCGGCCGTCACTTTAGTAGCGGGAGTGGGGGCCGGAGCAGGTGTCGGTGCCGGCGTTTCAACGGCACTCAATTTGCCATCGGCACAGGCTTGCAATGAACGTAAAAAGTCGGGATCGGCTGGCGACGGTTCATTGCCGTTGCGCACGTCATCAAACATCGCGTTAACGATGTCGAGCACCTGCAACACCAGATCCATAATTTGCGCGTTGGCGCGCAATTCCTGATTGCGCAATTTGTCGAAAATATTTTCACCGAGATGGCAAACCTCGACCAGCGCTTCGAGTTTGAGAAATCCGGCGCCGCCTTTAACCGTATGAAACCCACGGAAAATGGCGTTCAGCAATGCCAAGTCATCTGGTTCGCGTTCGAGACGCACCAGCTGCTCGGAAAGGGTTTCCAAAATTTCTCCGGCTTCAACCAGAAAATCCTGGAGTATTTCTTCGTCGGCATTAAAGGCCATTGATCAGCTCTCTAAAATCCTAAGCTCGACAGTAAATCATCGACATCATCTTGCCCTTTAACGACATCGGTGCGTTTTTCATCGACCACCGGGCCTTCAACCCCGTGGGTAATTTCTTTGCCGCGTTCTTTCGCTTCGGAATAATCGGGCAAGGCGCCAAACATGCGGATCATTTCCACCAGACTGTGTTCGACTTCTTGCACCAGATTAATCACGCGGCGAATAATTTGACCGGTCAGATCTTGATAGTCCTGCGCCAAAATAACGTCGTTGAGTTTGGTTTGTACTTCGTGCAGCTGATCTTCAGTGGTGTGCAAATGCGTATCGAGGCCTTTGCACAATTCTCTGAATTCACCCGCGGTAATTTCTTTGCGCAGCAACTTGCCCATTTGACTGTTTAATTCGTGGGCTCGCGTGCTGAGCTGCATAACAATCGGCATACACGTTTCCAGGCCGTCCATCGTACGATTGGCCGCCTGCTCCGTCAGTTTGATCACATGATTCAAGCGATCGCGAGCGTCAGGAATATCATTAGCCGCGATGTCGGTGATGCGGTTATCGAGTTGAAAATTGACCAGCGCTTCGTGCAGCTGTCGCGTCAATTTGCCGATCTCAATAAACAGGCTTGCTTCACTTTCGGTGCGCATCTGCGTCAGCATGGTTTGCGCGGCTTCGAGATTGCCTTGTTCCAGCAGCGCAACCAATTCTCGCGCTTGTGGTAACAGCGCCTGGCTCCACTGCTGCAGGTTTACTGTATTTTCCGATGGCTCGGACATAATCGACTCCTTTTATCAGCCCACGCGCTCGAAAATTTTGTTGATCTTTTCTTCCAACGTTTGCGCTGTAAAAGGTTTCACGACATAACCGTTAACACCGGCCTGCGCCGCTTCAATGATCTGCTCGCGCTTGGCTTCAGCGGTCACCATCAACACCGGGAGATTTTTCAGGTTGGGGTCGGCGCGCACCGCTTTTAATAAGTCAATGCCTTGCATGCCTGGCATATTCCAATCGGTGATCAAAAAATCGAATCCGCCGCCCTGCAGAATCGGTAACGCGGTTTGACCGTCATCCGCTTCTTGCGTATTGCTGAATCCGAGATCGCGCAACAAGTTCTTGATGATGCGCCGCATCGTCGAAAAATCATCGACGATCAGGATCTTCATGTTCTTGTTGATGGCCATTCTTCACCTCATTGTGCTGTTTCGCCCTAAACACAAGGCGCTTGTTCGTATTATTGTCGCGGTATGACCGTCAGCAAACAGCCTCACCGGGAAAACCCCATGTGACATGACGCAACCGGGCTCACTCGTTAAGCCCACTTTTAGCGTCATCGGGCATATAAAGCATAGTCGTTAATTCCAATCTTTGAGGCGCGAGCGTAGACGCACCATTGCCTGATTGCAGATCTGGCAAACCCGTGATTCAGAAACCCCCAGCACGCTGCCAATCTCTTTCAGGTTCATTTCTTCATCATAGTATAGAGCCAATACCAGCTTTTCCCGTTCGGGCAGCAGGTTTATTGCATCGGTAAGGGCCGAACGAAACGCTGCGCCCTGCACTCCTTCGGCCGGCCCTTCGATATGACCGACATCCATTTGCCCCAGCACATCGTCGGTCAACCCCACGTCGTCAAAACCAACGACCGCACTGCCGGACTGCTCGGCCAGCAACTGCTGGTAATCGCTCAAGCTCAACTGCAATTCCGCTGCGATTTCGCCTTCTTTCGCATCGCGGCCAAAACGCTGTTCAACACTTGATATGGCCTCGGCGATCTTGCGTGCATTGCGATGCACTGAACGTGGCATCCAATCATTTCGACGCACCTCGTCAAGCATAGCACCGCGAATTCGGATACCGACAAAGGTCTCAAAGCTCGCGCCTTTTTGCTGATCATATTTACGCGCGGCTTCGAGCAGGCCAATCATGCCGGCTTGCATCAAAT
The DNA here is from genome assembly GCA_041914905.1 of Enterobacterales bacterium. Lineage (GTDB taxonomy): Bacteria > Pseudomonadota > Gammaproteobacteria > Enterobacterales > Permianibacteraceae > Permianibacter. The sequence goes on from JAYSCL010000005.1 coordinate 111,427, forward strand.
CATCGAGTTGAACGTTACGGGGAAGACGCGCCAGCAAATGCAGCGCAATTCGTTTGACCAACGGGGAATATTGATGCAACAACTGCTCGCGATCGTCATGCCGCGACGAGTACGTCGCTGCCATCATAAAGACGCCTCATTGTTCGCGGGCGATGACTGTGCAACCAGGCGTTCCATAAAAAATTCGATGCCGCCACCGGGACTGTCCGGTAATGGCCAATGCTCTATTTTCTTGCTGATTTGTTTAAACGCCAGCGCGGCCGGCGAACGCGGAAACGCTTCAACACAGGCTCGTTGCTTTTTAATCGACTTGCGCAAATTGTCGTCGTAAGGCACGGCGCCGACATAATCAAGTGTCACATCGAGAAAGCGATCAGTAACACGCGTTAACTTTGTAAAAATGTCGCGACCTTCTTGTGGAGTGCGCACCATGTTGGCGACGACACGAAAACGATTTAAGCGGAAATCACGCGTCAGAATTTTCATCAGTGCGTAGGCATCGGTTAACGATGTGGGTTCATCACACACCACAAACAGCACATCTTGCGAGGCTTGCGTAAAGCTGATGACGGTATCGCTAATGCCAGCGGCCGTATCAATAAACAAATAATCGAGTTGATGACTGACTTGACTGAAGGCGCGAATCAAGCCGCCATGCTCGATCGGTGACAGTTGCGCCATCGCCTGAGTGCCGCTGGAGGCAGGTACAATTTTAATGCCGGCCGGTCCCTCAACGACGATTTCTTCAATCGTGCATTCACCGGTTAATACATGCGACAAATTATGGGTGGGATGAAGCCCCAACATCACGTCAATATTGGCGAGCCCCAGATCCGCATCCATCAACATCACCGAGTGACCCGCTTCCGCTAGCGCCACTGCCGTGTTGACGGTCACCGATGTTTTGCCCACACCGCCCTTGCCGCCCGTCACTGAAATGACCTTTACCGGTCGCACCGAATTCATCCGGCGCAATCCTGCTGCTTGATCAAAACGCGGCATGTCAAGCTGATGCATGCGTTGCGACCTTGAGCTGTTGGGCTAGTAACCAATCGTCGACACCTTCTTGATATTGCTCGGCCAAACGACGTGCGCGGTCGATTAACTGCGGACCACGCCACGACCGTAAGTCTTCTGGCACTCGCTGGCCATCACAGGCGAAATACAACGGCAACCGCGATTCGATTAACGCACTGACCACCGGTCCCAGCGATGTGGCTTCATCAAGCTTAGTCAAGATTGCGCCCGACAGCGTTTGCACACCAAAGAGTTTTACGCATTCTTGCAACTGTGCGCGCTGCGAGGTGGCCGACATCACCAGCAAATGCTTTAACGGATAGACCTTGCTGCGCAATTGCTGCAGTGCTTCGTGCAAGCGTTGATCGCGTTGGCTCATGCCGGCGCTATCGATGATAACCAGACGTTTGTCGACCAAACCGTCCAACACCTTTGGCAACTCGTCGGGGTTGTCGACAATGCGAAAGGCACAGCCAATCAAACGCGCAAACAATCGCAGCTGATCATGTGCGGCAATGCGGAAATTGTCGGTCGATACCAATGCCACGCTGTGAGCACCGTGTGATAGCGCAAATTTAGCGGCTAGCTTGGCAGCGGTGGTGGTTTTACCAACCCCCGTCGCGCCAACCAGCGCATACATGCCGCCATGGGCCATGACATCATCTTTGGCTAATTGAATATCGCGTGCGATGCCCGCCAACGCTTGTGCCAATGCGCGTTCAGCTTCTTTGTATTCGGTATTCGCATAGTGTTCGCGCAAACGCGGACTGAGCTCCAACAAACTTAAGCGACGAGACAACCAGGCTTTCATCGGATGTCGCTTTTCATGTTCTTTCCACGCCAAGCCCTGCAACTGTTCTTCAAACAGCCCGCGCAATTGCCGCATTTCTTCGCGCAAAGAGCTCAAACCGGGATCATTTCCGAATTCAATTTGCAACTTGGGCGATTCGATCGGCGTTGGCTTCGGTTCAATCGGTGTTCGCACCATCGACACCGGTTCTTCATCTGACACCATCAGATCGATGCGTGGTTTTTCAGCTGCTTGACGCGGTGGCGGTGTGTCCACGGTTTCACTCACCGGTTGACGATTCTCTGACAGTACGACCGGGTCATAATCAATCGCCGCCAAAAGTTCGACGCCTCCGCCGGTACGCCGGCTGGACACTATCGCCGCATCCGGCCCCAGTTCTTTGGTGATTTCCTGCAGCGCCGTGCGCATGTCTTTTGCCACAAATCGCCGGATTTTCATGGTTTTCCTCCACCACTGACACAGCGGTGTTATCGCAAGTCAAGGGTATTAAGCAATTTGCTTACCAAGTCGCGAAACGCACCACTGCATCGTGGGACGAAACAAAAATGCCGAAGCGAACACGAAGTGCACAAAGCCCTCAAAGACCACGAAGAAAACCATAAATAACTTTATGGAGCACGCACGCTGCAGTAATGACAAAGAAACCAACTCACACGTATTTAACTTCGTGAACTTTGTGATCTTCGTGTTCGCCTTTCACCCCACCGTCGCCACGATTTTCACTTGTTTGCTTTCGGGGATTTCTTGGTAGCTGAGTACGTGCATGCCGGGGGCAACGAAGCGGGCGAAACGGGCGAGCGTGGTGCGCAGGCCTGGTGAGGTCAGCAACACCGATGGTTGCCCCGACATTTCCTGACGCTGATTGGCTTCTTGCAATGAACGCTGTAAACGTTCGGCCAACCCCGGCTCGATCGCACCATCGTCACCGGCAATTTGCAACGATTTGTGCAGCAATTGTTCCAGTGTCGGCTCCAATGCAATCACCGGCAATTCGCTGGCAAGGCCATTGATGTTTTGCACAATCAGGCGCGACAACGCAACACGACACGCTGCCGTCAACGCATGACTGTCGGCATTGCGACTGGCGTGTTCCACCAGCGTCTCAGCAATCGTGCGAATATCGCGTATCGGTACTTGTTCACGCAGTAAGTTCTGCAGCACGCGCACCACGGCGGATAGCGACAGCGAATTCGGCACCAGCTGCTCGACCAATTTGGGCGCCGATTTGGTCAACTGTTTGAGCAGCGCTTCCACTTCTTCGTGACCCAACAATTCAGCAGCGTGCGATTGCAGAATATGCGACAAATGTGTGGCGACAACCGTTGAGGCATCGACAACGGTGTACCCCAGTGCTTGGGCGTGTTCTCGTTGTGTGCGATCGATCCAGACGGCCGGCAAACCAAACGCCGGATCTTTTGTTGCAACGCCTTGCACTTCACCAAACACCTGTCCTGGATTGATCGCCAACTCGCGATCGATATAAATTTCGGCTTCGCCAACCGTCACGCCCATTAACGTAATGCGATAGCCACTCGGAGCCAGGTCCAAATTATCGCGAATATGCACAGCCGGAATTAAGAAACCGAGATCCTGCGATAATTTCTTGCGCACACCTTTGATGCGGGCCATCAATTTACCATCCTGTGCTTTATCCACGAGCGGAATCAAGCGATAGCCGATTTCCAAACCGATCGGATCAATCTGCGCCACGTCATCCCATCCCAACTCTTTAACTTCTTGTTCCTGTGGTTTGGCCGCTTGAGCTGCTTTCGCTAACGCTTCTTTCGCCGCGGTTTCTTTCAAACGCTTCGCCATCATCCACGCGCCCGAAAAACACAGTGCGCCCAAAAATAAAAACGCCAAATGCGGCATTCCAGGTACCAACCCCATTGAAAATAAAATACCGCCCGCGATCGCCAACGCTTTCGGTTCTTTAAACAATTGCTCCATCAATTGCGCCGACATATCTTGCGCGGCATTTTGCCGTGTCACCATCATCGCTGACGCGGTGGACAGCAACAGCGCCGGAATTTGTGCCACCAAGCCATCACCGATCGTCAACAATGCATAGAATTTTGCGGCTTCCGAAAACGCCAGATCATGATTAAACACACCGACGGCAATGCCGCCAAGCAAGTTGATGAACAGAATCAAAATACCGGCAATGGCATCACCCCGCACGAATTTCGACGCACCGTCCATTGCACCATAAAAGTCGGCCTCGCGGGCTACATCGGCACGACGTGAGCGTGCTTCGTCCTGAGAAATCAAACCCGCATTCAAATCGGCATCAATCGCCATTTGTTTGCCTGGCATCGCGTCCAACGTAAAGCGCGCACTGACTTCGGAAATCCGACCGGCACCTTTGGTCACCACGACAAAATTGATGATGATGAAGATCACAAACACGACAATACCGACCGCGTAATCACCACCCACCAATACACTGCCAAACGACTCAATGACCGAACCGGCAGCATCAGGGCCATTGTGACCGTTCAACAACACGACGCGCGTGGAGCCGACATTCAGGGCCAATCGCATCAAGGTTGTAATCAACAGCACCGTCGGAAACGCGGCGAAATCGAGCGGCCGATGCACATAAACCGACACCAACAGCACCATCAACGCTAAAGCGATGTTGAACGTAAACAACATGTCCAACAAAAACGGTGGTAGCGGCAATGTCATCATCGCCAAAATCAGCATCACCAGAAGCGGTGTGCCGAGACCGGTGAGTTTCAGGTTTTGCATTGTCGTTCCTTTGTTTGGTTGCGGGTTGTGGGTTCGGGTTGCGGGTAACGGCAAAGCGATCGAATCCAATAAAGATCAATTGCCGATTTTTTCCCCGAACCCACAACCCGAACCCGTTACTCGCAACCGATTTTCAATACCGCATATCGTCCGGGATCGGGAACTCCGTTGGCAGCGGCTTGGTATTGGCTTTGCCGTATTGGCGTAAGCTGTAGACATAGGCCAGCACCTGCGCCACCGCCAAAAACAAACCGTGTGGAATTTCACGATCCAATTCGGTTGTGTGATACAAGGCGCGTGCCAACGGCGGCGCCTCTAACACGTAAACGCCGTGTGACTCGGCCACGCGCCGAATCTGCAACGCAATTAAATCGGCGCCACGCGCCAACACGATTGGGGCGCGCGGTGACAACGGATCGTATTTCAACGCCACCGCATAGTGCTGTGGATTGGTGATCACAACGTCGGCTGTCGGTACTTTGCTCATCATGCGTCGCTGCGCAATTTCGCGTTGCAAACGACGAATGCGCCCTTTGACTTCCGGTTTGCCCTCTGTTTCTTTGAATTCTTCGCGTAGCTCTTCTTTGGTCATGCGCAGCTCACGCGCGAAATGCCAGATCTGATACGGCACATCGAGAATCACGATTACAATCAGCGACAAGGAGATAAACATAAACGCCTTGCTCAGCAAGCTGGCGGCGTGTTGCAACGTCCCGCTCAAATCATGTCGCCCAAGCTGCAGAAAATCCTCACTGTAAAAACGCAACACCAACAAGGTGATCAAGCCAACAGCAAAGAATTTTCCAATGCTCTTAACCAACTCCACCAGCGATTGCAAACCGAACATACGTTTGAAACCGTTCATGGGCGACAAGCGTTCCCATTTAGGTTGCAACTGTTCTGCCGACAGTGATAAACCGCCGATGGCGACGCTGCTCGCGATAGCAATAACGAATAACAACAATAGAAATGGCAACACCGCCAAACCGGCGATTTTTACCGCATCGGCCAGCGTCACCATCATGCTGGCAGGATTTTCGAGTACAGCGGCTTCAACGCGAAATGAACGACGACCGATATCAATGATCGCGGTGGCGACGTTATCACCAAAAAACATCAAGCCACTGGCACCACCGATCACCAACCCCGCCGTGACCAATTCTTTTGAACGCGCAACCTGGCCCTTTTTGCGTGCTTCTTCACGTTTTCGGGGTGTTGCCTGTTCGGTGCGTTCGCCTGACTCATGTTCGGCCATGGTTCAACCTTAAAATTGTTCAACAGTCCAAACCGACAAGTTGGCAAGTGAATTGCTGCGCGCGCTGCAATTCATTGTCGAAATGTATCGGCAGATCAGCGAGCAACACCCACATCAGGATCAAACCGATTAACATGGTGGCCGGAAAACCAATCGTAAACAGATTCATTTGTGGCGCTGCACGCGTCAACACACCAAATGCAACGTTAAGCATGAGCAACGCCAACACACTGGCAATAGCGACCATCAGGGACGAAGCAAATAACCATTGCCCCCACTTTGCCATCGTAAAAAAATCGAGCTGAGCCACACTGTCGATGCCGACTGGGATCGTATGAAAGCTGCGCACAACCGTTTCGATCGCGACCAGATGGCCGTCCATCAAGAAAAAAAGCAGCATCGCTGACATCAGCAATAGCTGACCAATCAACGGCACCGACGTGCCATTCACGGGATCAACGAGTGAGGCAAAACCCAAACCGGTTTGCAGTGAAATCAACTGACCCGCCACCACAAAAATATCCATCAATACCCGCGTGGCAAAGCCAATCGCAATGCCGATCACCAGCTCTTGCGCGATGATGAAATAGCTGTGCAAGGAAAAAATCGGAAACGTCGGCATGACCGGCAATACCGGCACGACGCAAACGGTAATGGCAACCGCGAGTAACAATCGTACACGCACCGGTATCGTGCGCGTGCCAAACACACTCAGTGTCATCACTAATGCGCCGATGCGGCAAAATGGCCACACCGCCATGCGTAGCCAAGATTCAATTTGATCGAAACTGAAATCCATCATTGAATCAGGCCGGGAATTTGTCGAAACAACTCATCGGTATAAACCACAAGCTGATTGATGATCCAGTGCCCTAACACCATGATCGTCAGCAAGGTCACCAGTAAACGAGGAAGAAAAGAGAGCGTTTGCTCATTGATGCTGGTTGCTGCTTGAAAAATGGCGACGAGCAAGCCAACCAATAAACCGGGAACAATGATCACGGTCACCAATAAAATGGTCAGAAATAATGCGTGGCGTAAAACTTCAACAGCGGATTCGGGTGTCACGTCAAATTACCGACTTATAACCTCGTCATAAGCCATAACTTGCAGCCAACGTGCCAACCACCAATGCCCATCCATCCACCAGAACAAACAGCATTAACTTGAAGGGCAATGAGATCACGAGCGGTGACAACATCATCATCCCCATTGCCATCAACACACTAGCAACGACCAGATCAATGATGAGAAAAGGAATAAACAACATGAAACCAATTTGAAATGCGGTTTTTAGTTCGCTGGTCACAAAGGCCGGCACCAACACCGTAAACGGTACCGCCGCCGGATCGCTGATTTTTGTTTCAGATAACCTTAAAAAAAGCTCGAGATCCGTTTTTCGCGTTTGCGACAACATAAAACGCTGAAACGGAATTTTGGCGCGATCGAGCGCTTCGATTGGTGTAATTTGCTCATTGATATAAGGCTGTACCGCCGTTTCATTTGCCTCTTTCAATACCGGCGCCATGATAAAAAACGTCAGAAATAGCGCCAAACCAACCAGTACTTGATTCGAAGGCGTTTGTTGCAAACCAATGGCCTGGCGCAAAATCGCAAACACGACCGTGATGCGCGTAAACGATGTCATCATGATGAGCATAGCGGGCAAAAAGCTCAGCGCCGTCATCAGAATCAGAATCTGCAGTGTTACCGAATATTGTTGACTGCCGTTCGGTGTCGTGGTCACTGTGAAAGCCGGCATGCCATTATCGGCCAACAGCAAGGGACTAAAAAGTGTAATCGCCGAAAGGAAAACAACCGACAACGTGCGCTTCATGTTTTCGGGCTTCCCTTTAATACTTTTTGCAGCGCCTCGTGGAAGCTCATCGGCGTCGATGTCTCCACATCGATGTTTTCGTTAAGTGTTTGCAAATGGGTAATTTGTGCCGCCGTTACACCAACCAATACTTGTTGTGAACCGACTTGCAACAACACAATGCGTTCGCGCGTACCGACCGATGTGCTCGCCAGAACTTTGATCGCGCCTTGAGAATGCAAATTGGGCGCGCGCCGAACTAACCACGCCCCGACAAAAATCAGCAGCACCATAAAAACCAATCCGAGCAACAAACGCCCCATTGATGGCGTTGCCGGTTCAGCCGCCAACGTTGCCGTCGACATCAAGATCAGACACAGCGCATAGCGAGTTTTCATGTGCATCGCGGTCAGATTCATCGAAGCATTTCGTCCCAAGCCATCAACGCAGCTTGTTGATGCGTTCATGCGGTGACATTACGTCGGTCAAACGGATGCCAAATTTCTCGTTGACCACCACCACTTCGCCATGGGCAATCAATGTACCGTTTACCAACACATCCAATGGTTCACCGGCGAGGCGATCCAGCTCAACGACCGAACCCTGATTCAATTGCAATAGATTGCGGATCGGGATCTGTGTGCGACCGACTTCCATCGACAAAGTGACCGGAATATCTAAGATAACATCGAGTCGTTCGTCTTTGCCTTGCGATTTGGCTTCGGATTTTAATTCATCCATTTTGACTGGTTCCGCTTGCTCGGCCAGTGCGGCTGCCCACTCGTCAGCCATTTGTTCTTCTTCTTTGCTCATGTCATACTCCGATCTGCATCGCGGTCAAAATATGATCGCGCTTGATTTCTTCGATAATTTTGATCGCGTAACTGCCTCTTGACTGGCCAAACTTGGCACGAAAAGCAGGAAGTCCACCCGCACGCACCAGCACCATTTCAGGCAGATCCAGCGGAACAATATCACCGACTTTCCATTCCATAATTTCGCGTAATTTGACTTCGGTCTCGGTCAGATGCACATTGAAATCAATTGGTGCCGTCATGATCTCTTCGCGCAATGCCTGCGTCCAACGTTCATCCACATTGTCACGATCACTTTGCACACCGGCATCGAGTTTGTCGCGAATGGGTTCAACCATTGAGTACGGCATCGTTAAATGCAAATTGCCGCCACCACCTTCCAATTCGATATGAAAACTGCAAACAACGACCACCTCCGATGGCGACACAATGGTCGCCAGCGCTGGGTTTACTTCAGAATCCAAGTATTCAAATTCCACTTTCATTACCGGCGACCAGGCTTCGGTCATATCAACAAAGCACTGATCAAGCAGAATTTGAATGATGCGACGTTCCGTCGGCGTAAATTCACGGCCTTCAATTTTGGCGTGAAAACGGCCTTGACCACCAAAAAAATTGTCGACCAAACTGAACACCAATTTGGCCTCCATGGTGAATAAACCGGTTCCACGTAACGGCTTCATGCGAATCATATTTAATGACGTTGGTACAAACAGCGAATGCACATATTCGCCGAACTTCACCATCTGCACGCCGTTAATCGACACCTCGCAGGCTTGCCGCAATAAATTGAACAAGCTGATGCGCATATGACGTGCAAAACGTTCATTGATCATTTCGAGCGTTGGCATACGCCCGCGTACAATACGGTCTTGCGACGAAAAATCGTATCCACGTGCTTCGCCAGGCGGCAGGTCGGGCTCGCCGGTATCGATATCACCATCATCGACGCCGTGTAAAAGGGCGTCGATCTCGTCTTGACTCAGTAAATCAGTGGCCGGCATCGTTACGTCTCATGTGTTCACTGCATCACAAACTGCGTAAACAGCAGTTTTTCGATATACGGTTTCTTTTCTTCGTGCGTGATCGTGGCTTTCATTTTTTTGAACGCACTGTCACGAAACGCTTGTTGTCCTTCGGCCGTGCTGAGCGACTCAACCGACGTGGTCGATAACAACATCAATAGTTCACTTTTCAGCAGCGGCAAATGTTTTTTTACCCGCGCTTCCGCCGCCGCATTCTTCATAACAAACGTCACTTGCACTTTGATCGTGCGTGATTTTTTCTCACTGGGCAGGTTCGCAATAATCGGCTCGCCAAGATCCAAATAGACCGGGCCAAGTGGATGACCTTCTTCATCCACTTCGGGTGCAGCTTCTTCAGGGGTTTCTTCGTGAGCATCAGCGGCTTCATCTGCGCTGGCGTCGGCGTGTTCTTCGTCGACCACTTCTTCGCTGTGCTCGGCATCGGACTTGGCCTTTTTGTCACCACCTTTCATCAACAAAAAACCGGTAACACCACCGCCAATCAGGAGCACTGCCGCCGCGATAATGATGATGAGCTTTTTTTTGCCCGCCCCTTTTCCAACTTCGCCAAGCTCCAGATCTTCCGCTTCTTTCTGTTCAGCCATGCCAAACTCCTGTCGGATGGACTCCCCTAACAGCCACTATGCAGCTATCGGGCCATTCCATTCACACTTGAAAATGGTTTTAACAACAATGACTTGAAGTGTAGACGGGATTTGAGAAAGCGTGAGCGTCAGAAAAATGACGATTGAAATTGAACCATGATGGCGTTGACGGCGAGTGGTTTTTAAAGTGAATCACCAGAAGCCCTCTCACACATAATTCAGGCGAAGGCGAGATGCGTGCTCCGATGCGAGTGTGAAGCTAACGCTGCTCCAGCAAAATCCAAGATCACCAACGCGTGATCAAGCTTAATGAGCACTTATTCAGGCATAGAAGTCGACCAAACCTTCCGGTTGTGTCGTCAGTGGCGCTGCCAAACTGGCCGCAACCGCAGAATGATTTGTGGTCACGCCGCGGGCGGACGCCGTCGCGTGCGACTGGTCGTGTTGAGGTTGTTTGCGACCGTCTTGAATATCAACGTTGATCAATTGTAAACCGCCATGCTGAAACACATCCCGCAGGCGCGGCAACGCTTGTTCCAATTGTTCTTTGGTGGCTGGATGGGCAACGACAAATTGCACACTGGTTTCCTGACCGTTTTGCTGCAGCCGTACAGTGATCGGCCCGAGCTCAGCCGGGTTCAAATGAATGTCCGCCTGATTGATGCCCTGCTTCGACATCCACAGCACTTGATTGCTCACTACATCATTAAAACGAGGATTGAAAAACGGCAAGCGCAATCCTGCCGGAATGCTGGTTTCACCGGAACGAATGTCTTGTGTTGTCGAGGTTAAGTTGACACTTGTGTCGGTGATGCTGGTATCTCGCGATGCTTGCCCTTTCGCACCCCATTTGCCTAAATCCCCCACACGGGCGGCGACCGCCATATCGGCTTTGAGTGACGATGACACGGCAATTGGATTCAATGCGGGTGTCGGTGCAACCGGCTGCGCTGGCACCGTGTTTTTTGGCACAAAACTCACGACGGTTGGCGCACTGGCCTGCTGCAAGGCCGTTGCCACGGCGGTGTCGCTTTTGTTGTTTGTTGTGCGTGTGTTGCCCGGCTCACTTTGCCGCGTATCCACATTGATTTTGTCAAACGACTCCACCTCGCTTGTGGCGATTGTTGTCGCCACAGCGTTGTCTGTTCTGGTCGCGACAATTGCTGTGTCGTGCGCTTTTGTTTCCGGCAGCACCTCTTCAGCCGGCGATGTGACTGTCGCGGTCATCACGTTGTGCGGCAACGCGCCCAACTCGATGGCTTTTCGTTGTGGCAAAGAATTGCCTGTTTCGCCCTCGGACTGGCCAGAACTCTCCTGCACTGTTGCCATCGTTGGCAAAGCGGGCGGCGGTGTTTCCACCGTATGACGCATCGTTGCGGCGGCGTCACGCAGCCAATATTCCGTGTCCGCCGCCACAGGAATGGCATCGGTCTTAATGACCTGCTGCTGGCCCGTCAACAACACTGCCAAGTCCGTTGATGCCTGGTCAGTTTCACCTTGGTTGCTGCTGTCAGGATCATCGATTGGATGGGCTTCAGCGCTGAATTCTGCATTCATTAACAACGGATCGGCATCCAAGATGATGGCAGCATTCACGGCGGATTCATCGCGTTGAAGTTGCTGCAGTTCATCATCGAGCACCTTCTCAAACACGACACTTTTTTCGACGTCGCCGCTTGGCACGGTGCCAGTTGGCAGGCTGGTATTGTCCAGCGTCAAACCCGTCAAGACGTCCATCAGAAAGTTCCTCAAACACTGCTACGATTAGCGATGCCGTGCCTATCGCAAGACACATGCCATCACACGTTCCTGTGAGACCACCCGATGATTTCAGCACCGCTACCGGACAATGAAGCGTTTCGCCAACAAACGCTCGATCAGTATCTTGTGCTCGACACCACCAACGAAGTGGCTTTTGATGATTTGACACGCTTGGCGGCCATCATTTGTGATACCCCGATCGCCTTGGTGTCACTGATTGATCGTAATCGTCAATGGTTTAAATCAAAGCTCGGTCTCGATGCCAATGAAACCTCACGCGAGGTCGCGTTTTGCGCGCATGCCATTTTGAATGACAAGATCTTCGAAATTCCCGACGCTCGCCGCGATCAGCGATTTGCCGATAACCCACTGGTCACCGACGGACCGCGTATTCAGTTTTATGCGGGTACGCCGTTGACCGCGCCCAACGGTGCCGCCTTGGGCACACTCTGTGTGATCGATCGAAAACCGCGTCAACTGTCGGGTAAACAACGTGAGGCCTTGCAGATATTGGGCCGTCAAGTGTTGGCGCAGTTGGAATTACGCCGCAAAAACTTTGAACTGGCTGAACAGTTGCAGGCGCAACGCGATCTAGAAGATAAATACGTCAAATATGTCGCCGAGCTAGAACAGTACAACGCGCGTTTGCAGCAAGTCGCCGGCGAAGACAACCTAACGCGTCTCATGAGTCGCTTGGCCTTTTACGATAAATTAATCGAAGAATTTTCGCGGGCCAAACGTTATGAGAATCATCTGTCGCTGATCATGATTGATATTGATCATTTCAAGCAAATCAATGAGCAGATCGGTAACACAATCGGTGATGTCTATTTGGGTATGTTGGCGATGTTACTACGTGAAAACGCGCGCTCGTCCGATTCGCTAGCGCGCTGGGGCGGTGAAGAATTTGTTGCCATATTACCCAATACCAGCGAAAACGGCGCGCGCATGTTAGCCGAAAGGTTTCGACTGGCCGTGCAGCAACACGATTGGCCGAATGTACCGATCACCATCAGTATTGGCATTGCCACGCGCAATGAGCAATTGAACAATCATGAAAAGCTGTTGCAAGCAGCCGATCGTGCCTTGTATCACAGTAAAAATAATGGCCGTAATCAAATCAATCATTATCAGGATTTGCACAAAGACGCGTCGATCTAACCCATCCGGTCTGAGCACAGTGTTCAACATCTGTGTCATGCGGCGATCGCACTGGCCGATATCGCATTCACGCCAACAAACCGCGCAGATCGGTTTGCACGCGATTGAGTTCCGACTCAATGCGTTGAACAAGTTCTTGTGTTTTGGCCAACTGACTGTCTTTTCCCATTTCTTCTAATTGTTGGCACAAACTGGTCAACTCAACGGCGCCAATATTGCTGCTGCTGCCTTTCAAACTGTGCGCGGTGTGCCGAATGTCGGTGCTGTTGGCCGCCGCGACCGCTGCTTTGATCTGGTCAAATCGCGTGCTGCTGTCACGCAAATAAATCGCCACGAGTTCACCAAACTCATCTTCCATTAGCTCGCGCAGATCGTTGATCAAATTCATGTCCAGGCTGGTCATCCTTCACTCCTGCACCGTCCATTTGTACACGGCACACACCGTGTTACCGTTGCCTTCGTATTCAAACGACTCACATAACGATCGTATCAACGGCAAACCGCGACCGCTGTACCCATCGAGTTTCAACTTGGCTTCGTACGCACGCCAATCAAATCCTTCACCGCTGTCGTTCAGGCGCATGATGATACGACCACCGTCCGCCGTGGGTTGGTGTTCAATACCAAAACGAACATAACCTTCACGCAAGGTTTCCAAGCGCGCAATGCGCGTTTGATAATATTCGGCAAAACCTTCTGGTGATGCTTTTAAACTGGAATCCAAGCCCAGCACACCGTGATCGAGCGCGTTGGAATACAACTCCGCCAAAATGGTAAACACCCGGCCACGATGACTGCGTAGGCCCGGCGATTCCATCAACATTTGCAGCACCATTGGCAGCGGATCAAATGTGCGCAATGCCTGTGGACGTAATTCGTATTCCAAATGCCAATCTTGTGGCCCGCTCCAGCGCGTTGAACTGCGCGCCTGTTTGGCTGCTTCCTCAAACTGTGGTGGACGACCAATCACTTCAACGAACGTCAGATCGTCGGATTGTGCATCCTTGTGCATGAAGGCTGACAGTTCGTGAATCACCGCATCCACCACGCTCATCTGTCCGGCGGCGGACACAACCTGCTCGACACGATCATGACCAAACATAAGGCCTTCACCGTTATCAAGTTCGGCAAGTCCATCCGACGTCATAAAAACCCGCGAACCGATCGGAAATGGTTCGGTTTGCACGCGAGTCGAAAAACGTTCCGGGCCAAGCACACCCAACGGTAAATTGCGGGACGGCGCTTTGGCGATTAATTCGCCATCGGCTTTCAGGAGAAACCCCTCCGGCATACCACCGTTCCAGACATGAATTAATTCTTGACGAAAATCGATATCAGCGCCGATCGCACAACAAAAAACCCCCGTCGGCAAGATCTCTTTCAAGCGCGAATTGATTTCACTCAAAATGTCATTGAGCGCAAACCCTTTGAGCGTCATGCCGTAAAAAATTTCGGACACGGGCATTGCACCAATCGCGGCCGGCAACCCATGCCCTGTGAAATCGCCCAGCAAGACATGCAAGCCGCCCGACGGTTTTTCAGCGGCCAGCAATACATCGCCGTTGAACACATACATGGGTGACAACACGTACTTAATGTTATCGGCGTTCAAGCAGCCTGGATGCGCAATATTATCGAAAACCTTTTTGGCAACGTCCTGTTCCTGCACAAGACGATCGGTGTGAAATTTGATTTCGTCGCGTTGTTTGGCAACCGTTTCATACAGTTGTTGCAAGCGGTAAAACGCATTGAGCTTGGCTTGCAAAATCAATTTGTTGTAAGGCTTAGTCAGAAAATCATCGCCGCCCACTTCGAGACAACGCGCGAGTGCTTCGGTTTCGCGCAAGCTGGTCAGAAAGATAATCGGCACCAATTGCTCGCCAGCGGCACTTTTTATCGCGCGTGCGGCATCGTAACCATCCATAACGGGCATCAGCGCATCAAGCAAGACAATATTGGGTTGATGTTCGACAAACAGATCGACGGCCTGTTGGCCGTCTTCTGCGGTAAAAACTTGATGTCCCGATTTCGTGAGTATCGACTGCAGGATGAGTCGATCGGAGTGGTTGTCGTCAGCGATTAAAATGCGTAAGGGTTTGTTCAAAACGATTACGCTCGCTCATTAAGTGATCTTGAACAACTGCTCGAAATTGGAAATCGTCAAAATCTTTTTCACATCGGGATTGCAATTGGCCAGCGTAATGCGTGCGTTATCGCCGCCGGCATAATCACGCAACAACAACAGCATGCCCAATGCAGAGCTGTCGAGGTAGGTCGTTTCGCGCATGTCAATCACATAGGATTTGGGCTTGGCTGGCAGACCTTCATAAGCACCACGAAATTCCTGATGTGAGCTGAAATCAAAGCGGCCACTGATCCGTATGCTGAGCTCTGTGCCATCCGCGCTTTTTGACGTGCTAATCGCCATCTGCGATCTCCCGTTTCTACATAAATTGGCCAAATTTCAACCAGTGCCAACGCACCGATACTGTACTAAGCATAGACTACAGACAGCAAAGCTTGCCCGATTTTTTGCAAAGGTAAAACTTTTTCTGCAGCACCAAGCTCAAACGCCGCGCGCGGCATCCCCCAGACAACGCTGCTTGCTTCATCTTGCACGACGGTAAAAGCCCCCGCTTCTTTCATGGCCAACAAGCCCTTGGCGCCGTCAGCCCCCATTCCGGTGAGCAAGACA
Source organism: Enterobacterales bacterium (assembly GCA_041914905.1). Taxonomy (GTDB): domain Bacteria; phylum Pseudomonadota; class Gammaproteobacteria; order Enterobacterales; family Permianibacteraceae; genus Permianibacter. The sequence continues at coordinate 127,142 of JAYSCL010000005.1, forward strand.
CCAATAGCGCGATCAGCTGCACACTGAGCAACAGAATCGAACAACACATCGACTGACGGACGATGACGATTTACCGGTTCGGTTTTTTTGATTTGGGCGAACAATTGTTTGCCCCGATACTCCACCAACAAATGATCATCTCCAGGCGCCAGATAAGCGTGGCCCGGTAACAGCGGCATCGGCCCACGCACTTCCGTCACCGGAAAACCAATCGTCTGATTCAAGCGCTGCGCATACGAGGTGCTGAACACATCCGGAATATGTTGCGCCATCACAATCGGTGGCAAATCATCGGGCAATTGCAGCAGCAGATCTTTGATGGCCTCAGTGCCGCCCGTTGATGCGCCGACGGCAATAACATCGTAACGATAGCCATGTTTGCCCGTGTGCGCTGACGGACGCTGCTGCACGGCATAACGCTCGGCGCTGACATTTGCCGACGCGGCCGCTCGCACAACGGAGCGAATATGGTCGGCATAGCGTTCCAACGTTACTTTGACATCGGCATGGGGTTTGGTGACAAAGTCGAAAGCGCCTAATTCCAATGCCCGCAATGTCACGTCGGCTCCCCGTTCGGTCAGTGTCGAAATCATGACAACCGGCATTGGCCGTAGACGCATCAGGTTTTGTAAAAACGTCAGCCCATCCATCTTGGGCATTTCCACATCCAAGGTTAAAACATCGGGGTTGTAGCGCTTTATTTTTTCGCGCGCATCAAAGGGATCGGTTGCGGTTGCGACCACCTCGATATGGGGATCGGCCGCCAAGATTTGACTCAGCAGCAAACGGATCAGCGCGGAATCATCGACCACCAAAACACGAATTTTTTTAGGCGTCATCAGCGCGATCCGATGGGGGCTGGTCAAAACAATTCGATATCGCCGGCGATATCGGTTTGCCGTGTGATGTTTTGATAATAGGCGTTTTCACGTTGTTCGATGGTGTCATTGTGCATGCTGCGCAATTTTTTCATCAGCACTTTGCCCGTGGCTGGCCGATACAAGACTTTGCGCGGGTACACATCGCCGACATCTTCAGCGATCACCTGCAAACCTTCCGCCGCCAGATAATGCCGCACAAAGTCAATATTGCGTTTACCGATATCCATGGTCATGCGACGCAGTACGCGGCCACCACCAAAGATTTTTACTTCAAGGTATTTGCGCGCTCCGCCGGCTTTGAATATCTCGTTAATCAGGTGTTCCATCGCGTAATTGCCGTAACGGGTTGACAAACCCAACAGCGACTCATCATCGGCACTTTTGCTGGTCAGCGGCAGCATGAAATGATTCATGCCGCCAACACCGGACTCGCGATCGCGAATGCAGGCCGACACGCACGAACCGAGCACGGTCGCGACCAGCTCATCGTGCTGCGTCACGTAAAATTCGCCGGGCAAGATCTTGGCTGCCCAGCAGTGGTGTTGGCGATCCCAGTAACGATTGATATGCGAAAACTCCGCCAGACAACGCGGTTGTGGCGATTTCATTGGCCACCTGTTTTATTACGTAACCCTTCGCTCTTGCGGCCCCCTTCACTTTTGCGGAACATGGTACGACCAATGGTTTTGAAATGTCCTTGCATAACACCGAGTGATTCGGAATGGCCGAGCATCAGCACGCCCTGCTCAGTGAGCAGATCGTAATAACGTTGGAACAAGTTGGCCTGCGTCGGCTTGTCAAAATAGATCACGACATTGCGACAGAAAATGACATCAAATGGCCCCTTCATCGGCCAGTCGCCCATCAGATTCAGTTGCTTGAAGGTGATCAGGCGTCGTAGCGCATCGCTGACGGTAACGGCGGCGTTGTCGGCATCGGCTTTGAACCATTTTTTTAAACGCGCGGCGTCCAGATCTTTCACGCGGTCCCATTCGTAACGGCCAATTCTGGCTTTATCAAGCACTTGCGTATCGAGATCGGTTGCCAGAATTTTGATGTCCCAACCGCTCAGTGATGCCATCGATTCGTGCAATGTCATCGCCAAAGAATACGGTTCTTCCCCGGTGGAGCAACCGGCACACCAAAAGCGGATACGTTTATCGAGCTGATGGCGCTGACACAACTCCGTCATCAGTTTTTCACGGATAAAATCGAAATGGTGATGCTCACGGAAAAAGTGCGTCAAATTCGTCGTGAGCGCGTTGATGAATTGCACGATTTCATCATCGTTATGCTGCAAATAATCGCGATACTGCGCAAACGCGCTCAAGCCCAGCGTGCGCAAACGCCGTGATAAACGGCTGTAAACCATATCAGTTTTGTGATCGGCCAACGAGATACCGGCATAGTCATAAACCGTTTTTTGCACAAAGGCGAAATCAGCCGCTGTGAAATGAAATTCGCGCGCGCGTGTTGAAACGGAACCGGCATCGTCGTTTTTGTGTTGACTCACTGCGTCACCAAGTTAAACAAGATCGTATTCAGCACGCTCCCAAATGAAACGTACTTCCCCCTCATCCCCTTCCTTTGAAAAGATCAGGAGGGGTATTTAAGCCCTCCCTTTTTTTCGCCTCACAGGACGTGAGAAGTGCAGGCAGCGATCGAGAATCGACGCCCATTAAAGGGAGGCATGAATCAGATTGGTGGCCGCTTAAAACTCATGCCACTCATCATCGCCGCCGTTACCGCCAAAGCTCTGCGTTTTTTTGTCCATCCCTTTTGTCACGACGGGACGCTTGAGCTCCAAGTTCTTGGGACTTTTGATCGGACCGGCACCCGTGGCGCCCGTTTTGAAAAATTGCATCAACTCCAACAGCTTGGATGCTTGCTCTTCCATGCTTTCTGAACTCGACGCCGCTTGTTCAACCAGCGCCGCGTTAGACTGCGTCATTTGATCCATTTGCGCGACGGCTTTGTTGACCTGTTCAATACCGGAGGCTTGCTCTTGTGAAGCCGATGAGATCGATGAAATGATGTCGTTTACGCTGGAAACGGCTTCAACGATTTCGGTCAATGTACGCCCCGATTCATCCACCAATTTGCTGCCGTCTTGCACTTTCTGCACGCTGTCTTTAATTAACTCTTTTATTTCTTTGGCAGCCGCAGCACTGCGCTGCGCCAAGTTGCGCACTTCAGCGGCAACTACGGCGAAACCACGCCCTTGTTCACCCGCACGCGCGGCTTCGACAGCTGCATTCAGCGCCAACAAATTGGTTTGAAAGGCGATTTCATCGATCACACCGATGATGTCGGCAATTTTGCGACTTGATGTATTGATCTCTTGCATCGCCATCACCGCCTGACCGACAACATCGCCACCACGACGGGCTTTTTGCATCGCGCCATCGGCCAATTTACTGGCGTTTTGCGCATTGCTCGCATTTTCTTTAACCGTGCTGGTCAACTCTTCAATACTGGACGCCGTTTCTTCCAAACTGGACGCTTGCTCTTCCGTGCGTTGACTTAAGTCTTGATTACCCTGCGCAATTTCTTTTGACGCATTCGACACCTGTGCTGACGCATCAACAATTTCGGCAACCAAGTTGCGCAAATTGCCGATCGACTGATTTACAGCATTGGCCAAGCGTTCGAAGTCGCCTTGATATTGGCCTTCCATATCACGAATTAAGTTACCAGAAGCCAGCTCATCCAACACTTCGATACTGGCTCTGATCGGTGTGACTACCTGATTCATCATGTCATTGATACCTTTGGCGAGGCTTTGCATGAAACCAGTCATCGCGTCGGCGTTCAGGCGCGTCGTTAAATTACCCGCCCGCGCATCGTTGATCATTTTTTCCACTTCCATTTGCGCGACCTTTTGATCAGTGATGTCGGCCCACTCAACAACGGTAGCAATGCGCCCACCCTTGGTGTCGAACACCGGACTCGCGATCAAGTCGTAAAAGCGCCCACCGACACTGATGCTGCTGCGATAGGTGCTCTTCAGCTCGGCCAGCAAACGCTGCTGGTGCGCGGGGTTCTTATGGAAGATATCGATGTTTTTGCCAAGCAGGTTGTGCGCATCGAAGTGCGGCAGATCTTTGCGCATCGCGGCTTCATTGCGCGTCATCATGGCCGTGACCGACGGGTTCATGTACACAATAACATTGTGCGCATCAGCGACCATCACATTTGACGACACGGCGTCGAGACTTTGACGTAATCGCGCCATTTCATTTTCGGCAGCGCGACGCTCAGTTACATCAGCCCACTCAACGACGGTACCCATGCGCGTACCATTTTTATCCGTGATGGGATTAGCCACCAACTCGAACAGGCGACCGCCAACCGAAATCGTCGCACGATGGGTTCCGGTGAGTTGTCCCAGAACGCCACGTTGGTGAGCCGGATTTTTATGAAAAATATCGATATTGCTGCCGACAAGCCCCTTTACATTGAAATTGGGAAGATCGCGACGAATGTACTGCTCATTGCGTGTCAGCATTTCAATGATCGTGGGATTCATGTACACAATGTTGTAGTCAACATCGGCCACCATCACATTGGAAGAAACGGAATCGAGGCTTTGGCGCAAACGCGTCATTTCGATCTCGGCGATACGCAACTCAGTGACGTCGGCCCACTCCACCACCGTACCTAATCGATTGCCTTTTGCATCCGAAATAGGATTAGCCACCAAATCAAATTGACGACCGCCAACTTTTATCGTGCTGCGATAGGTCGATCGTAACTCGCCAAGTAGGCGCCGCTGGTGACCGGGGTTCTTATGAAAACCGTCAATATTGCTACCCAACAATTTTTTGACATCAAATTGAGGCAAATCACGGCGAATCGCCGCTTGATTGCGCGTCATCATGTCGACGACAGCAGGATTCATGTAGATAATATTGAGATTTTCGTCAGCCAGCATCACATTGGACGACACCGCATCAATGGCAACCTTCAATCGTTCATTGGCAACAGAGGTAGCAAAACTCTGCGCCAACTGCATTTTCATCTGTGATAGCGAGGCAAACAGGCTGCTGGTGTCATTTGGCTGCACGAAAAGTTCGAAAGAAAAATCTGCATTGGCAATTTTTAGCGCGGCCGCGGCCGCATCTTTAGGTTCGCCGCCCAATTCTGACAGCATGCACGACACGACGCGTTTACTGACAGAGGCCACCCACCAAAACGCGATCAAAAGCGCCAGCGCCAGTGACACGATTACCATATTGCCAACCTGATGAAGGCCGCGAACGGATGAGGACACGTTTTCCTCTATTAAATCGGAAGCATTGCTCATTTCCGTTTCTAAAAGCGTGAACTGGCGATTAAATGCTTCAACATCTTCTGTCGCGATTGCTCCCGTCTTTAACGCATCGTTAACGGCCCGTTCTGCGCTGCTCAAAAAAGTTTTCAGATTGCCTCTGACTGACGTTATCGTTTTTTGAACATCCTCGCCCAGTTCTGTTTTCTCCAACTCGGTGTAGAGTCGGTCAAATCGTTTGGCATGCTCGGTGAAATTACTCTCCAGATTTTGGCGTTCAGTGCTATTCACCGCTTTATTCAACGTGAGATTGATGGCCGCGAGCACATCGGCACGAACCGCGTCGTGCATCATGTCGGCCTCAACCTGCAACCTGAGGGCTTGTGAAAAGCGGAGCGATTTTTCTGACGCATCTCGTTGCCACAGCTGCTCGATAAACGCGATGGCAACGACAATAGCCAGCGCCGCCAACGCTGATCGGCTCAATACATTCAGGCGCTGTTGAACGGTGCCTTTTTCGATTATCTTATCAAGCGCAAAACTCATGTATTTCTCCGCTAGGGGTGGGTGCTTTTCGCCCATTCATGTCAAGTGTAGAAAGCTAGGACGCCATCTGTGCCAAGCCTTTCAAATCCAGTAATCGTTCAATCGAAAGCAACGTGATCATTTTGCTTTTAAGCGTCGCAATACCTGCAATGAACCAGTTTTTTTCGTCCAGCTCGAACGTCGGTGCGGGATGAACCATCGCCACCTCAATGTCATACACCTCGGACACCGCATCCACGACAATTCCGACGCGTTGTTCTGTCAAGTCAGACACCACACGCAAGACCACCACAACGGTGGTCGGTGACACGTCTTGTGCCGGCAAGCCAAAACGAACGCGCAAATCAACAATAGGTATCACAACACCGCGTAAATTGATTACGCCACGCAAGTATGCTGGGGCATTGGGAATCACTTTGACGGGTTCCCAACCGCGGATTTCCTGCACGCACAAAATCGCGACACCATATTCTTCACCCGCCACCATAAACGTCAGGTATTGCTCGGCTGGCGCCGTCTTCTTGTTTTCGATAGTGCGCCCACCGCGCAGCCGATCGGCCAGTTTGCTCATGATTTCAATCGCTTCTTGAACATTGTTATCGTTGCCTTCATCGTGTTGTTCATGACAACACACTGTCATCGAGCAAGCGTTCGGATTGCAGCAATATCACGACCTTGTCATTGACTTTGGCCAGTCCGGCAACAAAGCGCGGATCGAGCTGAGTGCCACACTCGGGCGCCGGTTTGATGTGCCCAGGTTCGACAGAAAAAACCTCGGACACCGCGTCCACCACAATGCCCAGAATGCGCTCACGCTCGACGTGTAAAAAATGCAAAATGATGACAACCGTGGCGGCGCTGTATTCCGTCATGGTCATGCCGAGCACAGCGCGTAAATCGAGTACGGGCACAATAACACCGCGCAAATTGATCACGCCTTTGATCTGCGCAGGTGCATTGGGCAATAGCGTTGGCGTTTCCCAACCACGAATTTCCTGCACGCGCAAAATATCCAAACCGTATTCTTCACCGGCCAACATGAAACTCAGGTATTGCTGATTGCCGACTACCGCCTCTCCGGGCGCTAGTGCCATTTCGTTTTTATCGCGAATTTGAAGTGCTGTCGTCATGATGGGCACGGCAACCTGATTGATGAATGCGCGATCATGCGGCCTCCTGACGACGATTGCCCCAGCCGGCGGTACGTCGAATCATGCCAACGACGTCGATAATCAACGCGACGCGACCATCACCTAAAATCGTTGCGCCAGAAATGCCTTCAATTGCCTTGTAATTGGTTTCGAGACTCTTGATCACGACTTGTTGTTGTCCCAGCAATTCATCAACCATCAAACCAACGCGTTGACCTTCTGCTTCGACAACCACAAGCAAACCACCATCCAACTGTTTGCAATCGGCGTCAATATTGAATTCACGATACACGCGCGTGATGGGTACGTAGTCATCACGCAAACGATAAACTTCGGCCTCGCCGGCGATTTGATTGACCTCGCTCAAACGAATCTGCAACGACTCAATAATCGAGATCAACGGCACCACATAAATCTGCGTTCCAACACGCACCAACTGACCATCCAGAATCGCCAGCGTCAAGGGCAAGCGAATCGTAAACAACGAACCCACGTCTTTTTCGGAGTGAATATCGATGGTGCCGCCAAGCGCTGTGATATTGCGCTTGACGACGTCCATGCCAACGCCTCGCCCCGACACATCGCTGACAACCTCGGCAGTCGAAAAACCGGGTTCCATAATCAGCGCAAACACCTGTTCATCGCTCAAACCTTCTCCGCTGTTGAGCAAACCACGTTCAATGGCTTTTGCAACCACACGTTCACGATTGATACCTGCACCGTCATCGCTGATTTCGATGACCACTTTGCCGCCTTGATGAAACGCATTCATGTGCACATTGCCTTGCGCAGGTTTGCCCTTGGCCACACGCGTTTCTGGTTTTTCCAATCCATGATCCATGGCATTGCGCACCAAATGCACCATCGGATCCGAGATCTGTTCGAGCAAGGTTTTGTCGAGCTCGGTGTTTTCACCTGACACGGTCAACTCGACGTGTTTGCCCAGCTGTTGAGCCAGATCACGCACCATACGCGGAAAGCGATTAAAGGTGACACTGATCGGTAACATGCGAATGCGCATGACGCTTTCTTGCAGTTCTCGTGTGTTCTGTTCCAGTTGTGCTAAACCGGCTTTTAATCGTTCAAGTCGTGACATATCGAAGTTGCCACCAATTTGGCCCAACATCGATTGCGTGATCACCAACTCACCAACCAAATTGATCAGGCTGTCCACTTTGTCGATACCAACGCGTATCGAAGCACCATTGCCGCCTGGCGTAACGGTTTGATTGAGCGGCGTTTGCGCACTACCTCGTTGCTCGGTCAAAGCGCCTGGTACCGGCACAACATTGTCCACCACGGGCATCGCGGTTTCGTGCACCATCGCTTGCAAAGGCGTGATCGTGAGCGTGCAGTCATCAAGCACCCACTCGAACACGTCGCGCACCTGTGTTTCGCTGCAATCGCTGTGCAGTTCGAGTTGCCAACACAGATAACACTGCTCGACATCCAGATCGGGCAACGCCGGCAGCTGTTCGGCGTTGCAATGAACGGTTAGCGCACCGAGCTGCTCCAATTCACGAAACATACGCAGCGGTTCATTGCCGCTTTGCAAGATGTGCAGCTGCGGTGCAAAGTCAATTTTCCAACCCGCTTGCGATGTGTTGACCACGTTCGACGATGATGTGATTTCAGCAGGGTCTTGCTTGGCACCGGTCATGGCAGCAAAGCCGGCGATGAGTTGCTGGCTGAATGTCTCATCAACCGTTTGTTTTTGCTGCAGCGCTTTCAACATTTCACGCAAGCAATCAACCGATTTCAGCAGGAGATCGACAGCATCGGCACTGACCTCACGTCCGCCGCTGCGCATCTCGTCAAGCAACGACTCCAGCACATGGGTGAATTTGGCGACAGCCGTAAAATTGAACGTCGCGCTACCACCTTTGATCGAATGTGCGGCGCGAAAAATCGTGTCGATAGTTTCACGCGCCACTGAGCCTATGTGCAGATCAAGCAGCTCTTTTTCCATCGTATCGAGGTTTTCAAACGACTCTTCAAAAAAAACCTGATGAAACTGCGCAATATCGATCGCCATCCGTCAATGCACTCCCGACCCGTTCCGTCGAAGTTCTTTATCCCAACACTTTTTTTATCGTTGCCAACAATTGCTCAGGGTTGAACGGCTTGACAATCCAGCCCGTCGCACCGGCGGCTTTGCCTTCGGTTTTCTTGTCGCCACCCGATTCTGTCGTCAACATCAAAATCGGCGTAAATTTGTAATTGGGCAACATTCGCACATTTTTGACAAACGTGATGCCGTCCATCACCGGCATATTGACGTCGGAAACGATCACATCAAACTGTGTCGTTTTAACCGCATCCAGCGCTTGCTGGCCGTCATTTTTTTCGGTGACCTGATAACCGGCCGATGTCAACGTAAACACGACCATTTGACGCATCGAAACCGAATCATCCACTACCAACACTTTGCTCATGAAAGTCCTCACCGAGTTAACGCCTGCCCTCACACCAATGGCAGCTCATTTTTGTGTTACCTTGCAGGGGAATTGGCTGACACGATCAACAATGACTTGGCTCCCAACAACGCAATGCATTTTTCCAATTCATCGTTGACGTTTTCCCATTTCAAGCGTTTGCCCTTTTGTTGCACGCCCCGTTGCAGCGCCAGTAGCAACTGCAAACCAGCGGTATCGATTCGCACCGTTTCTTGCGCTTTTAACGTGACATCTTTGCCCGTCTCGAGTGCCTGCAATACCTTCGCGCGCCACTCCGTTACATTGGCGATCTGTAAATTGGCCGGCAAAACTAAGGTATTTTTGGCTGTCATGGTCTGGCCCGCAGCATTTGGCGCTGCCTCTATTTATAGTCGAGAAATGCGAACCGAGACAAAAATACGCAAAAAATCACCCCTTGGATGAGGCAATTGACCCGGATCAACTGATGGTTGACGCACTAACCTCAGTCTGCGTTGCCGAGACGCCGGATGTGGTACGCAATACCGACAAGCAGTTGTCCATTCGCCAATGCAAGAGCTGCAAGGCGGTGCTGATGGCGACATCGTCGTGATGTTCGCTGTTGAGTTGCTGTTCCAACTGTGCGGCAGCGGCGGCCAGCGGTTGCGCGGCAATGGCCAATGCGGCGCCTTTTAATGAATGCGCCAAACGCGCCGCGTGTCCGATTTGATTGCTTTCCAGCAGCGTGCGAATCAAGTTCACCGTATCGGCGTGCGAGCTGCAAAATCCCTTGCATAAACTCACCAGCAAATCGATACGTTGTCCGACATTTTGCAGGGCCTTGTCGAGCACAAACTCGTCGCACTCACGCAAACGCTGTAGCAACGCCTGTTCGTGGCGTTTGGCTGCATCGTCGCCCGAGATCTGCGTCAACAGCACACTGGCTTGCGTAGGCACCGGCGGCAGGCTTTCAGCAATACTGTCAGCGGATAACCAGCGCGCCAATAGCGCCGCCAACTTTTGCATGTCCAAGGGCTTGGCCATCACTTCGGTAATGCCGGCTTGTTCGTATTTAATGCGCTCTTCGTCAAACACATTGGCGGTCAACGCAACGATCGGCGTGTGGCGGTTACGACTGCTGGCGCGAATGTCTTTCGCGCACGCCATGCCATCCATGACCGGCATTTGAATGTCCATTAAAATCACATCAAAATCATGTTCACGCGCAAAGGCCAGTGCCTCGACACCATCATTGGCGACACTGACCTGAATGCCATGTTGCGCCAACAAGATCAAAACCAATTCCTGATTCAGTTTGTCATCTTCCGCCAACAATACGCGTGCATTCGGGTATTGCTTATGTGACGCCGTCGGCGCACTGCTCGGTTTCTGTTGTAAACGAACTTGTTCACGACTGACCGTTTGAAACGGTAGCTCCAGCCAAAATGTGCTGCCTTCGCCGACTTGGCTATCCAAGCCAATGTCGCCGCCCATCAATTGCACCAAATTTTTGCAAATCGACAAACCTAAACCGGTGCCGCCAAATCGTCGCGTGGTGGACACATCGGCTTGCTCAAAGGCCTGAAATAGTCGCGCTTGCGAAGTGGCACTGATACCAATGCCGGTATCGCGCACTTCGATGCGCAAGCGCTGCTTGCTGTGCAGCACGATATGCAGTGAGACTTCACCGCGATCGGTAAATTTGGTCGCGTTGCTTAGTAAGTTCAGCAGTACCTGCCCCAGACGCATGCGATCACAGTTAATCGTTTCGGGTACATCGTCGGCAACAGACAAACTCAGTTTGAGATTTTTGATTTCGGCGCGCGAACGCACCATATCAAGCATCTCGCTGGCAAAACGTTTGACATCGAAGGTGTCCATTTGCAATGCCACTTTGCCGGCCTCGATCTTCGACAGATCAAGCACGTCGTTAATAATATGCAACAAGTGTTCAGCGGCGAACACAATTTTGCCGACATAATCGGCTTGCTTTTTGGTCAACTCTTCTTGCCGCAGGAGTTGGGCAAATCCGGTGATGGCATTCATCGGTGTGCGAATTTCATGACTCATATTGGCCAGAAAACTCGATTTGGCCAATGTCGCCGCTTCGGCTTTTTGTTTGGCATCGGTCAACTCGATAGTGCGCGCAATCACCATTTTTTCGAGCCCATTGCGGTACTCATCCAGTTCGCGATTGACCCGGATCTGTTCTGTAATGTCTTCCTGCATGCTGATGAAATGGGTCACATTGCCTTCGTTATCGCGCAGCGGCGCGATGGTCGTGCGATCAACACTGATGCTGCCATCACGATGAATAAAGCTCAGTTCACCTTTCCAGGTATGACGCTGGATCAAACTGTCGACCAATGTTTTCAATTGCGCCCGATCGGTGAGTGGTGAATACAGTTCAAAAACGTTGCGACCGATCAATTCGCCCGCTTCGTAATGCCCCTGACTGACACAAGCCGTGTTGATATATTCGATAATGCCGTTCAAATCAAAGATGATGTACTTGATCGGACTTTGTTCAATGGCATGCGAGAGGCGTGACACATGGGCTTGCAGTTGACGATGCTGAGTAACATCACGAATCACCGCCGTCGCCAACACACCTTGCGCCGTGACGGCACGGGACAGCGTGATTTCAACATGCACAAGTTGGCCCGATTTGGCCCGCGCCTCAACTAAACGACTGTTGATCATCACATGCTTGCTATTGTTATCGCTGCCTTGAAGATAGTCATTGGCTAATTTGGAGTGCGTGCCCATGATACGTTCCGGCAGCAACACATCGATTTTTTGTCCGACCAATTCCATCGGGGTGTAGCCGAACAAGCGCTCCGCCGCTGCGCTGGCATACAAAATAGTTTGCGTCGCATCAACACCCAAAATGACATCGGGTGCGTGATCCATCAACGCCTGCAAACGCGCGCTGGTTTCTTGCAATCGTGTTTCATTTTCCAGACGCTCGGTGATATCGGAAAACGTTGTCACGGTATAAATGACATGGTGTTCTTGGTCAAAGACCGGTGACGAATTGACATTGAGCCAGATCACACGTTTTAACGCGGCGTGTTGAATGCCCATCACGACATTGCGCTGAGCTTCACAGGTTGTTACACAACGTGCCGGCGGACGTTCTTCGATCGACAAGACGCGCCCGTCACGTGTGATATATCGCCAAGGCCGATCCGACGGTGTACTGCTGAGCAAATCGACGGCCTCAACCCCAAGCAAGCGCGGAGCGATATCGTTTACCTCAAGCACGCGGCCATCCGGTGTTTGCAGAACCACACCTTCTTGCATCGAACTCAACATCGTGTCAAAACGCAACTGACTTTGTTCAAGTTCAATGCGCTGCAGTTCACGCAGGTGCTCGATGTGTTTGCGATCTTGAATCGACTGCGCCATCAACACGATGATGCCGTCGTCGACACCGATGCGGCACACCGACGCCGTGATGTGCAACCAGATCCAGCTGCCATCATGGCAGCGGCATTCTTCTTCCCATTCCGTTGTCGTCGACGGTGTCTGTTGCAGTGGCCATTCGCAAGACGTAAAACGGGTAACGGGATCACGACCGCTTTTTAACGCCAAAAGACCATCCAGTGAATGTCCAACGATGTTATCGGTATTGGTTTGCAACAAATCGGCAAAACGTTGATTGCAATTCAGCAGTCGAGTATTGCCCAGATCAAAAACGGCAATGCCAGTGTATGACTGATTAAATACCGCCAACAAACGCGCCGTGGTTTGCGAAACATTGGCTTCCAGCCGCTTGCGTTCGCTGATATCAATTTGAATACCGGCCGCTTTTAATGGATTACCGAAAGCATCACGCTCGTACACTTCACCGGTATCGAGCACCCACACCCAATGCCCCAAGTGATGACGCATGCGATACTCGCAATGATAGTTGTGTTCGTGATGTTCAAAATGCGCGGCGAGTGCGCGTGAAATAATAAACTGATCATCGGGATGAACGCGCTCGCGCCACAGCGCTTCAGTGCCTTCGACCGGGTCGAGCGGCAATCCCAACATATGCGACCATTGCACATTGAATCGCATCTGCCGCGCCAACATATCCCAGTCCCAGGTTGCCACGCCCGCGCAGCGAATAATGCGATCGAGTTCGTCCAACTTTTCGTGGATATAGTGTCCCTGATCGGCCAGGGCATTCGATTTGACACGCAGGCGATTGACCAGGTGAATCACGGATTGCTCAAGTCCAGCCAGCTCAACAAAAGCCTGACGGTCGGCACGCAACGGTAACGATTCATGCTCCACATAGTTATTGATGGAACGGCTGAATTCTTCCAATGGCGTAACAATAGCGCGCTGCACATACCACCGCGCGAGCACAAAAACGAGGAACAAAACGGCCAACGCCCACCAAAAAAATGACTGCCATACCGGTGGCACGCTGCCCATCAACAGTGATACGTCCATTTCGATGTACAACACAATATCATTTGGCCACTTTTCAGTGGGCATATAAAGCCGCTGAAAAGCATGCATTCGTACGCCATCACGAATCAACAGCGGCCGCTCAACCGGCACCTGTTCAAAACCGTTCACCGTGCTGAACCACTGAGTCACTACATCGCCGATGGATTGATCAATCCAGGTATCCGGCGCGGATTGCAAAATGTGGCCGTTCTTATCAACAATGAGAATCCGTTGAATGCCCGCGTTAACCAGCGTTTGATTCAATCTCGATGAGAATTGATTGTGATCGCTTAAAGGATAATCACTGACTATGCTGTTAATCAGAAAAACCTGCGAGCGAAACGTTTGTAACACGATCGTCGTTTCAGTGTGCGTTTGCCAGTTTCGCAGAGCCAGCAGCAGTAGCGCACCGACGAGCAAGAGTACCGCCAGCAACATCAGAACCAATCGATTTTTCGCGCGTTTAATCATGGTTGCTATTGCACGAATTCGGCGTTGGTAAAAGGACGAATATCAACAACCGAAATCTTTGAATTCGCGCCGACAAGTTCGACAATGTTCTGTAATCGATTATTATCACGCGCCAACCATTGGCGATTTTGCTCGCGCGATTGCATTTGCAACCCCGCCAAGGATTCGATGACATCGACTTCACTTAAATGACTGAGCGCGGCCAAACGAGCGTGAAACTGACTCGGTTGCTGATTGAATTCATCGACGACCTGAAAGAAACCGGACAACATTTTTTTTAACGTTTTTCGATGCACCTCATAGAGCCGGCGACTGACGGCAACGACATCAACGATCATCGGTTCAAAATCACGACTACTGAATATTGGCAGTGCACCCAATTGCTGCAACCGCATTGATACCGGTGAAAAACTCACAACCAGATCGACACTGCCGGTTTGATACAAATCGATATGTTGGCTGACATTGGCATACACAATGTCGACATCATTGCTGCTCAAGCCAGCCACACTCAGCAACTTGCTCAGCATGATGCTGCCGACGGCGCCCACTTCAACGGCAATGCGTTTGCCTTTAATCTGATCGACTGACTTAATCGGTGGTCGCGCCAACACCACATCGATGCCGGCCGATATATCGACAATCGCAACGAGATCGATGGCATGGCCGCGTTCCCATAAACGCATCAGCTCATCAAGCGTTAACAAACCCGCATCAATGGTGCCGGTCGCCAGTGATTGCGCGACATGTGTGGCCGACGGATGTTCCAACAGACGAATATCCGTTGGTGCATATAATCCGCGTTCTTTCGCCAAATCGAAAAATCGGTAAGCGACAAAGTTATTGCAACCTACCGTTACCGGCGTCGACGTCTGTTGGCAACCAACCAAATGTGGAATAGCAGACGCCAGCATGAGCTGAGCAAGAAATTGTCGCCGCGAACGATGCATGCCATCTCCCATCCCAAAAGCACACCTTTTCCCACCAAACTGGCGGCGACATACTCCAACTGGGTGATATGCCGTTATCTTTAACTATAGCCCAACATCAAAGTACCTTCGATTTTCTTCGCTGAAATCGCGTTCGAACTGAATTCAACTACACTGGTGGCGACAACAACATTTCTCGGCGATCATGAGCGAATCACGTTGCATTTTGTTGGTTGAAGACGAACCCATACAGATGGAGTTGGCGGCAGCATTGCTCGAACCGCATTACACCGTCGTGCGTGCACGCGACAGCGATGAAGCGCTACACGCCTTTCACGATCGACGTCCGGATTTGGTGTTGATGGACAAACGACTGCCCGGTATCAACGGCGTGCAATTGTGTCGGCAACTGCGTGAAGAAACGGCGACAGAAATGCCCCCCGTGCTATTTGTGTCGGCCGAAATCACACTGGACGATCGCTTGGCGGCCTACAGTGCGGGCGGCGAAGACTACATCACCAAGCCCTTTGAGCCCGCCGAGTTGTTGGCCAAAATTGATATCGCGCTTCGCAATGTCGATGAGCGTCGACGATTGGAAGGCAGCGCCAAATCGGCTTTCAATACCGCGATGACCGCGATGAGTTCGGCGAGCGAAATTGGCGTTGTATTGCAAACCTTACGCGAAAGCTTTCAGGCCAAAAGCCTGACGGCGCTCTGCCAGTCAATCATCACGGCCTGCGATCACTATCAAATTAAAGCCGTGGCCCAAATTCGCAGCGATCGCGAAATTGTGACATTGAATCAGAATGGCGTTGCTTCTGCATTGGAAATGGAAACGTTAACGGCGCTCGCTGATCGCGGTCGCATCATCAGCGCGCGCGATCACGCAGCGTTCAATTATGGCAAAGTGACCTTACTTGTTGGCGATCTGGACCCTTCCAACGAAGCACGCACCGGACGTATGCGCGACAATTTGGCGCTCATTGCCGAAGCAATCGATGTGCGCGCGAGTGCCCTCGAAAATGAACAAGCACTGATGCGCGAGTTCCAACATACACTTAAATTATTTGCGACCTCGACCGCCGCCTTGCAGAAAATCGATCATGAATTTCAACAACAGTTTGTTGAGGTAAGAATGGCGCTGGCGAATATGATTGAAGGCACAGAAAAAGCCTGCTTTAGCCTTGGCCTTACTGAAAGTCAGGAAAACTTACTATCGCAACAATTGCATTTAACCGAAAGCAAACTGCTCGCCATTTTTGAACGCGGTTTGGCGGTAGAAGCGCATTTGTCTGAATTGCAAAAAATGATGGAAGCCCGCGTCGCTGAACGAAACTGATGAGTAGCCAACGCTATTGCCCTAACGTTCAAAACCAAACGTCAACACGAAGAAAAGACGTACGCAAGCCGCTGTATTGCTTGGGCTTGATGTACTTTGTGAGCTTTGTGAGCTTCGTATTGAATTTATCTTGTCAACGGCACGGTATCCCGTGCAACTCAATGTGGATAAGATCATAGGCCAAGCATTGGTTCAAACCGTCATCATCGCCGCCGCGGTATCCAGCATGCGATTGGCGTAACCCCATTCGTTATCGCACCACAACAAGGTTTTGATCAGTCGCTTGTGACTGACTCGCGTCAGAGAGCCATCAACAATGCAGGAATGCGGGTCGTGATTGAAATCAACGGAGACTAACGGTACTTCGGTGTAAGCCAAAATACTTTTCATCGAACCGTGCGCTGCATCAGTCAGCACTTTGTTGACTTCAGCCGGTGTGACATCGTGCAATGCCGTCAAGCTGACATCCATTGCTGTCACGTTGGTCGTGGGCACGCGCACGGCGATCGCTTCAAAACGCGAGGTGAATTTGGGCAATATGCGCTCAATTCCACGCGCCAATTTGGTATCAACTGGAATAATGGATTGGCTAGCCGCGCGTGCACGACGTAGATCCGTGTGATAAGCATCAATCACATGTTGGTCGTGCATCGACGCATGAATGGTTGTAATCGCGCCGCCTTCAATACCAAAATACTGGTCGAGAATATCAATGACAGGTACCACGCAGTTGGTGGTGCAAGATCCATTGGACACAATTCGATCGTTTGGCGAAAGCATCGCCTCGTTGACGCCGTAAACCACCGTCAGATCCAGATCGTTACCGCCGGGGTGACTCAAGAGAACTTTCTTGGCACCGGCATGTAAATGCGCGCTGTTGTCATGTCGACTGCTCAATTTGCCAGTGCACTCCAACACCACATCCACCGCATGTTTTTGCCACGGTAGGCGAGCGACATCCGATTCGTGATACAACGCAATCTCGTCATCACCAACACGCAAACCGCCCGATGTGAGCGCCACTGGCCACGAAAAGCGACCGTGGCTGCTGTCATAACGCAGCAGATGCTCCACGGCTTCCGGTTTAGCCAACTCATTGATGGCGACAATTTGAATGCGTTCACGATGATGATGTTCATATAAAGCACGCAAAACGCTGCGACCGATACGGCCAAAACCATTGATAGCCACGCGAATAACAGGTTCAGAATTTGAAATGACAGTCACGGTGATTTAAATGCTCTAGCAACAATGGCCGGTAGCATAACAAGACCGATACCGGCACGACTAGGATGGATTATGTAAACAAGCTGTCAATTAATGACTATGCCATCAGCGATGATCGCGTGAATAAACACAATCTGGAGGCCCTGTCGGGATGGCTGATACCGTTAAAATTGGCGAAAGTAGGCGGTATCAGTGTACATGCTTAAGCACAAAGACCGATCTGGGGCGCTATAACCCGGTCATTATTTCCGATGTCGACGAGCATTGCGATCGTCGGCGTCTTTTTGTTCTTGTTTGTCCAGCGCCTGTTGTTCTTGTCGTTTCAAATTGCCCACTGCATTGTTGAGTGCTCGTGAGCGCGTCAATTTTTCTTGCCACTGTTCGCTCTTTTGTTGAACGTGCATACCAGCGCCGTTAACGCGCTTGAGCTGCTGACTGATGGCGTCGTCAAGGCGAGTGAGAAATTGCTGAAACTGCTGCATCGCCGCGCCACTGACACCTGCGCGACCTCTGCGTTGAAAATCGGCGATGTATTCTTCGCGATATTTTTGCAATTCAACCAATTTCGTTTGTTCTTGCAGCGATTGCTGCTGTGCGTTGCCCAGTTCCTGAGCGGCGTCTTTCTCTTTGCGATGCGCAAATTGCACAACGGGTTGCAAACGGTTAGATCGATTCATGCAACAACCTCAACAGCTTAAGTGCATCAACAACATTAACGGCGCGCTGGTAGCATCGTCGCGGTTTCGGCCAAAGCATCTTGCAGATCGCTGAGGCTGTGTGACCAATCCACTTTTTCATCCATGCGCTGACGCAAAAAAGCATTCATGGCAGGCAACATCGTGATCGCTTCGTCGATGGTCGGATCGCTGCCAACCTGATACGCGCCGACGCTGATCAAATCACGATTCTGCGAATAAGTCGCGTAAATGCGTTTTAGTTCTATTGACGCCTGCAAATGCGCGGGATCGGTTATTTGCGGCATGGCACGGCTAATCGACGCTTCGATATCGATCGCTGGGTAATGACCGGCTTCGGCTAAACGGCGTGACAGCACAATATGACCATCGAGAATCGCACGTGCCGCATCCGCGATCGGATCTTGTTGATCGTCACCTTCGGCCAATACGGTATAAAACGCGGTGATACTGCCCTCGCCTCTGTCAGCATTGCCGGCGCGCTCAACCAATTGTGGCAATTTGGCAAACACTGAGGGGGGATAACCCTTGGTCGCGGGGGGTTCGCCAATCGCCAAGGCCAATTCACGCTGGGCCTGACAAAAACGCGTCAACGAATCCATTAGCAGCAACACTTGTTTTCCTTGATCGCGAAAATATTCAGCGATTGACGTTGCCACTTGCGCACCCTGTAAACGCAGCAGTGGCGGTTGATCAGCTGGAACCGCGATGACTACCGCTCGTTTCATGCCTTCTGGTCCGAGAATATGCTCGATAAATTCTTTGACTTCGCGACCGCGTTCACCGATCAACCCAACAACAATAATGTCGGCGGCCGTGTATTTCGTCATCATGCCCAGTAACACACTTTTCCCGACACCTGAGCCGGCAAATAGCCCCATGCGTTGGCCACGGCCAACCGTCAGCAACGCATTGATGGCGCGAATACCAACATCCAATGGTTGTTCAATCGGTTTGCGTTTAAGCGGATTAATCGGCCGCGATGTCAGTAACCGTTTTTCGCCAGCGATCGCCGGCTTTCCATCGATGACGCTGCCTTCGCCATCCAACACGCGACCAAGCAATGCTTCACTGACGGATATTTCGGCGGCACCACTTAACGGAATCACCGCCGCACCGGGCGCTAGTCCATGCACTTCTGCCGTTGGCATCAAATACAACGCTTCGCCCGAAAACCCGACGACTTCGGCTTTGTGCTCTTGACCGTCATCGCTGCGAATCAGACAACGTGCGCCTATCGGCAAACGGCAACCGACCGCTTCCAATGTCAGACCAATCATTCGGGTTAAACGACCTTGCACCTGCAACGGCGGCGCGTTTTGCGTACGCACCTGATACGGTTGTAAACGTTCGGACCAATTGAGCGATTTCGTTTTCATTCGGAGCTACTGTTGATGCGTTCAAACTGATCGCTGGCGGCGAACACATGCGCAACAATGGCAGCAATGCGACTTTCAAGCGTGGCATCGACAACGGAATCGTCAGTGCTGACTTTGCAACCGCCGCGAGTTTGGGTCGGATCGTCAATCACCTGCCAATTGGCATTAGCGCCATCACGCACAAACAACTCGCGCACCAACTTGGCATCATCAGGGTGCATGGCAATGCGGACAGTTTGTCGCGTATGCGGCAACAAGCTGATGGCTTCACGCATCACGGCAACGACTTGTCCCGGATCAGTGTGTAATTCACGTCGAATCAATAATTTTGCAATCGACACGGCTAACTGCACCAACGCCTGCTCAGCGTCGGCATCCATAGTGTCGAGCGGACGCGCCAAAGCCCCCAGCAAACGATTGAATGCATCGCGTTTTTCATTCAATTCCTTTTCCAGCAATACGCGTGCTTCCAACTCACCTTTGGCGTAACCTTTTTTGTAGGCCTCGTCATAACCTTCGCGATACCCTTCTTCACGTGCGGCGGCACGCAACTGTGCCAACTCTTCGACGGTTGGCATACCACGCGGCTTGGCACGACGCTCTTCATTGACAAATGAATTGACGGGCCGATTTTCCATTTCAGGAATCAACCAGGGGCGTGCTTCGTCTTTCACATTTGGATCGACCATAAGGAGCCAGTTGTCAGTTGTCAGTTGTCAGTTGTCAGTTGTCAGTTGTCAGTTGTCAGTTGTCAGCAGTTTTTCTTTCAACTGAAAACTGGCAACTGAAAACTGTCTCTAAATCATTTGCTCGCCGGAACCGCCGAGCACAATTTCGCCGGCATCGGCCATACGGCGTGCAACCGTGAGAATTTCTTTTTGCGCCGATTCGACATCGCTGACTTTGACCGGCCCCATTGAGGCCAGATCTTCGCGCATCAATTCAGCAGCACGTTTGGACATATTTTTGAACACTTTGTCGCGTAATCCTTCGTCCGAACCTTTTAATGCCATAATCAACTGGTCGGTTGAAATTTCACGCAACAAGGATTGAATACCGCGATCGTCGACATCCATCAGATTGTCGAACACGAACATCTGATCCTGGATCTTTTGTGCCATTTCTTCATCGACGTCTTTCATCTGTTCCATCAACGCACTTTGTGTGCTGCCGTCAAGGAAGTTCAGAATGTCAGCGGCACGTTTGGTACCGCCCAGCGCCGCCGATTTGGCACCGGTTTGACCGGACAATTGGCGTTCCATAATGTTATTCAGTTCTTGCAGCGCCGCGGGCTGAATGCTTTCAAGCGCGGCAATTCGCATCGCCAGATCCAATCGCACTTTTTCCGGAAACTGTGACAGCACTTCAGCGCTTTGATCCGGATCGAGATAGGCCAACACAATGGTTTGAATTTGTGGGTGTTCGTAGCGAATCAGATCGGAAACGGCACGCGAATCCATCCACTTCAAGGTATCAAGACCTTTGGTACTGGCGCCGGCCAAAATGCGATCAATCAACGCATCCGCTTTATCTTGGCCGAGTGCCTGTTTCAGGGTTTTGCGAATATAATCTTCGGTGCCAATACCGATGCCCGTTTGTTTTTCAACTTCTGACAAAAAGTTGTCGACGACGACTTCGACCTCGTGTTTTTCCACATTGCGCACTGATGCCATCGCTAAACCAATGCGTTGCACTTCTTTTGGGCCCATATGCTTCAGCACTTGCGCCGCCGCCTCTTCGCCCATACTCAACAGCAAAACGGCCGCTTGCTCGGTCCAATTGAAACGAAGCTTTTCGTCTTTCTTTTCTTCTGTCTTAACTTCTTTTTTTTCAGCGACTTCAGGCATCTCTGTCCATCCAGTTCTTCACGACGTTCGCCACCAATGCCGGGTCAGATTGCACCACCGCACGCGCCCGTCCAATTGAGCCTAACTCAGTCGTTACTGGCGGTGGCAAACTCATCGACGCGGTCGCACCGGAACTGCTGAGCGACAATTGATCGGGCGCCATGCCCGCCGGATAAGCGCCTCCTGGAATCGCCATTGGACCACCGCTGTACGATGCCGATGAACCCGACGATGACAAGCGACTGAATAACGGTTTCAACACACCAAACACCAAAGCCAAACCAAGTATCAATGCAATCAAGGGTTTCAATAGAAGTTGGAACCAGGGTTGCTCATGAAACGGAATCGCTACTGGTTCAGCCGGCACCTCGACCGTCACAAACGGGAAACTATGAATTTCTACGCGATCGCCGCGCGGCGCGTCATAACCAATTGCGCTTTGCACCAGTTTGGTAATGCCGGCGATTTCGTCGTTTGTGCGTGCTTTTTTACTCACGGTTACCGGCGCATTGGGATCGGTCGGTGCCGGCGCATTGGGATCGACCGGCGCATCGACATAATCCAAGCCAATCGATACGGTAACACGACGAATAATGCCGACCTGATTGCGCGTGTGGGCGATGGTTGTATCGTGCTCAAAATTGCGTTCGGCCTCTTGGCGGCCATTATTGTTATTTGCCGTTGTACCCGCTTGCGCACCACCTTGTGCATTGACCACTTCAGGTGCGGTGGCCGGTGCTGGCGGTTGATTGCTGATAGCGCCCGGTACACCTTGCGCACTCGCCGCAGCGTTTTGCTCACTTAGCGTTCGTTCACTGACAACGGCAGGTATTTCAGCGTTGTACAATTTTTGTGTTTGCTCGGATTCACTGAAATCCATATCCACATTGACTTCGACGGTGTATTTGCCGGCACCAATGATCGGCGACAAGACGCGTTCAATGCGTTTTTGATACTCGGTCTCACGTTTGCGGCTTTCGGCAAACTCACGCGACGCCACTATTTCGTCATTCGATTGCGTGCCACTGTGATGCAAGCGACCAAACTGATCGGTAATGGTCACGCGATCGGGGTCCAAATTGGGTACGCTGCCCGTCACCATATCGACAATCGCGCGGACTTGTTCCGGATCAAGTGCGCGCGGTGACGTCAAGTTCAATAACACGGATGCACGTGGCTTATCATTGTCACGCACAAACACCGACTCTTTGGGAATCGCCAAATGCACTTCGGCGGCTTTGACACCGGTAATTTTTTCAATCGTGCGCGCCAGTTTCACTTCCTGTGTGCGTAGCAAACGTGCCTGCTCCAGACGTTGACTGGTCGCAAATCCGGTGTCTTTTGCCAACATGGCATCGACATCTGACACCGAGCCATCCATACCTTGCGACGCCAGCTGCAATTGCACTTTTTGGTATTCATCTTGTGGCACCAACAACGTGCCGTCGGTATCCAATTGGTACGGGATTTTTTGCTGTTCTAGAAGTTGAATGATTTCAAACGTCGTTTGCCGATCAGATGCCGGCAATGGCCGCATTAACGGATCGCGTGTCCATAGCGCTATGGTGATGCCGAGCGCAACACTGGCCGCAATGCCCAGCATGATGCCTACCTGACGCACGGTGCTCAGATTGCTTAAATTGCCTAGCAGGCCTCCCATACCGGGAACAGCAGAGCCTGTGTTTTCATCAGCCAT
>JAYSCL010000006.1:0-130863 GCA_041914905.1 Enterobacterales bacterium
ACGAGTCGTAACTCGATGCATCGAATGACCACGTGCCATCGCTGTTAAACGTTAAGCCGGCAGCGGTGCTGGTCGTGCTGAATGTCAGTTGTGAACCCACCGGCAAATCAATATCGCTGGCTGAAATGGTGCCATTGACGGTTGCATCTTCAGCGACAGCTGCAGTTGCTGCTGTTGCAACCGGTGTATCGTTAGTACCGGTGATGGTGATCGTTAATGTGGTCGAGGTGGTGGCACCGAGATTATCGGTGACGGTCACGGGCACAACAATCTGCAGCGTTTCGCCTTCTTGCAGCGAGTCGTAACTCGATGCGTCGAATGACCACGTACCATCGCTGTTAAATGTTAAACCGGCAGCGGTGCTGGTCGTGCTGAAGACCATCGGTACATCGGTATCGAACGCAGCGATGGCGCCGGTGATGAGGTTGTCTTCCTGAACGGCAGCCTCGGTTGCGTTTGCCACCGGTGCGATATTGGTTAGGCCTGCAACCAAGCCGGTGTCGATTTCCAATGGTACGAACGAAGAGTTACTGCCGTTTTGCTCGGTGTTGGTGTTGAGGTCTTCAATAATGCGGACCAGGCGAACAAAGGTATGGCCTTCGCTACCACCAGCACCACCGGCGGCGGTGGCGGGCAAAATCTGAGTGGGATCAAGACCTTGCTGAACGGCTTTGAGAATTGCTTCGAGTGATTCGTCACCGGCAATTCGACCTTCATCGGCGGCGACGGCGTCGTTTTGGACCACTGTTTCGTCAATGGCAACAACGCGGCGTTCGGGAATGCCAACAGGGCGTTCGGCGCCCATGAACAGATCGACATGGCCATTGTCACCGGTCGCGACATATTCACCTTTGTAGATGGCGTCGCCTTCGTGCAAAGGTCGTTTATTGCCCTTGGCATCCACTGCAAAAACGGCGTTTTTGATGTTCTTGACGTATGCGACGATCTCGGCCATGACGACGGTCCAAACCTTTTAGAAGAGATGGACACAGGGTAGGGCAGCAGGTCAATTTTTACATCGTACTAAGGTACATCGAGGCAAGGTTAAAGCAGCTTGGTACCCAGCGGTACCGGTTTGTCCGGCACACAAAGAGCCACTTCGCCGTTCTCGTTATGGAATCCGGTTATCAGGCATTCGGATTTCAGCGGGCCAATTTGTTTGCTCGGAAAATTGATGACGCCGACAACAAGGCGGCCAATCAGCTCGTCGGGCCGGTAAAGCTGGGTGATTTGTGCGCTCGATTTGCGAATGCCGATAGCAGGGCCGAAATCAACGTGCAGCACATAGGCCGGTTTACGCGCTTCAGGAAACGGCTCGGCCGAGACAATTTGGCCAACGCGCATTTCGACGCGTAAAAAATCATTCCACGTGATCGTTTCCATCTGATCCCCTAGCGAAGTTTTGCAACCAATTGCAAACGATCGCGTACATCGAGCTTGGCAAAAATAGTTGTCAAATGCGCCTTCACCGTGCGAACAGTAATGCCCAAACGATCAGCAATTTCTTTGTTGGCCAAGCCTTCGGCGACCAAATGAACCACCGCGACTTCTCGTTCGGACAGTCCTTTGAGCTGATACGGTTTCGGTTGAATCGGTGCCGTGTTGTGTACACTGTGCAACAAACGTTGCATTAAGCTGCGGCCAACCCACATTTCACCGGTACCGACAATCTCCACAATTTGATGTAGCAAAACGGGTGTGCTAAATGCGTGGCAATAACCCACGCCACCGGCCTGTAAAAATTCTAAACCGGTTTCATCTTGCGGCGCACAATCGGCCAAAATCAGTCGATTGTGCTGTGTCCAACTGGTCCATCGTTTGTCCGATCGCAACGTGGCGTAATGCGAAAAATCTTTGTCAATTAACCACACTGCACCGTTACGTTCCGGCAAAAACTGAATGGATTGATACTCGGTAACACGCCAGCCCACGCACGCTTCTTGCCAGCGTTGCAGCAGGGACACATCATGCGATAACAGTAAAACCTGCATTCGGTTCAGGACTCATGTAAAGCGTTCGCTTTCGCGCGCAACACAGGCTTTAAAATATAGGACAAGACCGTACGTTTGCCGGTCAGCAGATCCACCTCAGCGGTCATACCGGGAATGATTGGCAACTTGGCATCGCCCAATGTGGCTGTGCGTGTGCGTACACGAACGACATAAAACGCATTGCCTTTTTCGTCGGTAACCGTGTCGGCACTGATCTGCTCAACGGTGGCATCAAGGCCACCATAAACCGAAAAATCGTACGCCGTGAATTTGACCAGCGCTTCCTGACCGGGACGAATAAACGCAATGTCTTTGGGTAACACGCGTGCTTCGAGCAAAAGTGAGTCATCCAGCGGCACAATCTCGATAATGTCCTTACCCGGTTGCACAACGCCGCCTACGGTATTCACAAACATTTGCTTGATGGTGCCGCGAACCGGGGAGCGCACCTCAGAATGTTTGACGCGATCGGCAAGCGCCAAACTACCTTGCTGCAAACTGTTCAGTTTAGCCGTGGTTTCGGACAACTCATTGCGCGCTTCATTACGAAAATTCAGCTCGACCTCTTCCGATTTTTGCCGGGTTTCTTGTACGGCGTATTGAAGGCGCGGGATCTGAGCGGCACTGGAGTCACGCTCACCGCGCAAACGAGCGACTTCGCGTTCCAATCGCAAGAGCTCTACGTCTGACACCGCGCCACTGGCCACCAGTGGTTTGGTTAATTCAAATTCTTTTTGTGCCAGTTCAAAACTTTTCTGTGCCTGTTCGTTGCGTGCAATAACCTCAGCAAGTTCTTGCTGCCGTTGTTTGGTTTGTTCACGCGCTTGTGCCAACGCAGCGGTCAAACTGTCGCGCTTTGATTGATACAGATTGCGTTCTTGCAGCACAAGATTGGTGTCGACTTTTTCCAAATCCGCTGGAACCACAAATGGTTTGTTATCGGCCAACGCTTGCAGGCGGATAACTTTGATTTTGAGTGCGTCCACTTGTACGGTGGTTTCACGCAATGTCGATTCAAAACGGGTGGGATCCACGCGCAATAACAGCTGGCCTTTTTCGACAACATTGCCTTCGCGCACCAAAATATCTTCGACAATTCCGCCGTCCAAACTTTGTAGCACCTGCACCTGTGACGACGGAATCACTTTGCCTTCGCCACGGGCCACTTCGTCAATACGCGCCATACTGGCCCACAATAGCAAGGTCATGATCAAAGCAAAACTGATCCAGACTACGGCGCGCAAACCGCGTTCATCTTGATCGATGATCGCCTGGGTGGCGTCTTCGACAAAGTCGATGTCTTTGCTCATTTCCTGGTGAGCACGCCATTCTTTCATGCTCTCCCAGTACAACAAAATACGTACACGCGCGGCTTGAATGAATCGTTGCCAACGTGACAATGGGGGCTGCGTCAGTTGATTCATGTCGCCCCCCGGATCTTGCCTTCACGCAACGCCGACATGACTTGATCGCGAGGACCATCGGCCACCAATTTTCCGTTGTCGAGCACCAGCAAACGATCGACGTAATCAAGTAGTGCTGTGCGATGCGTAATTAAAATAACTGTGCGATTTTCCAGCACCGGTTTCAAGCGGGCTTTCAGACGATCTTCGCTGACAAAATCCATTGCGCTGGTCGGTTCATCGAGCAACAAAATAGGCGGCTTGACCAACACGGCGCGCGCAATGGCAATGGCTTGGCGTTGCCCGGCTGATAATGATTCTCCGCGTTCGCCAATCAACATTTCATAACCTTTGGGATGGCGATCCGCAAATTCATTAACGCCGGCGATTTCGGCTGCCTGCAACACTGCGCGATCACTGGCTTCCAGCACGCCCATTGTGATGTTGTCACGCAAACTGCCGTAAAAGAGCATGGGATCTTGTGGCACATAACCGATGGCCCGGCGTAGTTCTGCGGGATCCAGTTGTCGCATATCGACACCGTCGACCAACACCGTGCCTTCCGTCGGTTGGTACAAACCGAGGATCAATCTTTCGAGAGTCGTTTTTCCGGCACCAATACGTCCAATAATGCCAACGCGTTCACCACGACGAATGGTGAATGACACTCTTTGTATCGATGGTTGATCGCGGCCAGGATAGGCAAAACTGACTTCACGAAATTCGATATTGCCTTCGAAACGGCTGCGACTTAAAAAATTGGCATCAGCCGGGCGTTCAACCGGCAAGGCCATGGTTTGTTCCAAACTGCCCAGCGAGGTTTTGGTATTTTGAAATTGTGTTAACAGCGAAGCAACTTGTGCCATAGGCGATAGCGCGCGCGACGACAACATAACGGCGGCAATCAATCCACCTTGTGTCGCTTCACCTTCCGCCAACAAATAAACGCCGACGATCAACACGGCGATTGATGTCAGTTGTTGCACGAGGCCGGTAAAACTCATCGTCGATTGCGTGACGAGTCGCATACGGCCATTCACATGAGAAATAAAATTGCTTGATTGTTCCCAACGTTGTTGCATGGTGCTGGCCGCGTTCAACACTTTGATGGTTTCAAGGCCAGTTAATGTTTCGATCAGCGTTGCGTTACGCTGACTGGACGCGCGCAAAATGGATTCGGACAATTCTTGCAAACGCATTTGCGCCCAAAAGGCATGACCAATGATCAACAAAATCGCGATGAGAACGGGCAATACCATGGGCCAGCCAATGATCGTAATTACGGTAAGAAATATGATGGCAAATGGCACATCGATAAACGTGGTAATGGAGGCTGAAGCAACAAACTCGCGGACGCCCTCAAAGGCGCGCACATTATTGGCAAACGACCCCACTGAGCTGGGGCGCACTTCCATGCGCAGACCTAAAATGCGTTCCATCATTAAGGCGGATAAGCGCGAATCAATCCGTTTGTTCGCAAGCTCGAGCACGTAGGCGCGCAGATTTCGCAGCAAAAAATCGAAACCGAGCACCAGCAACGCACCGAGCGCCAGCACCCATAATGTTTCGAAGGCTTTGTTGGGCACCACGCGGTCGTAAACATTCATCGTGAACATTGGCATGGCGAGTGCCAACATATTGATCAGAAAGGCGAGCACAAACACATCGCGGTATAGATGCCGCGAATCCATGATCACAGACCAAAACCAATGCCGTGATTTGGCGTCACGCAGTTCTGGTGCACGCGCATCAAAGCGGAATTTGGGTCGCACATAAATCGCAACACCGGTGTAAAGCTTCATCAACTCGTCACGTGTGAGTTTGATGATGTCGTTACCAGTACCGGGGAAAATCAATTTGGCTTGACCGTCTTCGGTCCAACCCATGAGTAAACATGCCCAGTTGTTGCGCAACAACAACAAGCAGGGCAGAAGTGGTGTAGGGATCTGTGTCGGATCGCGGCGCACCAGCTTGGCATACAAGCCAGCACGCTTGGCGGCACGAGGTAACAACGACGGCGTCAGCTTGCCGTTGACCAATGGCAGGCCGTCAGTCAAATTTTCACGTGTGCGTGGACGATGATGGTGACGCGCCAAATGCATTAAGCATTCGAGCAAGGGATCGTCGATCAATGGCGATTCGTCAGCGATCCAGTCGTTAACTGATGCGGCACTGGGTTGTTGTTCGCTACTCATGTCCGATCAGTCCGTGGTTGCCTGTTTAACGTTGTGCCAAAGCGCTGCTGCAACGTTCCCAATCGATGTTTTGCAATTCTTCGAGCGCGGCATTTTCTGGCAAAGGTTTTTCCAGATCTTGTAACTGTAACGTCTGCAATAACAAACCGGCTGGCGCCAGCACGCGCGCGCTGGCCACTTCCATATCATATTGCGCATTCACAAGAGCACGTCGGGCTTCGAACAATTCGTTTTCGGTGTCGAGCAGATCCAGCAGAGTGCGTTGGCCTAAATCAAATTGTTGACGATAGGCGTCACGGACACGCGATGTGGACCGTTCGTGCTGCGACAAATAATTCAGTTGTTCGCGCAAGCTTTCGGTTGAGTTTAGTGCAATCGCAAGTGTTTGTTGCACTTCACGACAGGCACGGTCGCGCAGATCTTTGGCGGCGTTCAATTCGTAGGCAAATTGATTTTCGCGATGCTTGTCCTTGCCTCCTCGAAACAGGTTATAGGTCATTGTCACTTCAACGGATTGCGTATCGTGCTGACCAATTACGCCATCGGCAGTTTCAGTAACATCTTTACGAGCGCGAAATTCCACCTGTGGGTAATAATCCGATTTGGTACCGCGCAGCGCATGTTGCGCCGAGCGCACTGAAGCGGCCGCGGCTAATAATTGCGGGCTTTGCTTGAGCCCATCTGGCAACAATTTATCGACGGTGGGCACGCGCGTTGAGATCGCCAGCGGTGCGGCCAGCGTTTCGGCGGGCGCTTCACCGATAATTCGGCGATAACGCGCACTGACATCATGCAAATTGGAACGCTCCGTTATTTCATTGGTTTTGGCCAACGCGGTGCGGCCAGCGGCTTGCTCCAAATCGACACCTTTGCTGACGCCAGCGCGGACGCGCTGCTCAATTTGGCTGAACAGATCGCGGTGAGTGTTGTAGTTTTGCAAACTCAACTCAGACAAGCGGCGATAACGCAAAACATCCAAATAAGCGCGAGCCGCTTCCTGCGCGATTTCT
The DNA here is from genome assembly GCA_041914905.1 of Enterobacterales bacterium. Taxonomy (GTDB): domain Bacteria; phylum Pseudomonadota; class Gammaproteobacteria; order Enterobacterales; family Permianibacteraceae; genus Permianibacter. The sequence goes on from JAYSCL010000006.1 coordinate 6,600, forward strand.
TCGGTAACCGCTTTCAGTTCGAAATAGCGCACAAGCTTCGTGTCGGTCAGTCGATTGACTTCAGTCGGCGTGGCAAAGCCGTCAAACAACATTTGGCGCAATTCAATGGCCGCGCCATGACGCTCGTAATCGCGCTCATGCAAATAGTCGGGGCGTTCTTTGCGTTCGCGCGCCCACGATGAGGTCACGTCAACTCGGGGAAGGTAGCTGGATGTCGCGCCGGAACGCGATTCGTCAGCGGCAAGAAATTGGTGCCAGCGGGCAAGCACGTCAGGGCTGGTTAGCACCGCTTGTTCGACGGCCTCGCGCATGGAAGTGGGGCCGCTGCCGGCTGCGGCGGGCAGCGAAGTCAGCAATGCCACGGCCAATCCCAACGCAAGTGCACGCGCTGTGGGCGCAAACGATCCGATCGTCATAAGGTAAACCCCTGAATTTTTCATTTTTCTACACAGGTGGCCATCTTAATCGCTTGCCTACCTGCACGCGTGCACCGAAACCTTAGGGACACAATCATTTTGTGAACTGGCGCACAATTTATGGCGGATGCAAAAGCAAGTTATATGCCACTGCTGTTCTGCGCTGCAATAACGTATTGTTTTCAGCCAGTTACCACCCAATTTGGGTGACGTAAATTGTCACTAAATGCCTGCGGCAGCTAGTAATTGGCCATCCAAACCGCTTAATAAAACGGTTTGCCAGCCAACAAAACTGCCGCTAAAGTAGCGCGCCTTTTTTCGCGAGTCTTAACCGGGCTTGGATTGAAGAGGTGAGCACGCGCTGCGGGCTCCGTCGTCTGAGAAACCACGACGTTAATCGAAGTAGCGTTTCTCGAAGTTTTAGGAGAGGTGTCCGAGTGGTTGAAGGAGCACGCCTGGAAAGTGTGTATACGGCTTATACCCGTATCGCGGGTTCGAATCCCGCTCTCTCCGCCAAAAAAAGCAGTTGCCAGTTTTCTGTTGTCAGTTGAAAAAGCACCAAGTCTTTTTTTCTGCATAACTGACGACTGACATCTGACAACTCGTCAATGGCGACCTGCAGGGTAGCTACGCGATGTTAGATGGCAAACCCCGCCAGGCCCGGAAGGGAGCAACGGTAGTCATTGATACATGCGCCGTGGATGTGCTCTGCAGGTTGCCACCCAAATTGTCTTTTCAGCGCGACGCAACGCGTGTTTCTCGTTCTGCGCAATCTCCTGCTGCTGCAACAAGTAAAAACTCTCCACGCCGCCTGTGCTAGCATTTCGCACCCCAACTTTAGCGTGCAATCGTTGCGATGAGTTACCTTGCTTTAGCTCGTAAATGGCGGCCTCGCGCATTCGCTGACATGGTCGGACAAACGCATGTCTTAAAGGCGCTGACCTCCGCTTTATCGCAGCAACGTTTGCATCACGCTTATTTGTTCACTGGCACACGTGGCGTCGGTAAAACCACCATCGCACGTATTTTCGCCAAAAGCCTCAATTGCGAACTTGGGGTCAGTTCGACGCCATGTGGTCAATGCAGCGCATGTATCGAAGTGGACACCGGTCGTTTTATCGATTTGATTGAAGTCGATGCCGCATCGCGTACCAAAGTGGAAGACACTCGCGATTTGCTCGAAAACGTTCAATACGCACCTACGCGTGGACGTTACAAAATTTATCTCATCGACGAAGTTCATATGCTGTCGACGAGCAGTTTTAATGCGCTGTTAAAAACGCTCGAAGAACCACCGCCACACGTTAAATTCTTGTTAGCGACAACCGATCCGCAAAAATTGCCGATCACGGTGTTGTCGCGCTGTTTGCAGTTTCATTTGAAAGCATTGACGTCGGAACAAATCGTTGATCGCCTGAAGTTTGTGTTAACGCAAGAGGCGATCGAATTTGATGATGCCAGTGTGCAGTTATTGGCTCGTGCCGCTGAAGGCAGCTTGCGCGATGCGTTGAGTTTGCTGGATCAAGCGATCGCACACGGTCAGGGTCTGTTACGAGAAAATGATGTGCGTGACATGCTCGGCTTTGTTGCACCGACGAATTTGTCAGCATTGGTCGCTGCGCTCACCGCACACGATGTGCCCGCATTGATGCATGCCGCGCAAGCGATGGAACAGTTTGTGCCGGATTACAGCAATGTGTTGGCCGAATTGTTGTCGCTGCTGCATGGTGCGGCAGTGCTACAGCAAGTGCCCAATGCGCTTTATAAAGACAATGTATTGTGCCAACAATTGGCCGAAAAATTATCTGCTGCGGATCTGCAGTTGTATTACCAAACCGGTTTGTTGGGGCGTCGAGATCTGCCGTTGGCGCCGAGCGCCAAAGAAGGGTTTGAAATGACCTTGTTGCGCATGCTGGCGTTTCGCCCGTTTAGTCCGTCAGGTGATCCGCAACGTGCTAAAACGCCAGCCACATCAAACACGGGTTCGTCGACCTCAAACACAGGGTCGTCGACCAAGGCACCGGTCGGTGCGCCAGCACACGTTACCGTTGCTGCAACTGCCGAATCGACCGAAAAGAAAAGCGCACTCGCTGAAGAACGAAAAGAAGCGCAAAAGTCAGCGAGTGATCTGCCCGCAGTGACTGAGGATGTCGAAGCGTTGTATTGGTTTAATACGACACGTCAGTTGGCGCTTTCGGGCCTGCTCAGTAGCTTGATTAATCACACGGTGCTAATTGAGAAGAGCGCAACGGTATGGCGTGTGGCGACCGATGCCGATCGCTTCCCTCAATGGACACCGGCACGCATCACCGAATTACAGCAACGCTTGCAGCAATTATTGCAACACGACGCGACGGTTAAATTGATTGAAGGCGTGCCAGAAGGACAGATGACACCGGCGCAAGTCGATGCGGAAATCAAGGCGCGCAAATTGGCTGAAGCTCGTGTGTCGTTGCAAAACGATCCCATTTTTCGCGATTTAATCGCAAGCACAAACGCAACGGTGATCGAAGAGTCGTTGCGTTCTCTACATTAATCTGAACAAGGAGTTAAAGCGATGAAAGGTGGTCTGGGCAATCTGATGAAGCAAGCCCAAGAAATGCAAGCGCGTATGCAGCGCGTGCAATCCGAAATCGCATCGTTGGAAGTGGTGGGCGAATCCGGCGCAGGGCTAGTCAAAGTCACAATGACCGGCAAACACGATGTCAAACGTGTCGAAATTGCCGATAGCTTGATGCAGGAAGAAAAAGAAATGTTGGAAGATCTACTGGCCGCAGCCGTGAATGACGCTGTGCGCAAAGTGGAATCGACTTCGCAGGCAAAAATGAGCGCTGTGACCTCCGGCATGCCATTACCTCCCGGTTTTAAAATGCCGTTCTAATCTGTGGAAAGTAGTCCTCTAATAAAACAACTGACCGATGCGTTGCGCGCATTGCCCGGAGTGGGGCAAAAATCCGCGCAACGCATGGCGTATCATTTGCTCGATCGTAATCGCGATGGCGGCCGCAAATTGTCGAAAGCCTTGCAAGCCGCTATGGACGGTGTCCGTGATTGTGATCAGTGTCGAACCTTCAGCGATGAAGAACGCTGTACCATATGCCGCGATCCGCGTCGCGACGTTTCGCAATTGTGCGTTGTCGAAACACCTGCTGATGTACAAGCCATTGAAAGTACATCGGGATATCGCGGCCTCTATTTTGTGTTGCGCGGTCATTTGTCACCGTTGGATGGTATCGGTCCTGACAAGCTGGGTTTCGAACAGCTGATTCGTCGCTTAAAAGCAGGACAGGTGCAGGAGTTGATTTTGGCCACCAATCCGACTGCCGAAGGTGATGCGACGGCCCATTATCTGCGCGACTTGTGCCAGAACATGCCGCTCCAGATCTCGCGCATTGCGCACGGTGTACCCGTTGGCGGGGAACTGGAATACATCGACGGCGGCACATTGACCCAAGCTTTAAGCGGTCGTAGGCCGTTCAAATAAGTCGCTTCCAACGCGTTACCGTTTTTATCCATCACCGCTGACCCTTGAATTCAGATCGGCAGCCCCCAAGTTCGCCCCGTTCTTGACCACTATCGTGAATGGAGTTTGGGTATGTCTGCTGCTGAAACCTTGAGTTTTCAAACCGAAGTCAAACAGTTGCTGCACCTGATGGTGCATTCCTTGTATTCCAATAAAGAAATCTTTTTGCGTGAGCTGATCTCGAACGCGGCTGACGCCGCCGATAAGCTGCGTTTTCGCGCGTTGGCACAACCCGAATTGATGGGCGCTGACAATGCTTTAGCGGTTCAGATCATTCCCAACAAAACCGATGGCACACTGACGATTCGCGACAACGGTATCGGTATGACGCGCGAAGATGCGATTAAAAATCTTGGTACGATTGCTCGTTCAGGCACGGCTGAATTTTTGCAGCAACTGTCAGGCGATCAGAAAAAAGACGCGCATTTGATTGGTCAGTTCGGTGTTGGTTTTTATTCCGGTTTTATTGTGGCCGATCGCATCACTGTTGTGTCACGTGCGGCGGGTGCCAGTGAACAAGACGCGGTCAAATGGTCTTCGGCCGGCGACGGTGAGTTTTCGATCGAAAACATCAGTAAAGACAGCCGCGGCACCGATGTCATTTTGCACCTGAAAGACGGCGATAAAGAGTTTTTGGATCTGTGGCGCTTGCGCAGCCTGATCCACAAGTATTCCGATCATATAGCGATTGCCGTGCAACTGCCCAAGAGTGATGATAAAGGTGAGCCGACTGGCGAGTTTGAGTCGACCAATAAAGCCACCGCATTGTGGACGCGCAGCAAGTCGGATATCAGCGACGACGAATACAAAGAGTTCTACAAGCATTTATCGCATGATTTTGAGGACCCCTTGCTGTGGTCGCATAACCGCGTGGAAGGTAAGCTCGAATACACGTCACTGTTCTACATTCCGAAAAATGCACCGTGGGACATGTGGAATCGCGATCGTGCACGTGGCGTCAAGCTATACGTGAAACGCGTATTCATCATGGACGACGCCGAGCAATTCTTACCGGTGTATTTGCGTTTTGTTCGTGGTTTGCTGGATTCCAATGATTTGCCATTAAACGTGTCGCGCGAAATTTTGCAAGACAGTCAGGTGACGGATTCGTTGCGCAAAGCATCGGTCAAACGCGTGTTGTCGATGCTGGATGATTTGGCCAACAAAGATGATGCGCAGTACCAACAATTCTGGGATCAGTTTGGTCAATGCTTGAAAGAGGGGTTGGGCGAAGACTTTTCTAATCGTGAAAGCATTGCCAAATTACTGCGTTTTGCCAGCACGCACGGTGATTCGGCCGCACAAAATGTGTCGCTGTCGGCCTATGTGTCGCGCATGAAAGAAAACCAAAAAGGCATTTACTATCTGTCAGCTGAAACCTGGGCTGCCGCGCGCAACAGTCCGCACCTCGAAGTGTTTCGCAAGAAAGGTCTGGAAGTATTGTTGTTGAGTGATCGCGTTGACGAATGGATGCTGAACTATTTAACCGAATTCGATGGTAAACCGCTGATTTCAATCACGCGTGGTGAGCTTGATCTTGGCGAGCTGGAAACCGAATCGGAAAAAGAGCTCAACAAGAAGATTGCCGAGCAACATGCTCCATTGGTTGAACGTATCAAGACGAGTCTTGGTGACAGAGTGAAAGATGTTCGTGTGTCGAGTCGCTTAACGGATTCACCGTGCTGCGTTGTCGGCGACAAGCAAGACATGGCATCACATATGGCTCGCTTGCTGCGCCAAACTGGACAAGAAGTGCCGACGATGAAACCGGTGTTTGAAGTCAATGTTGAGCACGCCTTAATTAAGCATCTAGAACAAATGCAAGACGAAGCACAGTTTGGCGAAATGCTGGGCATCTTGATGGATCAAGCGGTGTTGGCCGAAGGAGGTCAACTGCCTGATCCCGCTGCAGCGGTTGCGCGCATGAACCGCTTTATGATGCAACACCTGAAGTAATTCACTCCACCGGTATTGGTACCAGTGTTTGTATGCACCTTGGCGGCAACTCGCCAAGGTGCATACGTTCATTTGCGTCATTTGACGATCGCCAAAACGATGGCGATTTTGCAGGCTTTTTGCCACGTTGTGCTAAAAATCGGCAAACGTGGGCTACTATTACCCCATATCCAAAAGTTGATGGATCAATCGCTGATTTTGCCAGACGCTAGTCTTAGTGCGTTTTTCGGCAATTGAATCAGATTCACCCTGATCGGGGATGCTCTCATGGCGTTGGCTAGCAGCGTTATTCGCTTTTTGAACAGCAATGGTATTCATTACCGTGAGCATGTTCATGCTCGCACACAAACCCTTGAACAAACCGCCGGTGCCTTGCATGTGCCGTCGCGACAATTCGCGCGGGCGGTGCTGTTGGCCGATGATCATTTCTGGTTGATGGCCATCGTTCCGCTTAATGGTGTGCTGCAACTTGAAAAAGTGGCGGCGCTGTTTGATCGCCATTTGCAACCACTGAGCGCCGAACAATACAACAATCGCTTTCACGATTGTGAGCCGGGTTCCTGCCCACCGTTTCCGGATGTGTATGGCTTGAACGCGGTTGTCGATGAATCCTTGTTTGGGCTTGATCCGGTTTATCTCGAAGCCGGCTCACACAGTGTGGTCATTTCGTTGTCAGCGAACGATTTTGACACTCTGATGGGAAGAGCCAAGCGCGCCGCGATCACGAATACCATTCCACAAGGGGGGCAAATTGCTCCGACACTGGATCCGATTGAGTTACCAACGGCCGCTGATGTGCAACGCAAATTGGAACAGGTGTATCGGTTACCGGCGTTTCCGGCCGTTGCCAGCCAAATTTTGCAGTTAGTGGCCGATCCTGAGGCGACAGCCAAAGATTTGGCTGAACTGGTCGAAATGGACCCTAGCATCGCCGCGCAAGTGATCCGTTATGCCCGTTCCAGTTTTTTTGGCTATCGCGGCAATGTTGACTCCATTCAAACAGCGATTACCCGCGTGTTGGGATTCGATATTGTGTCGAATCTCGCGCTCGGTATTGCGGCCGGTAAAGTTTTCAAGCTCGCCAATGACGGCCCTCTTGGGCTCGAACAATTTTGGACGCATGCAGTCCACAACGCGGCTTTGGTGCAAGCGCTGACACGACGTTGCAATCGTGTTTTGGGCATCAAACCCGGCACCGCATATTTGTGCGGTCTGTTGCACAACTTTGGTGTGTTGTTGCTGGGCCAGGTGTTTCAGTCGGAGTATTTTTTGTTGAACAAAAGTTGTTTGGCAAATCCCGAAATGGGCATCGTTAAAATGGAGCAACAGTTATTTGGTCGCAGTGGCGGCGGCGCCATTGCCAGCTTGAGTCACAATTATCTGGGGGCTTGGCTGATGCGGCATTGGAAAATGCCAGAAGAGGTGATTGCCGCCACGGAGCATCACCACAACTATGAATACAGTGGCGAAGCGCAAAATTACGTGTATTTGGTTCAACTCGCGAATATTTTACTGGCGCGCCAAAACCTGGGTGATGATGTCGTAACGGCAGCACCGATCGACGCTCTGCATGCATTGGGCTTGACCGAAAGCGATCTGTTGGAAGTGTTTGCCGCTGTGCAAGAAGGTGCTGAAGAATTGAACCGGATGGCCAAATTGATGGCCGGGAACGAACCGACAAGCTCGGCCAAAGATGCTAAATAACCTGCAACTCCTTGAATTTTCTTGCCCTTTTAGGGGCTAATCGCTATTTTAAGCGCCCGGCAGGGCTGGCCCTGCTGCGGCTTTTCCACTTACGTTGCAGGGGCGGCTGCCCCCAACTCGCAGCGCATTGCGCGCAGGAGACATTGGATATGCGTATTGTTTTGTTAGGTGCTCCCGGTGCCGGTAAAGGAACCCAGGCGCAGTACATCAAAGAGCGCTACAACATTCCGCAGATCTCCACTGGCGACATGCTGCGTGCTGCTGTCAAAGCCGGCACTGAACTCGGTCAAAAAGCCAAAGCGATTATGGATGCCGGCCAATTGGTGCCGGATGACCTGATTATCAATCTCGTCAAAGAGCGCGTTGCCCAAGCCGATTGTACCAACGGTTACTTGCTCGACGGTTTCCCGCGCACCATTCCACAAGCCGATGCGATGCGCGCCAACAATATCGATGTGGATCACGTTGTCGAGTTCGTTGTCGATGACGAAGAAATCGTCAAACGGTTGGACGGTCGTCGTGTGCACGCCGCTTCGGGTCGTGTTTATCACATCGTGTACAACCCGCCCAAAGTGGCTGGCAAAGACGACGTCACCGGCGACGATTTGATTCAGCGTGATGACGATAAAGAGGCCACCGTGCGCAAACGTCTTGATGTTTATCACAGCCAAACCAAACCATTAATCGATTATTACCGTAACTGGAATGTGAGCGGTGAAGCGAATTCACCGGCCTACATTCGCATCGAAGGTGTCGGCACGGTGGAACAAATTCGCGATCATATTTTCCAGGCACTGGAAAGCCACTGATCGCACAGTCGTCTCGCTCTCATCTTTAATCATAAGGATAATTCGGCGTGATGACTTCCTCGACCAAACCCTGTCAAAAAGGCGCGGCTCCGTCCGCGCCTTTTGGCGTTCTGTTAGTCAATCTTGGTTCACCAGACGAAGCCACACCCGCAGCGGTGCGGCGTTATTTACGCGAATTTTTATCCGATCCGCGAGTTGTCGATTTGCCTCGTTGGTTTTGGTTGCCAGTGTTGCATGGCATCATTTTGCGGTTGCGTCCTCGCAAAGTGGCCAAGTTGTATCGATCGGTTTGGCAAGACGACGCACCACTGCGTGCAATCGGTCGTCAGCAAGCGGAGAAATTGCAAACCCAGTTGTCGGCACAATGGTCGCGCTCCATTCCGGTCGCGCTGGGCATGACGTATGGCAATCCGTCGCTGATTTCTGCGTTGCTGCAATTGCGTCGTGACGGTGTGCAACGTGTGGTCGTGCTGCCGCTGTACCCACAGTATTCCTGTTCAACGTCAGCCAGTGTTTTTGATCGTGTGCACCGTGCGTTTGCGCGCTGTCGACAAGTGCCGGCATTGCGTTTTGTGCAGCACTACTTTGATCATCCTCGTTATATCTCGGCCTTGGCCCACAGCGTGCAAACCCATTGGCAAACGAGTGGCCGCAGCGAAAAATTATTGATCTCGTTTCACGGCTTGCCACAACGCTATGTTGACGAAGGCGATCCCTATGCACGCCATTGTGAAATTACGGCGCACAAACTCGCCGCTGCGTTGGCGCTCAACGACGATCAATGGCAACTGGTTTATCAATCGCGTTTTGGTCGCGAACCCTGGTTGCAACCTTATGCCGAACCGACGATACAAACATTAGCGGAGCAGGGCATCAAAACATTGGATGTGGTCTGTCCCGGTTTTGCCGCCGACTGTCTCGAAACGTTGGAAGAGATCCGCGTGCGCGCCGCCGAACATTTTGTCGCGCACGGTGGCAAGGCATTGCATTATGTGCCTGCCCTGAATGCCGACGAGGAACACATTCAATTGTTAGCCGATTGTGTCAACACCGAAGTGCAGGGCTGGACTGCTTAAGCAATAAAACGGTGTCTTCACGGTAGGCAAGGCGATCTTGACCGCCGATTTTCCAACCGCTATTTCGTCGTTTCATGTTCGCTGTGTTTACGGCTTTTCAATCGCAACAATACAAGCACATGGTCACCCGATCTTTTAGTATCACATCTGGATCGGATTACTGAACCGTATCTGGTTCATTCACTGGCGGGGAGATAATAATGAGTTTGGGTCATCCAACCACTATCACATTTATTATTTATATTGTCGCGATGATCGCGATTGGTTTTTTTGCGTGGCGTTACACCAACAATTTGTCGGATTACATTTTAGGAGGTCGCAGCCTCGGCAGTTTTGTCACGGCGATGTCAGCCGGTGCATCCGACATGAGTGGTTGGTTGTTGATGGGCTTGCCCGGCGCGTTGTTTTTGCGTGGTGTTTCTGAAAGTTGGATCGCTTTTGGGTTGATTTTGGGCGCGTGGATCAATTGGGCGCTGGTGGCAGGGCGTTTGCGTGTGTACACCGAATTGACCGACAACGCCCTGACGTTGCCCGACTATTTTTCGCGTCGCTTTGAAGATCACAGCAAAATTTTGCGTGTGTTGTCGGCGATTATTATCTTGGTATTTTTCACGATATATTGTGCGTCCGGCATGGTTGCCGGTGCTCGCTTATTTGAACAGACCTTCGGCATGTCATATGACATCGCGTTGTGGGCGGGGGCAGCGGCAACGATCATTTATGTGTTTATCGGTGGTTTTCTGGCCGTTAGCTGGACCGATACGGTACAGGCAACATTGATGATTTTTGCGCTGATTCTGGTGCCCGTATTCGTGTTGATCGATGTTGGTGGCGTAAGCCAAGCGCAACAAACGATTGCTTCCGTTAACATCAATTTAACCGATATGTTTTACGGCCAAACATTTATCGGCATCATTTCATTGTTGGCGTGGGGTCTGGGTTATTTTGGTCAGCCGCATATTCTGGCACGTTTCATGGCGGCCGAATCGGCGAAGACAATGGTCAATGCGCGTCGCATTGGCATGACGTGGATGGTGTTGTGTTTAGCGGGCGCCATGTTGGTTGGCTATTTTGGCATTGCGTATTTTGCCGTGCATCCCGATCAAGCGGGTGCCGTAAAAGCGAATAGCGAAACCGTGTTCATTACGCTTTCTTCGATTTTGTTCAATCCATGGATCGCCGGCATTTTACTGTCGGCTATTTTGGCGGCAGTCATGAGTACATTGAGTTGTCAGCTTCTTGTGTGTTCATCTGCACTGACCGAAGATTTTTATAAATCGTTTTTCCGTCCGCAGGCTAGCCAGAATGAGTTGGTGTGGTTTGGTCGCGCCATGGTTTTCTTGGTAGCCGTCATTGCCATCGTTATTGCGTCGGATCCCAACAGCCGCGTGCTCGGATTGGTTGGCTATGCCTGGGCCGGATTCGGTGCGGCGTTTGGTCCTGTGGTGTTGTTCTCGTTGTGTTGGCCACGCATGACGCGTAACGGTGCTTTGGCCGGTATGCTGGTTGGTGCGATCACGGTTGTCATTTGGCGCAACGGCGCTTGGTTTGGTTTGTATGAAATGGTGCCGGGATTTGTCTTGGCTTCACTCACCATTTGGCTGGTCAGTCAAATGGATGCGCAACCCAGTCAAGCGATGCGCGATCGTTTCGCACAAATGAAAGCTAACGTTCATTGAGAATGAAATGTAAAACAAATCCTGATTGGGCAGAACTCTCAGAGCGCTTGCCCGTTCATGGTTCGACTTGTCGTTAGTGCTAAGCCTGTCCCACGCGGAATTCCTTCGGTCATCGAAGGATGAACGGCAACAGTGGCTCGAATTTCTAGCCAAAAAAAAAAATGGGCGATCATGATCGCCCGTTTTTTCTCGATAAAGTGTGCAGATTACTGTTTTAACAACACCTTAACCGAGCCATCCACTTTGCTGGCATCAATATAGCCAATCGCGTTTGGATTGCCTGCCACCCATTTTTTCATTTCATCTTCGTCAGCGGCTTCTTTGGGCGGTGTGCCTTTGCCGGTAAACACCAGTTGCGACCAATAGGCTTTCACCTGACTCTCATTTTTGTTCAAGATCGCTTGATTGAATGCTTCGCGCGCTGGCGAGCCTTCTTTCAAGTTGAACGCAACAGCGTCGCCGCCACCGGGAAAGCTTTTGGTTTTACCCAAGAACAAGCGTTGAATATCGTCAGTGCCCGCCGTTGCAGCGTTGGCTGGATTGACAATGATGGCAACTTCCGCCAACGCCATACCGCTGGCAAGTGTGGCGAAGAGAGAGGCAATGAATAATCGTTTCATTTGTTGTTCTCCCTTAGAATACTGCATCGAAGCCAAAAGAAATAAGCGTCGAGTCACCAAATAGCTTGTCCTCGCCGATGGTTCCGTCACCGTTGTCGTAGTTCCAACTAGTGTCATCAGTGAACTGATCATACTGCAGTTTGAAAGCAACAGATGGCATAAAATCCCAACGAATAGTAAAGGAGTCGGTGTCATGCACTTCGCCTTCATCGTCGATGAGCTGAACTGGGTTGACGCCGTCATCAAAAGTGTAGGAGTAATCTTCAGTAAACGCAGAATGTGTAAGCATAAACGTGAAATCACCTGCACGAAAACCCAATGCAATTAACGAAGCCGTATAGCGATTGACATCGGGTTCTGCATCAGGACGATTGAATATGTTGTACTCGGTTCTAACGATGAATCTTCCCCAGTCAGCATTGGCAGAAATTCCATAGAAAAACTGTTTTTCATCCAGCAAACGTTGTCTGTCGTCATCTGGTGTGTAGCGATCCACTTCATTTTGCATATAGATGATTCTGAAGCTGAACCAGTCTTTACTAAGGTCTAAGTACGTGCCCGCGATATTTTTCCACGTTTCGTCAACCTGTTGATAATAATATAATTTGGAAAGTGTTTGGTTGTTGGTGTCGTCGTCGCGGCCGAACCAAAAATTACCGGTTACGCTAAAATCACCCCATTCGGTGTTGTACATGAAATTCAGACCGTCATACCCATAAATTTGCCAACCATAAAGATCAGCCGGGGCTCGGATCCACGTATAGGCATAACCCACATCAAAAAAGTCTGAATAGTAGAACAGCGGTAACCGTTTGCGTCCACCTTGCATAGTCCATGTATCATTCAGTTTGTAGCTGAAGTAAGCCCATTCCACATTGGCGTCAAAGTCTTGCGCGCCCTGCGAAACAAATTGAACGGTGGCAGATAGCTGATCGTTGATGATGAAATTGCCTTGCACGCCAATGGTAGTGTCCGGCCTAAAAGTCAGGTCATCATCGTACACACCGGCAAATGGATAGTCCGCGACAAAACAATCGGGACACCCATATTCGTCTGCGGTATAGGAGATGGCTTCGCCGTCACTGTCGATTACTTTTCCTCCCACTGCGGAAATGAAACCATTAATATTGAATTCTGACGCAAGCGACACGCTGGAAATCAGTGTCATCAGCGCGGCAAACCAAGTTAATTTACCTCTGGTCTTCATTCTGTCCTCCTTTAGGGCTGCCATAAAGCAAAGTCGAAACTTGGCTTTTCGTCAAACCTCAACGGGACTTGAAACAGTGCTTGAGCACGTCGCTATAGTGCGAAACAAAATGGATTTTCAGGCCTTTTTTGATATAGGCGGGCAGTTCACTGAAGTCACCTTCGCAGGCTTTGGGCAGGATCAATTCTTTGATGGCGGCGCGTCTGGCCGCGACGACTTTTTCGCGAATGCCACCCACGGCGAGCACTTCGCCGGTCAGTGTGATCTCGCCGGTCATGGCCAGTGGTTTGGGGGCCTTGTTGAGCGCCAAGGACAGTAATGCGGTGGCCAATGTGATGCCGGCTGAGGGACCGTCTTTGGGCGTCGCACCCTCGGGCACGTGCACGTGAATGAAAGCTTTATCAAAAATATCGGCCGCTGCCCCAAACTCTGCGAGATGCGACAGCACATAGCTATAAGCAATTTCAGCGGACTCTTTCATCACATCGCCGAGTGTTCCGGTCAATTTAAATCCGCGATTTTGATGATGGATAATGGCCGCTTCGATATTCAAGGTGGAACCACCCAATGCCGTCCACGCTAATCCAGTTACAATGCCAATGCCCTTGCTCGGCGATTCAGTTTGAAAGATCGGGTGACCTAAAATCTGTTCTACATCGTGCGGTGAAATGACAACATTGTCCGTTTTTCCGCTGACACGTTGCACGGCCAGTTTGCGTGCAATGCGCCCCAGTTGTTTGTCGAGATTGCGTACACCGGCTTCACGCGCATAATCGTCGATCACTTTGACCAAAGCCTGCGGATCCATTTTGGCTTGCGCGGCTTTCAAACCATTTTTTTGTAACTGACGCGGCCACAAATACTGTTTGGCAATCGCCACTTTTTCTTGTGTGATGTAACCGGACAAACGAATGATTTCCATGCGATCCAGTAACGGCCGTGGAATCGTGTCTAACTGATTGGCGGTGCAAACAAACAACACCTTCGACAGATCAAAACGCACGTCCAGGTAATGATCGAGAAAATTGTGGTTCTGTTCTGGATCTAATACTTCGAGCAATGCGGATGCCGGATCGCCTTGATACGAGCTGCCAATCTTGTCAATTTCGTCGAGCATCACCACCGGATTGCTGCGTTTGCATTCACGCAGTGCTTGAATCAATTTGCCGGGCAGGGCACCAATATAGGTGCGACGATGACCTTTGATCTCGGCTTCGTCCCGCATACCACCCACCGAAAATCGATAGAACTCACGGTTCAATGCATGGGCAATTGATTTTCCGATGGACGTTTTACCCACACCCGGTGGGCCGATCAACAAAATGATGGAACCGGCAATTTCGCCTTTTAATGAGCCGACGGCCAGAAATTCCAGAATGCGTTCTTTGACATCATCAAGACCGGCGTGTTCTTTGTTCAGAATTTTCTTGGCGCGCGCTAAGTCAAGATTGTCTTCGCTGTACACACCCCACGGTAACGATGTGAACACATCCAGATAATTGCGGGTGACGGCGTATTCGGGGGAACCAGGCTCCAGAATCGACATCTTGTCCATTTCGTCGTTGAGACGTTGCGCGGCGTGCGATGGTAGCGTCAATAAATTGATGCGTTCACGAAATTTGTCGAGATCGGCCGTGCGATCATCTTTGTGAATGCCGAGTTCCTTTTGGATCACTTTTAACTGTTCACGTAAAAAAAACTTACGCTGATGTTCACTGAGTTTGTGATCGACATCTTGTCGAATCTTGGCTTGGATACGGGCTACTTCCAGTTCTTTTTTGATCAGCACCAACACCTTTTCCATGCGTGTTGGCAGGTGCACGGCTTCGAGCACGGTTTGCAATTCGTCACGTGTGGCGGTGGTTAAGCTCGCCGCAAAATCAGCCAGCGGTGATGGTTCGTTGGGGTTAAAGCGATTTAGAAAAAAACGCAGCTCTTCGTTATACAGCGGATTGAGCGGCATCAGCTCTTTTAAAGTGTTGATGATGGCGATCGCGTACGCTTTGATTTGATCGGGCTTTTTATACGTTGGCTCAACCGGATAATCGACCAACGCACGAAACGGAATTTTGTCGTTGAGCCATTTTCGAATGCGAAATCGTTGTAAACCTTCGGCAATGAATTGCACTTTACCGGACGCAACGACCGGATGATGCACACGCACGACGGTGCCAATTTCGACAAAGTCACCGACGACGGCCTGATCGGGATTTTGATTGCGCACCAATACTAAACCGGCAACGCGATTTTCGGTGCTGCCGATCATTTCCAAGGTGTCGCGCCACACTTCTTCATGCATCAGCACGGGCAGTGTTTGCGGTGGAAAAAACGGACGCTCTGACAATGGCAGCAGAATCAGTTCGGTGGGCAGGTAATCGCCGCCAGTGCTTAAGGCGCTGTCGAGCGGAATGGCATCGTTGTTATCGTGCATGTTGTTGTCATGTGTGTGCCGCTCAGAGTCGTGCTCTACAACGAGCCAGAAATAAATAAGGGGCTAACAAGCCCCTTATTTATAGGTGACAAACATGCGGAAAGCTAGTGTCACGATTCCGTATTGCTTTCGCTCATCCATTCGTACATTTCAAGTTCGCTGAAGGTGTCCAGATCTTCACTGTCGGCCAACAGCTCCAGATCTTCATAAACGGAATGGCTGTCAGTAGGCGCCGATCCCGGCACCGCAAACTGCAGCATAAAGAACACCGCCAGTGCCGCCGGTACGGCTGTGCCGAGCCAGATCTTTTTGTTGTGCAGCAGACGTTGCCAGCGTGATGGCGGTTGTGCCAATGCCGTGGCGCGAGCACGCGCCAACGCCAGTTGTGTTGCATAGTCAATTTGATTGGCGTTGTCGTCGAGTGCATCACGCACACGTTGTTGCCATTTAGGCGTGGTTGGTTGTTGGTCAGTCATGGCTGATGCTCCGCCAGGTGAACGCGCAACGCGTGCATCGCGCGGGACAAATGCGTTTTAACCGATCCTTCGCTGCATTGCATCGCATACGCGGTTTCTTTTTCGCTAAAACCTTCCCAGTGGCGCAGCAAAAACGCTTGGCGTTGACGTTCGGGCAAGGTTTCAACGGCGGCAACCAGCGCGGCATTGCCCAACTCCAACGTCAGCCGATCCAAAGGATCGTGGATACCTTCGGCAGGGGCATTTGCGATTGGGTCGATATCGTCGTCGTCTTCGTCGCGGTTAAACCAGACAAACAAGCGATTACGCACTTTTTTGCGGCGATGGTGATCAAGAATGCGTGTCTGCAAAATACGTTGAAACAGTTTTGGCCAATCCTCTTGCGGTAATTGGGCATAGGACTGAACCAGTTTCATCATCGCGTCTTGCACAATTTCAAGCGCATCGTCGGGATTGCGCACGGACATTTGCGCAATGCGAAACGCACGACGCTCGACGGACGCGAGAAATTGATCCAACTGACGGCGTAAATCGCGATCCACGATGCGGGTGTGGGTTCTGAGCTGAGGAAGGCTAGAGTCTAGTGACTCCTGCCAGTGCGCGACAATCTGACTCATCATGGCCCTTTGATGATTGCTCCTGAAGCTGTATAACGCGTCACAGATCAATTCGTTGACAGAGCACGTGACCTTTAAAATTCCATTGGCTGACCGATAAGCATGATAGATGGAGGAATCGTCATGTCACTGATCAATCCGCTCAATGCTCAGGATGCCACGCGTATTGCGGCAACGCCTGTTGTACGGGTTGAACCGCAACCCGTCGCTGTGCCGGTGATTGAACCGCCCAAACAAGCGCCCCGTGAAGAGGCCGCTCGTCTTGATCGTCGTCACCGTGACCGTCGTCAGCAAAAGCAGGAGGTTTTGCTCGAACGACGCGCCGGTGGAAATCGACGGGCACGCCGGGACGACGAAGCGTCGGAGGAAAGTAATTTGGGAAGTAGCATTAATGTTCGCGTCTAAGTTGTTGTTCTAGCTAAATAAACGTTCTTCGCCTATTATGCGCCACACCGCCGCTGAATCGGTTAATGACACCATGAGTCTGTATGACGTCGCCAAGCTGATGTCAGAAGCCCGTCGCCTCGCCGCCGACTATCACAAGGCCACCGGCCAAACGCTGCCCTTGACCAATGAAATTGCGCGCTTTGATGCGATGCGTTTGCTTGACTTAAAGGCGGTGGAGGCCGACATCGCAGGGGTTGATGCGATAGGCAGTGGCGAGCGGGATGGGCGCAAAATCCAAATCAAAGGACGCGTGCAGTTTCGCGACAGCAAAGCCAAACAGCGTATCGGCCAGCTCGCGCTCGAGGGCAAATGGGACTGCGTGCTGCTCGTTTTGATGGATGAAGAGTACAACGCGACGGAATTGGTTGAAGTCAGCCGGCAACAAATCGAAAATGCACTGAGCGGTGTCGCGGCCAATAAACGGGGTGCGATGACCGTCAACAAATTCAAAGCGCTTGGCACCGTTGTTTGGTCTGCCGACGCCAACTGATTCAGGCTCAATCCATTTATGACATCCCTTTTATGGCTTTAAGTGAAAGCGCCTTTGTGCTGGGCGCACACGGTCCGTTTGCCGACAAAATCAAACAGTTCAACGTGCGCGAACAACAGCTCACGATGGCAACGGCCATTGAAAATGCGATCAAAAGTGCACAAACATTGATCGTCGAGGCTGGCACCGGCACCGGCAAAACGTTTGCGTATCTAGTGCCGGCGTTGTTGGCAGGCGAGCGCATCATCATCAGCACTGGCACCAAAAATCTGCAGGATCAATTGTTTCACCGTGATCTACCCGCCGTGTGCGACACGCTCGACATTAAACCTCGTCGAGCCTTGCTTAAAGGTCGCAGCAATTATTTGTGCCAGCATCGTCTTGAACAAACAATGTTGAGCGGTCGTTTGCCAACCAAAGAAGCGGCCGCGCGCGTGCGCAGTCTGCAATCGTGGTCACGTTCGACCAAGACCGGTGATTTGTCTGAACATTCAGCGATGATCGACAACGACCCAATCACACCATTGGTCACCAGTACCAGCGAAAATTGTTTGGGACAAGATTGCCCGTATTATCAGGACTGTTTTGTCGTCAAAGCGCGCCGTGCAGCACTCGAATCTGAAATTGTTGTCGTCAATCATCATCTGTTACTTGCCGATCTGGCGCTGAAAGAAGAAGGCTTCGGCGAATTGCTGCCGGGTGCCAAAGCGATCATTGTTGACGAAGCACATCAATTGGCCGAAACCGCCAGTTCTTTTTTTGGTGACAATTTAAGTAGTCGTCAGATTTTGGATTTTGCGCGCGATATGGAAGCCGCTGCACTCAGTCACGCCAAAGATCAAGCTGATTTGCTTGATGGTTTGCGCGGTTTAAAAAAGCCCGTGCAAGATCTGCGGTTAGCTTTGGGTGACGACAAACAGCGTGCACCGTTGCAGCCTATTTTTTTCAAGCCGCAGTTGCAGGAAAGTTTGCAAACATTGAAAGAGCAGTTCGATCGCGTTTACGAACAACTCGATATTGCGATGGGCCGTGACGAAGAACTTGACGCCGGTATGGCGCGCATTGATGTGCTGCGTCATCGTTTGGCCACGGTGTTGCAACAGGACAATCAACAAGCCATTCGCTGGTACGAAACCTGGGGCCAAGGCTTTTCATTGAATAGCACACCGCTATCGGTTGCAGAAGCCTTTCAAAAGCAAATCACGCGCTACAAGAATTCGGCATGGATCTATACCTCGGCGACATTGGCCGTGAACAAAGGCTTCGCCCATTTCACTGAAACGTTAGGCTTGAATGCCGCTGAGACGTTGCAACTGGATAGCCCTTTTAATTTTGCCGAACAAAGCCTGTTGTATGTGCCACCGGGGCTGCCCGAACCGAATGCGCCGCAGTACACGCAACAGTTGTTGGAACAGTTGGTGCCGCTGATTCAGGCCAGTCGTGGCCGCGCGTTTTTATTGTTTACCAGTTATCGTGCGCTCGATATCGTCGCCAAACAATTGCCTGATCGTATTTCGTATCCGGTTTTGGTGCACGGCGAAAGCAAATCACGCAGTCGTTTGCTCGAAGAATTTCGCCGCCTTGGCAACGCGGTGTTATGCGGCACATCCAGCTTTTGGGAAGGTGTTGATGTGCGCGGCGAAGCATTGTCGTTGGTTGTCATTGATCGTTTGCCGTTCGCGGCACCGGACGATCCGGTATTAAAAGCGCGTATTGATGCGCATCGTCGGCGCGGTGGTGATCCCTTCAACGATGTGCAATTACCGCGTGCGGTGATCGCACTCAAACAAGGTGCCGGTCGTTTGATCCGTGATGTCAGTGATACCGGTGTATTGGTTATTGCCGATCCGCGTTTGTTGAATCAAAACTACGGTCGCGTTTTTTTGCATAGCCTGCCGCCGATGCCGCTCACGCGACAACTCAGCGATGTACAAACATTTTTCAGGACACACTGATCTTAGGACCTCGCCATGAATTTGTTGGCCTTTGATACCTCCACGGAAGCGTTTTCAGTTGCTCTCAGTATTGCAGGCAAAACGCTGCAGCATTTTGAAATTGCGCCACGATTGCATGCCCAAAAAATACTGCCAACGATTGACGAGTTATTAAAATCAGCGTCGATACCGTTACGTGATATTGATGTATTGGTGTATGGCCGTGGGCCAGGCGCTTTTACTGGCGTGCGTACGGCAGTCGGTGTTGTGCAGGGATTGGCGTATGCGCTCGATAAGCCGGTTTATGGTGTGTCAACATTAATGGCGATGGCCGAAGGTGTGCGTCGTGAGCACGGCGCAACACGCGTAATAAGCGCCATTGATGCACGCATGGGCGAAGTGTATTGGGCGGCCTATGAATGGCAAAACGGTGTTTGGCACACTGTGATCGCCGAAAGCGTAACATCGCCGCAGCAAGCACAATGGCCATCGTTTGCCGAGGCGTACGCTGTTGGTTCGGCGTGGCCAGTGTTTGCCGACACGTTAAAAGTGCCAGCCTCGATGACACTGCATCAGGAATCCACGGTTCGATTTCCCCAGGCGATCGATATGTTGACGATCGCGACGCCTGCCATTGCACGCGGTGAAACCGTGAATGCCTATCATGCCGAACCGGTGTATTTGCGTGATCACGTTGCCGACAAACCGGCAGCAAAAAAATGACGGCTTAGCACCGTAAAGCATTTAGCATGATTAAGCCCTGCCTATAATTGGACGTTCATCGCAAAACGGATCAGCGGGCTTGAACGTTCAGGCGTTATCACCTTTCACAACCACCACGACAGCATTAGTGCTGCATGACGGTGCCACGCGTCAAGAGCCTATTCCTCCTAATGCGCCCGCAACTCCCACTGAATTACCTCGGCGAGCCATCGTTAACCCCAATGATGAAGCGCTGGCGCTGCAACAACGCAAATCGTCTTTGGTATTCGCAGACAGCAACAGCAAAACGCAACGTGCACTCAACACATATCAGCAAACCGAAACGATCGATAAACGCGACGAACTGAGCCAATTGTTTGGGGTCGACCTGTATGTCTAACATCAACTCTGATATTGCAATAAAACATCGGCCATTAACGTTTGTTGGCCATCAACAAACACCGCGCTACCTTGCTGTGCAATTTCATCACCCGAACGCAGTAGCTGCGCGGTTTGCTGATAAGCCAAATTTAACTGACGGATGCCGGCCTGGCTTAAGCTGAGTTGTTGTAGCTGGCCATCTTGTCGCCATTGCACTAGGCGCAGTGCATTGAAGACCCGGTCGGATTGATCAATAACCTGATCATGGTTGTCGTCGTAAACACGCAGGGCTTCAAAGCCGTTGGCATAACCGCCCTGATCGCCAAACAATTCACGACCATCGTCAATGCGTTGATTGCCATTGCGATCGAGTGCCAGAAAGTAATCGTTATGTTGCACGCTGCTCATCCGATCCGTTACGCCATCAGCATTCAGATCAAACTGAATACCGTTTTGTAGACCGCTGGTCACAATGCCGTCATGGCCCAAATCGATAACCAGCGGATCGGATTTTTGTGGGGTCGGCGTTTCGGTCGCAATCGCGATCTGCATGCTGATGGAAACACTGAGTTCGATGTTGATAACGACCGCTGTTTCAGTGCTCGTTTGTGTCTCACTGCCAACGGTTTCACCGGTGTCGGTTACAGTTTGTGTCTGGCCGTTGTCCTCCGATTTTAATAGCATTCGTTTTATGACTTGATAGGTCAGCGAACCTTCCAGTTCGGCATTTATTTGTCGTTGCCATTCGTCAGCACTGCGAGGTGCTGGTTCCGTTGTGGGCGGTGAACGTTGGGCGGTAGGTGTTAATAAGGTCGGCATCGGTTGCGACGCGCGGACAGGGGCGAGTGACATGACGGATCTCCGGCAATTCTTTGCCGGTTTATCGACAGCATTCAGCAAACATTCAGCGTAAAATAGGTCCAATTCGTCGTTACAATGCCGAACTGCCACGCATTTTGGTTATGAGCAGGAGTGAAGTGATGAACACATGGCTACGCGTTATCGCGGTTGCCGCTGGTTTGGTTCTGTCTGCATGCAGCACCGTGCCCAACGATATTGGTGGTACGGTAGACTCAACGCTGACGATCGCCCGCGTGCGCGCTGAACCTTCGTTAGCACAAGGTCAGCTGGTTCGTTGGGGCGGCTTGGTGGCCCGCGTGCAAAATCGTGAAAACCAAACCTGGATTGAGATTGTTGAGAAACCACTTGGCAGTTATGGTCAACCGGTTGACGCCAATATTACGAATGGCCGTTTCATTGCGATTTTCGATCGCTTTCTCGATCCAATGATTTTTCAGATTGGGCGTGAAATCACCGTGATGGGGTCAGTTCAACCGCCAGTCGACGGCAAAATTGATGAACAGCCTTATAGCTATGTGGTGGTTTCAGCGAGTGGTTATCATCTGTGGCAACCACGTCAAGATCGTCATCATGACGATATGATTCTGTTGCATCGCAGCTACTGGGATCCATGGTGGTACCGTCCGGTGTACATTCACCACCATCATCACCCTCGCCCGAGTACACCGAACGTTGTGCCACCGCAACCCAACAGTACATTCCCAGTGACTGGCCCTCGTCCAGCGCGTCCCACACCCGAAAATCCAAACCTTCCGCGCACACCGCGCACGACAAACAGTGATGACAACGATCGTACGCCGATCAATCCTCGTCGCACCAGCAGTGATGGTAATGAGCGACCCGCCCCAAAGGTTTATCGTGATCGTGAAGAAAAGAAAAAACGTTAAACGGAAAAATTAAAAACGGCTCTGCAAGAGCCGTTTTTTTTGAGGTTCAAAACTCAGCTCACATTCCCGTTCATGGTTCGTCTCGCCTTTAGTGCTGAGCATGTCGAAGCATCACCACGAACGGTATTTGAACTATTTTGTATCGCATAGACACATCAAGTTCCACTTCCGTTCGTCCTGAGCCCGTCCCGCAAGGGGATTTCCTTTGGTCATCGAAGGATGAACGGCCACGATAGCTGAGAAACCTACCTAATCAGTTGTTTTTCACTTCAGCCCCAGCAACTCAACCGTGTTGATCGCAAAACTGGGAGGGCGTCGAGCTTTGGTCAATTGTTCAAACGCATAACCGTTGGCCAACAATTCGCCTTCCGTCCATGCACTGCCAATAAACGAAATACCCACTGGCAATCCGTTCACATAGTCCATCGGCACCGTCAAATGCGGATAACCTGAAATTGCCGCCAAATAGCCGGCACCACCGCCAGTGTAATGATCGCCATTAACTAAATCGGAAGTCCAGGCTGGATCAAGCGTAAAGAAAATCAGAGAATTGACTTTGTACTTTTTTAGATAGCCATCGATCGCTTGGCGTGCTGTCGTTTGTGATTGTTTTTTGGCTTTCAAATACGCTGCATCACTCAGGCCTTTGGTTGCTTCAGCACGCTCAAACAATTCCTGACCAAAAAAGCGCATTTCGGCTTTGCGATTGTCACGATTAAATTGAATCACTTCAGCCAGAGTGCGGGTTTTTACCGTTGTTGGCGTAGTTGCCAAATAGGCATTCAGATCGGCTTTGGTTTCGGTCATGAGCACAGCGAATTCTTGTTCTTGCAAGGCACCGTCATTACGCGACTCATTGATGTCGATGATTTCAGCACCAGCGTCACGCATTTTTTGCAGCGCCTCATCGAAAGCGACGTTCACATCAGGATTGTTGCTTTTAACAAAACGCAAAACACCAAATCGTTTGCCCTGAAGTGACGCATTGTCGATGGCACTCAAATAATTGGTTTTTCGACTGTCGGTTTCTTTGCTGGCTTCATCGTTAACATCGCTACCCGCCATAACAGTTAACATCGCAGCGGCAGAATAAACATCGCGTGTCATCGGTCCTGCGGTATCTTGGCTGTGCGAAATCGGTACGATGTGCGTGCGTGAAATCAATCCGACGGTCGGTTTCAATCCAACCAAACCATTCGCTGAAGACGGGCACGTGATCGAACCATCGGTTTCGGTGCCAATACCTAACGTCGCCAAACTGGCGGCAATGGCAGCGCCGGTTCCGGCACTGGATCCGCAGGTGTTGCGATCAAGTGCATACGGATTCTTGCTGAGACCGCCCATCGCACTCCAGCCACTGGTCGAACGGGTAGAGCGGATGTTGGCCCATTCGCTCAAATTGGTTTTGCCCAAAATCACTGCGCCTGCAGTGCGCAATTTGGCAATTGATGGCGAGTCGCGCTGTGTGATGTTGTCTTTCAGTGCCAACGAGCCGGCCGTGGTTGGCATATTGTCGGCGGTTTCAATATTGTCTTTGATCAGTATCGGAATGCCGTGCAATGCAGAACGCACGCCTCGTTCTTTCATCTCTTGATCGAGTTGCTGCGCTTGCTTGATCGCATCAGGATTCAAGCTGATGACACTGTTTAATCGCGGTCCGTTTTGATCGATGCTTTCGATACGAGCAATGTACAACTTGACCAATTCTTCCGAAGTGACCACGCCATTAGATAAATCGGCATGAATTTGTTGCAGTGATTTTTCACTGACATCGTAAGGAACTGCAGCAGGGGTAGAAAGTTGTGGCGCCGGTGCAACAGAGGTTTGCTCACCCGAATCGCAAGCAGCCAACAGTAAGGCAAGAAGTGGAAGGATTAAGTTTTTCATTTTGATGCCCGTCAGTGCGAAAGTGACGGGCATGTTAACTGACTTGAATGCGGAATGTCAGTCGGATCAGTTGCGTATTATTCGACTTATGATTCTTTCTGATTGTCTTCGGCAATTTCTTGAATATGGATCTCGTCGCGGCCATAAAAGCGCGTCAACCGTTTGATGCGATCGCGGCCACGCGACATACGCCAGCGGTTGGTGTCGCGCAGACTGTAAACGCAACCACAATATTCCTGCTGATAAAATTGCTCACGTTTGGCAAGCTCAACCATGCGCGCGGCACCACCATCTTTGCGCCAATTGAATGTCCAATACGTGACGCCATCGTACCTTGCCGCTGCGCGTTCACCGCAGTCGTTAATTTGCTCCATATTTTTCCAACGAGAAATACCGAGCGACGATGAAATCAAACGCCATCCATGCTCGTGTGCATAGAGTGCAGTACGTTCGAATCGCATATCAAAACAAACAGTACAACGGATGCCGCGTTCCGGTTCGTTTTCTAAGCCCTTGACGCGTTCAAACCAATTGTCGGTGTCATAATCGAGATCGACAAACGGAATATTCAGCTTGTCGCAAAAGCGTTTATTTTCGTCTTTGCGAATTTCATATTCTTCGCGTGGATGAATGTTTGGGTTATAGAACAATACGGTTTGTTCTATCCCCGATGCGTGAACGGCTTCCATCACCTCACCGGCACAAGGCGCGCAACAGGAATGCAACAACAGACGTTTGTCGTCAGTCGGGCAAGCGAGTGTGGGCCGGTCATAATTGTCGAGTGCAAAACGGTTCATCGCGGGCTATCCAGGGATGCTCGAGAGGTAAACGAGCCAAAGCGGCGCGATTTTATCAGACTGCCGGCGCTTGCCACTTGTGGCTCAGCACATAAAATCGCCAATTAAGCAGCAAAGCGGCAGTGCTCAGCCCGCAAATCATACCGGCCCAATAACCGGCGGGCCCCAGGCTCGTGTGATTTGCGAACAGCCAACCGGAAGGAAATCCAATGATCCAGTAAGCCGTCAGACTGATCAGCATCGGAAAACGCGTGTCTTTCATGCCGCGCAATGCACCGGCGGCGGACACTTGTAGGCCATCTGAAAACTGAAAAATGCCGGCCAGAAACAGGAATCCAATGGCGATGACTTGCACTTGCATGTCGTCGGTGTAAATGCGCGTGACCAGACCGGGAAAAAACAACATGATCGAGGCGGATAACGTCATGCAGCACGCCGCTAGCAGGATGCCGGTTTGCCCTGCACGCTGAACATTTTTGGGCGAACCCTCACCAACGGCAAACCCGACACGCGCCGTGATCGCATCCGCAATGCCCAGTGGAATCATGAATGTCATTGATGCAAAGTTCAGCGCGATTTGATGTGCCGCCATCGTGTGGGTGTCGTATGTCGCAATCATTAATCCGGCCATGCAAAACATCAGCACTTCCATGCCGAATGCGATACCCATTGGCGTTCCAACACTGAGAAACTCTTTGATGACCTGCCACTGCGGCCGGCAAATATGGGTGAACAATGCCAGATGATGATGGCGGCGTGCATTGATCGTGTAGATCAACATCGCAAAAAACAAAAATACCCACACGCAGGAAGTTGCATAACCAACACCCACCGCGCCTAGTTCAGGAAAGCCAAATTTTCCGTAAATAAATGAATAGTTAAAAAAAACATTTAACGGAATGGCCGAAAAATAACACCACATGACGGCGCGATTGGCGAACAAACCCTCGTTGCAAAAACGTAAGGCCAAAAATCCCCAATAAAACGGCGTGCCCCACGACAACGCGTCAAGGTAGTCACGCGCCATTGGTTTGATAGCCTCTTGTACCCCCAACCAATCCATGACGACATGCATTTCACGCCAGAATAGAAAAATCGGCAATGAGATTATGGCGGCAAACCACAAAGCATTTTGCACGGTGACGGCGATCTGATCATGACGCTTTGCGCCATTATGTTGAGCGCAGATCGGATTGAGCGCCAAAAATACACCCAGAATAAACAACATCGGTGGAGCAAACAGATTGACGCCTGTGGCTACCGACGCGAGCGCTTCGGCACCGAGATGACCCGCCATGATCGTATCAATGACTCCCAGCGACATATGTGCCAATTGCGCCAGCACCGCCGGTGCGGCGATTTTAGACATCGCCGAAAATTCTTCTTTATAGGTATGCAACATTATTTATACATCCACAAAACGGCCGCTATGCTAGCCGTTGGCAATACTGATTGCACGAGGACTGTGACAAAGTGCCGTATCGTCAGCGTAAACGGTAATGAATGGATAAATTGTTAAAGGTTGAACCGAATAGTGTTCTGGTGTTCAAGGTAACACATCTACACGCAGCTCGACTTGCCAACTATTTTGGCGTTGCGTGGAATAACTGTGTTGTTGTTGAGTGCTGCCGCCCAGTTCCAGCCATTCACTGATGCGTCCTGAAACTTGCGTTTCAATGACATTGCTGCGGATCTGACCGTTGCGCAGTGCGCTTTCTTGGCGGGGATTAATTAGCAATGTGACCGAATCACCGTTGACGCGAGGCAACACATAAAAACCGGTACCGACCGCACGAAACTGTGTGCCGGTCGAAATAGTTCCAGTCAGTGGTGACGCGCTGATGGTTAAGTAAGGAATTTCATAACCGGTTTGCAGAAAAGCCGCTTGCCCCGATAGCGTTTGAATTTTCTGCGTTGCATTTTCGTTGTCACGCGATGTGCTGTATTGACCGCGCACGCGCACATCAGAGCCTTGATTGGATAAGTTGACATCGGCTTGTACGCCTTGATCTTTTTGGTGATGTTGCTGGCGCTGACGCACACTGACCATCACGCGGATTGGTGCTGCATCCAATTGTTGAAGCAAGGGCTCGATGCGCGCAAAGTCTTCGTCGCTGATGTTCAGCAGCAATTTATTGTCGTGTGCGCTGGCACCGGTGCCTGACGGCAAATGCGGACGGATCATCTCCAACACAGGCGCAGCGAAACTGTGTTTCAGTTCGTAAATACGTAAACGATTTTCGCCAATAACGATGGTTGGTACTAAACAACAGCACAGCGCAAAGACAAGCCAACATCGCATTAGCGATTGATTAAAACCATTAACCCCACCCAGCCCTCCCCTTAAAAAAAGGGGAGGATTTTTAAGCCCCCTCCATTTTTTTAGGAGGGGGTTGGGGGTGGTTGAATTTCGCCGTATCTGGATCTCTTTTAAAGCGATACTGCTTAGCCATGGGCGATGCATCATATGTATAACCTACGCAGTTCAGACGCAACGCGGCTGACATCCCACACTTCACGAAAATGAATCAGTTTCTGTGCACAAGCATGGCGATCATTAAAACTGACGGTACCTTCAAACTCACTGGCATTGCTGCGATAGAGCAGAGCGCATTCGTCAATAATCGTAAATACAAACGGCAACTGCCAATAGTCTTCGTGAATAACGCGAACTTCGATGCGGCTCGATAAGCGTTGAAAGACTTCAAGCCAGCGGTGACCGCGCGCCATGACATCATCGACATCCGACAACAACACCTGAACTTGCGAATACCGACTGTAACGCGCCAACTCGGACAATGCAGTGGCAATGCGGCTATCGTCGAAAATGCGAGGATCAAGATCGCGGCTGTAAACAAAGGCATTGCGTTTGCCTTGTTTGAGAATGGCCAAGGCGGCGTCGCGGTGTTCATTGGAGTTATGTAAGGCAACGTGCAGGTCATCAACACCGATGACGGCTTTGCTCAGGGCAATGTCGGGTGCGTCGTTTGTCATCAACCGGTCAACTGGCAACGCTGCGGGTGACTCAACTTAAAACAATCAACTCGCGTGCGCTAGTCCGGCATCGAAGTCGCCGGCAAAAAAATTTTCGGATGGCAGTTGCAGTGTCATTTTCTGGTGAGGAATGCCTTCTTCCATATAAACACTGCCGGTCGTTTCAAATTGGTTGCTGCGATAAAACTCAATGGCAAAGAGCGGGGCAGACAGTGACACTTGTTCGAGCTTGCGATCGCGCGCCACCGAGATGAGCTCATTGAGTACGGCGGAGCCAACGCCGTGTTGACGCCAAGGCATGAGTACGGCGATACGGCTGATTTTACCGTCAGATTCAATGCGCCCAGTGCCAATGGCATCGCCCTCGGCACTGATGGCCAGCACGTGTTGGCAGATGCCATCACGACCGTCTTGATCGGCATAGGGGCTAAAACGCATTTCGTAGACGAACACCTTTTCACGAACCGCTGCGCACACGGCGCCGTGTTCATGCCATTGCACTCGAAGAATGCGATATGCGTTGGACATAGGTGGAAAACTCCCCAGCTTGCCGCCCGTTTTTGCCTTGGTCTTCAGCTACGGTATGTTTTGCGGCATACGACAAGCTAGAAGGTAAAGGCCCCCCTATTTACGAGAGTAGTCAGCACCGTAAAAATTGCAAATTGATTCACATGTTTTTCAACATCTTTTGCATCGATCGATGCAACATTGCATAAAAACCTGGCCAGCTCAGAACCGATGGTTTCATTAACAAGGCTACCGTTGGCAAACAGATAGACTTTTCCATCATGTCCGCAAAACCACGCGCAGCGCGCATCGGCAACACGCGACAGTGTTTTACCCTTGGCCAGTTGCTCTTTCAGTTTCGCTTCGCTGATTCGCGATCGTCCTTCTCGCTCGAGCGGGTAGCGGGTTTGGGTGACCAATTGCGCAAAAGCCATTTGCGTTGCCAAGGTATCAGAGAGCGACTGTTGCAGCAGCAAGGTCATTTTGTCCAGGGCATTTCGGGGGATCTCGCCCAAATCAGCGCTGCCGCGCCAGTCCGGATCGGCAAAACGAGGGCCATCAATGCAAGAGTCGATCAGATATTCGGTGTAGCGCGACAAAATATCAGTCGCACTGGGAGCGCGAAAACCGACGGAATACGTCAAGCATTCTTCCATCGCGATGCCCCAATGCGGTGTATTCGGTGGAATATAAAGTACATCACCGGGCTCAACGATGACATCCATTGAGGCGGCGTAAGGTTTGATTTGCTTGAGCGCGGTGACATCCTGCTCGATATCCACCGCTTGATCTTTGTCACCCACAAGCCAGCGTCGACGTCCTAATCCCTGAATCAAAAACACATCATATTGATCAAGATGCGGTCCGACACCTCCCCCCTTGACCGCGTAGCTGACCATCACATCATCAAAACGCCATTGTGGGATAAACGCATAAGCATCACGCAGCGCCGCCACTTGCGGCTCCCAGTGATCGACACCTTGCACGAGCAACGTCCAATTTTCTTTTTTAAGCGTCGAAAAGCGATCGTCGGCGAAAGGTCCGTGTTCAACCGTCCAACTGTTTTTCTTCGGATCATGGATCACAATGCGGGCATCAATTTCTTCTTCGAGCGACAGACCGGCTAACTCATCCGGCGAAATTGCCGAAAAATCGGCGGCGTAAACGCCTTTCAACCATACCGGCTTTTTTTGCCAGTACTCTTGTAAAAACTGTTCAACGGACAAATGGCCCACTGCTTTTTGCTGCTTCATCATGCTGTATCAACCACACAATTCACTGAGACTATTGAAGCATATTTCCCCTAATTGAGGGGAATATCGCGTGGTGGAAAACCGACAGTGACGCGTTTTTTCAGTAGGAAATCCTGAATACATCAAATTGGATAGCCAACAAAATCAACGCCAAAGTCTGGTTAGTGATCACTAATTTTTGATGAAAATCAAGAAAACATTTGACGGCGGAATTTTTAACACGCTATAAGTGATACCAATAGCTGTGCGCCACTGATGTACAGGGATGATTTCTCAGTGTCGGCGCGTTGTCATATCCCGTCATGTCATATGAAAAGTCACTCGGTGTGATTCTAACACTCCAGAAAGGTTTATTTCGCCCAAAAAGAGGAGCGTCTGATGAGCGAAGCTCAACGTCGTCATTTAGGTTGGTTGCCGGATTTTCCTGATGTCCGTGATCACAGTATCGGTCACGACTCAGTGTCGAATAGCTTGAGAGCCCGAGGTCAGCACAATTCGATCAAAGCAATGATTAAACAAATTGGTGTACAAGACGCCGAAAAGTTAAAAGTTCCCGCTTCAGTGAATTTGCGTGAATGGTGCTCGCCCATAGAAGATCAAGGCAATTTGGGTAGCTGCACGGCAAATGCCGGCGTTGGCTTAATCGAGTATTTTGAACGTCGAGCATTTGGCAATTACACGAATTGCTCGCGCTTGTTTCTGTACAAAACCACACGAAACTTTTTACGTTGGACCGGCGACACTGGCGCCTTCTTACGATCCACAATGGGCGCAATGACTTTATTCGGTGTGCCACCTGAACAATACTGGCCCTACGACATTAGCAAATATGAAGTCGAGCCGACACCGTTTTGTTACGCCTTTGCGCAAAACTTTCAGGCGATCAGTTATTACCGACTTGATCCACATGGTGTCGTCGGCGTTGCACTGCTCAAGCAAATCAAAGCCAATTTAACAGCCGGCTTACCCGCGATGTTCGGTTTCACCGTGTACAACTCCATCAGCCAAGCCGCCAATACCGGAAAAATTCCGTACCCCGTCGCCAGCGACAAAGTCGACGGCGGCCACGCCGTCGTCGCCGTCGGTTACGACGACAAACTGGAAATCAAAAACAAAGCCAATAAATCCACTAAAACCGTCGGCGCATTGCTCATCCGAAATTCATGGGGCACATCATGGGGTGACGAAGGTTATGGCTGGTTGCCGTATGAATATGTGTTAAATGGATTGGCAACGGATTGGTGGTCATTGCTGAAAAATGAATGGGTGGATACGAAGGCGTTTAAGGCGTAGTTGCTATCGTCCTCAAGTCCATGAAATTAGAAAATGGACACCCGCATATTAAAAAATACGTTTGTTAAACGATTTGTTTGTTCTGGAGTACCTTATGTTGAGCCTGCCTGCGTTACCAGTAATTCAGAGGGATTATATGGAAAGAATTTTGACTCCGTATTCTGAAAAGCTTCAGAAATACAAGTTGGTCATTGTTGGTATTAGAGGTTATTTTTCTTCCGAAAAGCGAGAATCAAATAGACGAGGAATTTACGATGACTTGATCATACTTGTGTCGTCGTTGGGAATTGTTTCATTCAATGCGAATACCGATCCATCGGTATTCAAGCCCGTTATAGCTACATTGTTACCAGGTTTGTGGGAGTCATATAGATTCGATTACCACGCAGGTAAAAGTCGATATTGGGCAATTTGCCAACGAGCTGGCGTAGTACATGTCAAAAGAGATGGCCAGGAAAAAACAGACGAGGGTTTTTTTGGGATAAACATTCACAAAGGAGGATACAACACGACCGGAAGCTTGGGGTGCCAGACAATTCATCCGGACCAATGGGATGTGTTTATTCGCTTGGCTGAATCGTGGGCTCGTGGGATGTATGGAAAAAAATGGGCTGATGCCACAATTCCCTATTTGCTGATTGAGCACTCTAACGTTTAAAAAACAATCTATGAGGAGCATTTTTGTGAAAATTATTGCCATTACAGTTGCATCGATTCTTTGTGCAGTGGGGGGCAGTGTTAATGCTGCTGAAGGTGTTTCTCACTTATTACCAACTGCAGAAGATAATTCGCCAACACCAACACCAACACCAACACCAACACCAACACCATCTTGCGTTTCAGATGCACCGCACTATACGGTTGGTGCCAGAATTGAGTTTTTGGTAAATACAAATGGTTTTATTGAACATGATCCGCTAAGTGCATCTGCGGCGACTGCAAAAATTGCACCTGCAGGAGCTGGATTCAATGTCGATGCGGTGAATGACGAGTTCTATTTCGGGCATTTTGATCTGGGTGGAAACGTGTTTGACAGCGTTCAAGAAAATGCGTTTGGCTCACAAAGGACAGATCCGAACGTAATGCAGAACGTCGAGTATTACGTTAAAAAAGATATTCTTGCCTGTATTGGTAAGAAAGAACAGAGTTACTCACATGGGTTATTGGTTGTACCATTTAAATTTTTCTCTGAAGACCATTCATTGGCATCAGAGTCAAGCATAGGGTATTACGTTGGCAAGTCTTTCGGTAGCAGCGGGTTAAGGAAGACGTTTGTTATAGGTGGTGGTCTTGGAAACGTTAGCGTTCCTACGACTGATAGCGAAGGAAACCCTGAAACTGTCAAGAAGCAAGCTTTCTCCGTGGCTATAGGCATGCTTTTCCAACTGATGGATGACTCCAACTTTGAATTTGGTCTCTTTTTGGGACGGGACTATGTTGACAACTCTTCTGGGGCTAAATATGCCCATGATGGAGACACATGGTTCTCACTCTCGTTTGGTTATGATTTTTCCAGGTGAGAAGCGAAATCCAGAACTTTAATCAGATCTACCTCCCCCCAAACCTCTCCTCAAATTTAGGAAGGACCTTTAAGCACTCCCTTCTTTAGGGGTGGGTTGAGTGGGGTTGCTGTTTTTGAATCAGCGCGATTGCAGTTAGATTTTTTTGGCTTGTACATTACCATTGCCGGAGAAAACGGGACGGACTTATTTACAACAAATCATGCAAGCCCCACGCCAATTCGGTTGATGTGTTCAACAAGCTTTGAGTTGTCCAACTGATGATAAACGCTGAGATCGATCTTGTAAGGTAACAGCAATTCATCAAGTTCGGTTTCGATGTGCATTTGTTCCGAGAGCGTTAGGCGGTCGCCGATCAAACACAGGTCGATATCCGAGTTGGCGCGGTAATTTCCCTTGGCGCGAGAGCCGTACAGGATTACCCGTTGAATGTTTGGGTGTTTGGCCAAGACATTTGTAATTTGGCTGATGACTTGTTCACTTAGCCCGAAGCGTGTTGTTTCAGCCATTTTTTTCGTTGGCCAAGACGGTAAGGCGGTCGCTGAATTGTGTGAAGAGCGGATGATATTGCTTGGTGATTTTGGTGACGATTTCGTCGGCGACCGATTGATTGTAGGTATGTGATGTTTGATTGCGACTGCGGATCATTTCCATCCAGCCTTCACCGTCTTGCACGAGTCCGCGTGCGAATGCTTCGCGGGTGGCGTCGCGTGAACCGGTGATCGTGGAATTTCCTTGATGGAAAAAGTAGTCTTTTAGTACATTCCAAGCAAGTTCATGTGTGAATTCAAACGCTTGGATTAGCCCTTGTTTTTCCAGATCTGACAACGAACGTGTTTGAGCAAGTGTAACGGCGGACGTTAATTGCGTTAATGCCTTTTGGTAATTGGCAAAGCGTTGTATCCAGCGTACGTCTTGCTCTGACATGGTTTTAGCCCTTGTTTAACAGGATCTCATACAGCAAGATTCAAATCTTAAATCAGATTTGAATCAACCACCCCCAACACCCGCCCAGAGACACGCTGAGCGTGTCTCGCTCGCGAGGCAAAACAATCAATTATGATTGTTTTGAAACCCCTCGCTCCCCCTTAAAAACAGGAGGGGGCTTTTAAGCTCTTCTATTTCTGAAGGAGGGTTAGATGCTTTTAGCCTGCACATTCCCATTACCAATATAATTCCCCGGCGTCATCTTTTTTAGGCGCTCTTTCTCATTCGCAGGAATCTCCAGCGAATCCACAAACGCCTGCATGCCCGCCGCGTCTACTTTTTTACCCCGAGTGAGTTCCTTTAGTTTTTCATACGGTTTTTCAACATTGTAACGGCGCATGACGGTCTGGATGGCTTCGCCGAGCACTTCCCAGTTGTCATTTAGTTCGTCTCGCAGATTGGCTTCGTTGACTTCGAGTTTGCTGATGCCTTTGAGGGTGGATTCGTAGGCGATGACGGTGTGGCCGGCGGCGGTGCCGATGGTGCGCAGGACTGTTGAGTCGGTCAGGTCGCGTTGCCAGCGAGAGACGGGCAATTTCATTGCTAAATGATCGAACAATGCGTTGGCTATACCTAAATTGCCTTCGGAGTTTTCGAAGTCGATGGGGTTAACTTTGTGCGGCATTGTTGATGAGCCGATTTCGCCAGCGATGGTTTTTTGCTTGAAATGACCCAGCGCGATGTAGCCCCACACGTCGCGATCAAAATCGAGCAGGATCGTATTGAAACGCATAATCGCGTGGAAGTATTCGGCGTTCCAGTCGTGCGGTTCAATTTGTGTCGTGTACGGGTTCCATTGCACGCCGAGTTGAGTTACGAAATTTTGCGCAAATGACGGCCAGTCAATGTCAGGGTAGGCGGCATAGTGGGCGTTGTAATTGCCGACTGCGCCGTTGATTTTGCCCATGATCTCGATTTTCGCAAACTGTTCACGTTGACGTTGCAAACGCGCCACGACGTTGGCCATTTCTTTGCCAAGTGTTGACGGTGATGCCGGTTGGCCGTGTGTACGTGACAGTAAGGGAACATCGGCATAACGGTGAGCGAGATCGCGAATGGAGCCGATCAGGCGATCCATCATCGGCAACAAAATTTCATTGCGTGCATCGCTGAGCATCAATGCGTAAGACAGATTATTGATGTCTTCGGATGTGCAGGCAAAGTGGATAAATTCGCCGACTTTATTGATCTCGGCGTTATTCGCCACTTTTTCTTTCAGCAGATATTCGACGGCTTTTACGTCGTGATTGGTGGTGCGTTCAATTTCTTTGACACGCTGTGCGTCACTTAATGAAAATGAGCGTGCAATTTCATCCAGCAGGGCAGTGGCTTGCGGTGAAAACGCCGGTACTTCAGCGATGCCTTTTTCGGCGGCCAGTGCTTGCAGCCAGCGCACTTCGACGATGACGCGATAACGGATCAGACCATACTCCGAAAAGATCGGACGCAGGCGTTCGGTTTTGCTGGCATAACGGCCATCAACTGAAGAGATCGCGGTCAGCGGCGAAAATTCCATGGCGGGCACTCGCTCAAAATTTGCACGAAAGTTTAGGGGCGCGGATTCTACAGGATCAATCCGAAGGCTGCTCGCCGCATGCTATAATCTGCGTGCTTCATGCAACGTGAAGCCCAAAAACCAGGGCCAAAGGGCCCACATCCGCTTTTTCAGGCGGATATTTATTTTAATACAGACGAGGAGAAGCCCCCGTGTCATCGGTTGGTCAAGATACGCTTAAATCCCGCCGCACCTTAACCGTCAATGGTAAAAACTACGACTACTTCAGCATTCCCGAAGCCGAAAAGGCCGGTTTGGGCGATGTGTCGCGTCTGCCGTTTTCCTTGAAAGTGCTGCTTGAAAACCTGCTCCGTTTTGAAGACGGCGTCACCGTTGAAGTGGATGACATCAAGGCGATTAAAGCCTGGCTTGAAACCCGTATTTCCGATCGCGAAATTCAATACCGTCCTGCCCGCGTGCTGATGCAGGACTTTACCGGTGTGCCGGCCGTTGTCGATTTGGCCGCCATGCGCGATGCGGTTGCCAAACTCGGCAAGAGCACCGACAAGATCAACCCGCTGGTGCCGGTTGACTTGGTGATCGACCATTCGGTCATGATCGACAAATTTGGTACGGCCAACGCGTTTGATGAAAACGTCGATATCGAATACCAGCGCAATGGCGAACGTTATGAGTTTCTGCGCTGGGGCCAAAAAGCCTTCAATAATTTCCGCGTCGTGCCACCGGGCACCGGTATTTGCCACCAAGTTAACCTCGAATATCTGGCCAAAGCAGTGTGGACAGCCGACGTCGGCGGCAAAACGATTGCGTATCCTGACACCTGCGTCGGCACCGATTCGCATACCACGATGATCAACGGTTTGGGCGTATTGGGCTGGGGTGTTGGCGGTATTGAGGCCGAAGCCGCGATGCTGGGTCAGCCGGTGTCGATGTTGATCCCTGAAGTCGTCGGTTTCCGCATTGAGGGCAAAGCCAAAGAAGGCATCACCGCGACCGATATCGTGTTGACGGTAACACAAATGCTGCGCAAACACGGTGTGGTGAACAAGTTCGTTGAGTTTTACGGACCTGGTCTCGACAACTTACCACTGGCCGATCGTGCCACGTTGGCCAACATGGCACCGGAATATGGTGCGACCTGCGGCTTCTTCCCAATTGATGCTGAAACCATCAACTTTATGCGTGTGTCGGGCCGTGACGAACAAACCTGCGCCCTCGTCGAAGCGTATTGCAAAGCGCAAGGTATGTGGCGCGATGCGAATTCACCGGAACCGGTATTCACCAGCACATTAAGCTTGGACTTAAGCACCGTCGTGCCGTCATTGGCTGGGCCAAAACGTCCGCAAGATCGCGTGGCGATGGACAAGCTCGGTAATGGTTTTGATCTGTTGCTGGAAACCAGCAACAAAGCGGGCGAAAAAGACAAAATCGTTAAGGTTGAGGGTGCCAATCATGATCTGAAGCACGGTGACGTGGTCATCGCGGCGATCACATCCTGCACCAACACCTCTAATCCTTATGTATTGATGGCCGCTGGTCTTGTTGCCAAACGCGCCGTCGAGAAAGGTTTGAGCCGCAAACCATGGGTCAAGTCTTCGTTAGCGCCAGGCTCGAAAGTGGTCACCGATTACCTGGCCAAAGCTGGCCTGCAGTCGTACCTCGATACGTTGGGCTTTAACTTGGCTGGCTATGGTTGCACAACCTGTATCGGCAACTCCGGCCCTATTGCCGACAACCTGTCGAAAGCGATTACTGAAGGCGACTTGATCGTGTCAGCCGTGTTGTCAGGCAACCGAAACTTTGAAGGCCGTGTTCACGCGCTCGTTAAGGCGAACTATTTGGCCTCGCCGCCGTTGGTGGTGGCGTATGCGATTGCCGGTACAACGCGCATCGACCTTAGCAAAGACGCACTTGGCAAAGACAAAAACGGCAACGATGTTTACTTGAAAGACATTTGGCCAAGTAACGAAGAAGTTGCAGCGGCGGTGCGCTTGGTGGACAACAAAATGTTCAACGCCCGTTACGCCGATGTCTTTGCCGGTGACAAACATTGGCAGGCGATTAAAGTTGGCGAAGGTCAAACGTATAACTGGAATAGCAAATCCACGTATGTGCAAAACCCGCCGTTTTTCGATGAATTAGGCAAACCCGTTGGCGCCGTCAACGACATCAAAGGTGCCAGCGTATTGGCATTGTTTGGCGATTCGATTACGACCGATCATATTTCTCCAGCGGGCGACATCAAAGCATCTGCTCCAGCAGGCAAATATTTGCAAGGGTTGGGCGTCGACAAGATCGATTTCAACTCGTATGGCGCGCGTCGCGGCAATCACGAAGTGATGATGCGTGGCACCTTCGCGAACATTCGCATCAAGAACTTGATGCTCGGTGGTGAAGAGGGTGGTAACACCATTTATCAACCGACCGGTGAAAAAGTGTCGATTTATGATGCGGCGATGAAATATATCAACAGCGGTACACCGCTGGTGATCTTTGCCGGAAAAGAATACGGCACGGGTTCGTCACGTGACTGGGCAGCTAAAGGCACCAAATTGCTGGGCGTGAAAGCCGTTGTCGCTGAAAGTTTTGAACGTATTCATCGTTCAAATTTAGTGGGCATGGGCGTGTTGCCGTTGCAGTTCCAAGGCACCGATACGATTGCGTCATTGAATTTGAAAGGCGACGAAACGATCAACGTGCTTGGCTTGGCAGCCGGCATCAAGCCGCGTCAAACGTTGCAAGTTGAGATCACGCGCAAAGATGGCAGCAAGCAAACAATCACCGCATTGTGTCGCATCGATACAGCCAACGAAGTCGAGTACTACAAGAACGGTGGCATCTTGCAGTATGTGTTGCGCAACATGATCGCGGCGTAATGCTTCGTTGTGTTAGTCAAACCAAAAAAGGCCGGATTCCCCGGCCTTTTTTGCCCAATTGGGCGAACCGACAATGACAGAACCGCAACAGAGTTTGTACGAGCGCTTGGGTGGCCCCGGCATAGTTTCCGCTGCGGTGAATTTGTTTTACAGTCGAATTTTGATAGACCCAAGTTTGCATGATTTTTTCGCTGATGTGCCAATGAACGAACAAGTCGAGAAGCAAACTCGATTTTTGATTCGCGCATTCGGAGGTCCCACACTTGGGCAAACACGCAGCTTGCGTGATGTGCAT
The DNA here is from genome assembly GCA_041914905.1 of Enterobacterales bacterium. Classification (GTDB taxonomy): domain Bacteria; phylum Pseudomonadota; class Gammaproteobacteria; order Enterobacterales; family Permianibacteraceae; genus Permianibacter. The sequence goes on from JAYSCL010000006.1 coordinate 44,741, forward strand.
CAACGGGTGCGAGCACAAGGAATGACTGAAGCCCATTTTGATGCGGTTGTCGGTCATCTGGTGGCCACGTTGCAAGAATTGCGCGTGCACCATGATTTGATTGAAGAAGTGATCGCCCGTGTTGAATCAACACGGGATGACGTGCTTGGCCGATGAATAAGCGTGATTTAATCAACAGAATCAAACGATAGCGGATTTGATCCTGACAACAAAAGAGAGCAGCTGTTATGACTCCAAAAGAATTGATCCTGGCGTATATCGATGCCGTTGAGGCGCAAGATTTCAAACGCGCGCGCGTGCTGCTGGCGGACAAAGACTTTGAATACGTCGGCCCCAATATGCACTACACCAATCCCGATGATTTTATTTCGTTTTTGTTTGGTATGGGTTCCATTCAGAAAGACATTGCAACGCGCCGCATTTTGGTCGATGGCGATGAAGTTTGTGTATTGCTTGATTACAAAACGTTTTTTGAACCCATCGGCGATGTGCGTGTGGCGCTGTGGGCTAAGGTTAAACACGAACGTTTTCAAAAGATTGAACTGTTTTACAACGCTGCCGTTATTGAGAATATGCTGTCAGTGGATGGTAAAAATCCTTTTTTACCGAACGGCTGAACGAAATTCCCAGTCAGTGATTGCTGTAGGAGCGACCTTAGCCGCGAGGACTGATCGCTTGCTAGCACGGCTAAAACCGCTCCTACGTGTATAACAAAATGGATTTTTCATTCTGCCCTCGACCTTCGTGGTCTCCTTGGGTTTCTTGCGGGCATATCGCACTTAAGGATTGGAGGCAAAGCGGCAAATAATTGCCATCACGCACTTCCTTGATTAATCCAATGCCAAGCCCCCCACCGGGCCAGCCTGTGACGTGTCCAGAATCAGTAAAAAAACGCGCTGCTGAACCCCTTTTTCAAGGCAGTGGTTAGCGAAAATACGGCCGAAACTGGCAAATATGACAAGGCCTTCTACACTGATTGACAAAGGTCCGTGCCAAGCACGGCGAGAAAATCAAGACGGTGGAAGGTCAGTCCCCTCATGAGCTTGCTCAATACGCTTTCAATAAAAGGCAAAGTGTTGTTAATTCCCATCGCTGGTACGGTGGGGTTCCTTATCTACCTCACCTCATCGTATGTGTCGGCCGTCAGCAATGCCGAACGGCTTGAACACGCTCGTGATGTGCAGTTTCCGGTCCTGCAAGTGGCCGAAAAAAATATCGTCGCGTTACGACAAGTACGCGAAGGCTTGCAGTCGGCGGTGTCGGCCGGCGAAGCAGACGCACTCGACGCTGTCAAAAAGAATGCCGATGCCTTGCGCGCCGATGTCAAAGCGATGACCGACATTGATGAATCCTTAAGTGATTCAAGCCGCACCATCGAAACGGCATTGAATGCTTATCTTGAAACATCGGTTGGTCTTAGCGAAAAAATGCTGAAGGGAACAGCGGATTTTTCCAGCATGGAATCGCAGATCAATATGATGACTGAGCAATACAATAAAGCCGAAAAGTCGTTAACGGATTTTCGTGATGAACAAAAGCAAGGTTTCACTGATGCGATCAAAACCGCGAATGAAACCGCTGAAAATACCGTGTATTTCGGTGTCGGTATCGGCCTTCTGACCATCGTTATTTTGTTTGCGGTTGGCCTGACAATTGCGTCATCGCTGACGCGCAATATTAATAATGTTGTTGAGTCGTTGAAAGATATTGCACAAGGCAATGGCGATCTTCGCCGTCGCATCAACAAAGAAACCGACGACGAAATTGGCGAGCTTGTTGAGTATTTCAATTCCTTTGTGGCCAAGTTGCAGCGCATTATTGGCGAAGTCGTTGAAACGGCGTTACCGCTGGCCACACTCGCCAAAAAATTGAACGCCGTGACTGAAGAAACACGCGGGCAAGTTGAGCAACAACAGCGCGGTGGACGTCAAGTCAGCGATTCAGTGCAAGAAATGAGTTCCAGTGTGCAGGCCGTTGCGCACAGCGCCGCCGAAGCGGCCGCGAGTGCACGCGAAGCCGATGAACAAGCGAAAGCGGGCCTGCGGGTCGTGCAAGAAACCGTTGTTCAAATTGAACATTTGGCGCGAGACGTGCGATCGGCCGGCGAAGTGATTCGCCAACTCGACGCCGACAGCGCCTCGGTTGGCATGGTGCTGGATGTGATCAAAGGCATCGCTGAACAAACCAATTTATTGGCGTTAAACGCGGCGATTGAAGCGGCGCGTGCCGGTGAGCAAGGGCGCGGATTTGCGGTTGTCGCTGATGAAGTGCGCACGCTGGCGTCGCGCACACAACAATCCACCGCTGAAATTCAAGGCATGATTGAACGCTTGCAAAATGCCGCACGCAGCGCCGTCGAAGTTATGAATAAAGGCACCAAGCAAGCCGAAACCAGCGTTTCAAATAGTGGTGCAGCGGGCAGCAGTCTCGATGCCATCACGCGTACCGTCACCAATATTTCCAGCATGAATATGCGCATAGCCGAAGCCACCGAACAACAACAGCGCGTGGCGCATGTCATTGTGCAAAATGTTGCTGCAATCAACGAACATTCGGGGCGCACATCAGCAAGCGCCGTACGCATGTCCGAAGTCAGCAACGATTTGTCTGAACTGGCGATCAAGCTTGAGTCAATCGCAAAACAATTCAGTATCTAACGTCCAATCATTTTCACATCATCGAAATTATTCGAACGGCACAACAAAGCCGCTCGAAGCGTAAAGTACAACGAGGAGGACACTGATGTTCACCAAAAAAACTCAACTCGCAACGGCAATGGCTTTGCTATGCGCCGGCGTCGCACAGGCCGGCGATGTTAATTTCTCAGGTTTTCTGACGGCCGCCGGCGGAAAACTGGACGACGAAAAGAGCGGTGCTTATGCAGGCTACGCTAGCGAGGATCTTGTTTTTGATGCCGACACATTGGTTGGTATACAAGTCTCCGGCGTCATCTCAGAAAAGGTAACCGCGACAGCCCAATTGGTGGCGCGAGGCATTGAAGATTACGAAGTCAGCGCTGAGTGGGCCTACATCAGCTATCAGGTAAACGACAATTTTCAATGGCGCATGGGTCGCTTGCGGATGCCTCTTTATACGTACTCCGATTACCTCGATGTTGGATACGCTTATCACTGGATACGTGCCCCGCGCGAAGTCTACTATTTGCCGTTCAACAACATTCAAGGCCTAGACTTTTTGTGGAACTACAGTGTCGGTTCGTGGGACGGTTCCGTGCAAATGTATACGGGCGCATTTACTGACTCGTTTTTCAATTCTGATACGCAATCAATCATCGATACCCAGTCGCGAAACCATATGGGTGTTGCGTTTACGATCGGAAATGATTGGTTGACCTTTCGCTTGGCTCGACATCAAGCCGAGTTGAGTTTGTCAGGCTACGGCACGACTAAAGTTATTGAATGTGTGTTTACGCCACAATTGTGCGCTGATGCTGGTGCCACTGGAAATCTGGAAATCAGGCATATTGATGCTTACCTGAGAAGCGTCGGTGCTGTTGCTGCAGCTGATGATTTGCAAACTACCAGTGATGATGACGGCTCATTTACTCAAATTGGTGTTACTGTCGATACTGGGCGTTTTGTCGCCGCCGCTGAGAGCGTTGAGTTCGAAATTGAGGGCTCACCGTTTTCAATTGACAAGCGTTGGTATGTGATGTTGGGCATGCGCTTCGGCGATGTTTTGGTACATGTGACCAAAGCAGAAGCAAAGGACGAAGCAGCAGATCTTACAGCCAACTTACCTAACGCATTGTCAGGATTGACGCCATTGCTGGAGGGGATTGCCGAAGGTTTAGTTGATGAGCACGACACACTGACACTCGGCGTCCGTTGGGACTTTACCAGCAGCACAGCGCTAAAGTTTCAATACGACAGCATGACGGATTACGAAACAGACGAAGTTACAGGGGAAGATCTTGATCAAAAGTTGATCAGCTTCGCCATTCAAACAGTATTTTAAGGGAGGGGATAATATGAAGGCTTTCAAACTTAGTCTGTTTATCTCCGCCTCTTTGCTATCGGCCAACTGTTTGGCAGAGGTTGCGGTAATTGTGCATCCCAGTGCATCTTTTGCGGAACTTAGCGAGGACGATATTGGACGATTATTTTTAGGTAAGGCAAAGAACTTTCCGAATGGCGAAGCCGCGATTCCGGTCAACCAAGACGAAGGTTCGGCTACACGTGACAAGTTTAATGACAGTGTCGTTAAGAAAAACGCCGCACAATTAAAAGCGTATTGGTCACAACTGGTATTTACTGGAAAAGGCACGCCACCCAAAGACGTTGGTAAAGATGCTGATGTGAAGAAACTGGTTTCATCTAATCCCAATATGGTGGGATATGTGGATGCGTCAGCCGTTGATGGCTCGGTCAAAGTCGTTTTCAAGATTCCGTAAGCAAAAGAGGGCCTAAAAATGAAAGTTAAATTGTTAGTGCCAGCGTTTGCGGTGGTGCTCATATCTACAGCTTCTCAAGCAGGCGACGTGTCCGTTTCAGGTTTCCTTTCTGTCGGTGGAGGTAAGGTAGACGATCTATTACCGCCGTGTGATCCTCCAACGCTCGTAACTGACTGCGCCGGAAACGGCGCCGCGGCCAGCAACCATGGTTACACCGAAGATAAATGGACGTTTGACAATGACACCATTTTCGGACTGCAGATTTCAGCACAGGTCTCTGACAAGGTTACTGCAACGGGGCAATTTATTGCGAAGGGGGCAGAAGACTTTGAGTTGGATGCCGAATGGGCTTATATCAGCTTTCAGGCAACCGATAATCTGAAATTGCGTGCGGGTCGATTCGTCATCCCCTTTTATCTGTATTCCGACTTTCGCAATGTAGGCTATGCGTTACCCTGGATTCGAGCACCACAAGCGGTTTATTCACTCGCGTTCAACTCGACCAATGGCGTTGACTTTATTTGGACGCCATCGTTGGGCTATTTTGATGCAACTATTCAAGGTTATACCGGCTCAAATAACTTTACGGCACCTGCGCTTGGCAATGCAGATATGGAAACAAGAAAAGGGATGGGGCTATCACTAACGCTCAACCGCGATTGGTTCACGTTTCGTATCGCATCACATAAGGCTGATGTTAGTTTAAATGGTGACCAAGTGGTGTTACCGACTGGCGTGACCTTAAATCAGTTTTCGGCCGCAACAGCGCAAGCTGGCTTTCCAGCGAATGCTCGCTTGCTCCAGATACAGGATGACGAATTTACATTTGATGAAATGGCGTTGTCAGTTGATACTGGTAGATTTCTTGCTGTTGCAGAGATGACTGAACTGCGTTCTGACACCTTTTATCGCGGTTCCGACCGTACCCTTTTGATGTTGGGATATCGTCACTCTGATTGGTTGTTTCATGTCACCGCAGGAGACGCTGATGACCCTGTGCAGGAAGATATGACTGCCGGTATACCAGTCATCACTCAGACGGAGGATCTGCGAGAAGGATTGGACGCTGTTTCCATGAGCGTACAACGCGTTTACTCAACGATGACTTATGGTGTGCGCTGGGATTTCACTCCCTCTGTCGCGTTTAAGTTTGAGCTCGAATTTTTGGACGATGATAGAAGCGATAAGTCCCGCTTGATGTCATTCGCCATTCAATCCGTATTCTAAGCCGAAGGAGTAAATGACATGAAGTTTCGATACTTACTCTTGATGAGCGGCGCACTTGTTGGCTTGATGAAACCTGCTGTGGCTGAGGTGGCTGTAATTGTTCATCCCAGTGCTACGTTTGCTGATTTGTCCGAAGATGATATCGCGCGTTTGTTTTTGGGTAAAACCAAAAGCTTTCCAAATGGCGAATCGGCGACACCGATTAATCAAGATGAAGGCACACCAGCGCGTGACAAGTTTAATGAAGCGGTGGTCAAAAAGAATGCGGCACAATTGAAAGCCTATTGGTCGCAGTTGGTGTTTACCGGAAAAGGCACACCACCAAAAGACTCCGGTAAAGACGCCGATGTGAAGAAATTGGTTAGTTCTACGCCGGGCAGTATTGGTTATGTCGATGCGTCGGCAGTTGACGGCAGTGTTAAAGTGGTTTTCAAAGTTCCCTAATTCGACTTCTATACGCAATAACTAAAAGCCTTCTCTCTTGTCGAGAGAAGGCTTTTTTCTTTTCATGGCCTTGTCATGACAGAAACGCTATAAACCTCAATCAAAACCCTCGTCCCATCCCAAGCCCTTCCTTAAAAAAAGGGGAGAACATAAAACGCCTTCTGATTATCCTTTCAATAGCGCCAGGAACCGAGTAGCAACCATTCATCACCGCGTTCTGGAACGCCGCTGATGCGGGTGGCCGTTTGAAATGGCGATGAATAGTGTTCGTTGCTGGCGTTTTTTAACCTGAGCGAAACAAAAAAATTATCGCTAAATGCATAGCGTAGATTCAAATTGAACAACGTGTAATGAGGAAGTGTGATGCGAGTGGCTTCGCTGCCTTGAGTGGCCATTTCGCGATTGCCATGACGGATGGCTGTCAAACTGCCCAGCCATTTATCGTGCTGGTATTCCACCGTGAAAGATTGCATACGATCAGCTTCACGGTAGGCGTTTTCGGGTTTGTCGCGCAACTCAAAATGACTGTAGCGTGTGATCCAGTGATCGGTCCATTGCTGGCTAAACTCAAATTCCCAGCCTTTGGTTGGCGATTGTTCGCCGTTGGCATACACCAGTAACTGGCCGAGTGGTTGCAGGATAATCGAGTCGTCGAAGCGATTTGAAAAGTAGCCGAGCGAACACGCGGTTGTTTTCCACTGACCTTGCCAAATCATTTCGCTGCTGCGCACGATTTCCGGATTGAGATCGCGATTACCCAGTTGCACCGGATTGTTGATCAACTCTTGTTCCGAAATCGATGGCGCACGGTAGGCTTCACCATACAGTAACTTGAGACTTTGATTGGCAGTCAGCGCATGTACGAATGCCAAGCGCGGGCTGAGATGATGGCCAATATCCGAATAGCGATCCCAGCGTGCGCCCAAGATCATTTCATTGTTTGTATTAAAGGCATGTTTATATTGCGTGTAAACGCCATGACTGTTTTGCTCGACCCCATTTTCAACCAAGGTGTTGGGAACTATTTCGCCATAATATCGAATTGGAAACTGATGCTGTGCAAGGTCACCTAAATCAAAATTGCTGGCGGCGTATGTGTCCTGATTTTTTACCTGACGTGATTCAAGACCATAGCTGAAGGCGCCTTGCGATAATGGCCATTCATTGTGCCATTTCAACCCTGCTGTGCGCGCGTCAAAGGCGACACGAGCAACTGGCGCGTCGTTGCTACTGGGGCTACTGATGGCAGCAAAGCTGCCGGGCGCACCGAGTTGCCCTAGCGACATTTGATAATCGTCGCCGTAATACACCGTCAAGTGGCTGATAATCGTTGCGTACGTGAAATCCCAATACGCGCGCCATTGACTCATCTGCGTGCGAAATTCGGCAGTCGCTTCGTCGCTGATCAATTCTAATGAATAGAAGTTGTCAGATTCGCGCGATGAATAGCGCCAATCAATTTTCAAATCGCGCCATTGTGCTTGCAAAAATACATCGGTCAAAGCTCGTGGGTCGCTGGTCGCGATCAATCTGGGTGAAAAGGAATCTGGCACCGTAAAGTGTTGGCCTTGGTCTCGCTCGATGCGAAATTGTGCAGCAAGTTGTGCATCCTCAATCGAATGCCGCCATTGCGCGGAAGCGAACCGGCGCTCAAATTCTCCCGTTGCCACCTCGACAGACTTATCGTGCTGTGACGTGATGATATTGACGATACCCATCATTGCGTTCGAACCATAAAGCGCTGACCCGGGACCGCGAATGAACTCCACGCGCTCGACGTTATAGAGTGGGGTAGGACCCAACGGTGCCGCCGCGCCGCTGCGAGTCATTGCCCATTGCACACCGTCAATGACCATTAACACTTCAGAACTGACTGTGCCAATGCGACGGCCTCGTGACGAATACATACTGTTCAATGAATTGTTGGCACCGCGATAACGTTGAAAACCCGGCACCAGATCCATCAGCTCTTCGACATATTGCGCACCAAGGCGCTGAATTTGTTCGCGACTAAATACGGTAACCGCAGAGGGCACCATGCGTTGATTTTCTTCGGTCAGTGTTGCGCCGCTGACTTTTACCTGCATTAATTCTTCTAACGACAACGCGAACAGATCGTCTGTGGCAGTTGCAATCGTTGGCAAAAATGTAAACGCGATTGCGGCAGACAGAAGCGCCGTCTTTCGTGTCGGTTTGCACTGCGCCGCCAACGCCAGCGACACGAGCAAGATGCTAGCGGTGTTGTCCAGTTTGATTGCAAAAGTGTGCGGTATAGATCGATGACAATGATGGGCCACGATTGAATGAGAAAGGCAAATAGACCACAAAGCAAAAGTATAGTGGCCAAACGCCGTTTCGCGATGTATTGCCAGTCATCGGCATGCGGCGAGTTTACGTGCGAATCCGATACCACCCGGCGATACTCATGCGCTCGCGCTGTGACGGGCGCACTTCATGGGGAATGTTTTCGCTGAGAAATACCACCAATGTTCCGGCTTCGGGCTGCACACACAGACCTTCGCGATCAGTCTGACCTCGATACAGCGCAAGCTCGCCACCGTCCTCTGCTTGCCAGTCTTCATTCAAGTAGCAAACGGTCGTCACTCGGCGGGCATTGTTGCCACGAAAGCTATCGAGGTGGCGTTGATAGAAGCCTCCGGCAGGATAAAGCGCGTAATGAGCCTCGTAATCGTTCAAGCCAAGATAAAAATGGCGGTTTAAGCTGTCTTGCAACGTTGCCATGGCGGCCAAATACGCTCGCTGCACCGCCGAGCTGCCGTCTAACCAGCTGGTACTGTCATTGCGAATAGTCGGTGCATGTTGACGCCCATCGCCGCGACCTACCGCAGCGGGCCGTAACGGCGTAACCAACAAGTCGGCCCGCAATGCCGCACAAAAGTCGGTGGGAAACGCCGCAGGAACGACGCAAAAATCATTTTCGCTCAGCGTGGTAATGACGGTATCAAGCCAAAATGGCGGATTTTTCAGCATTTTAAGACGATCAGATCGGGGTGGGAGTAGAACGGCCGGCGCGTTATGATCCGTATCCTCGAATCTCACTGCAACCGTTTCAAAGGTAATGCCCATCATGGCTCAGGACAAACTGATCATATTCGACACCACTTTGCGTGACGGCGAACAAAGCCCCGGCGCGTCGATGAACAAGGATGAAAAGATCTCGATCGCCAAAATGCTCGAAAAAATGAAGGTCGACGTGATCGAAGCAGGCTTTGCGATTGCCAGCCCTGGTGATTTCGAAGCGGTGAAAGCGGTCGCTGAGGTCGTACGCGACAGTACCGTTTGTTCATTGTCGCGAGCCCTCGATAAAGACATCGAGCGTGCTGCTGAGGCGATTAAACCGGCAGCGCGAGGCCGTATCCACACCTTTATCGCCACGTCGCCGATTCACATGAAATTCAAATTGCAGATGGAACCCGACGCGGTCATCGAGCAAGCGGTGCGCGCGGTGAAAAAAGCGCGTTCCTTGTGCGACGATGTGGAATTTTCCTGCGAAGACGCTGGCCGTTCTGAATTTGACTTTTTGTGTCGGATCATTGAGCAAGTGATTGCCGCCGGTGCACGCACAATTAATATTCCCGATACCGTTGGCTACGCCATGCCAGCGCAATACGCCGATACGATTGGTCGTTTGATCAAAACGATTCCGAATTCCGATAAAGCCATTTTCTCGGTGCATTGCCATAACGATTTAGGTTTGGCGGTGGCCAACTCTTTGGCCGCTGTCGTGCAAGGGGCTCGTCAAGTTGAATGTACCATTAATGGTTTGGGTGAGCGTGCCGGCAATGCGTCACTCGAAGAAATTGTGATGGCGGTGCGCACGCGTAAAGATTTCTTCCCGTGCTATGTCGATGTTGATACAACGCAAATTGTGCCGACCTCCAAATTGGTGTCACGCGTAACCGGCTTTCCGGTGCAACCGAATAAAGCCATTGTTGGTGGTAATGCGTTTGCCCATGAGTCCGGCATTCATCAAGATGGCGTGTTAAAACACCGCGAAACCTATGAAATCATGCGTGCTGAAGATGTGGGTTGGACGCATAACCGTTTATCGTTAGGCAAATTGTCTGGCCGTGCCGCCTTTAAATCGCACATGACGTCTTTGGGTGTTGAATTTGGCAGCGAACAAGAACTGAATGCCGCATTCGCTCGCTTTAAAGATCTGGCCGATAAAAAGCACGATATTTTTGATGATGATTTGCTCGCGATTGCCAAAGATACGCAGCAAATTCACGTTAATGAAGATCTGCGTTTGGTGAGTTTGAAAGTGCACAGTGAAACCGGTGAAACGCCAACGGCAAAAATCGTATTGAATGTGAGCGGCAAAGAGCAGAGCGCCGAATCGCAAGGCGCCGGTCCGGTTGATGCGGTTTTCCGCGCGACGGAAGCGATTTGCCAATCGGGTGCGGCTGTGCAGGAATACAGCGTAAATGCGGTGACCAAGGGTATGGGTTCACAGGTTGAAGTGAACGTGCGCCTCGAACACAACGATCATATTGTGACTGGTCACGGCGCCGATCTGGATATCGTTGTCGCGTCGGCGAAAGCGTATTTGCATGCGTTGAACGTACTGCAAAACGTCGAAGCGCGCTTGCATCCGCATACACATTGACATCGGAACTGTCGTCTGACGTGGCGATGCAAACGGAAACTTACCGACATTATTTGAACAAACTCGGCATCACTTTGTGGGTGCCGAATGATTTTGTGACGCCTGAAGAAAACAGACTTGAGCCGGTTGTTGACGTGAAAACGGCGCAGAATGTTGATGCACCGTTGCATGTCATCGCAATGTCAGTGCCGTTGACCGTACCAGCGGAAGCGACAACGACGGTCAATCCGTTCGTCGAAAAACAAACGACAACCAGCAAATTGTCGACATTGCCTGCGGTATGCATGGTCAAAGCCGCTGCTAACGCCAGACTGACTATTGTGGCATCACCAGGCAACGATCCTCGTGCCAGTCAACGTCATGGAAACGACAACTTGCTCGATAATATGTTGATGTCGATTGGTATTTCGCCTGAGCAATACGATTTGGTTCAAGTGGCTCGCGAGCAAGATCAACACCAGCAAGCCTTAACGGGAAATGTGTTGTGGGTTTGCGGTCAATTGGCAGCCAGTTTGTTGTTTAATCGTCCGGTGGTGCTGGCTTCTATGCGTGGCAAAGTTCATCAGGTTGGCTCGCACAAAATTATCGTCAGCTATCACCCTGATGAACTGCGGAAAAATCCGTCCCTTAAAAAAATGGCATGGCAAGATCTGCGATTGCTGGCTGTCGCGTTGACCCAAACCTAATGAACGGTACGCGATTGGCCCCCATCCAACGGCATCAGTTGGATGCCATTATGGTGGTCGAAAAATCAGCGTATCCAATACCGTGGACATATGGTGCGTTTTTCGATTGTTTGATCGCCAAATATGATTGCCATGCACTATGGCAAGATGACAAATTGCTTGGATATTTCGTTGCACAAATCGTCGTTGATGAATTCCATATTCTGAATATTTGCATCGATCCGGCAGAGCAGCGCAAAGGCTGGGGCCGTTATCTGTTGGAAACGGTGATCATCATGGCTCGTGCAAAGTCTTTACGACGTGTGTTACTGGAAGTGCGCGTGTCGAATTTAAACGCTCAGCAACTGTATGCCAAAGCCGGTTTCGTCGAGATCGGTCGCCGCAAAAAATACTATCCGGCCCTCGAAGGCCGTGAAGACGGTATCGTGATGGCATTGCCGCTGTAAACGATCGAGGTACAGCGGCTCATCTTGCATCTGTCCCGACCCTCGCACCGTGAAAACTCCCAGGCTCGGCGGCCCCCTAAATGGGCCCGACAACCGCTATAATCCGCGCCCCGCAACAAGTGCCTCCGTTTCGCTATGACCAGTTTTACCGAAGAAGTCGGCCGTCGCCGTACATTCGCCATTATCTCCCATCCTGACGCCGGTAAGACGACGATCACCGAGAAGCTGTTGCTGCACGGTGGTGCAATTCAGATCGCGGGGGCCGTCAAAGGCAAGAAGGGCGCGCGAGCGGTAACGTCAGACTGGATGGAGTTGGAACGCCAGCGCGGTATTTCGGTAACAACCTCGGTCATGCAGTTTCCCTATAACAACTGCACGGTCAATCTGCTTGACACACCGGGACACGAAGATTTCTCAGAGGACACCTATCGCACGTTGACGGCGGTCGATTCGGCGTTGATGGTGATCGATGGTTCGAAAGGCGTTGAAGATCGCACCATCAAACTGATGGAAGTGTGCCGTTTGCGCGACACGCCGATCATCACGTTCATTAACAAAATGGACCGTGATATTCGCGATCCCATTGAAGTGATGGATGAAATTGAGCACGTGCTCAAAATCAAGTGCGCGCCGGTTACCTGGCCGATCGGCATGGGTAAATATTTTAAAGGCATTTATCATTTGCAGAATGATGAAGTGATTTTGTACCAAACCGGTCAAGGTCACACCATTCAAGAACGTCGTGTTGTGAAAGGCTTGAACAATCCTGAATTGGATCGCGAGATTGGCGATCTGGCACAAGGGCTGCGCGATGAATTGGAATTGGTGCTCGGTGCCAGCCACGATTTTGATCAGCAACAATTTTTGGACGGAAAATTATCGCCCGTATTTTTCGGGACGGCGCTCGGTAATTTTGGTGTGGCCGAAATGTTGGACGGATTGACGACGTGGGCTCCCGCCCCGACACACCGCAACGCTGTGCAGCGCGATGTCAAAGCCAATGAGGAAAAATTCACCGCGTTTGTGTTCAAGATACAAGCCAATATGGACCCACAACACCGTGACCGCATCGCGTTTGCCCGGGTCTGCTCCGGTGTTTACAAACAAAACATGAAAGCGTTTCACGTGCGATTAAATCGTGAAGTGTCGATGGGGCAAGCGCTGACATTTATGGCGCGCGATCGTGAACATGTTGAAGAAGCGTATCCGGGTGACATTATTGGCTTGCACAATCACGGTTCCATACAGATTGGCGATACATTTACTTTGGGTGAGCAGTTGAAGTTCACTGGTATCCCATACTTTGCGCCCGAGCTATTTCGTCGAGTGCGTCTGAAAGATCCGCTGAAAAGCAAACAGTTGCAAAAAGGTTTGTTGCAGTTGTCTGAAGAAGGCGCAACCCAAGTGTTTCGTCCGTTGAACAGCAACGATTTGATTCTGGGGGCTGTCGGCATGTTGCAGTTTGACGTTGTGGCGCATCGTCTCAAGGCCGAATACAACGTCGAAGCGGCTTATGAACAGATCAGTGTTAACACGGCGCGTTGGATAAAATGCGATAACGAAAAGAAACTCGAAGAATTCAAAGAAAAATGCTTCGATAATATCGCATTAGATGCGGCCGACAATCTGACTTACTTGGCACCCACGATGGTGAACTTACGCATAACACAAGAACGTTATCCTGATGTGCAATTCCTTGAAACGCGTGAACACGCGTGAGGTGTTTGCGCAAAATTATATAGGTCACTCAATTGAGCGCGCACAGATCAGCTTGTATACGTGATGCACTTCTTACAATTTAAATCGTTTCAATAAGTTATCAAGGTTTGTAGCGAGCTCATCCACTTTATTGCTTGCGTCAGACATCGCATGGGCCGATGCGCTGGTTTGTTGCGCACGATCCGCAATTGCCGTCACGCGGCAGCCAATGTCTTCGGTAACCGTGCGCTGTTCTTCAGCCGCTGTTGCAATGCTGTCACTCCAGTTGTTGATCCGTCCCACCGCGTCAGCAATTTGCATCATCATATGTTCAATTTGTTGCGACTGTACGCCCGTGCCGTCTGCAAATTGACGACTCTCTTCCATATGCTGAACCGCGTTTTTTGTACCGTGTTGAAGCTGCTCAATGGTGCGCGTGATTTCGGCGGTCGATTGAGCGGTTTTGCTCGCGAGGTTGCGGACCTCATCGGCAACAACCGCGAAACCGCGGCCTTGCTCTCCGGCGCGTGCCGCTTCAATAGCGGCATTCAAAGCCAGTAAATTGGTTTGTTCAGCAATGCCTCGAATGACGTCAACGACAGAACCAATGGCAGTGGCGTGTTGCGCCAACGTGTCAATCGTCGTAGTGGACTGTTGAATTTGCTCGGCCAGTTGTTTAATGCTTTTAATGGCATTGGTCATTGAGTGACGATTTTCAATCACAATGTTTTGTGCCGCATGGGCATCTTTGGCTGCTGCGACGGCGTTGTGTGCCACTTCGGCAATTGCGTTGGACATTTCTTCGACTGCTGTGGCGATTTGTTCAGTTTCACGTCGCTGAGAATCGACACTATCAATTGCCCTGCCAACTTCATTGTGTGCTCCCATCGCTGCGGCATGCAGTAATTCTCCGTCATACAAGACACGTAGCATCAAGGTTCGTATCCGTAATTCATGCCAATGCAATATGGTTTGCAATTGTCCCATCTCATCATGCCGGCCAGAATAAATGTAGCTAATGAGTGGATGAGGATGATAGGGCGAGCGTTCTAACACCGGTTGCAGTGAGGATGGATTTATTCTCGTCGCGATGCTGATGGATACCACACTGGCAATCGCTAGTGCCAACGCAACGCTGACGGACAAACCAAATGGAATGGCGACTATGGCCGGTATTGCGGAAGCAGTGGGCAATAACACCGAGGGTTTGAACAGCGAATTAAATGACCCACGAGACGTAACCGTTTCAACTGAGCCATACGCCTGTTCTGCGCGTAAAATATGCTCACGCTGTGGGCGAAATCGAACTGATTCATAACCAATTAACTTACTGCCATCAAACACTGGTGTTACAAAAGCATCTACCCAGTAGTGGTCACCGTTTTTGCATCGATTTTTTACGATTCCCATCCAATCCTTACCCTGTTGAACCGTGTGCCATAAATTGGCAAATGCGGCTTTGGGCATATCCGGATGACGAAGAATATTGTGCGGTGCGCCCAACAATTCTTCGTACTCAAACCCACTGATCTTGACGAATGTTTCGTTCGCCGTCGTGATGATGCCTTTCGTGTCTGTGGCGCTGATGATTTCGCCAGTATTGGGAAAAGGGATCTCTCGTCCGGTGACGGGGCCGTTTGAGCGCATTGGTTAAAACTCCATGGGGACGCTTTAAACGTAGCACACAATTATTGTGGGATTATGCCAACGCGACGGCGCAGGCTTCAGTTATGATTGTCGCTACAGCAAATCGCACCGATGTCGTCATTAATGCAACTAATTGATACTCATTGCCATCTGGATTACGACCCGCTGGCTAACGATGTACAACAATGGTTAACGCTTGGCAAAGAAGTGGGTATTGAGAGAGTGGTTGTGCCGGCCACAACAGCCGAGCGTTTTGAGCATCTCGCTCGATTTGTTGAGTCTGACAGTCGGCTATTGTCTGCTTTTGGTTTGCATCCGATTTACTTAGCGCAACATGATGAGACGGCGTTGTCGAAAACAGAGGAATTCATTGCACGCGCCAAACCTATCGCCGTTGGTGAGGTTGGGCTTGACTACTTTGTAGAAACGCTGGACCGAGAAGCACAGCAACATCTGTTTGAACGGATGATTGAACTGGCTCAGCAGCACAAACTGCCTTTGATCCTGCATGTTCGGCGCAGCCACGATGCCGTTATTGCTACGCTTCGTCGGCACAAATTCCAAGAAGGGGGGATTGTTCATGCCTTTGCTGGCAGCATGGAACAAGCCAAAGCGTTTATCAAGTTGGGTTTTGTACTAGGGTTTGGTGGCGTAATGACCTATTCCTCCGCGACACGCGTGCGTCGCTTGGCACAAGCGTTGTCGCTTTCGGATATTGTGCTTGAAACTGATGCGCCTGACATGAAGCCGGCGGACTGGCCTTTATCGTACAACACACCGCTAGCATTGTTGCAGAACTTCACGGCACTATGTCAGCTGCGCACCGAGACCCCGGACGAGATCGCCGCCGCCACAACAAGCAATGCTTGCCGTGCATTGCGGTTTGCGATTTAAGCTGCAAATTTCCGTCATTTTGGTTTTCGCGTTCGCCTTTATTCGTTAGGCTAAAGAAAGCCGTTAACATTGCTGTTTGGACTGATAATGAAAGACCGTCTGTTGCAACCGCTTGAAATCCTCGAATTGTTGCACAAAGAAAAGCACATCACGCTGGAGCAATTGCAAACCAGCAAATTGCGTGTGCGCGCCAACAGTGAAGAGGGCGCCTTGTTGCAGGTGGGCAAGCTGGAGCTGAAGTCGGCATTAAATCCGGCGTTGGTGTTTGGCCCGGAATATTTGGTTGAGTGGATCAGCAAGTATTTTGACATTCCGTACTTTCGTATCGATCCGCTAAAAATTCGCCCTGACGCCGTGACGGCGGTGATGTCACTGCCATTCGCTCAGCGTCACCGTATTCTCTGTGTCGAAGTGCAAGCCGATTTTGTCGTGATGGCCACGTCGGAGCCGTTGGCCAAAAATTGGGTCACGGCATTGCAACATACGATCCGTAAAGAAATTCGGTTGGTTCTGTCCAATCCGGTCACCATCAAACGCTATCAGTCAGAGTTTTATCAGATCTCGCGCTCGGTGAAAGGTGCCAACGTTGAAGGCCGCGATAACAACGTCAACAACTTTGAGCAGCTGGTTGAGCTTGGTCGCGCAGGTGAGGTTGATGCAAACGATCAACATGTTGTGCGCATTGTCGACTGGATCTTGCAATATGCCTTTGACCAACGAGCTTCGGATATTCATATCGAGCCGCGTCGTGAACAATCGTTTATTCGTTTTCGAATCGACGGTGTTCTGCAAAAAGTGTACGACATGCCGTCTTCAATTGGCCTCGCCGTGGTTGCGCGGATGAAAATTCTCGGCCGCATGGACGTTGCTGAAAAGCGGCGCCCGCTTGATGGTCGTATCAAATCTCGTACACCGGATGGCCAAGAAGTTGAGTTGCGTTTGTCAACCTTGCCCACGGCATTCGGTGAAAAACTCGTTGCGCGTATTTTTGATCCCAATGTCTTGGTCAAAAAATTTGCGCAGCTGGGTCTTGAGCGTCAAACCGAAAAACGTTGGTTGCAATTGATTGAAAGCAATACAGGCATTGTGTTGGTGACGGGGCCAACAGGTTCCGGTAAAACCACAACGCTTTACACATCGTTGAAACACTTGGCGACACCCGAGGTGAATGTCAGCACGATTGAAGATCCGATAGAAATGGTCGAAGGTTCATTCAATCAAATGCAGGTGCAAAGTGATATTGGGGTGACGTTTGCCAACGGTGTACGTGCCTTGATGCGGCAAGATCCTGACATCATCATGATCGGTGAGATTCGCGATCTCGAAACCGCCGAAATGGCGATTCAAGCCTCGTTAACCGGCCATTTGGTGTTATCGACGTTGCACACCAATGACGCCTCCGCTGCTGTGCAACGCTTGATTGATATTGGTGTGCCACCGTACATGATCAATGCAACGGTGATCGGCATTATGGCGCAACGTTTGGTCAGAACCTTGTGTCCGCATTGCAAGCAAGAAGGGTCTCCGGATGAAGAGGCGTGGAATGCTCTGGTGAAACCATTTGATCTGCCGATTCCCGAAACGATGTTTCGTCCCAAAGGCTGTGATGAATGTCGTCAAACGGGTTATCGTGGACGCCAAGGGATTTATGAATTGTTGATGATGACACCGGGCGTGCAAAAATTAATTCACAAAGACTGTGATGTACGGCCGATTCGCGAGCAAGCCATTAAAGAAGGCATGAATTTGCTGCGCATTAGTGGCGCTTACAAGGTGGCCGGTGGCTTAACAACGATTGACGAAGTGCTGCGCAATGCACCGCCACCGGATTTTGATTAAATTAACCTGCCTTGCCTTTTTAGCGATTCGTGGCGGCCTGATCAACCCATTGGCCGTGCGGGTCAACGGAGTCGTGCCATCGGTTGTAAGCATTGCGTAGCGCTAAAAGCGTTGCAATCATTGCTGGCTGTTCAATGTTGTCGTGAATCGAAAATAATGCCAAGCGGTCGTTGTCATTCAAGTTGTCAATTTGAGCAAACGTCGTTCCTTCATTACGCAGCTCAAACCCAATGGGTAAACTCGACTCAGAAGAGGTGTACCATTTTTTTTCGCCACTTTTTTGATGACTGGCGTAAATGGGGATTGCCACTTGGTCGTGTTGCAGTTCACCCGATAGATAGCCGTTTTCGTTAAAACGTAACACAGCAGAATAAGTCGATTGTGTTGGCGATGTGAGTTGGCAATGGATCTGACTGTCCATTGAACGTAGCATGGTAGTCTTTTCTTTCTCATAAACCGAAACGACGCCGATCAGTTTATGTTTGCATGCCACCGGCCATTTGTCTGCGTGGATTTGCACCGTTTGATCCATCTTATCTTTTTGACTGACTCTCAGCGTATTGTCGAGAACTTCAACATCCAGAAAGAAATCGAGTAGCGCATTACCAATTTTTTCTCCGGTGCTAGCCGTTGATTTGCTTTTGCTGTCAACAAACCAGGACGTCTTGGCGTCTATTACGCGGTAGTCTTTGCCTGCTTGAATGTGAAACCGTTTGTCTCCCCAAAATGACTTTTGGCTGATAGGGTATACCGCAACCGGTGCTTCTGCGGTGTTCCATGCGGTACGTTGCGCGGCGGTGTGCGCGCATCCCGAAAGCAAGGCGATCACGCCTAAACGAAAAAGGTGTTTCATTTTGTGCATCTATGGTGTGTAAGGGACCGAAAATTAAATGTTGGAAACTGAACACAGCTTGAACGCGATTCGACGTGCCGATACGGATGATGTTTCGGCGATTTTGCCGCTTTTTATCGCTTATCACCACTTTTACAACGTGCAATCAAATGCGGACGACTGCCGCCGCTTTCTTCATGAACGGTTAATGCGCAATGAATCGATAATTTTTGTCGCTGAATCGAATACGAAAGCCTTGGGCTTTACTCAGTTGTATCCCACGTTTTCATCGTTGGCCATGAAACCATCGTTTGTTTTGTATGACTTGTTTGTTGTTGAGCAAGCACGAGGGCAGGGCATCGCTGATCAATTAATGGCGGCGGCCGAAGCGTTTGCGCAGCAACAAGGAGCACATGAAATCATGTTGCAAACCGCGCACACGAACGTGACGGCGCAGGCTTTGTATGAAAAACGTGGTTATCAACGCGAAAACGCGTTTTACACCTATTACAAAGCCATTACGTAAAATTTTAGCCAAAGAAAAAGCCCGCATTAAGCGGGCTTTTTGTTTTTGGTGCCGGAGGACGGACTTGAACCGTCACACTGTCGCCAGTACCGGATTTTGAGTCCGGCGCGTCTACCAATTCCACCACTCCGGCGAGGGATGTTTTGCCTGTCTCGTCGACAGGGCGCGCAGTATATCAAAAGTTTTTTGAGGGTCAATTAGGGGCGGCAAATCTTTTGCACACATTTGCGACGGCGCCGCTTGTTGCGCAGTGGAAGGAACACGCAGCGCAGTACATTAATTGTACATGAGTGACAAACGCATACCGCCATGCGCAACAAGCGGCCCGTCCCTTCGGGTTGAGCCTAAAATAGTGTCGGGCGGCGTTGCTCGTCGCTCATTTGGGCACACCAAACTTCGCTCCTCGCGCTTCGCCCGACGCTTTTTTTTTGCAGCAACGCAGATGCGCGCAAAAGGTTTGCCGCCCCTAGGCACTATTCTGTGTCGGCTGGTTTCGGTACAGTGCGCGCGCCATGAAAACCCACGATTTCGATTACCACTTACCCGACGAACTGATCGCGCGTTATCCGTTGGCGCAGCGCAGCGCCAGCCGGTTAATGTGTGTTGATGGCAACAGCGGTCAATTCGCCCATCGTCAGTTCGGCGATATTCTGCAATTGCTGCAACCCAATGATTTGTTGGTCTTCAATAATACCCGCGTGTTGGCCGCGCGTTTATTTGCACAAAAAATAAGCGGCGGCAAAGTGGAGATTTTGATTGAACGCGTGATCGATGCGCATACCGTGCAAGCGCATTGCCGCAGCAACAAAACATTGAAAGACGGCACAGTGCTCCAAATCAGTCGTGATTGCTCGGTAAAGGTTATCGGACGCGATGATGCTTTGTTTTTTCTGCGCAGCGACGATGCCAGTTGGCCGCAGATCTTGGAAAGCCATGGCCATATGCCATTGCCACCCTATATTGATCGCGCCGATGAGATCAGCGATCGCGAGCGGTATCAAACGGTTTTCGGTCATGTTCCAGGCGCAGTAGCCGCGCCAACGGCGGGCCTGCATTTTGATGAAGCTTTGCTTGCCGCTCTTGCAGACAAAGGTGTCCGGCGAGCTGAAGTGACGCTGCATGTCGGTGCTGGCACGTTTCAACCGGTACGCGTCGAAACGATTGCCGAGCATAAAATGCACGCCGAATGGTTGACGGTGTCGGCCGATGTTGTGGCGGCCGTTGCAGAGACGCGTCAACGTGGTGGTCGCGTTGTCGCCGTCGGCACTACCTCGGTGCGTTCATTGGAAACCGCCGCGCAGGGCGGCAGTTTGCAGCCATTTACCGGCGATACGCGCATCTTTATATATCCCGGTTTCAACTTTCGTGTTGTTGATGCGATGATCACGAACTTTCATCTGCCACAGTCGACGTTGCTGATGCTGGTGTCGGCGTTTGCCGGTCGTGAAACAATGTTGGCTGCTTACACCGAGGCGATTGCGCAGCGATATCGCTTCTTTTCATATGGCGATGCCATGTTCCTGACAAAAAGGGCCGTCTGATGCATTTTGAGTTACTGAAGTCGGATGGTCCGGTACGCCGTGGCCGCCTGACCTTCGCACGAGGCACCATTGAAACGCCGGCGTTCATGCCTGTTGGCACCTATGGTGCGGTCAAAACAATGACACCTGACGAGATCAAGGCGATCGGTGCCGACATAATCCTCGGCAATACCTTTCACTTGATGTTGCGCCCCGGCACCGACCTACTCGATAAACTGGGCGGTTTGCACGGGTTTATGCAATGGGATAAACCAATCCTTACCGACTCCGGCGGTTTTCAGGTGTTCAGTCTTGGCGCCTTACGCAAAATTTCGGAAGCCGGTGTCCAGTTCCGCTCGCCGATCGACGGTTCACAAGTGTGGCTCGATCCTGAGCGTTCGATGCAAGTTCAACGCAGTTTGGGCTCAGATATCGTCATGATCTTCGATGAATGCACACCGTATCCGGCTAGTTGGGAGCAGGCCAAAAAATCGATGGAACTGAGTTTGCGCTGGGCGGCACGCTCCAAAACCGCGCATGGTGATAACCCGTCAGCGCTGTTTGGCATTGTGCAGGGCGGTATGTATGCCGATTTACGCAAAATAAGTGCTGACGGCCTCATGAACATTGGCTTTGACGGATATGCGATTGGCGGTTTGTCAGTCGGCGAACCCAAAGACGAAATGTTGAAAGTGCTCAACACGACAACGCCTCTGTTGCCAACGGATCGCCCACGTTACTTGATGGGCGTCGGCAAACCGGAAGACATCGTCGAAGCCGTGCGTCGCGGTATTGATATGTTTGATTGTGTAATGCCGACACGCAACGCGCGCAATGCTCATCTTTTCACCAGTGAAGGTGTACTGCGTTTACGTAACGCACAGTACCGCAGCGATGAAAAACCGATTGAAGCCTCTTGTGATTGTTATACCTGTCGCCATTTCTCGCGGGCGTATCTGCATCACCTCGACAAAACAAAAGAATCGTTGGGGGCAAGACTGAATACGATTCACAATTTGCGCTATTACCAGCGATTGATGGCTGGTTTGCGCGGTGCAATCGAAACCGGTACATTTGCCGCCTTTGTTTCAGACTTCTACCAGCGTCGGGGCCAAAACGTCCCGGTGATCTAACGACGCGAAGCGTGACGCATTACCATTGTTGCCACGCTGTTCATTTCATTTACAGAGGGTATTAACGTGAGCTTTTTTATTTCTGCTGCCAATGCTGCTGAAGGTGCACCTGCTCAACAAGGCGGTGGTTGGGAAATGCTGATCATGCTCGGCCTTTTCTTTGTCATTTTCTACTTCATGTTGATTCGCCCACAACAAAAACGCGCGAAAGAACACAAGACGATGATGGAAGCACTGCAAAAAGGTGATGAAGTGGTCACCGCTGGTGGCATTCTCGGTCGTGTTGTCAAAATCAAAGATCAATTTGTCGTGATCGCACTGAACGACAACGTCGAAATCAGTGTACAGCGTCATTCAATCGCCGCGACGTTGCCAAAAGGCACCATCGCCAGCATTCAACAAGCGTAATTGCTTAACTGATTCAGCAACGGGCGCTTTGTAGCGCCCAAGCCGTTTTTAAGGACTGCTCATGTTGTTTGGAACTACACCCGCGGCCGCGCGGCCGATCAACACCTATTCATGGTGGACCTATACGGCGATCGCATTGATCGCTGTTTTGGCGATCATTTATTCCTTACCGAATTTTTATCCAACCGATCCGGTGCTGCAATTGTCCGGTCAAAAAGGTGCTTCGGTTTCATCTGCACAAATGGATGTACTGAAAAAAGCCTTTGAAGACGCCAAGATCAGCTACAAAGCCATTGAGCAAAACGAAAGCACGTGGCTTGTGCGTTTTCACGACACCGATGAACAATTGCGCGCGCAAATGGAAGCCCGCAAAGCACTGGGCGACAGTGCAACGGTCGCGTTGAACCTAATGCCTTCGACGCCAGCCTGGTTGAAATCGCTCGGTGCTGATCCGATGAAACTGGGTCTCGATTTGAGCGGTGGTATTCACTTTTTAATCGAAATCGACATGAAAACCGCGCTCAGCAAAAAAGAGCAGGGCATGGTCGATTTATTCAAAACTGAACTGCGCCAAGAAAAAATTCAATACGCCGGCGCACAGCGTGGAACCGAAGGCGGCATCGTCGTTAAATTCCGTGACGAAGCCAGTCGTGCCGCCGGTCAAAAATTTTTGCAATCACGTTATGCTGATCTGCTGTTTACGGACAGCTCAGACGGTGAATTCTTTTTGTTGACCGGCAAGTTGACCGAAGCCGCGTTAAAAGTGGCACGCGACGAAGCGGTCGAACAAAACTTGACGATTTTGCGCAACCGCGTCAACGAATTGGGTGTGGCTGAACCGTTGATTCAACGGCAAGGTGCTGATCGCATTGTCGTGCAATTGCCCGGTATTCAAGATTCAGCCTTGGCGAAACGTTTGCTCAGTGCGACGGCTTCGCTGGAGTTTCGTGCCGGCAATGAAAATGTTGATCCGTTGTCGGCGGAACAAGGCCGTGTGCCCGCCGATTCGGAAGCGATGCAATACAAAGGTCGCTGGGTAGCATTGAAAAAACACGCGTTCGTGACCGGTGATGAATTAACCGGCGCCAGCAGCGGTGTGGATGAAAATGGTTTGCCATCCGTGAACGTGCGTTTGGATGGCAAAGGCGGCCAAAAAATGTTGGCGCACACCAAGCAGAATGTCGGCAAGCCGATGGCTGGCGTCATCATCGAATACAAAACCAAATATGCTGATGTGGATGGCAAACAAGTTGCTGTGGGCCAAACGATTGAAAAGCGTTTGGCGACCTATGCGACGATCAACGGCGTGTTCAGTTCCAGTTTCCAGATCACTGGCTTGGATTCACCGGCCGAAGCACGTGAACTCGCGATGACTTTGCGTTCAGGTGCATTGACGGCACCGATCATGATCGTTGAAGAACGCACCGTCGGCCCGTCAATGGGTAAAGAAAATATCGAAAAAGGGATTACGGCAATGGGTTTTGCGATGCTCGCCGTGATGGGCTTTATGCTGCTGAAATACCGTATTTTTGGTATCGCTACTAATATCGCGTTGTTCACCAACTTGGCGTTGACGATGGCGATCATGTCGATGTTTGGCGCGGTGTTGACGATGCCCGGTATTGCCGGTTTGGTATTGGGTCTTGCGATGTCGGTTGACGCCAACGTGCTGATTAATGAACGTATACGTGAAGAAATTCGCGGTGGCAAAACGCCACAAATGGCGATCAAAAACGGTTATGAAGAAGCGTCCGGTGCGATTCTCGATTCCAACATTACAATCTTAATTTCGGGTGTTGTGTTGTACGGTATCGGTTCCGGCTCGATCAAAGGTTTTGCGGTGACGATGATCATCGGTAACCTCGCGTCGATGTTTACGGCCGTTGCCGGCACCCGTGCGATTGTTAACGCGATTCACGGTGGTCGCGATCTGAAAAAATTGTGGATTTAAGGAGCCTCCCTATGAACGCATTAAATCGTTTTTGGAACGGCGAAACGTCCATTCAATTTTATCGCCATCGTATGTTGGCGTATGTGTTGTCCAGTGCGTTAATGATTGGCAGCGTTGTATCGCTGTTTTTCAACGGCCTCAATTTCGGTTTGGATTTCACCGGCGGTACGTTGGTTGAAGCAACGTTTCCCGAAGCGGCCGATTTGACAGCGGTGCGTAACAGTTTGGATAAAGCCGGTCTAGAATCGGCACAGGTGCAGCACTTCGGTTCAGCACGCGATGTGTCGGTGCGCGTTGATAATCGTTCAGGTGCCAGCACCGAACAAGTGGGCGAACAAATTATGGCCGCGCTCAACACCATTGGTGATGGCAAAGTGGTGATGAAAAATCGCGACAGCGTCAGTGCGCAAGTCGGTGAAGAGTTGGCCGAGCAAGGCACCATCGCTGCACTCGTCACGATCCTCGCGGTGTTGTTATACGTTGCTGTCCGGTTTGAATTCAAATTGGCCGTCGGTTCCATTATTGGTACGGCTCACGACGCGCTGTTGGTACTTGGTGTGTTCTCGTTGTTCAAAGTGAATTTCGATTTGAACGCGTTAGCAGCCGTGATGACGATTCTCGGTTACTCACTGAACGACAAAGTCGTGATCTTTGACCGTGTGCGTGAAAACTTTCGCGTTGCACGTCAGGGGGATGTGATTAGCCTGGTGAATTTGTCGATTAACCAAACGCTGGCGCGCACCACGATGACCACCGGATTGACATTCATCGTCGTCGCGGTGTTATTTGTCTGGGGCGGTCCGTCCTTGCACGAATTTGCGCTGGCCATGTTGATTGGTGTGTTCGCAGCGATTTACTCCTCGATTTATTTGGCGGCTTGTCCGGCCGTTGATATCGGTTTGTCGCGCGAAGACTTAATCCCGAAAATCATCGAAAAAGAAGGTGCCGATCAAGGCAGTATGCCCCTAGGTCGTTTTCCGGAATGAGATCGGTTTCCGGAATAAGGTTGTAAATAAAAAAGCCGCGTTAAGCGGCTTTTTTATTGTCGGTAAAAATGCGCTTGGGTGGCCAGTTCAAATACACAAACAGGCACAAACAACCGATCAACAAGATGGAATACTCGACGCCGTTGCGACCGGCACCGACCACAAACCAACCTGATGGTGCGTGCACCAAGTAAACGCCCATCACCAGAATAAACAGTTCGGCCAAGCACACCGGCACGACAAAACGATTCACAAATAGCGCGATCATACCGCCGCATTCAAATAGCGTAATCGCCCACGCGATCAACGATCCAAATGGCCAGCCCGTTTCATTCAAATACTGTCCGAACAAGATCGCGCCGCCACTGAGCAGCCGATACCAACCATGAATGCCGATCAAAATCGCGGTGAGCCAACGCAACATGGTCAGCGCTTGTGTTTGTTTGTGTAGATCAATCGGGGCGGGGTGAAACAAGGTGATGTCCTCATGGTGAAATCGTGCCGGCACTGTGCCGTAGACTCAGACAATAAAACAGGAATAAATGCCGCTACAGTCTGTGCAGGAGTACCGTTTTGCCACATATATACCGAGCTCACGTCGGGCGGATGCTTTTGACTGGCTATACTAGGTTGGCATGTTGATTGTGTGGAGAGTAAAACGATGAGCCTTGCGGCGCTATTTGACCAGACCCACAAGCTCCCAACCGTTCCCAAGGTTGTTCAAGAGTTAATAGATAGCTTTAACAATGATAGGGTAAGTGTTGAAGATATAACGAAAAAAATTTCATCGGATCCCGTCTTGGCGGCCAAGCTGCTGCGCTTGGCTAACTCGGCGCATTACCATGTGTCGCGCACGGTCAGTTCTGTCGACGATGCGGTCATGCTACTGGGATTTGTAGCGGTGCGAACGTTGGTGATCAGCAGCGGTGTCACCGGCAGTTTCAAGGACGTTGGTGATTTTGATCATAAGCTGTTCTGGCGTTATTCGCTGAACACCGCTGTGACGGCGCGCTGGTTGGCGAAGCAAGCAAAACAAAACACCGACCTGACATTCACCGTTGGCCTCATGCATGGAATTGGTCAGCTGCTGATGCGTACCGTAATCCCGAAAGCCTGTCAGGAACTCGACAAGTCTGCCGGACCGTTTGACGGAGCACGAGCACGTTTTGAACGTGAAGCGCTCGGTTACGACTACGCGGAGGTTGGCGCTGAATTGGCGGCACGTTGGAAGTTTCCGGCAATGTTTGTTGATGGCATTCGCAATGTGCCTTATCCGCTCCAACGCGAACCGTTTCAAGCCGTTTCCGGCTTGACGCATATCGGCGCATATTTGGCGCGTTGTCATGAGCGAAAAGCGAGCACTGATTGGATCCGTGCCGAATTTCCTGCCGATGTTGCCGTGCGCCTAAAGCTGTCCGTTGATGTGCTTAAAGAAATGCCACCACTGGCGGAACTGACGGCCGGCATGGACGATTTGATTGCCTGACTACGCCGCTATTTTTTCGAAAAAACCCGTCATCATGACGGGTTTATTTTTGCCGGCTTACCTCCCAACCCCTACAATAGCGTTTCAGCCAAGGTGACCTATTTATGTTCGCTTTCCGTGATTTTCTTATTCAGCGTGCCGATCCAACGCAAGGCGCGTCATTGCAGGCCATTGTTGTCGCTGTCATGCAAGAGCACGGGCTGGTACCTGATCTTAGCGGTACAGATGCTGATTTACTCGATATTGAACAACATTACCGTTGTGACGGTGGTGAATTTTTTAGTGTGATACATAATCGAGCTGTGTGCGGCACCATGGGGCTGAAAAATGTGGGAAACGGTGTTGCCGAGTTACGTAAAATGTATTTGATACCCGCCGCACGCGGGATCGGCTTAGGCCGGTTTATGCTGCAACTAGCGCAAGAGGAAGCACGCCGTTTGGGGTTTGTCCGTTTACAGCTTGAAACGGCGTCGATACTGAAGGACGCCATCGCGCTGTATGAACAAAATGGCTTCACCCGCCATTGTGGCAGCTCGCCTGTTGGACAGTGTGATCGCATTTACAGTAAGACACTTTGATAAGGAAAACTTGTGCGCAAATATGCCGTTTACGCCATTGGTAATGCCTTGGTCGATTATGAGTTTGAAGTCAGCGTTTCGGAATTGACGCGCCTTGGTATCAGCAAAGGCGTGATGACATTAATCGAAGAGTCGCGTCACGATGAGCTGATGGGGGAATTGCAAGGTAAAAAACATAAACGTGCGTGCGGTGGTTCAGCTGCCAACACCTTGATCGGTTTGACGCAGCTAGGCGGCAAAGCGTTTTATTCATGCAAAGTTGCCGCCGATGAAGCCGGCGATTTCTATTTTAATGACCTGCAAAAAAACGGTGTGGACACCAGTCTCAGCCTGCGTGGTCGGGACGAAGGTAAAACCGGTAAATGCATTGTGATGGTCACCTCGGATGCCGATCGCAGCATGAACACGTTTTTAGGTATAACAGGCGACGTTGGCGAAACCGATTTGGTTGATGAGGCATTAATTGCCAGTGAATTTCTGTATATCGAAGGCTATTTAGCGAGCTCGCCCAGTGCACGCAACGCCGTTAAAAAAGCGCGTGTGTTGGCACAAAAAAACGGAGTCAAGGTCGCCGTATCGTTGTCCGATCCCAATATGGTCAAATTTTTTGGTGAAGGATTGCGTGAGTTCGTTGGCGACAGCGTTGATTTATTGTTCTGCAATGAAGCCGAAGCGCGCGCGTTTACGCACACCAACGATGCCATTGCCGCCGCGCAGTCCTTGCGCGATTGCGCCTGTGCTTTTGTGATTACTCGCGGCAGCCACGGTTCGCTCGTATTCGATGGTTCTCAACTGATAGAAGTACCGGCCACGCCGATTCACGCTGTCGACAGCAACGGTGCCGGTGATATGTTTGCCGGTGCATTCTTGTATGCGCTGACGCAAGGCTGGAGTTACAAACAAGCCGCGCAGTTAGCCAACTTTGCGGCAGGCCAAGTGGTCAGTGAATTTGGTCCTCGTTTGGTCGAAACACGCTTGCCAGCACTGCGTGAAAAGGCCAAACAAATAGCCAAGCTAAAATAATGCGCCTGTTTATCTTGCGACACGGTCAAGCCGAATCGATGCGTGCTGACGATGCTCAGCGTGCGTTGGTGCCGCGTGGCATCGCACAAGTGCAACGTACAGCTGATTGGTTGTTAACACATCAGCTGCAACCGCATCGTATTTTTGCGAGCCCTTATTTGCGTGCGCAACAAACCGCAGAGACATTGCGCCAACATGCGCGCTGGTCGATGCCTATTGAAACTGAAAACCTGCTGCAGCCAGACAGCGATCCGCGTCTGACGGCGAGTTGGATCGACACACTTGGCGACAACGATGTGTTGCTGGCGGCGCACATGCCCTTGGTATCGCGCCTAACCGAAAACTTAAGCTTGCAACGTTGCGATTTCGCCACGGCCGCTATCGCGGTGGTCATTCGAGGCGAAAGTGGCTGGAAACTTGATCAATTTTACATTCCTGGACAGTAGTTCGACAGTTAAGATAAAACGATGAAAAAAGTCTCTCTTTTGGGTTTTGCATGGATCGCGCTACGCAGTGTTGGAGTAACGTTTGTCGCGTCGACCAAAGCTTTGTGGTTGTCGTTGCGTGGTAAAAATGATCGCGCAGCGATTGATGCGCTGGCACGCAGTTGGTCACAGAAACTGATCGACATCATCGAGTTAAAATACCGTGTAGTTGGCGACATGCCGCATTACGAGGCCGGACGTCGTTACATCATTATGTGCTCCCATGCGAGTCATTATGATATTCCATTAAGCTTTGTTGCGTTGCCGGGCAGTATTCGCATGTTGGCAAAAAGTGAATTGTCGCGAATTCCAATTTTTGGTCGCGCCATGCTGCACAACGAATTCATTTTTATTGATCGACACAATCGCGATCAAGCGCTGAAAGATTTGAATTCGGCACGCCGTAAAATGGAGGATGGCATTGTGCTGTGGGTCGCGCCGGAAGGTACACGTTCGACCGACGGTAAACTCTTGCCGTTCAAGAAGGGGTGTTTTCACTTGGCGTTGGATACTGGTGCTTTGATCATTCCGATCGGCATTCGTGACATTGTCAATGTGCTGCCCAAAGGCACCACAGACATGTATACCGGTGTGCACGTGGAGATGCATATTGGCAATGTCATTGATGCCGGTAACTACACAATGCAAACACGCGATCGACTGATGAAAGAGGTCGAAACCGAAATGCGAAGATTGTTGAACCAACCGAAATCTTAAAGGCGGTTGTCAGTTTTCAGTTATTAGGGAGCCTCTGACTAAGTGTCATTCCGTGCGCAACGAAGTGGAGACACGGAATCGCTTTGAGGAAACAAGCCAGTGTTTCTGTGGCCTGCAAGCGATATGTAAAACACATCCATGTGTTTTACCCTTCGGGCAGCTTCGCTGCACAAAACGCTCCAAGCGTTTTGTCCGGATAACGATAAAGCCGTTTCCGGAATGACAGTTAGACTTGATCAGAGTTTCCTTAGTTGATGATGCCAAATCAACAACCGACAACTAACAACCGACATCTGAAAAAACGCGAGTTACAGCCAATGACTATGCCCCACGAAGACGTACTGAACGAACTGCACACCGCCCAGGATTTCTGGCGGTTTGCCGCCAGCCAAATGTATCAGGCTGATTTGTTTTTTGGTCATGGCACGACCAACGCCTGGGATGAATCCGGCGCACTGGTCATGCAGGCCTTACAATTGCCGCCTGAACACATCGTGCACGTTGCGAATTGCCGTTTGACACGGTCTGAAAAGGAACGGGTGTTGAATTGGTTGGATATGCGCATCAATCAGCGAATGCCATTACCCTATATATCAGGTAAAGCATATTTTTGCGGATTAGAGTTTATCGTCAATCGCAATGTGTTGATCCCTCGTTCACCGATGGGTGAGCTCATACAAAAGGGATTTCAACCGTGGCTTGGCGATCGTGAAGTTGAACGCGTGCTCGATCTGTGTTGCGGTAGCGCTTGTATCGGTATTGCTTGCGCCATTGCGGCACCGCATCTTGAAATAGTTTGCTCCGACATTTCGTCTGATGCGCTGAGTATCGCCGAACAAAACATTCAGAAACATCGCGTCGCCGATCGCGTCAGTGTGCGTCAATCCGATGGATTGAAACAATTGACGGGCGAACGATTCGATTTGATCATTTGCAATCCACCCTACGTCGATGCACAGGATATGGCAGCGCTGCCTGCCGAATATCGGCATGAACCAGCCCTTGCACTCGCCAGTGGCGAAGACGGACTCGATTTTGTTCGCGAACTGCTGCGCACAGCCGCCGATCATCTGACCCCTGGCGGTTTGTTGTTTTGCGAAGTGGGTAACAGCATCTCGCATATGTTTGAACAGTTTCCCACTGCACCGCTGACCTGGATTGATTTCGAACAGGGTGACGACGGTGTATTTTTGATTTCGCGCGAAGAGCTATTGGCGTATTTTTCCTCATAGGCCACTTCACAATGGTCCGCTCGGAATATTGGCGCTTATCCAGTTTCTATTTTTCATTTTATGCTCTATTGGGAGCATTCGTCCCTTACCGTGGCCGTTATCTTGCCGAGCAAGGATTTGACTCGCTGACGATTGGCATTTCAATGGCGGTGATCAGCGCGTGCACGGTTTTTTCGCCGTTGATGTGGGCGGTGTTGGCCGAGCGTTATCAGTGGGGCAGAAAGCTACTGATCATCGGTTCCGTTTTGACATTATTTTCGATTATTTCAGTTTATTATCAAACCGTTGCCGTGTTGATGATTGTTAGCGCCGCTGCTTATTCCATTGCCTGGAACGCGATTGGCCCCCAAAGCGAGGCGCTGACGTTATCGCGCGTGAAAGCCTCAGGCGGTGATTACAATCGCATTCGTTTGTGGGGGTCCATTGGATACATTATTACCGTTTTGCTGGTTGGCTACGGGGTGCAGTACATGGGTGTACGCACGGTGGTGCCGGTGTCCATTGTGGCGATAGTGGCGTTAATCGTGGTGTCGTACAAGTTGCCGGATTTTTCGCCCGCATCGCGGTTGCCCAAAGACAAAACGTCGTTGTGGCAGGCCGCAACCGCCCCCGGAACCGCGCTGATCTTATTGGCTTGTGTACTGGTGTCAGCATCGCATACGCCGTTTCATACTTTCTTTGATTTGTATTTGCGTGGCAACGGTTATCCCGCCAGCGTCAGTGGTTGGTTAATCACCTTGGGCGTGCTGGCTGAAATAGTGTTGTTCTTTTTTGCGAAGCGTTTGTTAGCACTTTTTTCGTTTCAACCCTTGTTTATTGCGGCCATGTTGTTGGCCGGTATTCGCTGGCTGTTGCTTGCTTATGGTGTGCAGTGGTGGGGCGTATTAATTGTTGTGCAACTGTTGCATGCGATCAGCTTTGCGCTGATGCACAGTCTTGCCATGCACGCATTGCATAGCGCTTTTCCCAGCGCGATGCACGGTCGTGCGCAAGCGTTGTATGGCACGCTGGCGTACGGTATTGGTGGCGTTGGTGGTAATTTATTGGCTGGTTGGATTTGGCAGGATGGGGCAGGAGGTCGCCACGCGTTTTTACTGTCAGCACTGTATTGTTTTGCAGCGTTTACGATCGTGGTGATTTATCGTCGTCGGATTTCGCTTTCTTGAATGTGCGCAAATGAGCGTAGCTCGGTGATGTTGCGATTTCGTTGAGAAATTTGGCCGCATTGCTGCTGGCGGGCCGAAATGATGGCGGCACATACCAAGCTCCGGCTTGGCCCTTGAATGTCATGATGCGCTGTTTATATCCCAACAATTTGTCAAAAAAACTGGGGAACTGACGCAATTCGATCACGTAAGTGCCTTCGTCGAGTCGATCGGCGTTGACCGAGATAATTTCAAATTTCATGCGCCCATGCCTTTGTTGCAGAGCAGCAGATATCGTTCGTAAAACATCAGCATGACTTGTTTTAATGCCTCCGATGATTTGTCGCGCAAGGCATCGCGAATGAGGTTCACCAGCGTAGTGGCCGTGCTTCGATCGGGAACATGGTGCAAGGCCTGCAAGGCCGGCAAGCTGATAATGGCTTGCTCGATGCCATCGAAACCAATCGTATCGCGATAGCGAATGATCTTTTCTTCTGCCAGCCACAATAACGCGCCGATGCATCGCTGATGGCGATCGCTGATCACACCGTATTCATCCGGCTCTTCGACTCGCGTGATGTCGTCGACATACAGCGCCATCGGATGAGGAAAACTGTTGTACAAGCGAATAATCGCAATCGCACTGTCGCGATTAAACTCGTCTATATGAATATCAGCCGACATCGTTTTAGTTGTTCAGTAAGTATTTCAAACCACGTTCATGCACTTGCTGTGGATCGATTCCGAAATCGCCACGGCGAAGTACACGTACAATTTTGATCGGGTTGTTGGGGCGGTTTTGATTCATGATCGCAAGATTGACCGGCGTCTCTTTGCACGGCTGTTTGTTGCGGTCGAGCACCATCAACAATCGCGGTTGGGTTGGATTTTTGATCACTTGGCTGATCACCACGCCAACATCACCGGTGTCCAACTCTACCATGCTGCCGATCGGAAAAACGCCCAGCATGTCGGTAAAGTGCTTGACCAGTGTTTCATCAAACTGCGTACCGCGACATTGATTAAGCGCTTTTAATGCTTCAAACGGTGTTTGTTCTTCGCGGTAAGGATGCATCGTGATGATGTCATCATAGGCATCGGCGATCGCGACAATTTTTGCAAACGGTGAAATGCGCGCGCCGGTCAAGCCACGTGGATAACCGCTGCCGTCAACATTTTCGTGGTGCGTCATCGCGACATCGATAGCACCGCTGTACAGATCGCGTGCCGACATCAAAATGACGCGACCAAAATCGGTGTGCTTGCGCACAATGGCGCGTTCGGGCTCGGTCAGCGGTTCCCATTTTTGCAAGATCGGATCTTGCACCTGCAATTTGCCAACATCATGCAGTAACGCGCAAATGCCAAGCTTTTGTAATTCATCACGTGGCATGCCGAGATGACGACCAATCGAGGCAGCCAAAATGCAGACATTGATGCTGTGTTGTTCCTGCAGTTCGTCTTTTTTCCGCAACAAGGACAGCCACATCAGCGCATCGGGATTGCGCAGCACCGAATCAACGGTATCGGTTACGGCTTCTTCAATGGCTTTGACATTGAGCGCGCGGCCAAGGCGTATGTCATCCATAAAACTTTTAACGAGTACGCCAGATTTTTTGTTGATGCCATTGGCCGTTTTTAACTCCTGCTCAAACGACGTCTTGTTGGCAGGCGCGTCTTTCTGGGTGTAGAGCTTGAACAAACCACTGTCATGGCCAGCGACTTCGCGTTTTTTGCCGCCGGGTTTGGTGCCCCGTGTGGCGTCGATGTAAACGTAACGGCAGTATTCTTGCACCGTTTTGATGTCTTGTTCGGTCTGAAGATAAAAGCCCTGGAACAGAAACGGTGTTTCCAGCCACGGTCGGTCGAGGTCGACAACGCACATGCCGATCAACAGTTCACTGGTGAGAACGCGGAGTTTGCTGTCCAAGATACTGACGTAAAAGGGAATTTGGTCTGCGAAGTATAGGCGAATCCGCTAGAATGCGCGCCCATCCCGGTCATCGAACGTCCTGCCAACAACGGTCAGCCATGAACAGCCCTAGCGCCGCCCACGTTATCACCAGCTTTAATAACCTGTTTATCGAGCGCGAAAACACCCAGTTAGTCGGTGGCGGCAGCGAACCGTATTACCACCCGGCAGAAAGCGGCGAACCGGCTCGCATCATTTTTCGCGATGATTACGTCTCAAGTGCGCTGCATGAAATTTCGCACTGGTGCATTGCGGGCGCTGCGCGTCGCCGGTTACCCGATTTTGGTTACTGGTATGAACCCGATGGTCGTACCGATGAACAACAAAAAATCTTCGAACAAGTAGAAATAAAACCGCAGGCTGTCGAATGGGCGTTGAGTCTGGCGGCTGGCGTACGCTTTCATTTTTCAGCGGACAATTTAGCCAATGGCGGAGTGGTCAGCGACACGTTCAAACGCGCCGTGTGGCAACAGTGCTGTGTGTATTTGCAACAAGGTTTGCCGGATCGTGCGCAACGCCTATTTGAACATTGGCGCCGCGATCGTCACATCGCCTTACCGGACGCGCCATGTTAAACCTTGGTTTGGTCATCAATCCGTGGGCCGGCATCGGAGGTGCTGTGGCGATGAAAGGATCGGACGGTGCCGACGTTGTTGCCGAAGCTTTACGTCGTGGCGCGACACAACGCGCGAATGAGCGCGCTGAATTGGCGCTAACCGTGCTATTGCCTTGGCGCGATCAGATCCATTTTTTTACCGCATCCCACACGATGGGTGCCGAGTTGTTAACTCGTTTGGGCTTTGCACACACCGTCGTTTACGAAGCCAGTGACAGCACAACGGCCGCCGATACTGAAGCCGCCGTTGTCGAACTCGCACAGCGTTCATTGGGGTTAATTTTATTTGCCGGTGGCGATGGCACGGCGCGCAATGTGTGTCGTGTGGTCAATGAAGAAACGGCCGTGCTCGGTATTCCTGCGGGCGTCAAAATTCATTCAGCGGTGTATGCCGTGAGTCCAACGGCCGCTGGAAAAATTGTCGCCGATATCATTCAAGGACATGCGGTTGAACTCGTCAGTGCCAATGTTATGGATCTGGACGAAGAGGCCTATCGCGCTGGCAATGTGCGCACCAAATTATTTGGTTATATGCGCGTACCGTCACACCCTTTGGTGCAACAAAGCAAAGTCAGCATGCGCAGCAGCGAGCCGATGGCAGTCGATGATATTGCCGATTTTATTGTCAATGAAATGCAGGACGATTGTTTGTATGTGCTAGGTTCAGGTTCAACCTGTGCAGCAATCAAACAAAAATTGGGCATGCGCGGTACGCTGCTTGGCATCGATGCGTGGGTCAATAGCAAACAGGTATTAACCGATGCCACTGAACAGCAATTGTTTGATGAATTATCCCAGTACAAACGTCATCAGCTATTTGTCACCGTGATCGGTGGGCAGGGGCACGTTTTTGGTCGTGGAAATCAGCAACTCAGCGCCCGTGTGCTGCGACAGATTGGTCGCGCAAACATCTGTGTGGTTGCCAGCCCCGGAAAATTGCAAAGCCTGCAAGGCCGGCCTTTACTCATCGACAGTGGTGATGCGCAATTGGATCACGATTTCAGTGGACCCATTCGCGTGATCACGGGCTTTCAGTCGGAAGCGATTTATCCGTTGTCGTGATTGTTCACGTGGACGTGTTCGTTGACATGGCACGGTGTAAAAAGCCAATAGCGAACACGAAGTACTCGTTATAAACAACCACGTTCGTAAAATGTAGTCTTGCTAAACGCACCCCATAGGGATGCACAAATTTAGTATCGTTTGCTGGAACCCAAACCACTAAGCGTTTCTTGAAAGCGATTCAGTGTCTGCACTTTGCTGCGCACGGAATGACACGCTGCTCGTCGACAATATCCTTTCGCTCTGGCAGGCAGAGCCAATCAGACGATGACCGCGTCCTCTGGACTCGGGTTTCTTTGCCAACTAAAGTTCGATTGATTTTGTTGGAGCGATTTGACGTTCTCTTATTCGGAATTTCGTCGACACGTTAGTAGGGGACTGTTCGGTTTTTGTCTGAAGCAAACCAAATCTCAGTTCACTCGCTCCAACTGAAAACCATTTTTACGCAGCAGGTCCACCACATTACTTTCGCCAACCAAATGGCCGGCACCAACGGCGATAAACAATTTTTGTGAGGGCTGCTTGCGCAAACGTTCACTGATGCGTTGTGCCATGACCACATTGCGATCGGTCAGCAGACGCTTGTTTAGATCGGCGGCGTCGTCGTAGCCGGTTATCCAGTGATTCATTAAATCGTTTAAGGCCGTTTCATTACCGCTAAGATAGGTTTGCGTGAGCGCTTCCAGCGTGTCTTCGCCTTTCTGGCGATCGTTTTGCATTTCTCTCAACGTGTATTCCAGCAAACGGATCTGTTGTTGCGCGGTCATGCCATCAAACACATTGAGCTGTTCTTGTACGGTTTCGATACCTTCATTGCGCTTGCCCATTTGTGCCAGCATGATATCCAGTGCCGGTGCGCCGGCATAGCGGAGCTGCACTTCGAGTACCGGCAACGACGCCGCAAATGCCCAGGGTTTCATCCGATCAAAAGCGCTTAATTGCAACGCTGGATTGATGCGGTTCAATTCAAGCTGAATGGCTTTTTGCGTGGTGGTCGACAGCATTTGGCTCAGCGACTGATTGGCGGGCAACATCATCGCTTGCGCCGCAGTGACCATCGTGTCTTGGTTCATCGAGATTTCAGTCAGCACGATATCGCTTTGCTCAACGGCTGACTTTACAACCGCTGGCAAGGTGGTGACACGCGGGTCTGGCAAGTGGATCGTGCCAAATACATAATGCGTCGTGTTGGCCTGCAAGCGCCATAACAATGGGCGTTGTTTCGCTGGCAACTCTTCCGCGCTTGCGCCGACAATGATCGACGCGAAAACCAACAATAATCGAAAAAATACGGTGCGCATAAACCATCCCCTGAAAATGAGTAGAGGCCATCTCAAAAATGATTCAGTCACAGCGTCCGCACTGTGAATGAATTTTTCTGTTGGCCTTTCGCCATGCAGTGTAGCGGTTCATGTGATCTGGCGCATCAGGCGTAGCGGCTGAGGCGGCTTTTTTGTTGAAGCGCTGAGGGCATGCAATCGGGCTGCCCCAGTAAGCGCGATCGGATCTTGGCAGCGGCAGAAAACGCGCTCATCAAACCGTGTGAACCATGGCCAATATTAAGATACTGCGTGGCATCCAAACGATCGCAAATTGGGTTGTGATCACGAGTGCTTAAACGTAATCCCGTGAAACCAGCAACAATGGACATGGTCTCAACGACGGAAGGTGACAATCGCACTTTCAGTTTGGCCAGATTGCTTTGATGAGAGGTCTTTCGAAT
Organism: Enterobacterales bacterium; assembly: GCA_041914905.1. Classification (GTDB taxonomy): domain Bacteria; phylum Pseudomonadota; class Gammaproteobacteria; order Enterobacterales; family Permianibacteraceae; genus Permianibacter. Next base: position 82,061 of record JAYSCL010000006.1, read on the forward strand.
CGACAGATCTTCGTCGTCGCGATCAAACGTCGAACCGATAAGCAATTCTTGTTGGGGCAACAGGATGCGGTATTGTTCGTCGCGTGATACAGGGTGAGGTAACGGTGCGGTACCGCTCAATTTCAAAAGCGTCATCTGACCGCGTGTTACCGCGAATGGTACGTTGGGCAAGCGTTGGCGTGAGAAATGACTATTGCAATACACAACGAGTTGATCGGGTTTGTAACAGTATTCAGCGTGTACGATGTTGATGCGCGAATGTTGACACAAAGACAGACAAAGTTTTTCGGGTTGAATCGTTATGGCTAAGTGTTGCAGCCAAGCCCTTTCCGTCGTCGCGCTGTCTGCGCTGGCAACAATGTCACTTAGCAGACCGAGTTTTTCAAAGTCATCCTGATCAAAATCATTGTATTCGACCAGTCCGCGATAGAGCAAAGCAGACGCGAACGGTTCATCGCGCAAACACTGATCCAAACGCAGCAAGCCTTGCAATTGCCACTGCGTATCAACACTGTGATCGCGTGTCCAACGTGGACAGGCGATCGCCGCCGGATGATCGGCGAGTACGCCACCGATACGTTCTTTTTCATAAAGCGTCACATTGACATCGTAGCGCGCGAGCTCTGCTGCTAATGCACAGCCGGCAATACCACCGCCAACAATGTGAACGGTGCGGTGGTTGTGATCAGCGACCGACTCATGGCGCGGTTTGTGCTCACGCAATTTGGCAACGGTCATTTCACGTTTGCGGCCGAAACCTGCGCGTTTTTGCACGTCAAAGCCAGCGACTTCCAATCCTCGTCGGATCGCACCCGCTACGCTATATGTGCTGGCAGTTGCTCCCGATTGCGAGAGTTTGCCTATCGAAAGCAACACCGAGTTTGTCCACATGTCGGGGTTGACGTTGGGGGCAAAGGCATCCAAATACCAGGTATCAACGCGCACATTTGAGTTACGCAGCTGAGCCAGTGCATTGACGATATCATCAAAAATTAAAATCAGATGCACGCGGCGAAAACGCAGATGATGCCAACCTTTGAATCGCAGCGGATAGCGTTGCAACAGTTCGTTCGTGAGACTGCCAAATTCTGGAAAGGCTTGCAAAGCACGTTGCAGATCGCTTGGTGATAATGGTGACCTTTCGATAGCGTAATACCAAAGTTCACCATGATGTGTCGGCTGTTGCTGAAAGTCGGTGGCGGTCGCTAGAAAGTTGAGACCAGTGCCAAATCCGGCTTCGGCAATAACAAAAAAGCGATGCGATAAAAAGTGCGAATGCCAGCGATCTGGCAGTTGATTGGCATGCAAATACACGTGCCGTGATTCGGCTAAACCACCGTCGCGTGAAAAATACACGTCTCCGTAATCGTTGTTGTACGGTGTTCCATCAGGTTGCCATTCGAGTCGGGCGTGATTAACCGTGGCCAGGGACATGAGTTAACAAAGTGGTGCGAAACGGTTTCACCTATCTTACCTGAAACGGCGTCGATGATTACCTAGGTGACAATCATGGTTTGGCTGGTTTGCTGAATTCAATGATGTTGCTGCTGAAAACAGTCAAACGGTTACGCCCTTGTTGTTTAGATTGATACAACGCTTTATCGGCCATTTCAATCAACGCGGCAGCCGTGAGATCGGGTTGTGATGAGGGCAGACAAAAAGCGATGCCGATCGAGATCGTGACTGGACCGATACGAAGTTGCTGATGCGCAATGGTTGATGTGGCGATCAACTCTCGCATGGTTTCTAAGCGTTGCACCGCGCCGCTTTGATCCGTGTCGGGCATGATGATCATAAATTCTTCACCGCCAAAGCGGCCCACAATATCGCTGGCTCGTACATGGTTCTGCATATGATTGGCAATGGTCTCTAACACGGTGTCGCCAGCCGAGTGACCGTAGGTGTCATTCACCTTTTTGAAGAAATCAATGTCGATCATGGCGATAGCGATGGTTTCCTGTCCTCGCCGCGCACGTGTCAGTTCACGTTGCAGCGTTTCATCCAGAAAGCGGCGATTAAACAGCCCTGTCAGCACATCGCGAACAGCCTGTTGTTGCAAACTTTCACGCAAGATCAGGCTGGTCAACACGTGCGACAGCTGATCCGCTACGCCTAAAACGGTACGTACCAGGGAATCCCATTTTTCATGCACATGTTGTTCGGATCGGACATGCAGAAAGCCCAGCAAGTTGCCTTGGCGAATGATGGGCGCGCAGACATAGCGCTCACTGGATTCATCATTGCAATGGGCGCAACGCAACATTGCTGTCGATGACCAGATGTAAGGGCGATTGCGCTTAATCGACCAGCAATCTTCGTTCACGATCGGATTCATCGGCAATTCTGGTGAACCCCACAACACCACCGGTTTCATGTGGCGTGATGGCTCATTGTAAAAGAACACTTGGCCACGCGTATCACTGAGCATGTGTGGCAAAAATTGTTGCAACGTGATCTGTACTTCATCGAGATTGTTGCTGCTATCAAGGTACTCTGATAGCTCGCTCAGTAAGCTTATCTCGTGATTTTTTCGTTCAAGTGCTGACACCAGTGCGGTCAATTCAATTTGTGTTTCTTGCAGTTCTTGTGTGCGTTCATGCACACGTTGCTCGAGTGATGTATTCAGTGACTCGATCTGCTTTATATTGGTTTCGCGTTCGCTGACATCGCGAAAAATGGCAATCGCCAGTGTCGTATTAGCCATATTGAATGGGCTCAATACAACGTCTACCGGAAAGGTGTGACCATCTTTACGGACCGCCGCCAGATCGGTCGAATGAATTGTGAAACGAGCACTGGGCTGTGCAAAAAAGCGTTGCAGGGAATCGCGCCAACTTAAGCGGCTGTCAGGTGCGATAATGTTTTCTGAACTCTGCGCCAATAGCTCGTCGTGGCTGCAGGCGAACATATCGCCGGCAACCGCATTAAGCCGAACGATCTGCCCCTGTTGATTGATGACGAATTCGGCATCGGGCGCTGCTTCAAACAATGAACGTGAAAACTTCTCGCTCTCGAGCAAGCTGCGATCCGCTTTGCGTCGAATATTGATGTATGCTGTGACGATGCTGCTCATGGCGATACCAAACAACAGCAGCAACCATGAGCGCCAAGTGCTGGCGCTGAATAGCGGATCCAGCGTGCGTAAATGCAATCGCCACGTGCGTTCACCAAAATTAACATCATGCGTTTCTTCTACCAAACGATTACCTTGTTGTTTGTTCAGTTCGATCATGTTGGAATAAATCGGTAATGATTGCGCACGATCGGTAATGTCGCTGATATCAATGCGTACCGAAGCCGGCATGGCGTCGTCCAACTTAAGGGCGTTGACAATGTTGTCTGCATTGAGCACGACGATGGCGAAGCCTTTGATAGCGGCGCGACGTTGCTCAATATCGCGCGGAAATGCGCCCGCGACATAGACGGGCATAATCAACATCAGGCCGGTCGTTTTGCTGTCATCGCGATACAGTCGCAACGGGGGAGTGAGTGTCAGCAGGTTGGTGTCTCGTGCGCGTTCAAGGGTCGCTCGTCGTGTTGAGTCAGCGCCAAGATCCAATCCTTCCAAACGAAACTGCGGTAACTTGGGTTCCAAAAATAGAATGGGAAAATAATCGGGCCGCTCTGCAATGGGGCGTGGTAGTTGACCGGGTCCCGAGATTTCATAGAGCGCGGTAATGCGCGATAGTTGGCCATCTTCTGCAATCCAGCGCGGCACGTCGGCAGCGCGCACATAGGGCACCCAATTGATGCCAATGATTTCATTTTTTTCTTTTAAAAGCGGTGTGACAAATTGAGTGTATTGTCGCGATTCAACCTTTTGGTTTGCACTGAAAAAGCCGGATAGTGCCAATAGATTGAGCTGGGTGGTTCGAAAGTAGGCATCGAGTCGCTGCTGAACGTTTTGTGTGACGGTTTGCAGTTTGGCGTCAGTTTCGCGACGCTCTAATTGATAGACGACAAAAAAGATGATTAGCGATAAACCAAACCATAGTGTTGATAGCGGAAACAGTGTGGCTTCGGCCACTGAGCGCTTTTTCAATTTGAGCGCAATAACGATCAATACCGGTGCAATCGTCAAGATCCCGGCAAAATCGCCTAACCACCATGTCCACCAGACACTGACGAAGGTATCGAGCGCAATATAGCCCCCAATTTGCAGCGCGCTGGCGCCTACGGTTGGTGCTGTCATTGCGCTGAATCCACACGCGATGACAAACAGGATGACGCTTTGTGCTGAATCCGGTGTTGGATAGTCGGTTTGTTTATCGTTTGACCATTCTGGCAAATAGCGGTGCAGGCAAAATGCACTCAAACCGGCTTGCAATGTCGAACCAAAGGCAATCGCTAGCGCCACATAATTGGCCGCGTCACCGGTCATAGTTTGTGCGTTGACAGCAAACGAGCCGATAAAGACCCCAGGCAGGCTGTGACGACCGAAAATAAACGCCGCCGCAACCGCGATACCGGATGGCGGCCACAAGGGGCTAACATTGCCGGGCGGGATAGTTAACAGAAAACCCAGTTTGGCGGTGAGAAAGTAAACGGTTGCCAGAACGGCAATCACAAACAGTCGGTGAGCATAAACATGCACTGGCATTGTTGTCGGTTATTGGTTGAGCCATTAATAAGCCTAGACCAGTGACCAGCAAGCTGCCAGTGCAAGCAGGATAAATGGACGTCGCTTAGCCGCGACCGATTAATTTCAGAAACTCATTGCGTGTGGCTTGCGATTTGCGGAAGTAACCCAGCATCACCGAGGTCGTCATCACCGAGTTCTGCTTTTCAACGCCGCGCATCATCATGCACATATGTTTGGCTTCGATGACAACGCCGACACCTTTGGCATTGGTCACGTCCATCACTGCTTCAGCGATTTGCTTGGTCAGGTTTTCTTGTATCTGCAAGCGGCGGCCATACATATCTACAATGCGCGCAATTTTAGATAAACCAACAACCTTGCCACTGGGCAAATAGGCGACGTGAGCACGACCAACGAAGGGCAGCAGATGGTGTTCGCACATCGAATACAACTCGATGTCTTTGACGATCACCATTTCATCGGATTCCGATTCAAAAATGGCATCGTTGACAACTTCTTTGATATTTTGCGTGTAGCCGCGCGTTAAAAACTGCATAGCCTTGGCGGCCCGCATCGGTGTATCACGCAAACCTTCGCGATCAGTCTTTTCACCCAGCAGCGCCAGGATCTGTTCGTAGTGATGGGCAATTTGTTGTGTGACCTTGTCGTCGCTCATGGCAAAATTCCGCAGCAATATACGGTACTGATCATAGCCGATTTGGCCGTCCAAATTCACGTATTTGACAGGAATTGCGCAATGCAGATTGTGGCCGACGAAAATATGCCCTTGGTCAGGGAGTTGTTTTCTGCGTTTGGTGACGTGCGTTTATTGCCCGGTCGAAAAATAGGCAACGCCGATCTGCGTGATGCTGACGCCTTGCTCGTGCGCTCGGTCACACGGGTAGATGAATCCTTGTTGCGCGACAGTCCTGTGCGTTTTGTCGGCAGTGCGACCATTGGCACCGATCATATCGATCGTGCATATCTGCAGCAGCGCGCCATTCGTTTTGACAATGCCCCGGGTTGCAATGCGCAGGCCGTCGCTGAATATGTGTTATCGGCGTTACTGTTGCTCATTGATGAACATCGGTTTGATCCGCACAAAGATTCAATCGGCATTGTCGGATTTGGCAATGTCGGGAAATGTTTGGCCGCACTGTTGGATGTCTTGCGATGGCCTTATGTGCTCAATGATCCGCCGTTGCAAAGCGCCGGATTTCAGCATCCGCTGATGGTGGATAAAGCGGCCATTTTGTGTTGCAAAGTGATTAGCTTGCACACACCACTGACCCGCGAAGGGCTATGGCCAAGTTATCATTGGCTGGCCGCAACAGAATTTAAACAACTGCATCACCAAACGATCATTAACGCTTGTCGCGGCCCCGTTGTCGACAATCACGCGCTCAATCACTGGTTACAACAAGACGATGAAAATTGTGCGGTGTTGGATGTCTGGGAAAAAGAACCCGATGTTGATCCCGACCTGCTGAAACGGGTGCGTCTCGCCACGCCGCACATTGCCGGTTACAGCGTTGAAGGCAAAACCAATGGTAGCTATATGGTGCATGAAGCGTTTTGTCGGTACTTTTCATTGCCAGATCAGAGTGCGCGCTGGCGTTTGGCCGAAAAAACAATGGACAGTTCTTTGCCTGCAGAACCGCAACAACGACTGGCCACGATCGCACGCTATTTTTATGACATTCGCAACGATGACATGCGATTGCGCCACGCGTTGTCGACCAGCTCGGATCGGCCACACACATTTGATCAATTGCGAAAAAATTACCCGGAACGACGTGAGTGCGGCCGCGAGCAACTACGCCGGCTTTTGTCGGCGTGAGGTGCGGTGAGTGTTGGCGATATGAAAGAATCTCATCAATTGCAACAAAAATAATCGCTGGGCAGTTTCAATGCTAACCCTGACTATTGTGCTGCGAAACGGTTTCGCAGCGAAAGTGGAGGGTATCGAATGCGTAATGAAGATGAAAAAAGTGACCATGCGCGTCGCCAGTTCTTGAAGCTCACTACCGGTGGTGTGGCCGCCGCGATGTTGGACGGTTTGTCAACGCGCGCGTTGTCAGCCGAATCGTGTGAGGCGCCGCTCTTTGTTGCTCCCGATGAAAGTGTTGCGCACACACGCACATGGATGGCATGGCCATCGAGTTCATCCATCTGGGGCTCATTGTTATCGGGTGTGCAAAACGATGTCGCCCTGATTGCTAAAACCATCGCCAAATATGAGCCAGTCATTATGTGCGCCGATGGCAGCACCAACGCCAGCATTGCACGAAACAAATGCGGCAGTGCCGTTCAAGTCATCTCATCCATTCCTGTCAATGATTGTTGGATGCGTGATACCGGTGCCTTGTTTCGTCGTGATGGCAACGGAAAAATCGATGCGATTGCCGGCAATTTTAACGGTTGGGGCAATAAACAGACGTACACTAAAGATCGCTATGTGGCCGAAAGAATGGCCAGCTATTTGAACATCAATAAGACCTATGCCGACGTTGTGTTTGAACCGGGTGCAGTTGAATGCGATGGTGATGGCACATTATTGGCGACCGAAAGTAGCATTATCAATTCAAACCGCAATCCGGGTTTGTCCAAAGCGCAGATTGAAGCGGCCTTGTTGAGTGCTTACGGTGCACAAAAAATAATTTGGGTACCTGGTGTGGCAGGCCTCGACATCACCGACGATCACATTGACGGCAATACTCGTTTTGTGCGACCGGGTGTGGTGATGATGCATGTGTCGCCGACTTCCGATACCGGTCCCTATGCGGTAGACAGTCGTCAGCAATATCAAATTTTATCGAATGCTACCGACGCCAAAGGCCGCCGTTTGATGATCATTGTGGTTGACTTGCCGGTCTATACGCGTGTCAGTTCACCGGATTTGCTGAAGTCATACATGAATTATTATGTCTGCAACAATGCAATCATCAATGCCAATTTTGGTGACGCTACCAATGACGCCAAAGCCAAAACCGCCTTGGCTAATGCCTATCCGGGACGGACGATCGAAATGCTAAATCTGGATCGTTTGTATCAGGGCGGCGGTGGGGTTCACTGTGTAACTCAGCAGCAACCTGTGGCGTGAATTTGACCAAATAAAACGAGCGGCTGTTGTGTGGCCGCTTTTTTTTTTGAAAACGAACTAACCCAACCAAATCTGTCCAGTTAGTCTTGAGCTTGTCGCAGTCCTTTGTATACAACGACACTGCCACGTTTTTACTTCGTGTTCTTTATGCACTTCTTATCTTCGTGTTGATGTTGACATTTTTTTGAAAAAAAAGCCCGCCTAAGCGGGCAACCATGGTGAGGAGAACGTTTTATAACGTTTTTGCTATTCGTTACTATGGCTAAACGAGTAGGTTAAGCTGAAAACGACATTTCCATCGGCGGATAACATGTCGGCGTCGGCACCTGTTAGTGTATCGAGATCACTGCGAACATAGGCCAGTTCGGCGTACCAATCCTTTATGCTGTATCCGGCGGCAGCGCGAACATAGTTGTATGATTTAGCGACTGCGCCGCCGAAATAAAACGTTTGCGAAAAGCGATCATGACCCAGTTCGAGTGGAATGCTCCAGCTTTCGTTGATAAAAAACGTATGAAACAGTTTTACGCGCCTGGTTTTTATATTGGTGCCAGCGAAGTCATTGCTGTGATACAGCGCCAGTTTGCTGTCACCGACGCTGACGCTGGCGTACACCTCGGCGTAATCAAAGCCATCACCGGACGAAAAATACTTGTAATAGGCGTAACCAATGTCGTATGCCCATTTCTCGTCACCGCCGCTGTAACCGACCAGCCAATCGGTTTCAACATTGGCACTGCAGGTTTGATTAAAGTCAGCGCCACAGATCGTGCCAAAATCGACTTGCGAAGCCCAAGTGCTGACATAAACGCCGCTGTCGGTCACGACATTCAAACCAGCTTGCCACGCCGAGCGGTTTTGTGTTTGCGAAAGACCGTCATACAGATAATCACTGGCGTACGTGACGTTTCCTGAAAACTCGGCGCCTGAAAGCTCGCTGGCTTGTGCGCCGACGGCGACACACAATGCGCTTGCCAATAGACGGAATGTTGTTGAATGGTTCATCATCATTTTCTCCTGTGAGTGGCTTATTGACTTGTTTTGATTTTTGTCCAGTGTCGAACGATGACGCGGTCAATTTCGTCGGGCAGAACGGGCACTGCGTAAAGACCAGCTCGGGTTTGTGCGCTCGGGAATAGATTCGGGTTTTTGATCAATTCGCCATCGATCAATTTTTGTGAAGCAAGATTGGCATTGGGATAGGCGACAAAGTTTGAGATCTTCGCGATGACGTCTGGTCTCATGATGAAATTGAGAAATAAATGAGCATTGTCGGGATGTTTGGCATCTTGTGGAATTGCCATCGTGTCGATCCAGATCTCGGTGCCTTCGCGTGGCAAGTAGTATTCAATTTGTTCACCGTTGTTGGCGTCGCTCGCGCGACGTGCAGCTTGCAAAATGTCACCGTTCCAACCAAATGCAACGCAGATATCGCCATTGGCTAAATCGTTGACATATTGGGCGCTGTGAAAATAGCGGATGAACGGACGAACGCTGGATAACAACTCAGCCGGCGCTGCGTAATCCCGTTCATTGATCGTACCGGGGTGGCCGCCGAGATAATGCAAGGCCGCCGCCATCACTTCGCCCGGCGCGTCAACAAAAGCAACACCGCAGGATGTTAGTTTGGCCATATTGTCGGGCTTAAAAATCAGATCAAATGAATTGAGTTCGGCGTCGCTTCCGAGCAAGGCGGTGACTTTTTTGACATTGATGCCAAGACCGGTTGTACCCCAAAGATAAGGCACGGCGTGCGCATTGTTGTTGTCGTATAGCGCCAACGTGGTCAGTATTTCTGCATCAAGATTGGGCCAATTGCTGAGCTTCGATTTATCGAGCGGCTGAAAAACACCGGCTTTGATTTGACGACCAAGAAACGGCGCGCCGGGCACCACAACGTCATAACCTGTATTGCCGACCAACAATTTTGTTTCCAGCGTTTCACTTGAATCAAACGAATCGACTACAACACGTATGCCAGTTTCCGCAGTGAAGTTTTCAATAATGGTGGGATCAATATAATCTGCCCAATTGTAGAGGTTTAACACCTTTTCCTCTTGTGCCGTGGTGTTCGACGGCGACTCGGTTGGCGAACAAGCGTAGAGCAATATCACCAACGAAGATATTATTGTTTTTGCCGTTGTCATTTTCCCTCCGATACGGTTGTGTTCAGCGATAGCAGGATTGATTACCATCGCTGGTCATTAAGGTGTGATACATATTCGGACGCCTGTCGCGAAAAAAACCAAATGCTCGTCGCCGTTCATAAACCGCATCCAGATCAAATGTGTGCGTCAACACACTTTCATCATGGCGATTGGCCTCAATTTTTTTGTCGCCGGTTTCATCGGCAATAAAACTGGAGCCGTAAAACGTCATCGTAGTTGCTCGATCACGCGGAGCGTGTTTCGCCGTTTCACTGCCAATACGATTGGCGGCGATGACGGGCACCATATTGGCCGCAGCATGGCCTTGCATGGTGCGCTGCCAATGTGCGGAAGTATCGAGTTCGGGCGTGTGCGGCTCGTTACCGATGATGGTTGGAAAACACAATAGCTCGGCACCTTTCAACGCGAGAATGCGTGCTGTTTCGGGATACCATTGATCCCAGCAGATACCAATGCCAATTCGACCAATTTTTGTGTTCCAGACACAAAAACCGGTGTCACCGGGTGTGAAATAAAATTTCTCGTTGTAACCGGGGCCATCAGGGATATGCGTTTTGCGATAAACGCCCAGCACGCTGCCATCGGCATCGGCCACGGCGACGGAATTGAAGCTGGCATTGTTGGCACGCTCATAAAAGCCAATCGGGATAACGATGTTCAGTTCTTTTGCCAACGCAGCAAAACGTTGAATGCAAGCATTGTTATTGGCGCTCTGTGCCAATTCGATGTGCGCGTAATGCTGCTCGCTGCAAAAATACGGCATCGTAAACAGTTCTGGACAAACGGCGAGTTGCGCACCTTGTTGTGCGGCAACACGGATCAATCGCTCGGCGGTGGCAATATTGTCGCTGATGCTCCAACTACCAGAGGCCATCTGAATCGCGGCAACCGTGACGTTACGTGACATGGTGCTGACCTCACGCGTTAATGGGTTGTTGTTGAGTGGAGCAGTGCAGTGAACCGCCACCAATGGAAATGTGTGTCACCGGCAATAAACGTACTTCGCGGCCGGGAAATGCGGCACTGAATACATCATAAGCAACGTGATCGGACGGAATGCCAAATGCCAAGGAGAGGACCGCACCGTTGACCAGAATATAGTTGGCATAACAATCACAGAAACGTTCAGATCCAAAACGTTCGCTAACCAGCGGGACGGGCAAATCAAGCAATTCAAATGAGCGGCCTTTGGCGTCGGTGGCCAGCTGCAGTGCACGTCGATTTTCTTTCATGATGCGAAAATAGTCGCCTTGTTCTTCCTGCGCTGACTGGAAAAGAATTTTTCCCGGCGCGCAGAACGAAGCAATGCCATCAATATGCCCATTGGTCTCCACTTCCAATGGATTGCCGGGTAACCAGATGACTTTTTCGACGCCGAGCATACGCATCAATTCCTGCTCGATATCACGACGACTCATCTGTGGATTGCGATTCGGGTGCAACAAACAGCTTTCAGTGGTCAGTAACGTACCTTCGCCATCCACATAAAACGAACCACCTTCCAACACCATGTCGGAGTGATAAATGCGCGCGTTGGCGCGTTTGGCGATTTCAGTACCGACTTGCACCATGCCTTCATACGGAGAATATTTTTCACCCCAGGCATTAAAGCGAAACAGTGCGGCCGCCAAACCGTCTTGGCCAGTTAAAAAAATCGGTCCACAATCGCGTAACCAATTGTCTTCCGCGTCAGTCGCGATGACTTCCACCATCGGGCCGCACAAGCGACGTGCTTTTGCCACTTCACTGTGATGCGCGGTAACAACGCAGGTTTGAAACGACGCGATCGCGCGCGCCGTCAACGCAAACTCTTTGCAAACGTCTTCATAGTAATCGCCCCACACTTCGGCGCGGCTTTGTCCCAACATCGTTGGCCAGCCTAACCAAGTGGCGCGTTGGGCTTCCCACTCCGCCGGCATACGCAAACCGGCGGCTTTGCAATCAAAGGTACTCACTGCATTTCTCGAAAAAATTTTGGGCGAAAACAGTCTGCCTTGACATTTCATGACTAAAAAGCGATGTTTTCTGCACTAATTAATTAATTTGGCTCATATCGGCATGGCAAGATTACCGTCCGTACGCCTTTTGTTGGGCTTCGAAGCGGCCGCCCGCCATGGCAATTATTCACGGGCAGCGGACGAGTTATGCCTGTCCCAATCCGCCATCAGTCATCAAATCGCACAGCTGGAAGAACAGATCGGGCAGACGTTGTTTCGACGAACCGGACGTGGTGTTGAATTAACCATGGCCGGTAAAGCGCTGCTCACCACGGTGACGCGATCACTCGATATGATGCGAAATGGATTGGAACGGATCAGCGCTTATCTTGATCCGGGCTTGGTGGTTGTTGTGTGTCCGGCGCCAGTCGCGCAAGCGTGGTTGACACCAAAATTGCCGTATCTAAAAGAGAAAATTCCGGGTTTATTTCCGCTTATATCCACCGACGAAACCGCGCGTTATGTTGATGAGCTCGACGTTGATATCACGATCGGTTACCGACCATTGCAGCTGGATGGCTTGGATGAAAAAGCCTTTTTGCGTGATGAATGGATCGCCGTGACAAGGGCAGAGCAGCAACATAAACCGCAAACCGATTTGGGCCTACTGTGTTTGGAAAGCGATTTATTAAATGAAGAGCGGGGACGTTATTTTGCTCAACACTTTTCAACGACAAAACGCCTGGCGGTATTTGATGATGTTCGCTTGATGGTTGACGCCTTGCGCCAACATGAAGCTTTAGCAATGGTGAATCGGTCCCATGTTGCCGAGTATTTGTGTTCGGGTGACTTGATTCAACTAACACAAATTCCAGCACAAACATTGTCACCGCTGTGGATAGCAAAACGACAGGGAGATACCCGATCACCGTTGATTGTACAGTTGTTCGACGAGTTGGTTGGCCTCGCAGAGCGCACGTAGCTACAGCTGGGTGGCGGCGCAGCCAACTCGGCAACACCAAATCGGCTAAACCAAATCACCTTACTTACCAAGCTCAATACTGCCGGTTTGTTGTTCTTGTCGCAGGGTATAGGCATTGCGGTTGCGTGCGCTGTCAGCCAAGAACGGTGGGCACATTGTGCCCACCGTAAAACGCTATTTGGATTTATGGAATTCGACCGTTGTGTTCACAATATCGTCGAGGCTGGGTAACAAATACTGCCAGCTGTTGCCGGTTGTGATGAAGCTGTCAACACCGGTAACGCGACGAACCTGCGGTAATTTCTTGCTGTGTTCAACAATGGCCGTGATGATTTCTTCGGACAGGGAACCGGTTTTGCGGCATTCGTCGACGATCAACACTTTTTTGTAGCCGTCGATGGCTTTCATCAACTGATCAACGTGCAGCGGTGCGACCCAGCGCAAGTCAACCACTTTGATGCCTATGCCGTGTTGCTCACGCAGAATCTTCTCGGCTTGATGACACAGATAATTGCCGTTGCCATAGGTGACAACGACCATGTCTTTGCCATCAAAGTGAATACCGGGTTCGCCATAAGGTAACGCTTTTTCATCTTTGGGATAAACGAAAGCCCAACCGTTATCGTTCTTTTCATGCAGATCTTTCACATGATAGAGCGCGATCGGTTCGAGGAAAATCACGATGCGCTTTTGTTCATCCGCCAAGCGCACACATTCTTTCAGCATCAATGCGGCGTCATAACCATTGGAGGGGATAGCAACGATAACCCCCGGGATCTCACGCAAAAACGCAAAGGCGTTGTCATTGTGAAAATGACCGCCGAAGCCTTTTTGATAAGCAAGGCCGGCGATGCGGATGATCATCGGGTTGTTGTATTGGCCCGACGAGAAAAATGACAAGGTTGCCGCTTCACCACGAATTTGATCTTCGGCATTGTGGGTGTAAGCCAAAAACTGAATTTCAGGCACCGGCAACAAACCGACATGTGCGTACCCAATCGCCGCGCCGAGGATCGAGGTTTCTTCCAGCAAGGTGTCAAACACGCGTTCTTCACCAATGCGCGCTTGAATATCGGCGGTCACGCGATAGACGCCGCCTTTTTTGCCAACGTCTTCACCAAACATCACCATGTTCGGATGTTGTTGCATCGCTTCAGTCAACGCAAAATTGATCAAGTTAGCGAGTGTGCGTTTGTCATCGAGTTGCGACACCGATTTACCAAACAGCTGTTCTCGCTGCGCTTTAGTCAGTGACTTCGTTGCTTTTCTAACCGGATACTCCGGTGCCAAGCTCGCCATAATGTCTTTCGCATTGTCGAGCTTAGGGGTGGCCAATGCATCATCTGACGCTTTTTGCACTTGCGCACGCAGTGATTCATACAACGCGACAATATCCGCACCGCTCATAAAACCGGATTCGATCGCAATACGCGCCGAATGCAGAAGCGGATCTTGTGCTTCGCGTTCGTCAATGAATTGTTGTGGTTTGTACTGGCTTTCGGTGTCGTTGCCGGCATGGCCCATCAATCGCACCGTATTCAAATGCAAGAAGACCGGACGACGTTCGTTACGTGCAATGTCTTCGGCTTCTTGCGCCGCCATAAACGCGTCGGGCAAATGCAAACCGCTGCCATTCACATAATACAATCCACGTCGTTCCATGGAATGACGCACCCAGTTGTTGGGCGTATCGACCGAAATGCCAATACCGTTATCTTCGCAGACAAAAACCAACGGCATCGCTTGGCCACGGTAGTGCCACCATTCGGCGGTATTAAATGCCGCTTGTGAGCTGCCATGATTCAGCGACGCATCACCGAAGGAACACAAAATAACGCTGTCGTGCGGAATGTGGGCATCCAGATTCAGGCGTTGCATTTTAGCCAAGGCATGGGCTGCACCAACGGCCTTTGGCAAATGCGAGGCAATCGTTGATGTTTGGGGCGGTACAAACAACGGCACACTGCCAAATACTTTATGACGACCTTGCGAGATTGGATCCAATTTGCTGCAGACAAATGACAACATGCCATCACGGATCGGATCGGAATTGGGAATGTGACGCGCGCGCTGCACCATAAACGCGCCGCTGCGATAATGCAGAAAGGCCATGTCGGTGTGACGAAATACTTTGGCAACGGCGGCGTTGCCTTCGTGACCACTGGACCCGATGGTATAAAACCCGAGTCCTTTGTCTTTCAAAACACGCGCTTGCAAATCCATCAAGCGCGAAATCATTTGTGATGTGAATAACTCAATAAACACATCGCGCGACATTCCCGCTTGCGCTGGTGTGATCCGTTTTAACGCAGCAGGCAATTCGCCCAATAAAACTTTACGCGAAAAATTCTCATCAACTACTTTAGCGCGGTCGAGCATGGTTTATAACATCCTGAAAAACGGCAGAAATATAACGGAAGGGAGTTTTACGGCAATCCGTATAGACGTCCAAAAGCGACGCAAGAGTATACCTGTTCCGTGACGTCATACGGGTACGACGAGTGGCCTTGTGCTAGATTACGCGCCCGCGCAGAAGCAGTAACTGATTGGAGTCAAAATGTCGGCAAGTCGATCTGTATTGGAGATGATTGGCAATACACCATTGCTTCGTTTAAGCAAACTCGATACCGGCTGCTGCGAATTGTACGGCAAGCTTGAAAATCTGAATCCGGGTGGTTCGATTAAAGATCGTATTGCGATGTATATGATCAATGACGCGGAACAGCAGGGCAAAATCAAACCGGGCGATACGCTCGTCGAAGCAACCGCCGGCAATACTGGTTTGGGTTTGGCGCTGGTGGCGGCACAAAAAGGTTATAAATTGCTCATTGTAATGCCTGACAAAATGAGCATGGAAAAGGAATACAACTTGCGCGCAATGGGCGCACACGTGATCCGCACACGTTCCGATGTGCAAAAAGGTCACCCGGAATATTATCAAGAAGTGGCCGCGCGCCTGGCGCAGGAGTCGGGTGGTTATTTCATCAATCAATTCGCCAATCCAGCCAACGTTAAAGCGCATTTTGAGACCACCGCACCGGAAATTTGGCAGCAAATGGATGGCAGAATTGACGCAATGGTCGTCGGTGTTGGGTCTGGCGGCACGTTGTCGGGTGTTGGCCAATATCTGAAAAAGCACAATCCACTATTGCAGATGGTACTCGCCGATCCGAAGGGGTCTATCCTTGATCATTTGCATAAAACCGGCGAATTTAAAACCGCCGGCTCTTGGTTGGTTGAAGGTATCGGCGAAGATTTTGTGCCGTCAATTTGTGACTTGAAGTTGGTTGATGAATCCTATGAGATCGACGATCGCGAGGCGATGCACGCCGGGCGCGATCTGTTGCGTCATGAAGGTATTATGGGCGGTTCATCAACCGGCACCTTGCTCGCGGCGGCACTGCGTTACTGTCGTGCGCAAAAAACACCCAAGCGGGTCGTAACACTGATCTGTGATACCGGTACACGGTATGTATCCAAAATGTATAACGACGAATGGATGAAGTCTCAAGGTTTGATGTGAATAGTGTTTCTGTTGGCCGATATCTGAACTGAGAAGAATAGAGTCAATACGAAGCACACGAACTGCACAAAGACCACGAAGTTTTTATGTACAGGTGGTCATTTCAATTTTGTGACATTATTTTAACGATGTTAAAGAGACGCGATAAATCGCTTGGCTTTTCTTCGTGTTGAAGTTTGCATTTTGGTCGGTCAGCAATTGAGTTTTCTGATTCATCGCACAACGGAATATCAACGATGACACTGTATTGGTCACAATTTTTTATTCTGGCGATGGCGCATTTAGCGGCTGTGATCAGTCCTGGCCCGGATTTTCTGGTGACGTTGCGTCAAAGTGTGCAAAAAGGATTAAAACCAGCGATCTGGACTGCGATCGGTATCGGTTCCGGTATTTTGGTGCATAGTGCGTATGTCGTGTTGGGTGTCGCGACTCTCTTAAAACTGTACCCCGAGTTGTTTGTTTTTTTGCAGTGGGGTGGCGCGCTGTATCTACTTTGGTTGGCGTGGCAATGCTTGCGTTCGTGTGGTGTTGCGAACGTTGATGTGAGTTCGGCAGTGCAGGATGACAGCACGCGCAAAGCATTCTTACTCGGGTTTTGGACTAATGTATTAAATCCCAAAGCCACTTTGTTTTTTTTGTCGTTATACACCGCCGTTGTCAGTCTGGATACACCGATATCAGTACAGTTTTTTTATGGGATCTGGATGGCATGCATTACCGCGTTGTGGTTTTGCTTGGTCTCTTTCGTGTTGGTTAAGCCGGCGATACGTCAACGTTTTTTGGCGGCCGGCATCTGGGTTGATCGCGTGCTGGCGGTGTTGTTAATCGCCATCGCTATGCGTCTTGTATGGTCAAATACTTGAGGAGTTGAACGTGTCGAAAAAATTGTCGTTTGCCACGCGCGTTATTCACGCCGGCCAGCATTACGATCCGAGCACCGGTGCGGTTATGCCGCCGGTGTATTTCACGTCAACGTATGCACAAGAAAGTCCCGGCGTACATAAAGGCTTTGAATATTCCCGCACACAAAATCCCACACGCTTTGCCTATGAACGTTGTGTCGCCGATCTGGAATCCGGCGTGCGGGCATTCGCCTTTGGTTCCGGCATGGCCGCGACGGCTACCGCTCTCGAATTATTGAGCAGCGGCGATCATGTGATTGTGATGGACGATGTTTACGGCGGTACGTTTCGCTTGATCGACAAAGTGCGCAAACGTTCGATGGGCTTGCAATTTTCAATGGTCGATTTGACGCGTGTTGAGCAGTTCGTCGCCGCCATTCAGCCCAATACCAAAATGGTGTGGATTGAAACGCCAACCAACCCGATGTTAAAAGTGTGTGATATCGCCGCCATTGCAACCGAAGCAAATAAACGTGGCATTCTGGTGTGTGTCGATAACACATTTGCAACACCGTTCAATCAACGCCCCATCGAATTGGGTGCCGATCTGGTCATGCATTCCGCCACTAAATATATCAATGGTCATTCCGATATGGTGGGTGGTTTGTTGGTGGCCGGCAATAATGAACTGGCGGAACAGTTGGCCTTTTTGCAAAACAGTATTGGCGCAGTGGCCGGCCCGATGGATTCGTATTTGGCGCTGCGTGGTGTAAAAACATTGGCACTGCGTATGCAACGTCACAACGACAGCAGTATGCAGATCGCGCAATGGTTGAGCGCGCATAAGAAAATCAAATCGGTCATTTATCCGGGCTTAGCTTCACACGCGCAACATGATGTTGCGAAACGTCAGATGCGTGGCTTCGGTGGCATGATCACGGTGTTTTTAAACGGTGGTCTTGATGAAGCGCGACGCTTTCTTGAGCGCGTCGAAATTTTTGCATTGGCCGAGAGTTTGGGCGGGGTCGAGTCGCTCATTGAACATCCGGCAATCATGACGCATGCCTCGGTGCCGGTCGAAACCCGCGCCAAGTTGGGCATTCATGACAACCTAGTTCGAATCTCCGTTGGCATCGAAGAAACACAGGACTTGATTGATGCATTGGATAGCGCATTGAATTAAGACTGGTGTATAGAATTAAACGTTGGCTATGGTCCATTCAGTCAGCGTATGCATTAAGTCTTTGATTTTATACAAGCTATTGCGCTAGCCGAACTCCGTCGCCCTCCGGTACACTGTTTAGAATATTAAACAGAAGGAGGGCGATTGTGTCGCACACCCCCCACGTCAAATCCTGGTACGCCGCATCGGCGCAACCTTTTCCGCAACGTTTGTCTTTAAACGGTGCCATTGAAGCTGACGTCGTCATCATCGGTGCTGGCTACACCGGCTTAAGTTCGGGTCTGCATCTGGCCGAAGCCGGCTATAACGTCGTGCTACTGGAAGCCGCCCGCGTCGGTTTTGGCGCATCCGGTCGCAACGGTGGCCAAATCGTTAACGGTTACAGCCGCGATATCGACACCATTTTGCGTACCTACGGTCCCGAAGCGGCCAAGGCTCTCGGTGATATGGCGTTTGAGGGCGGCAACATCATTCGCGAGCGCGTCAAAAAATACGGCATTCAATGCAATCAAAAAGATGGCGGATTTTTTGCCGCTTTCAGCGCCAAACAAATGCATGAATTGGAACGCCACAAAGCGGTTTGGGCCGAGTATGGCAAACCGGATTTGCAAATGATCAGTCAATCGGATGTGCGCTCCATCGTTGCCACCGATGCCTATGTCGGCGGCATGATTGACCCGCACGGTGGTCAAATTCATCCGTTGAATCTCGCACAAGGTGAAGCACAGGCGATTGAATCATTGGGCGGTCGCATTTATGAAGATTCGCCCGTGATCAAAATTGATCGCGGTGAAGCGGTGCGCGTTCATACGGCACACGGATCAGTTAATGCAAAATTCGCTATTATTGCCGGCAATGCCTATTTGGGCCAATTGGTGCCAGAGTTGGCCGCCAAATCGATGCCGTGTGGGTCGCAAATTTGTACAACGGAAGTGCTCGGCGAAGAGCGTGCACGTGCATTAATTCCCTCCGGTCTTTGTGTTGAAGATTGTAATTACAAATTGGATTACTACCGCATCACGGATGATTTTCGTTTGTTGTTTGGTGGTGGTGTTACCTACGGTGGTGGTGATCCGGCATCTATCGAAGGGTATTTGCGCCCTCATTTTGAACAGATATTTCCGTCGCTGAAAAACGTGAAAGTCGAATTTACTTGGGGTGGCAATTTCTTGCTGACACTTACCCGCATTCCGCAATTTGGTCGCATTGGCAACAATATTTACTACGCGCAAGGTTACAGCGGTCACGGCGTGACAACGACACACTTGGCGGGGAAACTGATCGCCGAAGCGTTAAAAGGTCACGCCGAGCGCTTCGATGCCTTCGCAAAATTACCGCACTACTATTTTCCTGGCGGGCGATTGCTGCGTGTACCGTACACGGTGTTGGGCGCTTGGTATTATGGACTGCGCGACAAACTGGGCATTTGACGATAACGCCATGGTCAACCTGGCGGCGGTGCTCCAAATGTAAAAGACGGTTCAACGGCAATTTCAACACGAAGCTCACAAAGTTCACGAAGTCAAACCGTGGAATTGAATTCTTTTCGTGCTCTTTGTGTGCTTCGTGAGACTCGTGTTGAATCTTGCATTTGACGCTATTGCGAAACAGTTTGCTACTGGTGAAGATTAC
The DNA here is from genome assembly GCA_041914905.1 of Enterobacterales bacterium. Taxonomy (GTDB): domain Bacteria; phylum Pseudomonadota; class Gammaproteobacteria; order Enterobacterales; family Permianibacteraceae; genus Permianibacter. The sequence continues at coordinate 102,013 of JAYSCL010000006.1, forward strand.
TGCATCAAATTGGCCGGCGAAAACTGATCCGTTAGCAGCTTGGCTGACGTATCCCAGTCTGGGGCTTTCTCCAAACGCAGTACATCGAACACATCAATATCATAGCGTTTGAGTGAAAATGCCCAGCCACGCAGCGCGTTGTCGTCAGGGCGAATAATGTCTTTTTTGGCGGCGATGATCACGCGATTGCCTTTGGGGGACTTCAGCATTTTTAGTGCGGGGAACACCGCCTGATAAGTAACGGATTCGGCGTGGTACAGTTTGCTGCTGCTAAAGGTGTTGGCCAAAACCAAACCGTCGTCATTCAGCAGTGTGCTGACTTCTTGCAGAAATTCTTTTGTCATTAAATGCTCGGGGATGTAATCACCGTTAAAGGCATCCAGCACAACGAGATCAAATTTTTCTTTGCGTTTGATCGCACGTTTGATCCAGATACGAGCGTCTTCAATTTCGGTTTTGATGCGATCAGTTTCTTTATATTTAAAATAGTTGCGTGCCGCGCGCACAACGGCATCGTCAATTTCAACAGAGGTAATGGTGGCTTCCGGCAGTAATTCTGCGAAGGCAGTGGGCAGTGTGCCACCACCTAGACCGACGATTAGAATACGTTTGGCACTGCTGTGATACAACATGGCCGTGGTGACCATTTTGGTGTATTCAAACACCATTTTTTTATCGTTGGCCAAATAAAGACAAGATTGATTGTGCGTGGCGATATCGCGCAGCACAAAACGCATGCAACGTTTACCGTTTTCTTCACTGATCATGATGTTACGATACAGTGAGCGCTCTTGATGAATGACACCGGCGGCGCTGGCCGTTGCCATGAACAATAGTAAGAGTGAAACCAGTTTCTTCATGATGGCTCAATGTCTTGGTTGATTGGCGTTGAGAAAAACACTGGAATGGCGGTTAACAACAATGCGCCAACAATGCCGAGCAACAGCGTATTGACTTCAAACCAGGCAACCAAATAAAACGAAGTTGCCAACGTGCCGACCGCACTGCCTAGTGTTGACACAAAATATAAGAAGCCGGCGCTGGCACCGCTGCTTTCAGTTGATTGTGTTAGCAAACGCACTGCATACGGCGAAGCCATACCCAATACCGCCGATGGCAAAAAAAATAGCAGTGATGACGCCAGCAATGAGCCGTATCGCGGATCTTGAACCGCATCGAAAATGGTTTCCATGATTGCATCGCCCATAAACACAATGGGCAACATGGTGGCGCCACCCAAGGCGAAAATACAGGCGAATCGTTTCGCGTTGGCGTTATGCAAAGACCAGCGCCCGCCGAGCAAATAGCCGAGTGCCAGCGCGAGCATAAAGACGGTAATTAAGCTGCCCCAAACATAAATGCTGCCACCGAACCACGGCGCTAAAATACGGCCGCCGAGCAACTCCATGGACATGATGCAAAAACCGCTGACAAATGTAGCGCACAGAATGAGCAATGACATTGATAATGTGGTAAAAAGCAAAGGTGCAGCGTTGTCGCACACGGGGCGGGGTTTGGCAAGCGTAAAAAAGCCGAGGCATCACTGATGCTCGGCTTTTTTTATCTGATTGGGTTGCAGTCTCAGTGTTGCTCCTGTTCATGGTTCGATGACCTAAGAAATCCCCTTGAGGGACAGGCTCGCCACGAACGGTATTCAGATGATGTTCCGTTCGTCCTGAGCTTGTCGAAGGATGAACGACCACTGTAACTGAGAAATCTGCCTACCAAGGTTTTTTAAGAGTTTTAATTACAGCGTTGGCGCGTGTGCGTTGCAATTGGTGCCGGCCATGGTCGTCAATGTTGGCATATCGATCAGATGCACTTCTTTGCCTTGTGCATCGATAAGACCCGATTTTTGGAATCGTGCAAACAGTCGACTGACGGTTTCGATAGTCAGGCCCAGATAATTGCCGACATCACTGCGCGTCATCGGTAGCAAAAAGCGTGTTGCCGAGCGTCCACGACGTGAGTAGCGTGTGGACAGATTGATTAAAAATGCCGCCAAACGTTCTTCGGCACTTTTCTTGTTCAACAGCAGCAACAGTTCTTGATCCTCAAGGATCTCGCGGCTCATTACGCGCAACATTTGATTGCGCAGGCCTGGTATGGAGCCGGACAGCTCTTCGAGTTCGTCGAAGGGCAGTGCGCAGACCATGGTTGTTTCCAATGCCGTGGCAAAGCTCGGATGCGATTTGCTGTACAGCGCATCGAGTCCAACCACTTCACCGGCGAAATGAAAACCGGTGATTTGTTCTTCACCTTCGGGGGAGATGGTGTAGGTCTTGAGGCTACCGCTGCGGATCGCAAACAGGCATTCCAGCGGATCGCCGCCGCGAAACAAATGTTCGCCACGGTGGATAGGCCGATTGCGTTGGATGATGCTGTCGAGGTGCTCGATTTCGGCTTCGGCCAGGCTCACCGGCAAGCACAGCTGACTAATACTGCATTGGTGGCAGGATATCTTGGGAAGGTTCTGCGCGAGATGGTCTTCGGTAGTGCTGATTTTCATGGGCTTCTCCCGCAGTTCGGCTGCGCTACGCATAGTTTAACATCTCCAAAATAAAGTTGACGACTTTCATCAACTTTGATGCCGCTTAGATCAATTTGGAAAAACGGCCTTCGGCCATATCAGCCAGATAGCGATCAAATACCGTACAAACGTTACGGATTAATAAACGGCCCAATGGAGTAATTTCGATACCTTCGTCATGAATGATCACGAGGCCATCATCAACAAATTCCTGCAGACGCATTAATTCGCGCGCGAAATAGTCTTTGAATTGAATCGCATGACGCCCTTCGATGGCTTTAAACTCAAGATGGAAATGGCAAATCAGCTGCATGATGATGTCGCGACGCACATCGTCATCGGCATCGCAACGCACACCGCGCCAGATTGGCAATTCATGACGATCAAGTGCGTCGTAATATTTGTCGAGATCTTTGTAGTTCTGACAATAGCTGTTACCGAGCTGGCTAATGCCGGATACACCAAGGCTCAGCAATTCACATTCGGCGTGCGTGGAATAGCCTTGGAAATTGCGGTGCAAATGCCCCTCACGCTGTGCCACCGCCAGTTCATCATTGGGCTTGGCAAAATGATCCATGCCAATGTGCACATAACCTGAGCGTGTCAGAAATCCGACCGAATATTCCATGATGCGCAATTTTTCTTCCGCACTCGGCAAGGCATAACTGGGGATCGATTGTTGTGGCTTAAAGTGTGACGGCAGATGCGCATAATTGAATATGCTCAAGCGATCAGGCGACAACTCCAACACTTTGTTTAAGGTTTGACGGAAACTTTCTTCGGTTTGAAAGGGCAGGCCATAAATTAAGTCGATATTGATCGAGCCAAAACCGTGTTCACGTGCTTGTCTAACCGCTTTTTCCGTGATCTCGTAGGGCTGAATACGGTTGACGGCCTTTTGCACACGCTCATCAAAATCCTGCACACCAAGGCTGATGCGGTTAAATCCGATGTTGGACAAAAACTGCAGACTGTCTTCATGCAATGTGCGTGGATCAATTTCGATCGCAAATTCGCCTTTGTCTTTGTCGGCAAAAGGGAAATGTTGGCGCAAACAATCAAACACGGCGGCCATTTCATTGTGGGTCAAGAAGGTTGGTGAACCACCACCCCAATGCATTTGTTGCACGACATGTTGATTGCCCAACGTTTTGGCGTGCATGGCGATTTCGCGTTTCAAATAGTCAACATAAGTGAGGCTTTTGCGCTGATCTTTAGTGATGATTTTGTTGCAGGCACAGTAGTAACACAGTGTCGCGCAAAACGGCACATGCACATAAATCGACAGTGGCGCGTTTGGCTTAATGGTTTTTACAGCCTTGTCATAATCAGCCCGTTTAAATTGATCATGAAACTGCAAGGCTGTGGGGTAGGACGTGTATCGCGGCCCACTTAAATTGTACCGCGCGATCAAATCGCGGTTGATAGTGGTAGGAACTTGCTGGATCGGAAAGTTGAGTATCATCGCTGTTTACCCTGTTCGTTAAGCGCAGTGTAAGTCAGCGGTGACGCTTGCCTTTGATTATGATCAAGTCGACGGCAGGTGATGGTGATGTTCGTGTTGATTATTCGTGGATTGACCCGGCAGTAGTCCCGGAGTCAGCGTGAACAACACATAAAGCCCGAAGCCGATCATGATGACACCGCCGACCGTGCGCCAACGACTCAGTGAAGCTTGGCTGGCCTGGTTCATCAATTGAGCCGAGACCAGCAAGGCTGGCACGGTGCCAAGACCAAACAACAACATAAATGTCATGGCCTGCAGCGCATTGGCCTGCAGACTTGCCGTGATCAGCGCGCTGTAAACAAGGCCACACGGCAGCAGCCCCCACATCATGCCGCTGAGCACGGCGCTGAAAAACGATTGCCGCACCGAACTGGAGCTGCGCAAAAACGTTGGCTGGATATACTTCCAGATCTTGGCCCCCCAGCGTTCGAGCACGGTTAAACCGGTCCACCAGCGCGTTAGATAGAGGCCCATCATCACCAACATGATGGCGGCCACGACGCGCAGCACGTCAGCCCACCATTGCAATGACGTCATGCTGAGCAGGCTTTGCGCGATGCCGCCCAGAAAGAGCGCCAACAGGCAGTAACTGGTGATGCGGCCGGCGTGAAAACCACTTTGCAGCCAATGCGGTGAAGCGGCTTGTGGAGTGCGGACCGCATGCGTCAACACGCCAGCGATGCCGCCGCACATGCCGACGCAATGCGTACTGCCGAAAAATCCGGCGAGAATCGCCGCTAACCAGAACGGTAGATCAGTCATGAGCCCGATCAGTCATGAGAGGAATCGGAGGGCTTTTTGTCGTCATCCATCAAAATGCTGACGGCCGGGGTTTCCATATCATCGAATTGACGCGATTTGGCCGCCCACAAAAATGCCCAGATCGCGAGTCCGAGAAATAACAGGCTGAGCGGTATCAACAAATAAATCGCATTCATATCGTTTGTTTCTCGGTTGTTGTTGCCAGACGCTTAGCGTGAGTGGGCGTGGATTGTAAACGCAAAGAGTTCAGTGTGACCAATAGTGAACTGATTGACATACCGAGCGCCGCTTCCCAGGGCGATAGCACACCAAGAATGGCTGAGGGCAGCGCCAGCACATTGTAAACAATCGCCCAGATCAAATTCTGCCGCACGATGTGTCGTGTGCGATGCGACAATTGCAAGGCCTCGACAATAACCGTCAACGAGGCTTTGTTGAGCACGGCATCAGCAGCGCGGCGTGCAAAATCAACACCGTCACCGACGGCAATTGATGCATCAGCACCCGCCAATACCGGCGCATCATTGATGCCATCGCCAATCATCAATACCGATTCGCCATCGCTTTGCAAACGCCTCACCAGCTCCAGTTTTTGTTCGGGCAATAAACGTGCATGGACATCGCTGATACCCAGTTTATCGGCGCAGCTGTGAACATTGTCGGCGCGATCGCCACTGGCAATCACAATATGCAAACCCACTTCACGCAAACGTTGCACAAAATAGTGCGCATCGGTGCGCAACTCGTCACGCAAATCAAAACTGGCGAGCAATTGCGACTGATTGGCCAAATAGAATTGTGCCCGATCGTCGTGTGGTCGAAGTGCTTCGGGCAGTCCTTCGCGACGACCAATAAAAAAGATTTCGCCGTCGATCTCGCCGATTAAACCGACTCCGGATTGTTCTTGCACATCAAGTGCAACAATCTGACCGTCACGATACCGATCAAATGCACGCGCAATGGGGTGACGCGAATGCTGCTCAAGCGCCGCAGCCCATTTCAAACAAGTGGCTTGTGATTGAGTGCCGTGCACCGTGATCGAAGACAACGCAAATTTTCCGGTGGTTAAGGTACCGGTTTTATCCAGCACAACAGTCGTGATGCGTGACAACGCCGCCAAGGTTTGTGCGCGGCGAATCAAAAAACCTTTTTGCAATAACGTTTTGGTCGCCGCGGCCCAAGCGGTAGGTAGCGCCAGCGACAGTGCGCAGGGGCAAGTCACAACCAATACCGCCAGCAACACATCAAATGCCTTTTGCGGATCATGGTGTTGCCACCAAAAATACGCTGCGGTTGCGATGACAATAACGGCGATAACAAAATAATGCGCGATTCTGTCCGCCAACATTTGCCAGCTGGGCCGTTGTGCCAGCGCTTGATCTTGCAAATGACTGAGCTGTGCCAAATAGGTATGTTGCCCTTCGGCGGCTACGCGAATATCCAACGTTCCGCCTTGCACAACGCTGCCCGCCAACACGCTGGCACCGACAGACTTTGTGACTGGCACTGACTCACCCGACACGATGCGTTCATCAATGCTGCCACTGCCGGCGATCACTTCGCCATCAATGGCTAACACATCACCGGCTGCCACGCGGATCTGATCACCGGTTTTGATCGAATTGAGAGCCACCCATTGCCATTGTTGATCGCGCCAGCAACTCACGCGCGTCGGTAACAGTCGCTGTTGTAACGCGGATGTTTTATTGGCAGCATCGCGCAAACGCGCTTCCAAATAGCGGCCGCCCAACAACAGAAAGGCAAACATGGCGATTGAATCAAAATAGACATGACCTTGTGCGTTCACCGTATTGATCGCGCTAACGATAAACGCGGCAACGATCCCCAAACTCACTGACAGATCCATATTGACGGTTTTTTGTCGCAGCGCCTTTAGCGCATTGCGATAAAACGGCCACGCACTGTAGACGACCACGGGCAATGTGCAAAACAATCCAGCCCAGCGCAGCCAGCTGGCGTCGTGTGCTGATAAATCGCTGACAAGTCCAAAGTACAAACCAAAGGTGTACATCATGGCTTGCATCATGCCAAAAGCGGCAACGGTAAGGCGTTTTAGCAAGGCAAGATTTTCTTTTTCTAATCGATCTTCAACGTGATCTTGCGTGTACGGCAGCGCGCGATAACCAATTTTTTGCAATTGATTGAGCAGCGTCGACAACGGCGTGATGTTGTCATCCCATTCGATAAACGTGCGTCGGGCCGTCAAGTTGCTTGACACCGTTTTCACCGCCGGCAATTGACGCAGGCTGCGTTCAATCAGCCACGAACAAGCAACGCAGCTGATGTCTTCAATAAACAAGGTCACGGCAGCCGTGTGGCCATCCTGATGCGTAACATGCGTTTGTGTCGCTTCCAGCAACCACTCTTCCGGAATCAAATCGGGTTTTTTGGCGGTGCTGCGGCGGCGTTCGTAATACGATTGCAAACCTTGTGCAAAAATCATCTCGGCCACAGTGCGACAACCAACGCAGCAGAACGCGCGCTCGCTGCCGTCGAGTTCGGCGTGCAATGTGTCGATGCAGTGTTCACCGCAATGAAAGCACGCAGTCACGGCAAGCTCGAGAGTTCAGCGCTTGCCGATAAATTGCCGCTGGTACGCAAACGCCACGCGCGATCGATTGGCGACAAATTGATGTACCAATTGCTTTCGAGCCATTCGCTTTTCGGCGTGTTGTCATCCGCGCGATAAACGCCGTTACCGGCATGTTGCAAAACCCAAGTCCTATCGAGCTGCGCACGCGTGGGATGCTCAAAACTTAAGTGCAATGTGTCGGGGTAGGGCAGATTGCCTTTCAAGCTGACGGTGATCGCGTGATTTTGATAACTCAGCGTTGCGGACAGCTGCATCAATTGTGCGCGGGCATCAGCGTCTTTGGATTGATTGATCGCCAGCCCATCACGATAGTAATCATCACTGACCAAGGGATCGGGATCGGAAAACGCAATAAACACCGTGGCAATGCCAGCCAACACCACCGCGCCCGGCAATCCCCACACTAGCCAGACATATGGATTATTAACCGCTTTTTCTTCCATTAACGTGCCCCGGCTGGTTTGATAAAACTGGAGTCTTCTTCGATGCGGTAATCCGCCACATCCTGATCTTGAATCGTAAAGAAGACCTTGCTGGTCGTGGCTTGCAGTAAATACGGATCGATCTCGACACGCACGGGCACAATCAAAATTTCGCCGGCTTTGATCGTGAATGACGAGCTCATGGTGATCTTGGCTTCGGCAGGTGTTTTGACATCCAAGGTGTAGCGGCGGTTTTGCTGATCTTTATTCATTACGCGCAGCTGGTAGACATTTTCAATCGTACCCAATGCCGTCACATTGTACAGTCGACCGCGATCACGAATAACATCAACCGCCATCGGTATGCGCATGCTGAGTGCCAACAAATACAAAACAAACAACACCAGCAGTAATGCGCCATAGATCAAAATGCGCGGACGGAAAATGCGCATTTTTCCGCCGGAATCTTTACGTTCAGTCGAGTAATGCACCAGGCCGCGTGGATACTTCATCTGATCCATGATCTCATCACAGGCATCAATGCAAGCAGCGCACGCAATGCATTCCATTTGCAAGCCATTGCGAATATCAATGCCAGTAGGGCAAACATGCACGCATTGCAGGCAGTCGATGCAGTCGCCAAGACCCTCCGGTTTTTCGCCGTGTTTGCGCTTGCCGCGTGGTTCGCCGCGCTTCTTGTCATATGAAATGATCAATGTGTCTTTATCGAACATGGCGCTTTGGAATCGCGCATACGGACACATATAAATACACACCTGCTCGCGCAACTTGCCCGCGTTGCCCCACGTGGCGAAGCTGTAGAACACAATCCAGAACCATGCCCAGCCACCGAGTGTGCCGGCGATAATGTCGCCTGACAGCTCCCGGATCGGAATAAAAAAACCAACAAAGGTGTATCCGGTGAATGCCGAGAACACCAGCCACATTGTGTGCTTGGTGAACTTGATGCGGAATTTGCGCGCACTCATCGCCTCTTTCTGCAAGCGAATACGCGCATTGCGATCACCTTCGGTGATGCGCTCCATCCAGATAAAAACTTTGGTCCACACTGTTTGTGGGCAGGCATAACCGCACCATAAACGTCCGGCAAGTGCGGTGAAAAAAAACAGTGATAGCGCCGCCAGAATGAGCAGGCCGGTTAAAAACACAAAGTCTTGCGGCCACAGGGTTAAGCCGAATAAATGAAATTTGCGGCCGGGCAGATCGAACAATATCGCTTGGCGGTCATTCCATGTCAGCCAAGGCGATCCATAATACCAACCCAACAACAACCAAGCGGCGATGTCGCGCAAACGTGCATATTTGCCGTCGATATTTTTCGTGTGGATTTTGGGCGCTTTAAAATACAGCGACTGCACTTGAATTTTTTGTTCAGTCATGACTTTTTCCGGTGCTCATGCGCGCGACGATTGCCTCACAAAAATAGTACAGCCGCGATATCGTAAAACGTTCGCGGCTGCCATTAGACATGATTTACTGCCGTCTCAGTGCGTCGCTGCCGCCGACAACGAATACACATACGCTGCAACAACATGGGCTTTTTGTTCGCCGAGGATATCAGCGTGTGCGGGCATGCGACCGTTACGACCATTTTTCAATGTGTCATCAATCGCGTTGTGGGTGCCACCGAATAGCCAGATTTCATCCGTCAAATTGGGTGCGCCCAATGCCACATTGCCTTTACCGTCGGGACCGTGGCAGGCCGCACATACCGTATTGAATGTGGTGGTGCCGGTGTTAGCCAACGATTGATCGTGCTCGCGTCCGCTTAAGCTCAACACATAATGTTTCACGGCTTGGCGCGCTTTGTCATCCAACATGCCACCAAACGCTGGCATGGCACCATTACGACCGTTCAGAATCGATTGCTTGATGGCATCGCCACTGCCGCCATACAGCCAATCTTTGTCGGTCAGGTTGGGAAAACCAATCGCACCCTTGGCATCAGAGCCATGACAAACAGAGCAGTTGTTCGCAAACAAACGTTGCCCAATCGCGCGTGCATTGCTGTCATTAGCCAATTCTTCGACCGATTTTTGCATCATGCCGGCATACAGTGGCGCCAGTTTTTCATTGCTGACGTCAACTTCTTTTTGCCAAGCATTCGCTTGTGTCCACCCTAACGTGCCGGCGAAATTGCCAAGGCCGGGATATAAAATCAGATAGACAACCGCAAACACAATCGTGATATAAAACAAATTCAACCACCAACGCGGCAACGGTTTGTTGTATTCCTCAATGCCATCGTAACTGTGGTTCATTTTACCGTCGGCGCTTTCATCGCCGTGCATATTTTTGGTCCACAACAACAGTGCTAACGCACCAACAATGTTGATCACGACCAGCGCAATAATGTAAGTGCTTAACAGGTTGCTCATGCTGGATCTTCCTTATTGTTTGATGGTTTGGCCGATTGCTCGTCGGCAAACGGCAAATTGGCCGCTTCATCAAAACGCGCTTTCGTGCGCGGATGCCATGCCCACCAGACAATGCCAATAAACGCCGCCATCCAGAAAATGGTCATTAAACCGCGCATAACGTTGATATCCATCGCTCGCCTCCGGTTTAACGTTTGTTTTTGATCACAGTACCGAGGTCTTGCAGATACGACACCAGCGCATCCATCTCGGTTTTACCTTCGACCGCTGCTTTGGCATTGGCCATGTCTTCATCGCTATACGGCACGCCCACGATGCGCAGTGCATTCATTTTGGCGGCAGTTTGTTCACCGGTTAACACGTTTTGATTAAGCCACGGAAACGCGGGCATATTTGATTCAGGCACAACATCGCGTGGGTTGTTTAAGTGCACGCGATGCCATTCATCTGAGTAACGTCCACCGACACGGGCAAGATCGGGGCCCGTGCGTTTTGATCCCCACAAAAAGGGATGTTCATAGACAAATTCGCCAGCGACCGAATAATGACCATAACGTTCGGTTTCAGCACGGAACGGGCGGATCAATTGTGTGTGGCAAACATGACAGCCTTCACGTATGTATACATCACGACCTTCGAGCGAGAGTGCCGAGTACGGTTTTAATCCATTGACTGGTTCTGTTGTTTCTTTGATGAAAAACAATGGAACGATTTCAGCGAGACCGCCAAAGCTGATGACAATCAGAATGACTAGCGCCATCAGGCCAATATTTTTTTCAACGACTTCATGTTTCATCGTCATTCTCCCTTAAGCGTTCTTTGTTTTAGCAACATCGTCGCCTGCAATAGTCTTGGCAACGTTGTACACCATGATGAACATGCCGCTTAAGAACAGCACACCGCCGATAAGACGAATAATGTAATACGGGTATTTGGCTTTTAGTGATTCAACAAATGTGTAGGTCAATGTGCCGTCGGTGTTCACTTCGCGCCACATAAGACCTTCCATGACACCGGCGATCCACATCGAGGTGATGTAAAGCACAACACCAATTGTCGATACCCAGAAATGCGTGCTGATCAAACTGGTGCTGTACATCTTTTCTTTGTTGAACGCCATTGGGATCAACGAATACATGCAACCGATCGAAATCATGGCCACCCAGCCAAGCGCTCCCGCGTGCACATGACCCACTGTCCATTCAGTGTTGTGCGACAACGCATTGACCGTTTTGATGGACATCATTGGTCCTTCAAACGTTGACATCATGTAGAACGACAACGACACGATCATGAAACGGATAATGGGATCGGTGCGCAATTTGTGCCACGCGCCGGACAGTGTCATCACGCCATTAATCGCGCCGCCCCAGCTGGGGGCCAACAAGATCAGAGAAAACACCATGCCTAATGACTGTGCCCAATCTGGAAGGGCGGAGTAGTGCAAATGGTGTGGGCCAGCCCACATATAAACGGCGATCAACGCCCAGAAGTGCACGACGGAAAGGCGATACGAATAAACCGGTCCACCGACTTGTTTCGGAACGAAGTAATACATCATGCCGAGAAAACCGGCCGTCAAGAAAAAGCCAACGGCATTGTGTCCGTACCACCATTGCACCATCGCGTCGATGGCGCCGGAATACGCCGAGTACGATTTGGTCAACGACACCGGCACGGCGGCGCTATTGACAATGTGCAACACGGCGACGGTGAGAATGAAGGCACCGTAAAACCAATTCGCCACATAAATATGGGTGGTGTTGCGGCGGCGTATTGTTTCAAAAAAAACCACGGCATAAGCAACCCAAACGACGGCAATCAAGATGTCGATTGGCCATTCAAGTTCGGCGTATTCCTTGGCGGAGGTGTAACCCATTGGCAATGACACGGCCGCCAACACAATGATTAATTGCCAACCCCAAAACGTAAAACTCGCGAGCGCAGGGAAGGCCAATTTGACCTGACATGTGCGTTGCACGACCCAATAAGACGTTGCAAACAACGCGCAGCCGCCGAAGGCAAAGATAACGGCATTGGTGTGCAGCGGTCGTAGACGACCATAGCTAAGCCAAGGCAAATTGAAGTTCAACTCTGGCCAAATCAGTTGGGCGGCAATGATGACGCCAACCAACATGCCGACCACGCCCCAAATCACGGTCGCCAGAGAAAATTGACGGACAACGGTGGTGTTGTAGTCCACGTTGCCGGGTGCTGTATGTGCCATTACGCCTCCATTTCTTGTGTTGTGGGCCGATTCGGATGATTGTGCCACCCACCGGCCACGCGCCGACGCTATTGTCGTGACTCGGTCACTCGTACAGATTGACCAGGATCAACTGCCAAAGGGGGGTTGAGCAAAATTATTGGCTGGCTTGGTCAACTTCGACCTGCCCCAAGGTGAAGAAGAAGGCCGCACCTTTTCCGGGGCTACTTTCCGCCCAAATACGGCCGCCATGTCGTTCAATGACACGACGGCACAACGCCAAGCCTACACCGGTACCTTCAAACTCTTCGCTGCGATGCAAGCGCTGGAAAACGCCAAATAATTTGTCGGCGTAACCCATATCAAATCCAACACCATTGTCCCGCACGCCGTACACGGTTTGGCCATCGTCTTGTTGGCAGAACACGTGGATGCGTGAGGGGGTGCTATTGCGCGAAAACTTGGCGGCATTGTTCAGCAGATTGAACACCACCTGCTTCAAGAGGCTGCGATCGGCATGGCAAGCGGGTAAGGCATCAAATTGGATCTCGCTGTTGACGCCAATGCTCGATTCATTTAGTTCTGACCACACTTCCTTAAACAAAGCGTTCATGTCCACGGGCTCAAAAGCAATCGACGTACGTGATAAACGCGAGAATCGCAGCAGATCATCAATCAACATACTCATGCGATTGCTGGCATTCAAAATGCGCTCGAGATAGCTACGACCGTCGTCGTCAAGTTTGTCGACATAGTCGGCGCGCAATGCCATGCCAAAGCCATTAATTGCACGCAATGGTGCGCGCAAATCATGTGAAACCGAATACGAAAAGCTTTCGAGCTCACGATTCGCGATTTCCAGTTCTTCCGTACGCTGACGCACGCGTTCTTCAAGGGCGGCGTTCAATTCAAGGATCTCGTTTTCGGCGCGTTTGCGATCCGTTAAGTCAATAAAGCTGACGATGATTTCATTTTGTAGCGCCGACATATGAAACTCAATACAGCGCTTGCTGCCATCGGCACAGGTTATCCACGCATCCATCGGTCGGAACGGGCGATTTTCGTTGAGCACTTCAGCACAGCGCGCATTCCATTCATTGAACACCAGTTCACGATAAATCGCATCGGGATAGGCCAGTTCTGACCAACGCTTGATGTCGGGGAGTTGCTCTTTGCTGTAGCCAAACGTTTCGACAAAACGGCGGTTGCAAAACAAAATATTGCCGTTTTTATCAGCGGTGCTGACGGCGACGGGCGATTCTTCAAACATCATGCGAACGCGTTCTTCGCTAATACGCAGCGCTTGTTCGGCTTGCACGCGATCGGTGACATCACGCGAGACACCGCGCATCAATAAACGACCCGTTGCGACATCGTCTTCAACTTTGCCAGACGACTGAATGATACGTTTGCCTTTTTGGCGATGGATGATCGTGTATTCCACACTTTGTGAGCTGCGATCTTCATAGCCACGTTTAATGACGCGTCCGATTAAGGCTTGATCTTCTGGTGGAACAATGCCGACAAAGTCTGCAATAGTGATGGTGTTATTGCTGCGTTTTTCCATGCCGTGCAAACGGAACAGAAAATCGTCCCAGCGAAATACACCGGTCTTGATGTCGTATTCCCACACGCCTTGTTCAGCGGCATCCAAGGCGAATTGCATCCGATCTTGTTGCTCGCGCAAGCGTTTTTGCCGCGTATCGAGTGCAACGAGCATGCGATCAAAATCGGCTTGCAGCTGTTTGATTTCATTGGGTTCATCAACACTGGCAGGCGAGTTGTCATCGGCAAAGCGACGGGCGCGCTCGGTCAACTCGCGCACTGGCTGCGCGATATAGCGTTCAGCGGTGATAAACAGGAAAAACGCGACGAACACCAATGACGCGGCAACAACGCCAGTCATGATCAAATACTGTGGCAATCGTTGCCACAGATCGGGAAGCTGATAATAGGCGACGATATAGCCCAATGTTTCGCCTTCAAACGTAATCACGGTTTTGGCGCGATAAATGTCATTGATAAACGCGCTATCAATTTGAACAATATCTAATTGTGGCGGTGTGAAACGGCGTGCATTGGGGGGATTGTATTCCACGAACAAATCATTGTTGCGATCATAAACAGAGGCCGCGATAAAGCGATTATCTTGCCCCAATGTGCGCAGTGATTCGAGTGCCGACTCGCGATCGGCAAAGTCGAGAGCGGATTGAATATTGAGCGACACAACGTCCATTTGCGTGGCGACTTCGGCGGCAACGCGCGGTTGGAACGTTTTCGATTCATACAACAACACGGCCAATGTCAACAGCACAATCGCCGTCGCAACCGTGACTCCAAGCAGGCGAACCAAACCGGCGCGCAGCGATAAACGGCTATTCAGGGGCTTATTCATTTGGCCCCCTTGTTGTGATTTTTGTCTTCTTCAACCACTCGTTCGGCGTGTTTCAACAACCGAGAGCTCATATCAAGACCTGCACCGCGCACATGATCAAGATGGATCTCGAAACGCACGGTGCCTTCAATGACCACAAATCGAATGGCGCCGCCATTTTCCAAAAATTGCGGTTCGTCACCCACCGTCAGAATCGGTTTTTTGGCGGCTGCGTTCAGAAATCTTTCAACTTGGCTGATCTTGGTATCGCCAGGGATGTACAACACATCACAGCTTCCCATTTTTTCAATCGTATCGATTGCTTGTACTTGGGCCTTGCGTCCGTCAATTTCCTTGCCTTCGGTGGCGGTGGCCAACCGCGCGGACAGTTCGGAATTGTCAATGATGCACAGCTCAAACGTGTGCCGTTCGGGATTGGCCGACCATGTGACATAACGGGGAAAGTTCAGCAGATACGCCAGGCGTATCTCGTCTGCCTTAGAAAGGTCGGCGCGTGCCGCTACCCCGAACAGCAGGCCGGTAACACTGAACAAAAGACCGAAAAGCCGCACAAGACGGGAGGGCTGGGACAATCGAGACTCAAGGTTTCGACGTAAGGTGAGCTAACTATAGGAAAGAACAGAAAAAACGCCAAAATGGGGGCCTGTTCCGTGGCCCTTTCGAGAAAAGACGATTAACACTTAGGCTGTACGACGAGTGAAACCGCCACCACCGCCGGTAGAGGGAAGCACTACCAGCGACGGCAACGGGGTAGAAAACTAGCGGTAAAGGGAATACAAGTCGCGTTCTTCGCGCTCGATGCGTTGCAGCAAGGCTTGGGCTATCTGGCTGGATTCCAATTCGAACTGCTTGATAGCCGTGTGATCAAGTCGGCTTTCGATGTACTTGTTGCAGAAGTTGACGACGGCGCGGCTGATCGAATTCATCTCGCGACGAAAATCGCGAATCAATTCCAGATTGGTTTCGTCATTGGCCAGCGCCTGCTCAAGGTACACATAAAACTTCACGTTTTCCTTGATGATATGGCCTTGAAAATCGGTTTTAAACTGCGCCATTTTGTTGCGAAAGCCTTGCAAATCGCCTTGTTTTAACAGTGGCATCAGTTGCGTAAAAATGGACACCAGGCGACCGTGATCATCGGTCAATGCCCCTACCAGCGATTGATCATATTGAATGGGATCGGGCGCACGTTGCGTGCGAACCGGCTGATAAACCGGCGGCGGTGGTGAGGCCAGTGCGGCCGAACCATCTGTCGCTTTGTGATCGCCAAAAAGGTTGAACAATTTAGCCAAAATACACCTCCAACATCAGCGTCATAACAGAGTTCACGCAGCAATCCATTGCGTTACCTATTAATCACCGCTTAGTGGCATAGGTTTGGCGTCTCGCCAGAGTGCAATAACGTCTACACAGCAACAAACAGCGCACAGCAAAAAAGGTTGCCAAGCAGATGCAACGAGCTTGTGCAGCAATTGTTATTCCCATTTCTGTGAAATGCGGCGCATTAGCCAAAGTTATTCGGAGCAGGAAAACGCACTGCCCGCGATGGCGCAAGTCATTTTCTTACATGATGAATTGAGATCGTCACACTGATAGCTTCTAAGCATTTGAATTGCTGATTCATTTTTGGATTATGCAGGTGAACTGCGTGATGACTGATGTCGGGAGAGCAAGACTGCTTCTTGATGTCGTTCAAATTTATCTATCTAAAAGTCCCTGCAAAATTTGCGGTGACGCAATTGGTCATGTTAAAAAAATTTTGCCCAAATTTGTCAATCTAAAATAAAAGTTGTCACCATTAAAAAAGTAGTGGTATTTTTTAAATGCGTACGACAAGGTTTTGTGCCTATTGCTAACCCAAATGTGGGGTCGCACGCTTTTGGAAAGGGCTTGGATGCCACTTGAGGAATGGCCGCATCAAACTGTCCATTTGATGCGGAATGTGTAGCGTGAAACCGGCGCTGTTCATCACTGCGTTGCGTTTCAATTGATGAGGTGCATTGGGAATCATGTGGTTGAGCCATCGGTGCAGATGCTCCGATAGGTTTGCTGCGTGCGCCATTGCAGAATGGTGATGTCATGAGTGCCGTACTCGCACCCGCGAAAGTCGAATCCTGTAGTGATTGGCTCGATTTGTTCAATGCACTGCAACCGCTTCATACCCACATTTCCGACACACAAGCCATTGCCGAACGCAGTGCCAGAATGCCGCCCATTGTGATTGTCGGTGCCGGCCCTGCGGCGCAAGAGTGTGCACGGCAATTGGCGCTGACGTTGAGCGATGATGATTGGATTTTGATCATCAATGGTGAGCACTATTTGCCATATAACCGTGCACAAATGTCGACGGTATTGGCTACGCACGTATCACTTCGTCAATTGTTGGCTCGCGATTTTTCTCGGCAAATTCAATTCCTGCACGGTGTTGATGTGGTGTCAATCGATCGCAAAAAGCACTGCGTATACGATGCTAATCAGCAGCATTTTCATTATAAGAAACTGATTATCGCAACGGGTTCAACGCCACGACGGCCGCCATTAAATGGTTTGGATGGTGAACGGGTGTTTGATTTTCGTCGTTTGCAAGACATCGAGAAAATCGCGGCATTACAGCCGCAGTGTGTTGCGGTGTTAGGCGGAGGTTTGCTTGGTATTGAAGCGGCGCGAGCACTGCGGCCGTATTGCGAACGCGTGATCATTTTTGAACGTTATCCTCATCTATTGCCACGTCATATGGATGTGGGTGCTGGTGCGCGATTGGCCGAGCATTTAATGGAGCAGGGCATTGAGGTGCGTGTTGAGGCCAGATTAATTGCCGCCAACACCAGTCATTCACAAATCACGTTGCATGATGAATCGGGGCAAGCTTTCGTGGCAGATGTAGTGATTTGTGCGGCTGGTATTTGTGCCAATATGGCCTTGGCACAACGTGCCGGATTGCCGTGTCAAACCGGTATCGTGGTCGACGATTTTCAACGGAGTAACGATCCCGATATTTATGCGATAGGCGAGTGTTGTGAACGCAATGGTCACACTGCGCACAATCTAGGTGTCAGTCTTGAACACGCACGGCGTGCAGCACGGGCCATCGCACAGCAGAGTTTGCCATTGATGCCGGCTACAGAAGTTTTTCAGCTGAAAGTGGACAGTTGTGTCGCCGTGGCGATTGGCGAACATCGCCCACAAGATGGTCGACTCATTGTTTACGCACCTGACAACATGACTTATTTTCGTTTGTTGATCGCGAACGATCAGATTGTGGGGGCCATTTTATTTGGCCCAGCCAATATTGACTTTTCTACTTTTATTACGGCCGTTGAGCAACGTCTGGAGTGGACGCCGATCCACGAACAGTGCTTCGTCAAGACCGGGCGTTTACCGCTCGTCACGTCTCTCAACGATGACACCGTTATTTGTTTTTGTACCGGCATCACGGTAGGGCAGTTGCGCGAATTAAAACAACACGGCTTTTCGCACAACAGTATCGTTATTCAAACCGGCGCTAGTCAACATTGTGGTTCGTGTACACAACGTGTCGCGGCAATTACGAGCTCAGCGACAGCTTCCACCGCTTCACATTTACCGACCGCTTTTTGGCCCGCGATCATGTTGGCCGCTATTATGACCATCGCCACTGTTGGTGCCATCACATTACCTTTTGCTGAAAGTTGGGGATCGACTTGGCGATTCATTGACGCGTTGTGGCGCGATGATCTGTTCAAGCAAATCAGTGGCTACAGTGTGCTGGGCTTATTACTTGCTGCAACATGGTCAGCATGGCGGCGACGTGCACAACGCCTTCATCAGAAGCGGCAACTGCTGTCATTGTTGTCGTGGCATTTGATTGCGGTTTTTACCGCTATCGTTTTACTGATTCTGCACACAGGATTTCGCAGTGGGTATGGCCTCAACGCTTGGCTTAGCACCTTACTGCTTATCACCTTGATGTTGGGGGCTTTGTCGTCACTGACTTGGATGCTCACCGCCAAGGGGCAGTCCCAGCGTCAAATTGCCAGCGTGATTCGGACGGCACACTGGGTACTGTTGTTTCCTCTGCCAGTGTTACTGCTGTTTCATGTCATAAAAGCCTATTATTTTTGATCGGGCTTCGCGTGTGCCAAAAGCGCGGGGAAGGGGGGATGGCTCCCCTTCTTAAATGGTATGAAGTCCCTCATCGCTCGAAATCCCGTGGCTGAAATTCTGAACCATACTTAAGGGGCAAACGGGAGTTCGATCTATGCCCTTCAGGACTTCACGGCTAAATCGGCTGCAAAAAATCATTGATACCCAAGCGGCGATCGTTCAAGCCGATTTGGATCTCGATCGTTTTATGCAAATTGTCGTCGACACATTGCAAGAACTGACCAATTCAAAAGGCGCTATCGTCGAGATTGTCGATGACGAGTTTATGGAATATCGCTGTGGTAGTGGCGCGTTTCAGGAGCATGTCGGCTTGCGTTTGCGTCGCAACCAGAGTTTATCCGGTTTATGTGTTAGCACTGGGCAAGTGTTACGTTGTGATGACGCTGAAAACGATCCGAGAGTTGATAAAAAAGCGTGTCGACGCGTGGGTGTTCGCTCCATGGTCTGCACACCTTTGTTTCAAGCGGGCGCACCGGTTGGTGTGCTGAAAGTGATGTCCAGTCGAGCTGACGCTTTTGATGAAACCGATGTGCAGACGTTGAACTTATTTGGGGGGATGTTGGGAGCTGCACTTGGCAAGCAACTGGCATTCGATGCATTGCAACGTGCGGAAACGCGCATTCGCGTGATCCTCGAAAACGCTCATGATGCCGTGATCACCGTTAACAAAGCCGGCATCATTTTACGTTGGAACACTGCCGCAGAACATTTGCTGGGGTGGTCAGTCAGTGAAGCGATTGGTCACAACATCAAAACATTTGGTCACGTCGAAGGCGGTTGCGGCATTTTCGCATTGTTTGCGGCCTTTAACTCACACGAATCGAAACAACAACAAGCACGTGGCGAACAGATGATTACCGCTCGCCAAGGTACGCCCATGTTCGTTGAATACAGTTTTAACCGAAACGTGTTTGGCGACATGGAAGAAGTCACGGCGTTCATTCGCGACGTTACCGACCGTAAAAACCTCGAAAATAGCTTGCGCGAGCTGGCGCAAACCGATGTGCTAACCGGCCTCGCTAATCGTCGCAAAATCATGGAAAGCATTACGCAAGCCATTGTGCGTTCACGTCGTCAACACAACGGCATGGCGCTGTTTTTTATGGACATGAACGGATTTAAACGCATCAACGACGAGCATGGTCACGATGTCGGCGACACCGCTCTGAAAGTGTTTTCGCAGCGGCTATTGCTATCCGTCCGCGAGACCGATGTCGTCGGACGCCTTGGCGGCGATGAATTCATCGTGCTCGCCGAAGGCATCGATTCTGTACAGCAAGCGTTTGTCTTAGCGAAAAAAATTGTCAGCTCATTGGATACACCCATGCCTGCACCGGTTATTCAGCTAGCAACCAGCATAGGCATCAGCCTTTTTCAGCCATCGTTCGACGCTGAAGCATGGCTAAACGCCGCCGACAACGCGATGTATGAAGCCAAGCAACAGCAAGCCACACAACGAAACCGCATCGCAGCGTGGTCTGAAGGAAAGCTGGCTAATCCCCCCCATTTTTAACCGAAGTTAACAATGGGAGGGATTACCGCAGGACCATTACCAGCGTCATTGGTTTTTGGGTATCGACAATGGTTAACAAATGTCGAACAGGCTATTGATAAAAATATGAACGTAGCGCCGCTAAATTGACGCTGATTCCTGCTCGGCCTTTGCGTTAAACGCAGTGTGGCTCGCCTCGGACAGCTTTCTTGCGTAACGCAAGCATGGACCTTCTATGAATTTCCAAGATAAAGCGGAAAAAAGAAAGCTAACAGTTAGGATAAAAGGGAAGTATATCAATTGGCCAACTACTGATTTACCGAGAAGTGCAATTGCAGGTTCGTGAAAAACAACTAGTAGTGGTTGATGAAACAGGTACATCATAAAACTATACTTTCCAAGCTTTTTAAGGGCGGAAAGTTTGAGTAACCTAAAGGTGGTTGACGCGGCTCCTCCTTTTGTGACTGTGTACAATAGTAAAGACGCATAAAATGCCGAAACCAAGCTGAACCCGTATATAGATACGATCTCAATTTCGGGTAAAAAGTGCCCTGATGTAAAAAGTGAGAAAGCAAAAAAGATGAAAAATGCTAACGTGCTCACAAGGATGAATGTGTTTACGTGCTTTTCTTTTGGTTTTAGAGCGACAATTGAGGCGACAATAACCCCCCAGAAAATTGAGTCGATACGGGAAATCGTGTTGGTGTACACCGCAAAAGCATTGAGTTCATACTGCCACATGATAAACCGGATGAGCATGC
The DNA here is from genome assembly GCA_041914905.1 of Enterobacterales bacterium. Classification (GTDB taxonomy): domain Bacteria; phylum Pseudomonadota; class Gammaproteobacteria; order Enterobacterales; family Permianibacteraceae; genus Permianibacter. The sequence goes on from JAYSCL010000006.1 coordinate 123,244, forward strand.
ACGAAACTACAATAGCTGCCGATAAGATAAGTATATTTCTTGCCGAGAGTTTACTCAGAAGAATTGGTGCCACCAAATAAAATTGTACCTCAACAGCTAGACTCCAAAGATGGCCGGTGAACTCCGCGCCGGGATACCATCCATCGGGGTGCATGGTGTGCAGAAAGTTGTGAGTCATTGTTAAAAAATAGAAGTGGTGATCAATGACGTACGAAAGAATAGTCTCTCCTTGCGAGATTAGTAGCATACCGAGCAGGAAAATTATCCCGAAGATCAACAAAAAGGGAGGGAAAATTCTAAAAAAACGCTTGATAAAAAAATGACGTATAAAATGTGGCTGATTTCTTTCGCTGAAAAGTATAGATGCGATCAGGAAACCGGAAAGTGTAAAAAACAGGTCAACGCCGGACCAGCCAAACTCAACGATTTTAATCGCGTTTTGACTAAATGTGCCTATGGCTTGATTAGGGCCAAACAGCATCGTGTGAAACATCATGACGATAAGGATGGCAATCCCTCTTAGTCCGTCAAGCTCTTCTATTCTAGCCTGTTGCTGAGTCATCTGAATTCCTTTATCCGAGAGTGAATGGGCAAGCAGGCGAAACTACAATTCTCGCCCAAGCCGCCGAGCGCCGCTACACCTGCGGTCGATTTATCGTGAGTTGACATTTAACGATGAATCTTGAGTGGATGTATTACTGGGATCAGGATCGACCTCGACAACGTAGTCGACAACGGCATTTCTATATTTATCCATATCCAGTATTTTTTGAAGATCTGGGACGTTTTTATGAATGGTGTCAGCAACAATTGAGTTAAAAAGAAAATAAGGCAAAAATCCGCCAGGTATTTCGTTCATCACAAATTCAACCTGAACGCTACCTCCTTTCAAAGGTGTAAATGTCCAGATGTTGTGCATGTGTGTTACTCGTACACAACAGTCATCTTCTGGTAATCTGTCATTGACTGATTTATAGTCAGCGTAAATAGCTTTTGTCACCGGATCTTGTCGAAACTCAGACCGTCCTACGTACTGTCTTGGCTTAAATGGGGCGCCATAAGGATAGGTAAATTTATAAAATTGATACCGCGGATAGTCCACCGTTTCAAGGATTGCGAAATCGTAACAACCAATTTCCTCACAAGCTTCTGGATCGCGCATAACTTTCATTATTGAACTCAACTTTGCGTTGAATGTCCCCACGACCTTAAATTTCAGGTATGAACTACCCGGCTCTTTGAGAGTGTAAACAGTCACGCCATCAACGGTTTTTCTAAGTTCCCAGCTATTCGAGCCAGTATATTTCCAGTAAAAATGTGCCACTACTGCGATGGAAGCTACGGTGGCAAAAAAGTATGCAAGAATTTTTAAAATTGAAAATCGTTTTTTTGACTTATTCATGCCTTGTCTCCCAGTTCAATACCGTTATTAAATGCGCGCTGCATTTAGCTTGCTCGTTAAAGAGTGTAGAAGTTAAATATGTCATTTGTTGCCTCTTAATGTGTCATGGCAGGGAACCACATAAAGAATGAGGCCGCAAATATTCCGATAGCCATTACACCGGTTAGTAACAGTAGAATGCTTGCTGTCGCAAATTTAATAATTCCACTTCTTTGACTTTGTGCGTAAAAATATAATTCGAGGATTAATAGAGGTAGTGCATATTGAGCGAAAGATAAAAAAGTGATAACCGGCCCCTGAAATGTGTGCTCGTCAAATCCAACTATTTTCCCATCATTAATTGCGATCCAGAACATCAATCCCACTCGAAAGAACCAAATAGCATTTGCTTGGATGAATAACCGCATTGCCCATTTTCTATGCTGAACAAATGATTTGTTTAGCGCGTGTTTTAGCGCAATAGCAGCGATCGTTAACAACAGAATTCCGTTTAGAGGGATGGCGATCGAGACGAGTGAGAATTCGTTAGTATCTTCACCTCTATTAAAAAACATAAATAAACCGGCCAATGCAACAGGTATCACTGTGGCAATGTATGTGCGACCAACCCAGCGATGAAATTTTGGATACTTTTTGCGAATTTGGGGGAGCATTTGTAACGGCCCGCCAAGCATAATAATAACGGCAAGGAGTACATGAATCCCTACCGCAATGTTGCCAAGCGGATCATCTGGCACGTAAGCTCGCGGTATAATTAAATTCCATTTCTCGAGATTGTTGTTAACCAATGCGCCTGCATATAGAGCAATAACGTAAGCAAGAAAAATTACTTGACCTATTATTGCGGTTGCAAACCATAGCTTGCCAACGCCCGCCAAGTAGCCATTCACTCTGGCTTTAATCCATTCAGCTGAACGGTTTATGACGAGTTCGTTTTGAATATTTTCTTCTATTCCGCTAGTCAAAAGAATCTCCTTGAGTACGCTTAAAAAAGTCCAAAATGTGGGAAAGCTTGGGTGATTCTCTTTGAGTTATGCAATAGGTTACCCATTTGCGTTAACTCGAATCAGTTAGCTGTTCGTGTTTTGGTTATTGGTCATCCCGTGGACAATCTGTGTTATGAGGCCAGATATAGCTAATAGCTAGTTAAGCGGCTTCTGTAGTTCCAACTGTCTTGGTCGAGTTGTTGGAGTCGCTGTGCTTCAACGCTACTCTAGAAAATACACCTGAATAGCACGGCCAATATGCCTTAAAGAGAATTAAAGAGGAAACGATGATCATGCCGCCCACAATTGCAAACGGTTTAAGTTCAAAAAAGTAAAATAGGCTAATAGTAATTGAGGATGGCGTAAGCATGAGTAGAGCAAGTGCGGAACGATAATTGATAAGTAAACTAATAACGCAGTATGTTTGTACTATCTTAAGTGTCCACCAAAACCACTTGGTTTTCATCAATACCGCTAAGAAATGAAGGTTGCCGGGTTCTCCGGTAAGGTAAACATCGAACAATAAATAGCCCCAGCCGTCAATTACACAAATTAGAAACCATCCGGCCAAGAAAAATCGGCAGAGCCTTTCGATTATTTTCATAATATTCCCTTGAGGCGTTTTAATCTGTTAACAATGTTATTTTCAGTTACACTGATTCGTTTTGAGCTAAAGAGTAATCGTCATTTGCTGCTGTGACGCACGCACCGTTAGATGCTGTTACTGTTAGATAAATTCGCTGTCGAACTGTGTCACTCCAATCACTTTGCGAAGTCCTATAGTGATGTAGTAGGTGCATGCTTTGGGATCTTATGTTGTTTTACTTCTGGTCTGCAAGTCAATATCTAAGTCAAGCTTGGCTAATTCGTTTTGCAGTTCGATGTATTTTCGGTGATGCGTTATTTGTCTGCCTGGTGAACTTTGCAGAAAATTGAATTGTTTGTGTTTAAAGTATGAATGTTGGTGTTGAATGGATATTGTATGTCAGTAAATGGATTACTGCTTTGTTTTTGGTTTTCGCTACTCTGTGGCTGATTTTCTTCGAGTCAGTTTCAAATAGCTACAGTGCCAAGGCCTTGCTGAAACAGAAATTCGGAATGGCTTCGTAAAATACGACATCCATTTTTGGATCGTCGAGTCCTCGATGCAGAAAAGCGTCGGAGGCGCGGCATTCCTTTGCCTGATTGTAGGGATGTATCGAGGTGAATATGTGTCGGGCAACTGATTACACCTGAAATATTCTTATTGATCATAATTAGGTCTGCTGGTCACAAAATGAAACGTAAGATCTATTTGTAATTATATGTATGACAGGCGGGTTAGATTTTGCCGAATATTTGTGAAGTATTGGACAATTTAAGGTGGCTAAACATTGGTGACGTCGTATTGAATTGTCGGGAATCGTAGTAGATAATGAAATCATACTGCTTAGTTTGGGTGTAATAATAAACCTGTAATATTTGTTTAATTTCGCCTGTCATTTGCAGTGATTATGGAGTGTATTCATGGAGTGAACGCCACGCTTGCAGCGCTAACAAAAAAGTAATTCTAACAGCGAAAACCCTCGATTAAATCCGTGTCGACTAACTGGCTTTGCATCTCCTGCGCTCTTGTTCGAGCTTGTGGATATGCTCTGGTTCGTGGTCGCTTTGTAGTGTGTTGGTTAGATTCAACTCATCGGATCGACGGATTTAATTTTGCAAAACGGTGGCTTTACAATGCGGAGTCTCTTTCGTTGATGCATTGAAAGTGAGCATTTCCGGCGTTAGTAAAGCAATTAATCGAACGCCAAAATTTCAGGAGTTACCAACAATGTTGAGGCCGCATATTGGCTTAATTCTGAATACTTCTTATTTGCGAAAAGTATTCAATAAGGACTGTTTTAAGAGTGCAGCTTAAAAGCGCTTTTGTTGACTATGTCGCGGAAGTGCTGTGATTTTTGAGGAATTTTACGGCGGCTCGGTCGCTGCTCACAGATCTGAGAACATGTCGCACTCTGGGAACTTTTGACTGCATAGTCGTTTGAATTAAATGCGATATTTTGTTTTTTCCCCTGATCGTGGGGACACAGTCATGCCCTTCATAAACAGATGTTGGCTTTGGAGGTGCTGATGGCACTTAGCCGCTATTGGAGCTAGCTAGAGTTACCTATATGGCGGTAGAGGCAATCCTTTGACAAGGACGTAATAAGCGAAGGACCTGTGATTATATTCACCTTACGGTATGCCTTCAGCATTCATCGTTTAGGCGAAATCTCAGATTCCTAACGTTAATTTGAGCGCGACATTGTTCAATCGCGTCGGTTCTGAACTATTCAGGGTAAATTATGGAAGCGAATCAAAAGTATTTCGAGGAAATGGTGCGTAGTGGTGGCCGGGTACGAATTGACAAGGAGTCGGTTTACGTTGAATCGAAAAACGATACTTCCATAAAAAGAACGGCTATTCAATCAGAAGAGCTCGGTGTGGCGTTGCGGCAATTTCATGATGCCTCGTCCTTCTGGCGGCAACAGCTTAATGGCGAATTTTCCGGTATTCAGCTATTGCCTGAGTTAATCAATCAGTCATCAGATCGACCTTTGAGCAAGTCAATCGACTGGTCACTGGCTGTTGACGTGGCGACGCGTGTAAGGGATTTTAGTGAAAAACACGGTATTCCCGTCCCGTTGCTCTTTTTGTCCGCTTTTCAACTGCTTTTGTCGAAATATTCAAAGGCATCTACGATCACCGTATTTTCTTCGCCACAGTGGTTAAATGGCGAAAAAGCATCACCAAAAAATAACGGATTGTTCCCTATTAAGCGGGTAATAGAGTGTTCGACCACCTTTGTGGATTTTGCACGTGACAGTCAAGCACGGCTCCAGGATGAAGTTGCTTTCGGAATGCATGCGTTAGAGCATGTACTCCTCCAGTCTGATATCAACAAAAATGCAATAGCCGAATTAAAGCAGTTTTCGCTTTTCAATCTTGATCAGAGCGGCATCGTTGCCGACGCGGCTGTTTCAGATTGGAGCGCTTCACCATTAATGGTTTCCACGTTCGCGCTGGGGCTTACTGATACCGGTTCGGGTGAATTTCAATGTAAAGCTTGGTACAACGATGACGTTCTTGCCCTGAGAACTGTGGAAACCTTTTTGCGGCATTTTGAAGTCTTGCTGCAAGCGATTTTGGATTTCTCCTCGCGGTTGATGGGGCAGCACTCGCTGCTTTCTGCAACAGAGTTGAATATTGTTCAGCGTGACTTTAACGCGACATCACGTGTTTACGATCTCGATCTCTGCATTCATGAGCTATTCGCTGCAACAGCGAAATCGCAACCTGATCAAATTGCCCTGATCTACGATGATCAACGAATCACTTACAACGCGTTGCATGAGAAAGCCCGAAACCTTGCTTTTTATCTGCAAAACCAAGGCGTAGGTCCCGATACGCTGGTTGGGCTTTGCATGGAACGCACACCCGACATGGTCGTAGCCATGCTCGCCATTCTGCAGGCGGGAGGCGCATACGTGCCGATGGATCCGAGCTATCCGGAAGAACGTTTGCGTTACATCGTGGCGGACAGTTCTGCCAGGATAGTTCTGACTCAGAATTCGCTTCGCGATCGGTTGCATTTATTGGTCCCTGCATCGACTCAACTGCTGTCGCTGGATGGTGACACTGACAAGATCGAGAAGGACTTGAAGGTGTTACGCAAACGTAAGCTGCGTTTGCGTAACACGGTCCGCTCTTCGCATCTGGCCTATGTGATTTATACCTCGGGTTCAACGGGTAACCCCAAAGGTGTCGCGATTGAGCATCGCAATACTGTTGCCATGATCCAATGGGCAAACCGGGTTTATAGCCGTGATGAAATCGCCGGTGTGCTGGCAGTCACCTCTATCTGTTTTGATTTGTCGATTTTCGAGATTCTTTTTCCATTGGCTTGTGGCGGCACTGTTCTGCTGGCAAAAAATGCCTTGGATATTGTCAATATCAAAGCTCAGGATTCAATTACGCTGCTCAACACAGTACCGTCGGCCGCTGAAGAACTATTGCGTTTGAATGCGATTCCTCCATCGGTTAAGACCATCAATCTGGCCGGTGAGCCCTTGGTGGCGACTCTGGTTGACAGACTGTATGAAAATACAAACGCGGAGCGCGTTTATGATCTGTATGGTCCATCCGAAGACACTACGTATTCAACGTGGATGTTGCGCCAGAAAAATGGGCCGCAACGAATTGGTCGTCCGTTGGACAATACGCAGATATATATTTTGGATCAGCATCTGCAAATACAACCGATTGGCCTTCCGGGTGAGTTGCATATCGCTGGAGCGGGTTTGGCTCGGGGTTATCTGAATCGACCTGAACTGACTCAAGAAAAATTCATTGAAAATCCGTTTTCACCTAGCGGTCGTTTGTACAAAACCGGCGATTTGGCGCGTTGGTGTGAAGATGGCACATTGGAATACCTTGGTCGCATCGATACGCAGATCAAGCTACGTGGTTATCGCATCGAAATTGGTGAAATTGAAGCCCAGATCAACCGATGCGACGGCGTCAAAGAAAGCGTGGTAGTGGTGCAGGGCGAGGGAGCCGACAAACAGCTGGTGGCATTTTATGTAACGCATGACGCCGGTGCTCGTGTCAGTGATATCCGTGCTCAACTACAACAACATCTACCGGGATATATGGTGCCTTCGGCGTGGAAGAAGCTGGCGGCTATCCCGCTAACACCAAACGGAAAAACCGATCGTAAGCAACTGCAATCGCAGCGGATTTTGGCGCAATCGTCACATCAATATGTCGCTCCACGTACAGATACCGAACGAGCCCTTGTGACGCTCTGGTCGGAACTATTGCGGCGCGACCATGATTCAATCGGTGTAAAAGATCATTTTTTTGAGATCGGTGGCCATTCGCTTTTGGCTACTCAGATGATTGTTCGCTTGCGCAGTAGGTTTGGTGTCAACGTGACATTGCGCAACGTATTCGAAAACCCAAGTATTGAGAAACTTGATTCGCTAATCGCGAGATCGACTGATACACAACTGCCACCCATTTTGAAGAAAACACGGTCCGATTTTGAGAATATGCCCTTGAGCTATGTCCAAGAGCGTTTGTGGGCAATCGAGCAATTTTCACCGGGCAATTTGGCTTATCACGTGCCTGCTGCGTACTTGTTCAAAGGCCCACTCAATCTCGATCATCTCGAAACGGCTCTCAATCGCATCATCGCGCGCCACGAAA
>JAYSCL010000007.1:0-80730 GCA_041914905.1 Enterobacterales bacterium
CATTAGCGCGTCGTTATCAAACCGAAAGTGGTGGCGCCGCACAGGCGATGGAAGACATTGGCGACGATCTCGATCTGCACAAACTTGCCGAAGAAATTCCGCACACGGAAGATCTGCTTGAAGCCGAAGACGACGCGCCGATTATCAAATTGATCAACGCACTGTTATCGGAAGCGATCAAAGAAAACGCGTCCGATATTCATATCGAAACGTTCGAGAAAAAATTGGTGGTGCGCTTTCGTATTGACGGCGTGCTGCGCGAAGTGTTGGAACCGGATCGCCGCATGGCGCCATTACTGGTGTCACGTATCAAAGTTATGGCGCGTTTGGACATCGCCGAAAAACGGGTACCACAAGACGGTCGTATTGCACTGAAATTAGGTGGTCGTGCCGTTGACGTGCGTGTGTCCACGTTGCCGTCGTCGCATGGTGAGCGAGTCGTGATGCGTTTGCTCGACAAACAAGCCGGGCGTTTGGATTTTACGCATCTGGGCATGTTGCCGCAGTTGATGGGCCAGCTCGGTGATTTGCTCGAAAAACCGCACGGCATTATTTTGGTCACCGGCCCCACCGGCTCCGGTAAAACGACGACGCTCTACGCCGGATTAACGCGCCTGAACAATCAAACGCGCAATATTTTAACGGTCGAAGATCCAATCGAATATTTGCTCGATGGCATTGGTCAAACACAAGTCAACACCAAAGTCGAAATGACGTTTGCGCGTGGCTTACGTGCGATTCTGCGTCAAGATCCGGATGTGGTCATGGTCGGTGAGATCCGCGATCTTGAAACCGCGCAAATTGCCGTGCAAGCGTCGTTGACCGGACACTTGGTGTTATCGACTTTACACACGAATACCGCCGTCGGCGCCGTCACGCGTTTGCAAGACATGGGCATTGAACCGTTTTTATTGTCGTCATCGTTGCTCGGTGTGTTGGCACAACGTCTGGTGCGTCGTTTGTGTCCCGATTGCCGTCAACCGCATGCGGCCGATAGCAAAGAATGCGAATTGATGGGGTTTGACAAAACGAAGCCTCCCACGATTTATCACGCCAAAGGTTGTGCGGCCTGCCGTTACCAAGGTTACAAAGGTCGCCAAGGTATTTTTGAATTGCTGCTGGTCGATGAACACTTGCGCACGATGATTCACAACAATATGAGTGAGCAGGAAATCGAAAAATACGCGCGGCGTTATTCACCGTCGATTCGCGAAGACGGTCGCCAGCAAGTTCTTGCCGGTGTCACCACGATTGAAGAAGTGTTGCGGGTAACGCGGGAAGATTGAAAACCGTTGCGGGTTCGGGTTGTGGGTTCGGGTAAAAGGCAAAAGAAAGGATCGTAAACGTGAGTTCTCAGTATTTGATGTGGTGTGTACAGGCTTCGATGACGTGCCTGCAACCCGTTACTCGCACCCGCCACCTGCAACCGAGTTTTGCTCATGCCAGCGTTTGATTTTGTTGCGCTGGATGCGCAAGGCAAACAAAAAAAGGGCGTGCTCGAAGCCGATACCGCGCGCCAGGTGCGCGCGCAATTGCGCGAGCAAGGCCTGACACCACTTGATGTTAACGAAGCAGCGCAAGCCGCTAAAAAACAACAAGCCAGTTTCAGTGGTCGTGTTGGTGGCGGCATCTCGGCGGCTGACTTGGCGCTGATTACGCGGCAATTGGCCACCTTGGTGAAAGCCGCTTTACCGCTTGAAGAAGCGTTGAAGGCGGTGTCGGATCAATGTGAAAAAGCACAGCACAAATCGATGATGCTGGCGGTGCGCGCGAAAGTGGTCGAAGGCCATCCACTGGCCGATGGTTTAGCGCAATTTCCCAATGTGTTCGATGGTCTGTTTCGTGCGATGGTGAAAGCGGGCGAAAAATCCGGCCATCTCGATTCGGTGTTGGATCGCTTGGCTGACTACACCGAAAAACGCCAACACATGCGCAGCACGATCACGATGGCGTTGGTGTATCCCACGATTCTGGTGATTGTGGCAATTTTGATCGTGGTTGGTTTGTTAACGTTTGTGGTGCCTAAAGTGGTGTCGCAGTTTGACAAAGTCGGCGCGGAATTACCGCTAGTGACGCGCGTGATGATCGCGATGTCGGACTTTTTGCAGCACTGGTGGTGGTTGCTGTTGATCATGATTGTTATTGCGGTCGTGTTTGTGCGATCGCTACTGAAACAACCGGCGATACGCTTGAATTTTGATCGCAGCATGTTGCGCTGGCCATTGATTGGCCGCTTGGCACGCGGTGTCAACACGGCGCGATTTGCTCGCACGTTGAGTATTTTGACCGCTTCAGCGGTACCACTGTTGGAAGGTTTACGCATCGCCGGTGAGGTCGTCGGTAATCAATACCTGAAAACGATCATTGCCGACGCGACAACACGTGTGCGAGAAGGCTCGAGTTTGCGTGCGGCGCTGTCCAAAACCAATGCGTTTCCCCCGATGCTGATTCATATGATCGGTAGCGGCGAAAATTCCGGTGAATTGGAAAATATGCTGGAACGCGCCGCCGACAATCAGGAACGCGAATTTGAAGCGCTGGTCACGGTCACCTTGCGTTTGCTGGAACCGTTGGTGATTTTGGTGATGGGCGGCATGGTGCTGTGCATTGTGCTCGCGATCCTGATGCCCATCATGCAAATGAGTTCGCTGATTGGGCGTTAACGTTTATTGTGGTAGGAGCGGCTTTAGCCGCGGTAGTTAACTTCTTCGTGGCTAAAGCCACTCCTACAAGAGAGTTAAAGGAGTCATACAATGAAAAGACAAAGCGGTTTTACGCTGATTGAAATCATGGTGGTGTTGGTCATTATCGGGATCTTGACCGCGATGGTTGCCTTGAATGTTGGCGATGAGCCGGATAAGGCGCGCGTCGTCAAAGCAAAAAGCGATATTCGTGTGTTGGAAAATGCACTGGATACGTACAAGATCGACAATTTTCGTTATCCCTCACAAGAACAAGGCTTGCAGGCCTTGGTCAGTAAACCCGATGGTGATCCGGAACCAAAAAATTACAAAAAGGGTGGCTATATTCGCCACTTGGAAAAAGATCCTTGGGATAACGATTACCAATACCTGAATCCAGGTGAACACGGTGAGATCGACATTATTTCGCTGGGCGCTGACGGTGAAGTTGGTGGTGAAGGCAGCAACGCCGATATCGGCAACTGGAATGCCGAAGACGAGCGCTAGTTCATGCACACGCGTTTTTCGATCACTCACGCACAGCGCACGCCCTGTTACAGGCAACACGGCGCGCGCGTTGCTGCGTTTACATTGATCGAAATTCTGGTTGTGTTGGTTGTGATTGGCATTCTCGGTACGTTCACGGTGCTGACTTTGGGCGACGGTGGTCGCAGCAATAAATTGCGCGAAGAAGCGCTGCGTTTGCAAGCGACAATTAAATTGGCGCAAGAAGAGGCGCAGTTATACGGTTATGAATTTGGTTTGTCGGTCGAACCGAACAATTATCAATTTGTCACGTTTGGTCGCGATCGCTGGGCACCGGTGGCCGATGACAAAGCGTATAAACGTCACAAACTCGACGAAGAGTTTCAACTCGCGTTAAAAATTGAAGGATTCAAACTCGGCAAGAAAAACGGCATGTTGCCGGGCGCGGACATTAAAGACGGCAAAGTAGTGGTCCGCGAAGAAGAAAGTGACGAGGAAAAAAAAGAAGACGACGCGAACGACAACACCGATCGTGAAGACGAAAGTGACGGCGATAAAAGCGGTGACAATGAACTGGTGCCGCAAGCAACTGATGAAGCCGGTGATAAAGCTCGTTCCGAACGTCAGGGCGAGAATAATCGTCGTCGCAAAACCTATCTGCCCCAGGTTTTTTTATTGTCGAGCGGTGAAATTAATCCGTTCACGCTGACTATTGGCAGCACCGAAGAACCGGCGCTGTTTTATCGCATCCGCGGCAAATTTGATGGCTCTGTCACGTTTGAAGGTCCGATTGAAGGCGATCTGATCGCCGAAATGGACAAACCGTGGAGCGATGGCAAAGACGATCCGTCCCTAAAAGATGACGAGGCCGAACGTGAATAAATCGCTTTCACGTTCGCAGGGCTTTACGTTGCTGGAAGTGTTGGTCGCGTTGGCTGTTTTCGCTGTCGCGGTTACCGCGTTGATCTATGGTTTGGGTGAATCGACGCGTGCGCAAGGCTATATGGAACAGCGCACACTCGCGCATTGGGTCGCCATGAATCAGATCGCGCTGACGCGTATGCAAAGCAAATGGCCAAGTGTCGGGATCACATCGGGCTCTGAAGAAATGACCGGCACCGAATGGCACTGGACCCGCAATGTGTCACAAACCAGCGATCCGAAATTGCGCCGGGTTGATATGGAAGTGCGGCTGGAAGAAGGTGATGAATCTCCGTTGGTGCGCCTGTCCGCGTTTGTGACCCAAGAACCGATCAAATTGTCGACACCGGAAGGTGAAGGCGGAAAAGATTCAGGGGAGCTAGACCCGCCAAAAGATGACGACGGTGGGGGCGAAAAATGAAGACGCAACGCGCGTTTACCTTGATCGAAATCCTTGTCGCCGTGTTGATTTTTGGTTTGCTCGGCGTCGCCGCGCAACAAGCCTTAAGTTCGGCGCAACAAACGCAAGTCAGTTTGAAAGAACGCGGTGAGCGTTTTAACGAATTAACACGAGCCATCAATATGCTCGCGCGCGACTATCGTCAACTGGCTTTGCGTCGTGTGCGTGATGAAAACGGTGATCGCTTGCCGGTTGTGCGTGTACACGATGATGGCAATGAGGTCTTGCTGGAATTTACGCGCAGTGGTTGGCGCAATCCGGCGCAACTGCCACGATCAACACTCGAGCATGTCGCGTATCGACTCGAAGAAGAAAAATTGTGGCGCTACAGTTATTTGCTGCTCGATCAAACGTCGCAGCTAAAACCGGAAAAGCAGCTGATCTTAAGTGGCATCAAAGAAATGCAGATCCGGGTGATGGCGCCAAACGCCCAACTGTCGGATTTGATGGAATGGAAGCGCGAATGGCCGCTTGGTGGCCAACTAAACAGTGACGATGCCAGTAAAACGCCGCGCGCGATTAAAGTGACCTTTGACATTGACGGTATCGGCGAGGTGCATCGTGTCTTGCCGTAGTGCGCAGCGTGGTGTCGCGTTAATCACGGTACTGGTGATTGTTGCACTGATCACGATCATTGCCGCGCAGATTACCGCATCGTTGTTGTTGCAAGAACGGCGCAGCGCCAATCTTGTGCAAACCGATCAGGCGTATCAATACGCCTTGGGTGCCGAAAGTTTGGCGGCCGCCAAACTGCAGGACGCGTTAAAAGCCGATAAAGAAAAGATCCATGCCGGTCAACCGTGGAATCAATTGTTCACGTTTCCGATCGAGGAGAACGCGGGTGTCTTGCAAGCGCGCTTGACGGATATGAGCACCTGTTTCAACGTCAATGCGTTGATGTTCACGAAGAAAAAAGAAGATCGGGGTGGACAGAACCCTCCCGGTGACGAAGATGATCAAAACCAGCTCGAAAAAAACATGACCACCGGTGAGCGCTTGTTTTTGCATTTGATGGAACAAGTGGTGCCTGATGCCGAATCAGCGCCGATCACGTTGATGTCGACGCTGCGTGACTGGATCGATGAAGACGGTGAAGCCTACGGTTCCGATGGCGCTGAAGATTACGAATACATGGGGTATGAAATTCCGTATCGCACCGGCAATGGCCCCTTGGGGGCGCTGTCCGAGTTACGCACGATTAAAGGGTTTGACGCGGCCGTGTACAAAAAACTGCAGCCGTATTTATGTGTGTTGCCCGACGACAAATACTTGCAGATCAACGTGAACAGTTTGAAGCCGGAACAGGCCGAACTGCTCGCGATTCTCTACAAAGATATGACCGTAGAATCGGCGCGCACGGTTTTGCAAAACCGCCCGAAAGATGGCTGGACACAAGAAACGTTCAAAACGACCACGGGCATGCCCGATCAAGCGGAAGAAAATAAGTGGAGCAAAGGCGTTGTCGTGTTTACCACCAAATATTTCAAAGTGCAGGCCGAAGCAATCGTGGGGCGCGGACGCGCGCGTGTAGAATCGATTCTGAAAGCCAATGATGATCAAACCTGGACGGTACAAAGCCGCGCCTTTGCGGAGGATTAAATGAATACCTTGTTGCTGCGCTGGCCAGCCTTAGCAAGCGAAGCCTATCACTGGCTCGAACTCGATGGCCAAGGTCAACGTTTGGCCGATGGTCAGTGCGCTGCCGAGCAATGGCCTGAATTGGCGGAACGGGCGCGCGGTCGTCGTCTGCACATCGTGATCAGTGCCCAGCGTGCGTTGATCACGTCGGTGTTGGTACCCACCAAACAACAACGCCATTTGCAGCGTGTGTTGCCGTTTTTGATTGAAGATGTGGTGACATCCGCCATTGACGATTTGCATATTGTGGCCGGTCGCAAAATCGACGCCGAACGTTATCAAGTCATTGCGATAGCGCACGACGAGATCGTCGCTATTCAACAGCAATTGCACGCCGCACACTTGCAGGCCGATCGGATCACGATCGACGCACTGTGTTTGCCGATTCGGCAAGAATCGCAGTTATTGATCGAATCCAATCACAGCTTGCTGAGTTTGCCCGATGGCAGCGTGCAACAATTGCCAAACGACAGTTTGGCGAATTTGTTACCGATTCTAATTGGCGACAGCGCGGTAAGCTGTCATCGCAGCGACAGCAGGGTCGCCGTAACGTTTACCGATGCCGTTGACGATGTTGATAACGCCTTGGCGTTTTTGGCGCAGCAGATCGAAAACGCGCCCAATTTGCTGCAAGGGCCTTATGTCGTTAAGCAATCAATCAGCGGTCAGTTTGGTTTGTGGAAATGGCCGGCCATCATGGTTGGCGCAGCCATGTTCACGCACTACGCGTATGCGCTTGGTGATTGGATTGTTCTGAAACAACGTCACACGCAATTGCAGAATCAAATGCGCCAAGTCTATTCGCAGGCATTTCCCGGCAGCAACAGCACCACACCGTATTCCGATATCAAAAAACAAATGAAAGCACTGGAAGGCGGCGGCAGTAGCTTTTTAAGCAATCTCGAAATGGTCAGTGCCGTGATCAGCAACAGCGCCAGTCGCATCACCGCGATCAATTTCGACGCGGATCGCGGCGATCTCAAATTGAATATCAACGCAGATGATTTCGCTGCACTGAATGCCTTGCAAAGCGAATTGAAATCGGCTGGCGCCAACGCGGAATTGGGGCAGGCAGCGGCCAGTGAAGAAGGTGTTAGCGGCACGCTGACCTTGCACGAAGGAAAGAAAAAATGAGCGCGATCGCGAACACACTCAATCCGCTGCGCGAACGTTTTGACGCGTTGGAAGCACGCGAACAAATGGCGCTGAAATGGCTGACGGTATTTCTACTGCCAGGCCTTGTTTATTTCGGCATGGTGTATCCTGTGCAAAAACAGCGGCAGTTGATGAACGACAAAGTGGCCAATGCGGAACAGCAATTGCAATATGTTCAAAGCAATGTGCAAACACTGATGTCGCTGCGCGGTGCCGGTGTGGGCGAAGCGCGTAATGGCCGCACATTGGCCCAAGTGGTGGCCGATAGCGCACGCAACAAACAATTGGTGGTTGCGCGTTTGCAACCGAAAAATGACAACGAATTGCAAGTGTGGTTGGAGCAAGCCGAATTCGATCGCGTTTTGCCGTGGTTGTATGAATTGGAAACCGTCAGCGGTGTGCGCGTGGCATCGGCCAGTATCACGACCGGAGATGAGGCGGGCCGTGTGCGTGTCAGTTTGAAATTGAAAGACGGTGGCGCATGAACAAAAAATGGTGGTTGTTCGCTGCCGTATTGCTGCTGGTGTTTCTGATCATTCAGGCGCCGGCGCGATTTGTGATCAACAAAGTGATGCCGGCCAATGCCGCGCTGCGTTTGCACAATATCCATGGCAGTTTGTGGCAAGGTCGTGCCGATGTCGTCACCGATTCACTCACGTTGCACAATGTGCAATGGACGGTAAAACCGATGCAGTTGTTTCTCGGACGATTGCAGATCAATTTGGCGGTCGACGATGGCGATCTGCAACTGACATCGACGGCGCAAATCGCATTCAATGGTGCCGTCACATTGCGAGATACCAGTGGTGCGTTACCTGCCGCACAATTAAATCGCTTTTTACCGATGAAAGGTTTGCAGCTCAGTGGTGACATGCAATTTGATTTGGCGGAAGTGATGGTGCAACAGCAGCAATTGCAACAACTTAGCGGTATGGTGCAATGGCGTGAAGCCGCCGTCAAAACGCCAATGGGCGCCACAGAATTAGGCGCTTATCGCGTCGATTTGATCCGAGAAGCGTCGGGTGCCATAACCGGCGATGTGCAAGATCTGGGCGGCGTACTCGATCTGCAAGGCAAGCTCGTGTTGGTGAATCAGACGGTGAGTTTCAACGGCAGTGTCAAACGTGAGTTGCCCGATCATGTGGCGCGGTTTTTCCGCATGTTCGCGCGTGACAATGGCGCGCGTCTGGAATTTACGTTTAATCGAGCGCTGGGCAGTGGTTAGCGCAGGAGCCGTGCGGTGATGAAGTGGTCGGCCATCGATGTTGTGCTGTTTGATATGGATGGCACTTTGCTCGATCTGCATTTTGACAATTATTTTTGGCTGGAGCACCTGCCTCTTCGTTATGGTGAAAAGCACCAACTCAGTACGCACGATGCCAAGCAACTTCTGTATCCAAAATTTCAGGCCAAGCGCGGTACATTGGACTGGTATTGTGTCGATTTCTGGACGCGTGAACTCGATATCGATATCGAAGGCTTAAAAAAAGAAGTGGTCAGCAAGATCGCGTTGCGACCACACGCCATCGACTTCTTGCGCTGGTTGCACGCACGGCAGAAGCGTTGCCTGTTGATTACGAATGCTCACCGCAAATCGCTTGAACTCAAAATGGCGCACACGGCGTTGGATGATTATTTTGAGCAGATGATTTCGTCACATGATTTTGGTTTTGCCAAAGAACACGATCAATTTTGGCAGCGATTATCAGCGCAATATCAAGTGAATTTGGCGCGTGCATTGTTTATTGACGACAGCCTCGACGTGTTGCATTCGGCACAGCGTAACGGTGTTGCTCACATTCTTGGCATTGCCCAACCGGATAGCACGAAAACTGGCCACAGTGTCGCCCCGTTTAACGCGCTGCACAGTTTTCAGGAGATTATGCACGATGGCTGATATCCCTGAACGTACGTTGCCGACGATTCTTAGCAGCGAAACGGTGGCACAAACGCGTTTGTTTCGCGTTGAAGCATTACACCTGAAATTTGCAAATGGCGTTGAACGGCAATACGAACGATTGGTGGCAGGACGCCGTGGCGCCGTCATGATCGTGCCTTTGTTAAATGATCACACCGTGTTGCTGACACGTGAATACGCGGCCGGCACCGGTCGTTATGAGTTGGCTTTACCGAAAGGATTAATGGAAGAGGGCGAAAACGTATTTGAGGCCGCCAATCGTGAATTGCAGGAAGAAGCCGGGTTTGCTGCGCGTGCATTTCGCGAATTAAAACCCTTAAGTTTGTCGCCAGGTTATCTTAGCCATCGCATGAATGTTGTGCTGGCTGAACAATTGTATCCCTCACGTTTGGAAGGCGACGAACCCGAAATCATCGATGTGATCCCGTGGTCGTTGCATGAACTCGACGCGTTGTTTGCGCGTGAAGACATCAGCGAAGCGCGCACGATCGCGGCGTTGTTATTGGTGAAAGAACAATTGCGTCAACAAGGACGATTGCCGGCATGATCTTATCGCCGATGTTGACACGTGTGGTGGCCATTGCCGAGCAAGCCGGCGACGCGATAATGCGTGTGTACGCGCAGATGGATGTCGGCGAACAAACCAAAGGTGATGGTTCCCCGTTGACACAGGCCGATATGGCTGCGCATCACGTGATCGAAGCCGCATTAGCTGAATTTGGTTTGCCAGTGTTGTCCGAAGAAAGTGCCACCCTCGCGTTTGCGCAACGCCAAACGTGGTCGCGCTATTTTTTGGTGGATCCGCTGGATGGCACCAAGGAATTTTTGGCGCGCAACGGCGAGTTCACGGTCAACATTGCATTCATCGAACGAGGCGAACCGGTGCTCGGGGTTGTGTATGCGCCCGCGTTAAATCTCTGTTATGTCGGTGAGCGAGGTTATGGCAGTTTCAAACGTCAAGCATCACAGCCGTGGCAACTGATCCAGTGCAGCGACGCGCAGTCACCGCTGCGTGTGGTGGCCAGTCGTCGTCACGGTGGTGAAAAACTGGATCAGGTGTTTGCTGATGTCGCAATGACGTTAAGCAATCGTGGCAGCGCATTAAAGATCTGTTTGGTCGCGGAAGGCCTCGCTGATTGCTATCCGCGTTTTGGTCCGACATCAGAATGGGATACCGGCGCTGGTCAAGCGGTGGTCGAAAACGCCGGTGGCGCCATATTGGATCTGCAAAAAAAAGCCTTGCGTTACAATGAAAAAGACAGCTTGTTAAATCCCGATTTTATTGTGATTGGAAAACAGGCCGAGCCATGGCTGAATCGACTGCATCTTTAACGCCAATTGTATCGCTACGCGTTGCAACGATCAGCGATGCAGATGCTCTGTCGCTATTGTTAACGCAGTTGGGTTATCCACGTAGCGTGGCGGCAACCGAGCAACTACTGATCGCCACGCAAAAACAATTGGACGAGATCGTCATCGTTGCAGTGAGCGATAGCGTGGTCGTGGGTTTTGTTGCCTTGACCCGATTTCATTATTTTCATTCTGATCAACGATTGGCCCGACTGGCATCGCTAATCGTGGATGAGCGATATCGCTCGCAGCAGATCGGTGAGCAATTGGTCAGCGCGGCCGAACAATGGGCGCGCGATCAGCATTGCGATGTGTTGGAGTTAAGTTCAAATATCAAACGAGTTGACGCCCATCGTTTTTATGAGCGTCTGGGCTATAACAAAACGGGCTGGCGTCTATGGAAAACACTTTGAATCCACGGAGGCGTGCACGATCATGAAAACCATTGGCCTGATTGGCGGTATGAGTTGGGAATCAACACAAATGTATTACCGTTTGATCAATCAACACGTCAATGCGCTGAAAGGCGGCTTTCACAGCGCGAAAATGATTGTCAACAGTGTCGATTTTGCGCCGATTGTCGACTGGCAAAAGCAAGATGATTGGGCCTCGGCGGCCGATTGTTTGGCGCGTGCCGCGCAGCAACTACAGCGCGCTGGTTGTGATGGGCTTGCGTTAGCCACGAACACGATGCATTTGGTTATTGATGAAGTGCAAGCGGCCGTGACCATTCCTTTTGTGCACATCGTTGAACCGACTGGGCGAGCCTTATGTCAGCAGCAGATAAAACGTGTAGCCTTGTTGGGTACGCGTTTTACGATGGAGAAAACCTTTTACACGCAGCGACTGCAGCAACAATTCGGCGTTGAAACGTTGATCCCTTCGGCCTCACAACGCGATGATATTCATCGCATCATTTATGAAGAACTGTGTCGCGGCAGTATTCGCGACGAATCACGTCAACGTTTTATCGACATCATTGCCGATCTGCAGCAGCAAGGAGCGCAGGCGGTGATCTTGGGCTGTACCGAAATAGGTTTATTATTGCGACCACACGATGTCGTATTGCCGCAATTTGATACGACATTGCTGCACGCACAGGCGTTGGCAAAGTGGAGTGTTAGCGAGAATTAGGTTGATGCCATCACAACAATCTCAGCCTCAACAACAATCTCAACTTCCACCGGGCTTGCTACTTTCATAAAAGATCTCAAATAAAAAAGGGTGCATAAGCACCCAAATAAAAAATACTACAAAAGTGTTCCCCTATTCCCTATCAACAAGTGACAAACGTCAGTGACAACCAAGACAGATAACAAATAAATCAGGACACGCCCGCCCGACGTCCATGTCAGAGCGTTTGTGTTTTGACTGGGAGGGAAAAAACAACGGGCTAAAGTTGTTTAATTCCACAGTGGCCGTAACAGCAACACGGCATGCACCACCAGACAGAAAATCAGACCATAGGCGATTAAACGATCTTCGCGACGTTGTCGCGCGGCTTTATCGTCCTGCCAGCGCCAGGAGGTGTGCAAAGGCAGCGGTAGATTGTCGTGATGGTGGTTCATGTGTGTTCTCCGTGTCAGGTCACGGGAAGCATTTTGCATCGCACCAAAGCGCATTCGATGCGCTCATGACAAAATTCGACACACTCTTTGCAGAAATCGCCATTGTCAAAACTGACCTAGCCGTTACTATCGGTGACGCTTTTTGTGCTGATGAGGTTACTTCGATGGCGCGTCACCTAATGCCCGCTTTACTGGCGCTATTGTCCACGGCGGCCTTCGCCGATCCCGGTTATTTTCGTTTTCCTGGTACAGATGGTCGTCACGTCGTATTCACTGCGGAAGGCGATGTCTGGCGCGCCGCATTGAGTGGCGGGGCCGCGCAACGTTTGACGACACACCCATTGCAGGAAACTCACGCGTTGTTGTCGCCCAATGGGGCGCAGGTGGTTTTTACCGCCCATTACGACGGCGCGCCGGAGTTGTATTTGATGTCCGCGACGGGTGGCGCCCCACTGCGCATCAGCTACGACAATAGCCGTGCCGTGGCCCTGGCATGGATCAATGACAGCGAGCTGCTGTACACAACGCACGCAGAACGCGGGCCGGCGCGCACGCAGGTCATCGTGCGGTTGAACACGGTGACAAAAGCGCGCGATGTCTTGCCGCTCGCTGACGCCAACGAAGCGTGTTTGGCCGATGATGGTAAAACACTGTTTTTCACGCGCTTGGGTTTGCACATGACCGGCGATAACGCCCGCCAGTATCGCGGTGGCATGATGGCGCAGTTGTGGCGATACGAATTGGGTAGCGACCAGGAAGCGCGACGCATCAACGCGGAGGTACCGATGCGACGCCCGATGTGTGTCGGTGCGCGCGTGTATTACGTCAGTGATGCTGACGGTGTCGACAATATTTGGTCGATGAAACGGGATGGCAGCGATCGCAAACAACATACGCATCACGATCAGTTTGCACTGCAATCGGCCACACTCGGCCATGATCAAATCGTGTATCAGCTCGGTGCTGATCTGCGCCGTTACGATACTCAGCAACAAAAAGACACGGCGATCCCACTGCAACTCGTCTCTGATTTTGAACAGCAACAAGAACGCTGGTTAAAACCCCATAAATTCATCAGTCAATATGCTTTGTCGCCGAACGGCGAGCGTGTGTCATTGACCGCGCGCGGCCAATCCGTTATTGCCTCCATTGGTACCGAGCGTCGTGTCGATATCGCGTTGCCCGAGCGCGCTCGCATTTATGACAGTGTGATCAGTGTTGATGGCAAATGGTTGTACGCGATCAGCGATATCAGCGGCGAACTGGAGATCTGGCAATTGGCCAGCGACGGCAGCGGTGAACGTAAACAATTAACAAACGATGGTGACACTCAACGCTGGAAGCTGCGCTTGTCACCCAACGGCAAATACATTGCACACGATGATAAGCGAGGCCGCTTGTGGCTGTTGGAATTAAGCAGTGGCCGCAACGAGAAAATCGATGATGGTCGTGCCGGTGGTGCCACTGAATACGATGACATTGTGTGGTCGCCGGATAGCCGCACGTTGGCGTTGACGCGCGCCAATTCGGCACGTGCGCTGCCACAAATTTTGATGTACGCGCTCGATACGAAACAGCTGCATGTCGTCACCAGTGATCGTTATGAATCCTTCTCTCCGGTGTTTTCACGCGATGGCTTGTGGTTGTATTTTCTATCCAATCGCACCTTCAATGCTGATCCAAGTGGGCCATGGGGTGATCGCAATATGGGGCCGTCATTCAATAAACGCAGCAAGATCTATGCGGTCGCGCTGCAAGACGGTTTGCGTTTCCCGTTTGCAGCCAAAAACGAATTGATCGCGGATAAGAAGGACGACAAAAAAGAGGACAAAAACGGCGCCGACAAAAATGGCAGTGAGAAAAAAGACAGCGAGAAAAAAGAAGAAAAAGTCGTCAACATCACGTGGGCTGGTTTGGCACAACGCCTGTTTGAAGTGCCGCTGGCAGCCGGCAACTACAACAATCTGAACGCTGATGACAAACGCCTGTATTACCTTGAACAAGATGACAGCGATCGTCGCAAGCAACATGTGAAATCACTCGAAATCGGCAACGACGACAGCAAGCCGGAAACGTTTGCGAGTGAAGTCGGCGGTTTTGCTTTGTCGGCCAATGGCAAAAAAATATTGCTAGCGAAAGTGACCGATGGTGTGCCGTCGGCGTTTTATGTCGTGGACGGTGGCGCCAAAGCGCCGGTCGAATTAAACAAGTCGCAACTGCGTATCGGTGACTGGATGTTGGCCACCAAACCGGCGCAAGAATGGCAACAGATGTACACCGATGCCTGGCGCATGCACCGCGATTTTCTGTTCGATAAAAATATGCGCGGCGTCAACTGGGGCGCAACGCGCAAAAAATACGAAACATTGGTGTCGCGCGTTACCGATCGGGCCGAACTTGATGATGTGTTGGCACAGTTGGTTGCAGAAGTCAGCGTGCTGCATTCGCAAGTGCGCGGCGGTGAATGGCGTGATGATCCGGATGCACCGCGTGTGGGCTATTTGGGCGCCGTATTGCGTCGTCAACACAATGGCTACCGAGTCGAACACATTTATCAAACCGAAACTGAGTTGCCCAATGAGCGCGCGCCATTAGCGCAGCCCGGTGTTGATGCCAAAATAGGTGACGTAATCACCGCTGTGAATGGTCGTGACGTGTTGTCAGTTGCTGATATATCGGAACTGCTGAAAAATCGTGTCGGCCAGCAGGTGCTGTTGCAATTGCAGCGCGGTGAGCAAACACTGAAAACGATCGTAATGCCGGTTGACGGTCAACGTCATGCCGCGCTGCGCTACAGCGATTGGGAAGAAAGCTCGCGTCAGCAAGTTGAGCGTGTTGGCAAAGGCAATATTGGCTATCTGCATTTGCGTGCGATGGGACCCAATGACATCGCAACGTTTGTACGTGAGTTTTATGCCAATTTTGATCGTGACGGCTTAATCATTGATGTGCGTCGCAACAACGGTGGCAATATTGATGCGTGGGTGATTGAAAAATTACTCAAACGCGCCTGGGCCTATTGGCACGCTGCCGATACACATCCGTACTGGAATCAACAGCAAACGTTTCGTGGCCATTTGGTCGTGCTCGCCGATTCCTTTACGTATTCCGATGGCGAAACATTTGCTGCTGGCATCAAAGCGCTTAATTTAGCGCCCGTCATTGGTGCGCGCACAGCGGGTGCAGGTGTCTGGTTAAGTGATCGCAATCGCTTGATTGATGGTGGCATGACGCGCGCGGCCGAGTTTGCTCAATACGGTGCAGACGGGCGTTGGTTGATCGAAGGGCGCGGAGTGTCACCGGATATCGACGTCGACAATTTACCCGTCGCGACATTCAACGGTGGTGACGCGCAACTGCAAGCCGCACTCGATTACTTGCAGAAAAAATTCAAAGAACAGCCGGTGACGGAACCGAAAAATGCGCCGATTACCGGCGTCGGTAAAAGCGCGCGTGATGTGCGCTAATCACAAGTACGATAATAGTGGCTTAAAACCTTCAACCCCACCCAACCCTCCCCTTGAAAAAAGGGGAGGACTTAAAAGCCCCCTCCTGTTTTTTACGGAGGGGGTTGGGGGTGGTTGATTTTGCTCTCACTGATACTGCGTTAACGACTGCTGTAATTTCTGCACCAAGGCTCTGCGCAAACTGGCCGGTGAGATCACTTCGACATCGGCGCCATGGCGCAGAATATCCATCAGCAATTCGGTTGGATTGCCAAACGGCACGCGCAGTTCCAGACGACCATCGGGCAGCCATTGTTGTTGCTGCTGTTCGTGCCAGATCTCATCTTCGATCCAGTGTGCGGTTGGCACCTTAAATCGCAGCACCGCAATATGATCCGCTGGGCCAGAAAAAATGCCGTAACCGGCGCCGATGGCTTTTTCGATAATCGTCGCCTCAACGCTTTGAATCGTTGCGTCCAACATCACACAATCATGCATGCGTTCGAGCGCAAAACTGCGCAACTCTTTGCGCTGATGACACCAGGCCTGCAAATACAAATTGCCACGGTAATACAGCAGTTGCTGAGGTGACACATGGCGTTGTTCCGTTTGATTGGTGTCGCGACGATGATAGGTAAACTGCAACTGTCGTTCGCGCGCCAGTGCATCGGCAACCAAGGGAAACGAACTGATGTTTTTGCCGCGAATGCCATGCATCAAAGCGCGTACTTTTTTGGCCAGATGCGCGCTGCCAATTTTGCGATTGGCCAGCAATTTGTCGATGCGCTGACGCAATTCATTGAATTCATCGGCCAGCACACCTTCGCGCACACCGGACAGCACTTGCTGCATCGTTAACAATGCTACCAATTCACCTGACGAAAACCAGACACCGGGCAATTCAAAACTGTCGCTGCGGCTGGTATCGAGCTGATAGCCATTACGATTGCTTAAAATCGGCGCATCAAGAAAATCACGCATTTCGCTGACGATGCGTTTTACCGTCGCCTTGTCACATTCCATTTTTTCGGCCAGATCGGCCAATTTAACTGGCAGTCGCCGGTTTTTTAGAATGCGCAACAAATCGTTGTAACGGTGAAATTTGTCCATGGTATTGCCGGTTGTTCAAGGCATCGCTGGGTCAGCATTGAAGCACAAATTCGCGCGCAACAAAAAGCCCGCTATAGCAGCGGGCTTTTTATACTCGGTACACCGAAGCGTTGGATTACTTGATCTTGGCTTCTTTGAACACAACGTGTTTACGCACGACCGGATCGAATTTTTTCAATTCGATTTTTTCCGGCGTTGTACGCTTATTTTTGTCGGTGGTGTAGTAGTAGCCAGTGTTGGCGGTCGAAACCAGCTTGATTTTATCGCGCATTTTCCTGCTCCTTATACTTCAACGCCATTGGCGCGCAGGTCGACGAGAACGGCATCAATGCCATTTTTGTCGATGATGCGCATACCTTTGGATGACACACGCAAACGGACAAAGCGGTTTTCGCTTTCGACCCAGAAACGGTGCCAGTGCAGGTTTGGCAGGAAACGACGACGGGTGTGTCGGTTCGAGTGAGAAATCTTGTTACCAGTGACGGTTTGTTTGCCGGTCACCATGCATACGCGGGACATGGGTAGCCTCCAAAAGGGGTATCAACTCACGCCGGGACTTACCCGCCAGCGCAAGGGCGCGGATTTATACCAGAAGGCGGTAGTCCGTGCAACGATCGTAGTGATCAAAAGTTGATCGCTGGTTAACTTACAGCAGTCCTCGTTCGGCAAACGACAAGGTGCAGGGGCCGGCGACAATAATGTGATCGAGCAGACGCACATCGACCAGCTGCAGGGCTTGCGCCAGCGTTTGAGTAATACGCTCGTCTTGGCTCGAGGCTTCGGCGACGCCCGATGGATGGTTGTGCGCCACAATAATGGCGGCAGCGTTTAAGGCCATGGCCCGTTGTACGACCACGCGTGGGTGCACAGAGGCACCGTCGATGGTGCCGTAAAACAACTTTTCAAACGCGATGACGCGGTGACGGGTGTCGAGAAACAGCGCCGCGAACACTTCATTGCGTTCGCCCGCCAACTCGCTTTGCAAATAACGACGTGTGTGGGCAGGGCTGCTCAGTGCATCGCCCCGCCGTAACGGCGCGGCCAGAGCCCGCCGAGATAATTCCAATGCGGCAATCAACTGCGCCGATTTGGCTTGGCCTAATCCTGGTTGCCGTTGTAGCGCACTGGCCTCCATTTGCAACAGCCCATTGAGGCCGCCGGCGCGTTCCAGTAATGCTCGCCCCATCTCAATCGCGGATACGCCGCGCATACCCACCCGAAGCAGGATGGCAATCAGTTCGGCATCGGTTAAGCTGGCGGCACCGAGCGTGAGCAAGCGCTCACGTGGTCGTTCGTGGGTGGGTAGATCTGTTATGGCCATGTCCTTGCTACACTGCGCGTCCATTTTGCGTCGGGAGACTTTAGCGTGACGGCCTTAAGCGGCAAGCGGATTGTGTTGGGAGTCACTGGCGGCATTGCCGCCTACAAAGCGTGCGAAATTGTCCGTCGTTTGCGTGAGCAAGGCGCTGAAGTCAAAGTCGTGATGACGCGCGGCGCACAGGCGTTTGTCACGCCACTGAGCTTTCAGGCGCTGTCAGGCTTGCCGGTGCACACTGATCTGCTCGATCCGATGGCTGAAGCGGCGATGGGGCATATTGAACTGGCGCGCTGGGCCGATGCGCTGCTGATCGCACCGGCCAGCGCCGACCATTTGGCCAAGTTGCGCGCCGGTATCGCCGATGAACTCTTAAGCACCTTGGTGCTGGCGACCGCAGCACCGGTGATTGTAGCGCCGGCCATGAATCAACAAATGTTCGCGAACGCCGCCACCCAAGACAATTTGCGTGCGTTGGCCGAACGTGGCATCACCATCTGGGGACCGTCCAGTGGCGATCAGGCCTGTGGCGATGTCGGCCCGGGCCGCATGTTGGAAGCGGCGCAGTTGGTTGAGCGCCTGATCGCGCATTTACATCCTCACAAAATACTGGCGGGCAAACGCCTGCTCATTACGGCCGGTCCCACGCGCGAAGCGATTGATCCGGTGCGCTACATCAGTAATCACAGTTCCGGAAAAATGGGGTTTGCCTTGGCGCAAGCGGCTGTGGCGATGGGCGCTCAGGTGACGTTGGTGGCAGGCCCCGTGACGTTGGCAACACCAGAGCGGGTGAACCGGATCAACGTTGAGACCGCTGAGCAGATGCTGGTGGCCGTGCAACAAGCGTTGGCAACGCATGACATTTTTATTGCGTGTGCCGCCGTGGCCGATTATCGGATGACGCAAATCGCCTCACAGAAAATCAAAAAGTCGGCCGAGACGCTGCACCTTAATTTGCAAAAAAATCCCGATATTCTTGCTTGGGTAGCCGCGCAATCGCCGCGTCCATTTTGTGTTGGCTTTGCGGCCGAAACGGAACACGTTGTGCAACATGCACAAGACAAACTACAGCGCAAACAGCTTGACCTGATCTGTGCCAACGATGTCAGTAACACTGGCTTGGGTTTTGGCAGTGATGACAATGCGGTGACGGTTATTGGTCGCAATGGTGTCATTCATCAGCTACCGGCACAAAATAAACTGGATCTGGCTTTCGCCATTTTGCAACAGGTTGCACAAGCAACCGGCTAATTTTTAGAACGGGTTATCAGGCTATGCATCGCATTCAAGTCAAAATAATGAATCCGCTTATTGGCGACAAAATCGAAATGCCCCGTTACGCTACGCCCGGCTCTGCCGGCATGGACCTGCGTGCGTGTTTGACGGAACCATTAACCATCGAACCTGGGCAGACGCAGCTAATTGGTACGGGTATCGCGATTCATGTGGCCGACCCCGGTTTGGCCGCCATTGTCCTGCCGCGATCGGGATTGGGTCATAAGCACGGCATTGTATTAGGTAATTTGGTCGGTTTAATTGATTCCGATTACCAAGGCGAACTGATGATCTCCTGTTGGAATCGCGGTTCGGCTGTATATACTGTTCAGCCCGGCGAACGTATTGCACAGCTAGTGATTGTGCCGGTTGTCCAAGCGCAATTTGCGGTTGTCGACGAGTTTTCCGCCAGTGAACGTGGTACTGGCGGATTTGGCCATTCTGGTCGTCATTAACGGCGCCGCTTAAAACGGCAAAAAACGTGTCATAAAAAACGAGTGAAGGACACCACCGGTGAAAAAACGCGAAAAACCCGTAGCCCGCCCCAAAGCTCAAAAAAAATCCGACGTTGGTCTCGATCTGGAACAGGAATCCGCCGTTCCGGTGGCGTCACGTGCACGCCAGCCACTGCAATTGGTATTGCAATGGTGGATTGCGCCGATTGTGATCGCTTTGGTGATCGGGGTTGTGTTGTTTCAGTTTGCGATTTCGCAACCCGCGTTGTCGCGCGCCGACACCTACGGCAGTGCTTTGCTCGGCAATGCTGCCGAACGCGTCAGTCAACATTTGTCGTTTTTACGCACGCGTTTGCAAGTACACGTAACCAATCCGGATGTGGTCGCCGCGTTTCAAATTCCCAATGGTGAAGATGGCAGTGACACGGCGCGACGCGAAGCATTGAGCGCCGCCGAAGCGATGATCCAAAAAACCTTGCCGGAAGTGATCGGTGTGCGTTTATTGCCACTTGATTGGCACGACATTGCACCGACGGCCGCGTTGCCGATCACGAACGTGACATTGGAAGCCTTGCGTCAAGCGCGTAAAGAAGGTCGCGCTTTTCCGGAATTAATCGGTGGCAGCAAAGCGCATGTTATTTTGGTTGAATTGATCAAAGCCGATAACAGACCGATAGGCTTTTTATTGTCGGGCATTCAGGCCAAAGCCATCGAAGCGAATTTGCAAGGCATGAATTCCGCGCCCGGCTATCTTGAATTAGTGCAACGTGTTGGCGAAGTAGAGACGCCGGTGGCTGTGCGCGGTGAAGCCAGTTTGAAAAATGGCGAAGCGACACGTGAAATGGCCGTTGCCGACACGCACTGGACCATTCGTTATTGGGAAGCCGATAGCGAAAACCCAATCACATCGGGATTACTGACTTTTTATTGGGGCGGTTTGCTGATCATTCTTGCTGCGATTGCTGCATTTGGCTGGTTGTTGGTGCGCGCACTCGATCGGCTGCAGCATTTGGATGCCGCTCACCTGACCAAATCATTACTCGATGCACACAACAGTGACGTCACCATTGATGTGAATGGGTATCACCTCGCGGTGTTTCAGGACATGGCCGTTACGCTTGCGCGTGAAAACTGGCGCACAGCACCTGCCGTTGCAATGGCGCCACAAACCAGTGCTGGTGCCGCGCCGCAGCTGAGGCGCAGTGCAACGCCTGAAGCGTTGTCGGCGCCGGCCGCGCAAGAACAGAAATTACAGGTTCCAGCTGAAATTTTCCGCGCTTACGATATTCGTGGTGTGGTCGGTCAAACCTTGTCGGTCGACATTGTGCGCGCATTGGGCCGCGCGATCGGATCGGAAGCCTTTGATCGCGGCGAACAAAAAATTGCCGTCGCACGCGATGGTCGCGAGTCTGGCCCAGAATTGTTGGAAGCGTTGAAACAAGGCTTGATGGAAAGCGGTCGTGATGTCATCGATCTGGGCGCCGTGCCCACGCCGTTGCTGTATTTTGCGACCAATTATTTATCGACTCGCTCAGGTGTCATGCTGACCGGCTCGCACAACCCAGCCGATTACAACGGTTTGAAAATCGTGATCGCCGGCGAAACCATGTCGGGTGATGACATTCAACGTCTGCGTGAACGCATCGAAAAAGGCAATTTGTTGTCGGGGCGCGGTTCACAAGAAGCGATCAATATCGTTGACGACTATGTCGCGCAGATCACCAGTGATGTTGCGCTCGCGCAACCGCTGAAAGTCGTTATTGATTGCGGTAACGGGATTCCGGGCATGTTGGCCCCGAATTTGATGCAAGCACTCGGTTGCGAAGTGGTGCCGTTATATTGCGACGTTGACGGTACATTCCCGAATCATCATCCGGATCCGAGCAAGCCGGAAAACCTTAAAGATCTGATCGCGGCGGTTAAAAAGCACGGCGCAGACGTTGGTTTGGCATTTGACGGTGACGGCGATCGCCTCGGGGTTGTCGATTCCGACGGCAAAATTATTTGGGCCGATCGCCAACTGATGTTGTATGCGATGGACGTGTTGTCGCGTCATCCGGGCACCGACATTATTTATGACGTGAAGTGTTCGCGTCATTTGGCGCGCGTGATCAGCGGTCACGGCGGCCGTCCGTTGATGTGGCGTACTGGTCACTCGTTAATCAAAGCCAAAATGCGCGAAACCGGCGCGTTGTTGGCCGGCGAATGCAGCGGCCATTTCTTCTTTAAAGAACGTTGGTATGGATTTGATGACGGTCTCTATGCGGCGGCGCGTTTATTGGAAATTCTGGCCGCCGACTTCCGCAAATCGGCCGACGTATTCAAGGCCTTGCCTGAAGCGTTTTCTACACCTGAATTAAATCTTGCGATGGCCGACAACAAGAAGTTTGGCTTCGTTGATCGCGTGGCC
Organism: Enterobacterales bacterium; assembly: GCA_041914905.1. GTDB lineage: Bacteria > Pseudomonadota > Gammaproteobacteria > Enterobacterales > Permianibacteraceae > Permianibacter. The sequence goes on from JAYSCL010000007.1 coordinate 22,189, forward strand.
AAACAAGGACAATTTGGTGGGGGAGAAATCACCACCATCGACGGCATCCGAGTAGACTTCGCTGACGGCTGGGGTTTGGTGCGAGCGTCCAACACGACGCCAGCGCTGGTCGTACGTTTTGAAGCCGACACGGAAACGGCGTTGAAACGCATTCAGGAGTTGTTCCGCGCGCAATTGCTGCAAGTGGATCCGTCGTTGAAATTACCGTTTTAGTTTTTAGGTTGACATCAGGAAGACCAGCAACGAAATCGCAATAACAAACGTTTTGGGGGGAGGGAACGATGGCAGGCCGGCACGACACATCACGGCGTCAACAAATTTTGGAAATGTTGGCGCGCATGCTTGAAGAGCAACCGCATGAACGTATTACGACGGCACAGTTGGCGGCGGCATTATCCGTTTCAGAAGCCGCTTTGTATCGCCACTTTCCGAGCAAGGCACGCATGTATGAAGGACTGCTCGATTTTATTGACGATATTATTTTTACCCGCATTCGTACCATTCTCGACGAAGACAATGATGCCGTGTCGCGCTGTGGCAAAATCGTGACATTGATGCTGACGTTCGCGGCGCGCAATCCAGGCATGATGCGTTTATTGACGGGCGATGCCCTGATCGGCGAAGACGAGCGTTTAGCGACACGCGTTGCCCAGTTTTTTGATCGTATTGAAATGCAAATGCGTCAGGTATTGCGCGAGGGAGTACTGAATCCGGCCGCACCGCTGGTCATTGATGTCAATGCGTCCGCTAATTTGTTGCTGGCCGTTATCGAAGGGCGTATCCGTCAATACGTGCGCAGTGGTTTTAAACAATTGCCGAACGGTGGTTGGGAATCACAATGGTCGCTGCTGCGCGGTGCTTTGCAAACGACACCGCCCGTCAAAATGGCGGCTGAAATCGCGTAGCCTGTTTGCCCACTACGATGACGGTGCGTCGTTGTTTATGTGAACGTTGAATTGAGTTGCCGCAGGCCACGTTGTCGTGGCCTTGATCACACACAAATTGAATCAAAGAATGGATGCGAGTACCGATTGTGATTAGCGCAGGCGTGAATCAACGTAGTTGCTGAAACCGTCTACGATTTTTTTACCGCGCTCGCCCTCACATAAAGCTTGTCCAGCCTCATTATTGGCGCAACTAATTTCAAGAATGATCTGCGCGCCAGCGTCACGATCGGGCACTTTTGAAAACGCGATAGCGAGATCGCGTTCATTGAGCGGTTTACCGGACAGAATCAATGTGTCAGTGACGATCTCCAGTGAGCGTGTTGCATTTTCGCGCGCGTAGAGTTGCGCCAATTGCCAGACCTTTTTGCATTGTTCCTGATCCGGACAGGAATAAGACGTTGTGTTGGCCGCCGTGACACGACCTTCGTCATCACGGTTTTTCAGCACACGCTGAGCTTGCAGTTCTTTAAAGCGGATGATGTCGCCTTTAAATTTATCAGCCACGCGTTCTTTTTCTTTGTTTTGCGTGTCAACAAAGTTGCGATTTTCGGCCAGTTGTCGCTGCGACTCCTGAATATTACGCACGAGCTCAGCCGGTACCGGTTGTCCGCGTCGTTCGTAATCGGCGGCATGTTTTTGGATCTCTTCGAGTTGAGACGTTAGCAATGCACTCTGACCGGTACGAATGCTGATCTGAACATCGATTGCGCCAAGCTGTGTATCGCGGGCGCGCATAATGTCTTCAACATGGGTGAATTGACGCAGCAATTCGGCATCGCGTTTGGCCGCTTCGCGCCGTTCACGTTCTTCTTTTTCGCGTTGTTGCCGCTCGCGCTTTTCGGCCAGCAATTGCTCGCGGGTTTTTACCGGTGGCACGACCTCAAGGACTTGCATGGATTCATTCAGAATCGTGTAGCCCTTAGAGACGACTTCCGGCGGCAAATAGTCTTTGACGACGGTGGTGCCGTTGGCATCGACATAACGATACAGCGTGCGACCGCTGCTTGAACGCGCCGCAGCGGCCCAGGACAGATCACACATCAGCAGGCTGACTACGGCCGCCAGCAGCACAAATTTACGGTTTGACACCATAGCGTTGACGGTACTCTTCGATTTTGCCGGCGTAGGTTTGCAGACTCGGCGTTTGTTGAATGAAGCTTATCAGGTCGTGCAAGCATATGATCGGAGTGACCTTTATGCCATATTGCTGTTCGATTTCCTGAATCGCCGACAGTTCACCCTGTCCGCGTTCTTGACGATCGAGCGCCACCACGACACCGGCGGCTTGGGCGCCGGTTTTTTCCAGTAATGCCATGGTTTCGCGAATCGCCGTACCGGCCGTGATCACGTCGTCGACAATCAGCACCTTACCTTGCAAGGGCGCACCCACAATAATGCCGCCTTCACCATGATCTTTGGCTTCTTTGCGATTGAAGCACCAGGGTTTGTCGACTTGGTGGTGTTCGGCCAGTGCCACGACTGTGGTCGAAACCAAAGGAATGCCCTTGTAAGCCGGCCCGAACAGCACGTCAAAGTGGACACCGGCGTTTTGTATCGCCTGTGCATAAAAGCGTCCAAGTTTGGCCAGATCACTACCCCGCTGAAACAATCCGGCGTTAAAAAAATACGGACTTTTACGACCCGATTTCAGTTCAAACTCACCGAACTTGAGGACCTGTCGCGCCAGGGCAAATTCGATAAATTCACGTTGATAAGCATGCATGGTGTTGTCCCGTACACAACGCGGTTAAAGCGTTATTTATTACCTGTGAAAACGTATACAAAAACATCGCCGCGTGTTGACCATTGGCGGTATGGTGTCGCCGCCGCTAGCAGCAGTTTTTGCAGATGTTGCGCCTGCCATATGATAGCCTGCGCCCCATCTTTCACCTAGCCCAATTCGTGCCATGAGAATTGCCAGTGTTAACGTAAACGGTATCCGCTCGGCGGCCAGCAAGGGATTTTTTGATTGGTTTGTGCGCAGCAACATCGATGTGCTGTGTGTGCAAGAGCTAAAAGCTCAAGAAGCGCAACTTACCGATGCGTTATTTTCTCCGGTGGGCTATCACCGTTTCTTGTTTCCGGCGCAACGTCCCGGCTACTCGGGCGTGGCACTTTATACGCGTTTGGCCCCAAAGAAAGTGACGACCGGTTTGGGTTTTGAACAAGCGGATACGGAAGGCCGCTATATCGAAGCCGATCTGGGGGCGGTTCGCGTCGCGTCGTTGTATTTGCCATCGGGTTCTGCCGGCCCTGAACGCCAAGCGGCAAAAGATGAATTTCTGCAGCTGTACTTACCGATCCTGAAAAAACAAAGCAAACAAAAAACGCCGCTGATCATTTGTGGCGATTTCAACATTGCGCACAAAGAGATCGACATCAAAAATTGGAAAGGCAATTTGAAAAATTCTGGCTTTTTGCCACATGAACGTCAGTGGTTGACGGAGCTATTTGATGAGATTGGTTTTGTCGATGCGTTTCGTGTCGTTGATCAGCGCCCCGAGCAATACACCTGGTGGAGTAACCGTGGCCAAGCGTATGCGAAAAACGTCGGTTGGCGAATCGATTACCATGTTGTATCGGGCGGGTTGAAGTCAGCGATTAAGTCGGCTTCCATTTACAAAGATCAGAAATTTTCCGACCATGCACCGCTGATTCTTGACTACGCTATAACGTAAATAAACCGCACAAGGATGTGAACGTGAAACGATGGATGGTGATCATGGCGTTCGGTGTGATACCGGCGCTGCCAGCAGCACAAGAAAAAGAATGTTTCGCCAATTATGAATGCGATGTGGGCAGTCGTTGTATCAAGCAGCCCAATCAACGCAGCGGCTTCTGCATGAAAGTCGGCGATAGTCCGAAACCGGGCAGTCCCGCCAGTCCGAACAGCGATCCGTTGCTGAAACCACAACGCTGCACAATTGATTTGGATTGCGCGATAGGTTTTGTCTGTGACAAAACCTATCAATTGTGCATCAAACGCAAACTGAAATAGAGCGCATCGACGAGCGCGGTATGCGGCGCTGAGTTACAGCAGCGGCAGAATGGCCTCAGCGGAACTCACTTTGAATTCACGCGGTTGTTCAACGGCCAAATGTTTCACAATGCCGTCTTGCAGAATCATCGCAAACCGTCGTGATCGCGTGCCCATGCCAAAACCGCTGGCGTCATTCTCCAACCCCATCGCTTTAGCAAATGCCGCATTGCCGTCGGCAATCATCACCAGCTCTTCGGCATTTTGTGATTTGCCCCACGCATCCATGACAAACGCATCATTAACGGCCATGCAGGCGATGGTGCTGACGCCTTTGGCTTTAATCTGATCGGCCAAAACAACGAAGCCCGGTAAATGAGCTTTTGAGCAAGTGGGTGTGAAAGCGCCGGGCACATTGAACAACACGACTTTACCGTGTCCGAGCAACTCGACCGTGTCGATGGGCTTGGGGCCTTCACTCGACATGATATAGACCGTAGCGGAAGGAATTTTTTGGCCAACGCTGATCATGGGGTAACGTCCTGTGTTGAGAGATACCGAGTCAGTTTAACATAGTCGGCAACGCTCAAATTTTCCGGTCGCCATTTGCTGTTGATGCCGGCCGCGTCCAATTGTGCTTCGGTGGCGTACAACTGCAGCGCATTGCGCAATGTTTTGCGGCGCGCCGAAAACGCTGTGCTGACCAGCTTGCTGAACAACGGTTCCAATGTGGCCGGCAAAGCGCGCTCGGCATGAGGCACCAAACGCACAATGGCAGAATCAACTTTAGGGGCGGGCGTGAACGCACCGGGCCCCACTTTGAACAGATAATCAACGTGCGCGTAATACTGCGTCATCACTGATAAGCGACCATAATCCTCGTCGTCGGCTGCAGCGGCCATGCGCATGACAACTTCCTTTTGCAGCATGAAGATCATGTCACTGATGACCGGTGCAAATTGAAACAAATGGAACAGCAGCGGTGATGAAATGTTGTAGGGGAGATTGCCAAATACGCGCAGCGGCTTGGGCAGATCCAAAGCCGCGAAATCAACCGTCAGCACATCGGCGTTGATAATGGTTAACTCACCCAGGCCCGCACATTTTTGTTGCGTAATGGGGATCACATCGCGATCAAGCTCAATGCACGTTAACCGGTGACAGCGTGGCAACACGTGCACGGTCAGTGCGGCCAGTCCGGGTCCAATTTCAATCAACGATTGGCCGGGGCGTGGATCGATCGCCTGCACAATGCGCTCGATGACATTCTGATCGTGCAAAAAGTTTTGGCCAAAGCGTTTGCGGGCGCGGTGTTCCATATTATTTCCGAAAGTGAATCAACTGTAGGGCCGTTTCGATGGCATATTCAAGCGAACTACTGTCCGCGCAATGTTTGCCGGCAAGATCGAGTGCGGTGCCATGATCAACCGATGTGCGGATAAACGGTAAGCCTAGCGTAATATTGACGCTGCGATGAAATCCCAGTGCTTTTAATACCGGCAAACCTTGATCATGATACATCGCCAAGTACGCATCAAAGCGCGCGCGTTTGTCCGGCGTAAAAGCCGTGTCTGCCGATAACGGGCCGACGACATTTAATCCTTGTTGGCGCAAGGTGTTGAGTGTGGGCGCGATCACATCGATCTCTTCACGACCAAGATAACCATTTTCACCGGCATGTGGATTTAATCCGAGCACGGCGATCGTCGGTTGTGCAATGCCCAATTGTTCGTGCAATGACGTGTGCAGCAAACATAACGTACTGCGCAATACGGACGTTGTGATAGCCGCCGGCACCGCGTGCAGCGGCAAATGTGTGGTCGCAAGGGCAACGCGTAACTGATCATTGGCCAGCAACATTAACACTGGCACTCCGCCAGCCACTTCTGCGAAAAACTCGGTGTGACCGCTAAATGCTATGCCGGCGTCATTGATCACGCTTTTTTGCACCGGATTGGTCACGATCGCATCGACATCACCGTTAATGGCAAGCGCTGCCGATTGCTGCAATTGTTGCAACACAAAGTGAGCGTTTGCCACGTTCAGTACACCCGCTTGCACTTTACCGAGCAAGGGCAGATCGATACAGCGCAAATGTCCGGCCTGATGGCGTTGACGTGCAACATCAGTCGCAAACGGTGTTACGGTAAGCGGCAACCCCAATTGTTCGGCCGTGCGCTGTAACAGCGCTTGGTTGCCAATCGCGATTACGTCCGCTGCAATCGTTTGCTGCGCCACTTTGACCAGCAGTTCTGGACCAATGCCGGCGGGTTCACCAGTGGTCAGCAACAAACGAGGTAAGGGGCGATGGGGCATGATGTGGTTTTTGGGGGATTGGCCTAAAGTAAAAGCGGCGCCGTAGCGCCGCTCGTGTTCTTTACGACGATTTCTTTTTATCTTTTTCGATTAACTTAACATAAGCCTGTTCGCGGATCTCGCGTAACCACGCTTCGACCTCTTCGTCATACTTGCGGTCATGCAAAATTTTATACGCTTGATTGCGTTTGGCTTCTTCCGTTTGATCGCTTTCGCGGCGTTCGATCACTTGCAGAAAATGCCAGCCAAACTGTGATTTGAACGGCTCCGAAATGTCACCAGGTTCGAGTGAATTCATGACCGTTTCAAATTCTTTGACAAACATACCGGGATTGGCCCAGCCGAGATCGCCGCCCAAATTGGCCGAACCCGGATCGTCGGAATGTTTTTTGGCGATTTGCGCAAAATCTTCACCGCCGCGCACACGCGCCAACAGATCGCGGGCTTTTTTCAATGCATCGGCCTCGGTCAAAATGGCGCTGGGTTTGATCAAAACATGACGCGCGTGTGTCTGATTGACAATAACGGACTCGTTGCCGCGACTGTCGAACACTTTCAAGATGTGCAACCCGGACGCTGAACGCAGCGGCTCTGACACTTGTGCCACTTTCATTGTTTTAACGGCCGTGGCAAACAGACTGGGCAGTTGTGACAGTGTTTTCCAACCAAAATCACCGCCTTGCAAGGCTTCTTGCCCCGCCGATACCGAGATCGCGGTTTCACCAAAATCGGCGCCTTTACGCAGCTTGTCGACAATGGCTTGTGCACGACTCGATGCGTCTTGCACTTGCTCGGTGCTGGCGGATTCGGCGATCGGAATCAAAATATGACCCAAATGAAATTCGGTGCGTTCCGCGCCTTCAGCGTTGATCGCGTCGACCATGTTTTGCACTTCTTGATCACTGATGAAAATGCGGCGGCTGACTTGGCCCTGACGAATACGGCTCGTCATCATATTGTTGCGCACATCTTCGCGGAACAACGCAAAGCTGGTGCCTTCGGCTTCAACACGGCGACGGAATTCTTCAAGCGTGACACCGTTTTGCTGCGCAATGCGTTCCAATACTTGGGTCAGTTCGGTATCACCAATACGGACACCGGCGCGATAAGCCATTTGCAACTGAATTGAATCGCTGACCAAGCGGTCCAACACCTGTTTGCGCAGCACATCGTCATCGGGCAATTTGGCATTGCGCGCTTGCAGATCTTGTTTAACGGTTTTCAGGCGCAGATCGAGCTCGCTGCGCAGCACGACATCGTCGTCGACGATGGCGACAGCTTCATCCAGCACCACTTCTTTGGCGCTCAGTGGTGCCAACAACACAGGGCCGACCAGAAACAGCGTGGCAGCAAACATTCTTTTCATCATTGTGGATTCAACCTGTCAGTAAAACCTTCAATGCGTTCGGTCAGCAGATCGCGCAACTTCGCGCCGCCTGCAGCCGCAAACCCCTTGAAGACAAATTGCAGATACACGCCGGTGTCGTAATCGTCACCCGGCAGTGGCACCCCTTCGCTATCGAGGCGCGTATTTAAGTAGCGCCGCCCGGCCACACGCAGAGCCCAGCAGCAACTTTCGTATTCGACGCCGAACAGCGATTCCACTGTGCGGCCGGTGACCTTATCGTACGCATAATGGCCGACCGTTTGCCAGCGATCAGAGACCGGCCAATAAAACGAGAGTTCCGCCTGTTCGGTTTCCACACCGAGCTGTTCGCGAAAGCGGTACTCAAAGTTGACCAAATGGCGCTCATCTTGGTTGTACGCCAGTGAGAAGCTACCGCGCTGGATCTCGCCGCTACGGCTGTCGAGGCCGGTGGTTTGCCGTACTTCCCAATGCTCGCCAAGACGAGCAGCGCCTTCGGTAAACAGTGGCGAGCGCTGCTGTTCATCGTTGCTGTCGGCACTTAAGCCTACGCGCGGCGTGTTCAGGTAGCGCGCTTGGCCGAGTGCAAAGCGCAGTAGCTCCTCGCCGCCGTCGGCGGTCAGAAAACTGGTGCTGATACCCAGGCTTACCTGCCGCGCATCGCCAACGCGATCAGCGCCGACAAAACGATTGTCACGAAACAGTCCGCTGTAGCTGTCGGTCGGCTCGGTCGTGTCAAACAGCGGAATCGCACTTTGATCAACATAAGGCACATGCAACAAATACAAACGCGGTTCCAGCGTTTGCACCAGATCGCGGCTAAACCAATTCAGATCGCGCTCAAAAAACAAACCACTGTCAATCGAATAAATCGGCAACTCACGTGTCAGCTCGGTGTCTTCATCGGTGACCACATCATGCAGTGCGTAGCGCGTATATCGGTACTTGATCTGTGGTTTGATAAAACCGGCGGCGCCATGCAGTGGCACACTGATTTGCGGTGCGACATCGTAGCGATTGGCTTGCCGCACGTCGGGCAAATCAAAACGCGTCAGCGAACCGCTGAGACCGGCGCCAACTTGACGCCATTGGCGTGGGTAAAAACCGTCAAACACAATTTCGGGTAACTTGCGATACGGTTCAAAACTGTCGGCCAGCTGCAATGCCTGCACTTCATACAAGCGGCTGCTGATCTGCCAATGATTGTCGCGATAACGCAGCATGCCGGTGCGCGGCACATAATTTTTATTGGCGAGATCCAGCGAGTTACCGAGATCAGAAAAGTACGCATCATCGCTGACTTTGGCGATATCGAGCATCGCGTCCCAACGCGACGACAATTGATGTTGATGTTGAAACTGATACGCCCAGCGATCCTGTTGCTCGCCGGGTAATGCGGCATCGTCATTGGGCAGATAGGCGCCCTGCAACAGACTGTCACTGTCGCGGCCGGCGTGACGGTATTCGGCGGCCATTTGGTAGCCACGCTTTTCGATCCAACGCGGTGTCAACGTGGCGTCGTAATTGTCAGCCAGATTTAAATAATAAGGGACCGCAATATCAACACCACCTTCGCGCGAATTGCTGATGCTCGGCAATAACACACCTGAGCGGCGCCGATCGTCGATGGGAAACGTGGCATACGGCAAATAAAACACCGGCACACCGCCGAGATCGAGCCGCATATTGTAGGCCTCGCCCCAGCCTTCTTCACGATCGAGTTGCAGTTGTGAGGCGGACAGTAGCCACGTGGTTTGTTCCAGCGGGCACGAGGTAAACGTTGCCGACGACATCGTCAACACGCCATTTTGGTCGGTGTCGAATTGCGTCGCGGTGCCGCGCATGCCGCGATCTTGCAATCGGTAATTGACGTCATTGAGACGGGCGGCGCTGGTGGTTAAATCGGCGGACAAATCGCGTCCTTCCAGTACCAATGTGCGATCGGTCAAACGGATATTGCCGCTCGCGTGCAAGCGATTGTTGATGTCATCGAGTTGCGCCGATTCGGCGCTTAATACGCGTGTACCCTGAATGAAATTGACATTGCCTTGCAGCACGGTATTGCCATTGTCATCGCGCGAAGTTTCCTCGGCGGTGGCGCGAATATCGCTGTGCGCAAAATCAACTTGAGGTTGTTGTGACGGACGCACGGGTTGATTGAGCGGGCATTGCTCGGTCAATTCGGCGGCGTGCGACAACGCTGACGCGATGGCAAGCGTCAGCGTTGACATCGAAAAAGAAAAACGACGACGCGAGTTAAACATAAGACGACGCGAGTCAAACATAATAAGCGCTGGTCGTCATCACGTTGGCCGACAGCTTCATCGCGGCTTTAATCGCCGAGGGTAGCTCGCGCGCGCCACGAGCCAAAGCGTCGTCGGCGTGCGCAATCTCATCGTCTTTCATCTGTCGGACAATCGCGCGTGAACGCGCATCCTGTGCCGGCAATTCCTGCAAATGGCCATCGAGGTGTGCTTCAACTTGGCGTTCGGTTTCCACGACAAAACCAAGATTCCAACCATCACCAAACACGCCGGCACCGGCGCCTAACACCAAGGCACCCGAAAACCACAACGGGTTTAAAAACGACGTGCGCGCATTCAATTGCTGCAAGCGCTCATGGCACCAACGTAAATGATCGGCTTCTTCGTGCGCGGCGGTTAGCAAATGCTCGCGCGTTTGGGCATCGCGCGCTGTTAATGCCTGACCCAGATACAGCGCTTGTGCGCACACTTCACCGACATGATTGACGCGCATCAAACCGGCGATATGGCGGCGTTCGCTGTCGCTCAATTCGGCTTCGGGTAAGGCGGCAGCGGGATTGGGGCGACCCTGAATCCGTTGCGCAAACAAGCCACGCAGCAACGTCTCGGTACCCAAACACAGTTGATCGGCCAGCGAATACGCCTGACGCGACATGGCGGAACACTCGCGAAAAATCGGGGCGCGCAGTATAGCTGAGATGGTCATTGTCGAGCTGGTCATCGCCGAGCTGACCCTCCCACATCGCGTAGCGACGGATTGATGATTTTTATGTCGGCCGCCAGTCGCCCGAAAGGATCGGTACAATGCCGGCCCGCCCACGGGAGTCTGTTTTATGCACCGCGCACACTGCACCGACACGGTGGTGATGGTTCGTCCGCACGATTTTGCCTGGAACGAACAAACCGCCAGCGACAATGAATTTCAACATCGCCCTTCCGATGCCGAACAGACTCGGCAAACCGCCTTGAGCGAATTTGCCGCCGCTGTGTCGCTGTTGCAACGCGCCGGCGTGCGTGTACTGGTGCTTGAACCCGATCCGGATCGAGCGCCGCAACCAGACGCCGTCTTTCCCAATAACTGGTTCTCGTGTTGGCCTGACGGTCGCGTCTATTTGTACCCGATGCGCACAGCCAACCGCCGTCGGGAAGTGCGTCCGCAGGCCTTACAGAATCTGTTCGCCACGCTGCCCTATCGGGCAGAGTTTATTGACGTGCCCGCTGCACCGGGTTTGGCGCTCGAAGGCACGGGCGCGCTGGTGTTCGATCACCGGCATCGTCGTGTGTACGCCGCGCGATCGGAGCGTTGTGACAGTTTGCTCGCGCAACAGCATGCGCAGCAACTGGGGTATGACCTGATGGCATTTGACACGCGCAGCAGCGCCGGGCGTGCGTTTTATCACAGCAATGTGGTGATCAGCGTCGGCGAACATTTTGCCGTCATCGCATCAGAAGCGTTGTCGCTGTCGGCGGAACGCGAACGTGTGATGCAACAATTAAGTCAGGATAAGCGCGACGTGATCGACATTTCGCTGACGCAAGCGGAACACGCGTTTTGCGCCAACGTATTGCAATTGGCGACCTTGCAAGGTGAGCGCGTGATCGCGATGTCGCAAACGGCGTTCGACGGTTTCACGGCGACACAACGCGAACGATTGCAATCGCATGGACGATTGTTACCGCTGCCGATTCCGACCATTGAAAAAGTGGGCGGTGGCAGCGCGCGTTGTATGTTGGCTGAAGTGTTCTATTAATCATGCGCGTGTGGATTGGCGTATTGGCGCTGTGTTTGCTTGCTTGTCAGCCAACACCAAGTGAAAAAAACGACAGCCCGCCCGCTGTCGTCACGGTCACCACCTTATCGACAACACCGTGGTTGTTTTGGGAAGGTGAATTGCGTGTGCACGTGATGCAGCACTGTCATGACAACTGGCAAGTCAGCTCGCACGATGTTTGGGAACAGGCGCACATACCGATGCCGTGTGACACCGAACAAAAGATTCGCCTGACATCGCAAACCATCAACCGTGAACTCGATGAGAACACGCCACAATGGTTGGCGTTGCCAAGCGCTGATCATCAAAAATGGCTCACCGTTTTAAAGCAACAACGCATTGTTGCCGACGATGGCAGTTGGTTGTGGGCTAATGGGCGTATTGTGTTGATGGCAGGATTGTTAAACGAACACGAACACAGTTTGGCCGATTTGTTATTTTGGCATCAACTCGATCAACAAGCGCGCGAACAAGGGGGCGCTGTTGTGGTGTTGCTGAATCACGATGACATCGCGGCATTGGGCGGTGACGCCGCGTTCAACAAAGCTATTCAACATCATGCCGCTTCGTTACAAATCAGCGTGGCCGATCTGTTTGGCTTGGCCAGCGAATGGGGACGTTGGTTGCGTCAACAGAATTTGGCGTACAAATGGAACGATACTTTGTTCAGCAACATCAGCTGGTCAGGTTTGGATCTGGATGGCTTCAGCGACATTGACGCCGTCAATCGCAGTTTGCGCTTAGGTTTACACACACGGTTTCGTCGTTATACCGATCCGGCGGTGATGCGCATTTTTGAACACATTGACAATGCTGAACCGCAAACACTCAATGCGGAACAATGGCAGAGTGTGCAATCACAATGGTTAGTGTCGCGCTGGCTGACCTTGCAAAACAGTTCATTGCAGGCGATTAAAACCGTCAGCGACAAAGCGATTTTATGGCAAGTGGGTGTCACCACTGAGATTGCGATTTAACGTTTTCTGGTCGATAAAGTCGCACAGGCTACCGACCGTTGCAAACAATTCGGCGGACACTTCGTCATCGGCGATACGGATCGCAAACTGCTGTTCGAGCGCCGACAACAACTGTAATACCGCCACCGAATCGAGTTCGGGCAACGCACCCAGCAAACGTGTGGTGGCGTCGAACTGCAGTCCGCGGCCATTCAAATGCAAGCTGCGATCGAGCAGCGGCAACAGCGTGGATAAAGAAGACATGGTGAACCTCGCGAAAGCGCGCGCACCTTAAACAAAACCCGTGTTTACGGCAAGTCAGAACGTTTGTTTACAATTGAAGCCCTGTTGACGGCTTGTGATGTGACGCCCGCATCACCACGTCATCCGCTTCGCAACCGAGACCGAATTATGCGTCGAATCATAACGTGGGCAGTGGGCTTGGCAATGTTGATTGCCGGTATCGCTTTTTCGTGGTTTATTTTGGCGATTGCGCTGAGTTTTATCGTGCTGATGGTGACGATCCTGTTGCTGCGTCGCCTGTGGTTCAAATTAAGTGGGCGTCAGCCGACACCGTTTTTTGTCTTTCGCCAGCAGCGTTATCACGCCAGTCAGTCTACCCATCAACGTGACAGCGAATACGCGCAAGGCCGCACGATTGACGCTACCGCCGAACAACCTGAAAACGACGAGCAAACACCACGTATTCAGCGCTAACTTTGATTTTTTGATGCAAAAGGCGATCAGATGATCGCCTCTTTATGACCCTCGGATTTTGTGAGGAGGCTGATTAACTTTGACTGTCGATATACACCGCACGCAGCGGCGGAAATCCGTTAAATTCAATGCTGCTGTAACTCGTTGTGTACGCACCCGTGGTGGCGAAATACAAGCGATCACCTTCTTGTAGCGACAACGGCAACGCATACTTGTGATTTTCATACAAAATATCCGCACTGTCGCAAGTTGGTCCAGCCAAAATCACTTCCTCAGTCGAACCATCGCGATCAGTGAAGATCGGATATTTGATCGCTTCATCCAACGTTTCGATCAGCCCGCCAAATTTACCAATGTCAGCAAACACCCAGCGATTTAATGCGTGCGGAGATTTGCGTGATACCAACACCACTTCGCTGGCCAGCAAACCCGCATCGGCGATAATCGAGCGACCCGGTTCCAGAATAAGACGAGGCAAGGTCTCGCCAAAATCTTCCTGCAGAAATTGATGAATGGCGGACGCGTATTTTTCCAACTCATGGGTGCGACTGATGTAATTGGCCGGGAAACCACCGCCCATATTAATCATCTGCAGTTGAATACCACGTTCATGCAAACGTTCGAACACACTGCGCACCGTTGCCAGCGCTGCATCCCAGGCACCGATATCGCGTTGTTGTGAACCGACGTGAAACGACAAACCGTAAGCCTGCAAACCGAGTTGTTGCGCTAGTGTCAACAATTCAACCGCCATGCCCGGTTCGCAGCCAAATTTGCGTGACAAAGGCCAATCGGCTGTATCACCTTGTTCCGTTAATACGCGGACATAAATGCGAGCGCCAGGCGCTTCTTGCGCAATCATGCGCAGATCACTTTCGGAATCGGTCGCAAACAGGCGCACGCCACGCGCAAAAAATTCGCGCACGTGTTTACGCTTTTTGATCGTGTTGCCAAAACTAATGCGTTCGGCACCGACACCAAGATCCATGACCTTGTTCAACTCATAAATGGATGCGATATCAAATGAGCTGCCGAGATCACGTAGCAGTGTAATGATCTCGGCGGCCGGGTTGGCTTTTACCGCATAATAAACATCCGCCTGCGCAAACGCGTTTTTCAGCGCCAGGTATTTTTGACGAATGATATGCAAGTCAATGGCAACGCATGGCGTATCCTGTGCGTTCAATGTTTCTCGCAAAAAGGCCCAAGAGCGCGCGGGATAGTAATCAAGTGGAGACATGGTATGGCCTTTTGGTTTGGAGAAAGAATCAGATTAAAAAGTCATGGCACCGATGAGTGATCACGACGAATAATACGCCGCGTTTTCTTTGATATAACCTTCGGTCAGATCACAACCGTAAGCAATGGCGGCGCCATCGCCGACACCAATGTCGACGTGAATGCGCACTTCTTGTTGTTTCAACAACTGACGCACACTGTCTTCATCAAAGTTTTGCCGGGCACCGTCCGCAAACAACAATTCGCCGTTAAGACGTACCTGCAAACGCGCCGGCTCACTGTAACAATCAAAACACTTGCCAATCGCCATCAAGACGCGACCGATGTTTGGGTCAGCGCCATAGGCCATCGTTTTGATCAGTGGCGAATTAATGATGCTTTTGGCAAAAACGCGTGCCTCTTTTTCGTTGAGAGCTTGTGTGATCTCGGCGATCAACAATTTGCTGGCACCTTCACCATCACGCGCGAGCAATTTGGTCATCGCGATGCAGCTGGTTTGTAACGCTTGTGCAAACTGTGCGCGATCAATGTTGCCGGCGCGACCGTTGGCCATGATCACGCAGGTATCCGAGGTGGACGTATCCGCATCGACTGACAACATATTGAAACTGGTGTGCACGGCCTCGCGCAGCATCGCATCTAATTCGGCAGCACGGAAATCGGCGTCGGTAAAGATGTAAACCAACATCGTCGCCATATTGGGTTCGATCATGCCGCTGCCTTTAGCGACGATCGTCAACGTGGCGTCGCCGACGCGGCATGACAACGCTTTCGGGTACGTATCGGTGGTCATGATGCCGTGCGCGCCAACCAAGGGATCGTCTGTCAATTGCGTGGTGATGCCACGTAATCCCGCTTCGATTTTTTCAATGGGCAACGGTTTGCCAATCACACCGGTTGATGACATCAACACATCGTTTACGCTGCAGCCGAGTTCGCGCGCCAATGCCGCGCCCATGCGGCGCGCGTGTTCAATGCCGGCAGTGCCGGTGCCGACGTTGCTGACCTTGCTGTTGACGACAATGCCACGCAACTGTCCGCCACGGATAATGTCGCGGCCCACGATGATGGGGGCACCCGGAAACCGGTTCTGCGTAAACACGGCGGCTGCCTGGCAACTTGAATCGGCAACAAATACCGATAAATCAGGGGCTTGCGGTTTCAGACCGCAGTTCACCGAGGCACAACGAAAGCCAGGAGGAAAGCGCACAGTCGCGTCAAACATGGTGTACCTGCAGTAGGTCCGGGGCCTTGAAAGGCGCGCATTGTAGGGAGGATGTTTTTAGTATGCAATATGTCGCATAAATATGCTTTTGGCCATCTGATCGCGATTCAAACGGCCATCATCGGCGACCATCGAGACAGGCCTGCCAAGCACACTTCACCGCTTAGGGTGACCCCAGTCAATTAAACTTAAACTGGCATTTAGGCCCGTTAATGTACTACGATTTTGCATCGCAACAATTTGTGCGATGAAAGATTCAACACATCAACATTTTTGGCGCGCACGATGTCGCATGGTTGCAGGCCCGCCAATTCCCGCCAACAAGGAACGTGTCATTTTGATTTCAGCAATAGCGCTGACACCAAACACATCTGGCACGTCTACTGTTCCGATCTCCGTTTTCGGAGTCAAACAATCGAGGATTTTGCAGCAATGGAACCGTTCACCCGCTTTCGTTCATTTGCTTCTTTCCGTGCCACCGCTTCCGCTGTTGTCGTTGCGGTTGCATTAACCGCGCTCGCAAGCTGTGGTGGTGGTGGCAGTAGCAGCAGTTCCAATGACGATGACGACGATGATGTCACGTTTGCGTTGACCGTTGGCGTCATTGGCAACGGCTCTGTCGCCAGCAGTCCGGCCGGTATTACGTGTGGCGTCGATTGCAACGAAAATTTTACCGACGGTACGGTTGTCACATTAACCGCAAACGAAGGAAGCGAAGCCGATTTTACTGGTTGGAGCGGTGATTGCTCGGGCAGCAACATGACATGCCAAGTGACGATGTCGGCGATCCGCAATGTCACAGCGACGTTTACCGGTACCGGTAGCGGTGATTTCACACGCGTTTCGATTTCTGGTTTTGGATATGTGAACACGGCCGACAATACGATGAGTTGTGGCAATGTCGCCGCTGCGGCGGCGGCCGGTGTAGTGAGTACCAAATGCGTCACGCGTTACAGCAGTGGCAGCAAAACCTTTACTGCAACCCCTTATAACGCCAGCTTCCGTTTTGATCACTGGACCGGTTCTTGCGCCAGTAACTCGGGCAATAGTTGCACGCTTGACGTCAGCACCGGTAAAAAATTTGGTGCGGTTTTTGTACCGGTTAGCAGTGGCACTGATATTTGTCAGGCAATGGGACTGATCAGTGACAAAACCGTGCGCACTTTGGCTGGGCATTTTCCGGCATTGGGGATTGGTGAATCGTTCACTGATCCAAAATTTGGTACCACCATTCGTCGCGTCACCAATGTCAAAAATGACGGACGTGGCTCGCATAATGTTTTTAAAACCGTTTATTCGACGATTTCAGCGTGGAATGCCGACGAAAGTTATTTCTTCTTGTATCGCACGGATGGTGGTCCGGCGCGCCACGAATTATTTAATGGCAAAACCTTTCAGTATATTCGTGCACTCGATGATCTGCGTCCGGTCGATTTAGAGCAAGTGTATTGGGATACCAATGATCCGGATATTTTGTATTACGCCAATCGTGTGGATGATACGTTTAACCGCTATCACGTCAGCAGCGGTGAAGTGGACGTCATCCGCAATTTTTCGGTGACCTGCGGTAGCAATGAATTGCACGGCGGTGGTGATCCCATGTTCTCATCGTGGGATTCCAGTAAATTCGGTTTAGCGTGTGCACCGAATGGCATCGTTTTTGGCTACGACCCATCAACAAACACCATGGGTGCGACAACGGATCCCAACTTAAGCTATAACGCACCACAAGCGGCACCGAGCGGCACGTTGTTTTTCCTTAATCAAAATTCGGGTGGCAGCTCGGCATCAGCGACAGTGCGTGATTTTAATATGAACATTTTGCGTACATTGGATCTGGACAGTGGCAATGAACACGGTGGTTTAAGTTTGTTGTCCAATGGTCACGACACATGGAATGCCGTTGCTTTTGACAACGGTCCAGCAGGCAGTCCGACCGGTACTTTGGTGCAACACGATATGACTACCGGCGCTTCGCGTTTGATTGTTGGTCCAGGTAATGGTTATCCCTATCCACCAAGTGGCACACATGTCGGACCCACGGCCTTTCATCGCACCGGTTTGCTCGCCGTTTCTGTGAAAGACGATATGGAAGGCGACAGCTTGCTTGATGATGAAATGTTGTTTGTCGATTCCGATCTGACAACCAATCCGGCGAGTTCTGTTTGTCGTGTTGGCCATCACCGCACCACATCAGACAATTATTGGGCAGAGCCGCATCCGTCACTCAGCCCGAGTGGCACACGCATCATGTTTTCGAGTTCTTGGGGTGACAGCAATGGTTCAGCGCCCGTCGTCAATGTGTACGTGATCGAATTGCCCGGTTATCGTCAATAACGCGGTGGCAGCAATTGAGGGTTTCCAGCTTGTTGCATTTAACGATTCAGCAAGTTGGAAACCGCGTCGGTTGCATCAGGACAGGTCGTCATCCAACGTCAAAGAAATAACGTAAAACGATCATTTGATCGCCATTTTCTGTCGGCATGCCGGTGCCAGCGCAGCGAAAATTTGCACAAATTTGTAATTCTGCATCGACAAAAAGGTTTGTCGATTGTGTCGCATTTATAATGAATGAATTGGATTTTATTGCTGGAAGTGTACTACGCTACGTCACACTGTTTTTAGTTTGCCAAGGTTGGTGAATTTGCTCATTGCATTCTTGAAATAGCGCATTGTTTTTTGGTGTGACCAGTCACCGAAAGTGGTGGTGCTTACCATCACCTCAAAGGCGAATGGTCGATGCGCTGAGAAAGATCGGTGTGTAAACGAGTAAGGAAAAACGATAATTCTGGCCATAAAACCCAAAGGGCTGTTAGCGATTCCCTTTGCGGCAAAAAGTCAAAAGGACGTGCTGTTCAGACTCACTCATCGATCTACCGCGTAACCGGTAGAGCAAATTCATTGGTATTGGTAGCCGATGTTGAGGACGAATACATCATGTTGTTAAATCTCGTGGGCGTTCGCGCTCGTCAATGGCGCTCACCGCTCATGTCGGTGCTGGTGTTGGGTTTGCTATCGGCCTGTGCTGAAGACCCCGAAACCAAGACCGCCAGTCGTGAGCCTGGCTCGTTTCAGATGACTGTTCAAAAGAACGGCAATGGCACAGTAACGAGCACACCGGCCGGTATCAACTGCGGCAGTGATTGCAACGAATCGTATAGCGAAGACACCAACGTGACGCTCGTTGCCGCACCGGACATGGGGTATTCCTTTGGTGGTTGGTCAGGCGCCTGCACGGGCACCGGAAACTGTGTGCTGTCCATGTCGCAAGCACGTAATGTCACGGCGACGTTTATCGAAAATCCGGTGCCAAGAACGCTGACGGTTGTGGCTGACGCCAATGGCCGTGTCACCAGTTCGCCAGCGGGCATTAACTGCGGAAACGGCAGCACCACGTGCACCGCCGAGTTTGACAACAACACCTTAGTCACCCTGACTGCGCAGCCGGCAACGGGCTATATGCTGAATGCCTGGGGCGATGCTTGCACCGGTAACACTGGCTGCAGTTTCCGTATGACCGCCGACGCACGCGTCACCGCCAGCTTTGTCGTGATGCCAGCCACCGTTGATTTAACGACATCGGTCACAGTCGGATCAGGCACCATCACCAGCAATCCAGCCGGCATCAATTGTGGAACGGATTGCACGGAAGCGTACGCCACTGGCACTACCGTCGCGTTGTCAGCTACGCCAGCCTCGGGATTCTTGCTCAGTTCTTGGGGCGGGGCCTGCAGTGGTTCCAGTACTTGTTCAGTTGAAATGAGCGTGGCTCGTAATGTCACGGCGGCGTTCGCGATGAGTCGTACGCTAAATGTGTCCGTCACGGGTACCGGCACGGTGACCAGCAATCCAACTGGCATCAATTGTGGTGCCGATTGCACTCAAAATTATCCCGATGGCACATCGGTCACGCTAACGGCGACACCGGGCGCCAATTTCACTTTCACTGGGTGGGGTGGGGCTTGTTCTGGCACAGGAAACTGTGTTGTCAGCATGACAGCCCAACGTGATGTCACGGCGACGTTTACCGCGCAAACCAGCAGTTTTGCATTAACCGTTGTCGTTGCGGGCTCTGGTACCGTGACCAGCAACCCGGCCGGCATCAATTGCGGCAGCGACTGCACCGAAAGTTATACGCAAGGCACCTCGGTGACCCTCACGGCAGCCCCATCGAGCGGATATACCTTTAGTGGTTGGTCGAATGCGTGCACCGGCAATGGCAGTTGTGTCGTTGCAATGACGGCAGCCCGCAATGTAACGGCCACATTCTCCAGCACAGGTACCGGCAGTTTCACGCGAGTGCGTGTGTCGGGCTTCGGTTATGTGGCGGCGGATGACAATTCGTTGAGTTGTGGTTCGGTGCCAACGGCTGCTCCTGCTGGTGTGGTCAGCAATAAATGCACAGCGCGTTACACCAGTGGTTCTAAAACCTTCACGGCGACACCGTATAACGCCAGCTTTGTGTTCAAAGAATGGCGAGGTGCGTGCACAGGCACAACGAATACGTGCACGCTGGATGTCTCAACCGCAAAAAATTTCCAAGCCGTCTTTACCTCCGTGAACACGACAACCGATGTTTGTCAGGCATTGGGGCTGAAAAGTGATCTGGCGGTGTATCGTCTCGACAATCATTTTCCAACATTGGCCATTGGCGAAAGTTTTACCGATCCCAAATTTGGCACAACAATTCGTCGTTTAACCAATGTGCGCAACGATGGTCGCAGCGGTGGTCACCGTGTTCTGAAAACAGTGTATTCAACCATTTCGGCGTTGAACGCCGATGAAACCTACTTCTTCCTTTATCGCGCCGACGGCAGTGGCGCTTCACGTCACGAATTGTTTAATGCGCGCACGTATCAATTTATTCGCCCATTGGTGTTGCCAAACGGTCCGGTCGATTTGGAACAGATCTACTGGGATACACATGACCCCGATATTTTGTACTACGCCAGCCGTACCCAAAATCGTTTGTACAAATATTCCGTCAGCAATGACACTTCCACTGTTGTACGCGATTTCAATGACGTTTGCGTTGGCAAGGAGTTGCACGGTGGCAGTGATCCCATGTTCAATTCCTGGGATTCCAAACGTTTTGGTTTTGCTTGCGTGCCGGGCACATCTGGCAATCCCGGTAAATTATTTGCGTACGATCAATCGACCAATACGGTTGGCACCAGTGGTGTGAGTACCTATAACTACGGTGGCCCGCAAATGTCGCCAAGCGGCACCTATTTGTATATGAACGAAAACAACGATTCACAAACAGGTCAGGCGGCGTCGGTGCGCAATTTTAATATGGGCATTGAGCGCATGCTCGATCTCGCGAGCGGCAACGAGCACGGTGCACTCAGCATGTTGGCCAATGGCGACGACACGTGGAATGCCGTCGAGTTTGACGATGCACCGCGTGGTGGCACTCTGGTGCAACACAATATGCGCACCGGCGCACGTCGTGTCATTGTCGGGCAATCGACGGGTTATCCGTATGCGCCCAGTGGTACGCACCATGGTGGTACGGCGTTTTATCGTTCAGGATTGGTGGCGGTATCAATCAAAGACGATTCTGCCGGCGACAGTCTGCTCGACACGGAAATGTTGTACGTAGACACCGATCCTGAAACGAATCCAGCAAATAAGGTTTGTCGTGTTGGTCATCACCGCACAACGGCCGACACCTATTGGGCTGAACCGCATCCGTCGATCAGCCCCAGCGGTACGCGCATCATGTTCTCCAGTTCATGGGGAACCGTTGAACCGGATTACTATGTTGATGTGTATATCATCGAGTTGCCTGGCTTTAGACAATAAACCGTCTTAACAAAAAACCGAGCAAACGCTCGGTTTTTTGTTGTCATTCAATTGTCCAAACACCGATTTTTTTCATAAGCGTGCGGTCTAACGTGTCGAAGCGGGCGCAATATACCGATTTTCGCAATAGTCCCTTAACATCGATCTGCGATAAAATAACCCTTTCAACGGCAACCCCGTCACCTATCCTGCTCCGCGCAAGGAACGCTACGTATGAAACTCAATACCGAAACCAGCGAATTGATCCGTGCACTTCGCTTGTTTCTGATCTTTGGTTTGGTTTATGTGCATTTTGGCGCCTACCCACATCTGACGGTCGATCCGCATAACGGCGTCACCGGTAGCACGCATTTGTTTTCATTGAGCGTGAACAGTTTTGTCCTGTTTTTCTTTTTAAGTTCGGTACCGCTGCTCAGTGCCATATCCGGTTACTTATTATGCTGGCCCGGTCCGCCGTCGCTCATCAATGCTATGCGTAAACGCAGCATGACAATTGTGGCTCCATCACTCGTGTGGACATCGTTTTGGCTGCTGGTTGCGTATGTGCTATATACCATCGGTCATGCCCACCATCGCTTTACCTATTACGACTATGGCTTTGACGATCCCGATCTGTTGACTATTTTGAATGGCACTATTGGCGTCACCAAAACACCGTTTGCGATTCAATTTTGGTTTATTCATGACTTGATCTTGTCGCTCATTTGTTCACCACTGATTTATTGGGTATTAAAACGCGCAGCATGGCCTTATTTCGCTGCTGTTTTCGGCGCATGGGCAATCGGTTGGCATCCCCCCATCTTCTTTCAACTCAAAGTACTGAGCTTCTTTTCAATCGGTATTTTTTTGGCACAACGTCAATGGCAACCCGAAAAACGCCTGCCCTGGGCCGGCGTTGCCATGCTGATGTTCTTGCTATTCATTCTCGTGCGTCTGTACTTGCCACGCTATTTCGGCAATGTGATGCCGATGCAATCAGCATTTGAATTGTTACTGCGAGCCACCGGCGCTTACGCCATTTTAGGTTGCGCGCTCATTGCGCGAGACAAATTGCCGAGCCTTTTTAAATGGTTGGCTGCGCGTTCTGGCGTTGCCTACTTTATTTTCGCCGCACACTTTCCGTTGGTGCTGCAAATCAAACAATTGTTAGGTCGCCCTTCGTGGGCCGCCACGGAAATGGGTGAACTCGCGCTGTGGCTTATCACCCCCCCCTTAACGATTGCAGTAGTGATGTTTGGCGCAAAAGTACTTCAACGGCTTTTGCCTAAGCTGTATTTGTTTTTGAACGGGCAACGCACGATCTGAACGTGACATTTGAGTAGCGATCAATGGCGTCGGACTTGTTCTTTTTGATCGGCATGTCGATGAGAGCGAACGACGTTGTGCTGCTGTGATTTGTTCAAAGTTTTCCCGTCGCCCAATACATTAAATAACCCAACACCTCGTGATAGGCTTCGGTGGATTTGCGTAACGCAGTCATTTGCGGGATGAACAGTTCATACGCGGCGGAATCGACCCAGCGGCGATCTACGGGTACGGCGCACACGGTGAAACCTTGTTTTTCGAATGTCGCTTTGGCGCGCAGCATGTGCATCGCTGTAGTCACTAAATGAATGTTTTTACGATCGTGCAATTCAGCGAGCGTGGCGAGATTCTCGGCGGTTTGAGCGGTGGTGCGTGACACGCGATCGGTGATCAATCGTTCGGTCGGGACACCCATTTGGCGGGTCATTGCCGCGAGCAAATCGCCTTCTTTAACATAACCATCGGCGCCGGCACCACCGGCGACAACGACGAGTGCTTGCGATGATTGCAACGCCAATTTGCTGCCATCAATGATGCGGCGCATGCTGGCTTCGTGCAAATGCGAATAATCGTCGGCGCTGTCGGGATGGCCGCTTTTGCCGCCACCCAGAATGACAACCGTGCTGGTGTCATCGACCTGTTTACAGCGTTGTTCTTCGGCGACGGCATTCTCTAATAATCCGACCGCAAAATTGGCACCAATCGGAGTGGCTACGGCCAAGTAAAACAATGTGATAGCGAGCAACAAGCGGCGCATCGATGTGTCGTGCAAACGTTTGCGCGCGAGTATGTTCAACAAAACCAATATGATCGCGACGACGGCGACCGGTTCGGTGAGCAGTATTAATATAGTCATCATGACAGTGAATACCCGGTGTTAGTTTTCATTCAGCGAGGCGTTGAGTCGTCGATGAGCGTTAGCCCATCGACATATTGAACACAGCTGATTATTTTTTAACGGTGCTAGTTGTTGTCGTGCTTGGGCGCAGATCGACCAAATAATCGCTAACGATGTCACCATTCCAGTTGCTGGCAAAGATAATCAAACTGCCATCGCGATTGGTTACCGCATGTTGTTCAGCAAAATAACCGCCGCGTTCGCGACTGCTGTGATGGTGTGCAACACGACGCACGTCGCCCGAACCGTCGAGTTTCAACCAAAAAATTTCGAAATCATGGAACGGGTATTTTTCGTCGGGGCCTTGTGTTGACACCAGCGCCCAACCTGGAAGCGCGGTATTGCGACACGACACATGCGGTGTTGATCGCCAACCAATGCGGGTGCCGACGGAAACTTTACCGGTGGCCAACTCTGCGACATTGATATTGCGATTGCGATCGAGCTGATGATCGGCGCCATCATAGACCATCACATCGTGGCCATCAGCGGTTAGGCACAGATCGGCGTGACCAAAACTACCATAAGGCAGATCGCGAACGTGTTTCATCGTAATGTCGTACACGCGCGATCGATCATTTCCCATGATCACAACGTATTGACCGCTTTGCGACACACTGATCCAATCTTCAATCATGCCTTCACTGACTTTAATCGCGGTGCTGGTTTTGTTTTGCGCAATGTCATAAACAAAGGCTTCGTAATGGTCTTTGCCTTTGGTGCCAATCAGTGCGTAATAACGGCCTTGATTATCGAGGTTGCCTTCTAACTGGCCGCGTGCCGATTCGTATTGATTGAAGTCACGCAACAACTTCTTGCTGTGATCGCGAATGTCGTAGCGATACATCGCACGCACATTTTTTGAATTGCCAGAGAAGTCCATAAAATAAAACAGTGATGGATCGCTGGGATGCCATTGAATTTCCGGATCGGAACTGCTGACCGCCAATTCACCCAACGGCTTCCATGTTGCGGTGTCGTACAACCATTTGTGGCCATCACTGCTGAACATGATCGCGCGACTGTTGTCGGCATTGAACGGGTTCATTTTGGAATAATAATGGCGTACGCGTTCAACACCTTTAATTTGTGCCGGTTCAGTAATGCGCATCACGCGTGTGCCAAAGTGCGGGTCAGTAAACGGACGATGCAGCAACGGTGGCGCCGGCAATTCGATAGGACGGCGCAGCTGATGATCGTCTTTCAGTGTTGAGAACGGTTCTTGCGCGATCGCCATGGTGGCCAGCGTCAGTGCGGTCAGCGCGCCCAAACGAATGAAGGTGGTAGTAACCCGCATCGCAAATTTCCTTTTATCGAGCCTGATGAAACTGCTCATAAATTTTGCTGTCGCCGTCGAGCCATGAGCGCTGCGAAAACAAGCGTTCGACACGTTCACGAGCGGCAAGGCCAAACGCGCGAAATTGATCATTGGCCAACAGCTGTTCCATGCGTTGCCGCAATTCATCGACATTGCGTGATTCAAACAAATAGCCGGTAACACCGTCGTCAACCACTTCGGGGCAACCACCAATGCGCGGAGCGATCACGGCACGACCGGCCGCCATCGCTTCACGCGCCGCAAGTGGAAATGATTCGCGGGTCGACGCGAGTACAAACACATCGAGCAAGGCCAGATGCTCGGCAATCGTACGCTGCGCGCCAGCAAAAATAATCGCGTCTTGCATGCCAAGTTGTTGCACTTGCGCTTTCACCGTGTCGAGCAAGGGGCCATCACCGATCACCAGTAAACGCGTATCGGGTTGCGTTTTGTGTAACTGTGCAAATGCTTCGACCAAATAATGGTGACCTTTTTCTTCGGATAAGCGCGCGACAATACCCAGCACTTTGTGTTTGCCAAGTTGCAAGCTATAACGTTCGGCAAGCGTATTCTCGGGGGACCGCGGTGCAAAACGATCGGTATCAATGCCACTGTGGATCACACTGGATTTATCGGCGGCAAGGCCGCTGTTGAGCAGACGATTGCGTTCATAGTGCGATTCAAAAATCACGTAGTCGGCACAGCGTTGCAGCAAGTGGCCGGCGTAGTAGAAATGGATCGGGCTGTGAATGTTGTGAATGGTTGTCACGATCGGTATTCGTTTGCCGGTGCTCGCAACACGATAGGAAAAGGGGAAAAAACGTGTGGCCAAATAGGCAACCAATGTTGAACGCACCGATTGCGGGGCGAGCAATTCAATGCCGTGCTCGCGAATGGCGTGCCGCAATGCTTTGATGGCGCGGTACAAACCGCTGAAGCCTTTGTAATGAAAATCGATGTTCAAATGATGGGTGCCATTGGCTTTTAACTCATCGAGACGAACACCTGGTGTGGTGGCGACATAAATTTGATACTGACGTTTGATCAGCTCTTTCGACAACGTCAAAATGTCGGTTTGCACGCCGCCAAATCCAAATGGCTCCGTCATTAAATACAGCAGTTTCATTGTCTATTCCATTGCTTGCAAAGGTGAACGAGAGGACTGACGTTGCGCTGCAAAATGACGCAAGCGTTTGCGGTGTAAATACCAGTGAATGGGATCGTAGGCACCGGCCAATTTTAATTTGAAACTTAAGTGATCGTCTTTGTCGGTAATTTCGGTGCGATACAACTCAAACGGTTGCGACAGATCGCGGTTTGTACCCGGCGCCACGGTCACCGCCGCGCTGTAGCCTGCTTCGGCAACCAAGGCCAATTCGCGCGCGGAAAAATCACCGGAGGGATAACAAAAAAATTCAACGGGCTGTTGCAGTTGTGCCGCGATGTCGTCACGACTGCCGGCGATTTCGGCCAGCGCTTGTTCGGCGCCCAGGCGCGACAAGAACGGGTGCGTTTGGGTGTGTGAGCCAATGGTGATGCCGGCGGCGCGCGCCAGCTCACGCGTTTCATCCCAGTTCAAATGCAACTGGCCTGATTCATCACGATAACGCGGATGACGTTGGCTTTGTTCGCAAAAGGTGGACGTCACAAAAATGGTGGCGGGCAAACGGTACTTTTGCAAAATCGGCAAAGCATGCACGAGATTGTCGCGATAGCCATCATCAAACGTAATCACCACGCCCGGTTTAAGCACCTGACCGGAACGAAGCTCAGTCACGGCTTGCGCTAAACTGATCACGCGTGCGTGCTGCGCCAGGTAAGCCATTTGGTCGTCGAATCGTGCGGGTGTGACAGCCAGTTGATCGTAACGTGATAGCTCGACAACACGGTGATACATCAAGATCCGCAGCGAAGGCGACAGCGTTTGATAAATCGAGGTGAACGGCAGCATGCTTAAAGGCAGTGCACGGCGAAGCAAATTAGGCATGTTGTTTAATCTCGTCGTGCTGCGGTAAACGCAGTGCCGTGCGGTACAGGTTTTCATACGCGCGCGCGGTGTTCACCACATTATAATGCTGATGCAAATGCGTGCAGGCGTTGTCACCGAGTCGCTGGCGCAAGGCACTGTCTGTCACCAGCGTCGTGATCGCGTCACGCAATGCGCTGACATCGCCAGCGTTGATCAGCAAACCGTTTTCACGATCGTGAATGACATCGGGAATACCGCCGACACGTGTCGCGATGATCGCTTTGCTGACCGCCATTGCCTCCAGCAATGCCATCGGCAAACCTTCCCAACGTGAAGGCATTAATAGAACATCCAATGCGGCGAGCAATCGCGGCACGTCGCGGCGCTGCCCGGCAAAAATGACGACGTCATCGAGCTGCAATTCATGCACTTTGTGCGTGAGCGCATCATGCAGCTCACCCGATCCGATCAGCAAACATACGGGTTTGTGCGGCAACGAGGGTAACTGCGCTAAAGCCTGCAATAAATCATCATGGCCTTTGGCAGGATGCAAACGACCCACCACGCCAAGCAGGGGACGCTGCTCGGCGATATCAAATTCTTCACGCACGCCGCTGGCACTCGCACGTTCAAATCGTCCCAGATCAATGCCGTTTGGGATCACGGTAATCCGTTTACGCGCAATGTGATCACGATGATGCAACACTTCACCGACTTCGGCCGTGCACGCGATCACCGACGTGGCAAGCGGAGCCAACAACCAATCAAGAAAACGGTGCACGCGACTCTTCCACAAATTGGTACTGTGGATCGTGCTATAGACCGCGGGCACGGCGGCGATTCGCGCGGCGAGGCGGCCAAAAAAATCGGCCGTGAACAAATGCGTGTGCACAACCGCGGCTTTTTGTTGACGCAATTCGCGCACTAAACGCCACAACAAGCTGACGTCAAATTTGCCGCGACGTCCCAGAATGATCACGGGCACACCCATGTCGCGCAACTCGTGCTCAAGCTCGCCGCCTTTGATGAGGCAAATGACGCTGAAATGAAATTGTGCGCTGCGATGACGCAACAAATCGACCAACAGGCGTTCGGCGCCATCGGGAGGCAATTCGTCAATAATGTGCACAACGTGCGGTAAAGCGGGCATATCAATAAACCTTATCTTTTTTCGGAACGATGGTGTTGGCGTCCATATGCGCCAGCACGGCCATCATGATCCAGAAATAGCACGTGACGGCAACATCAACCATGCGCGAACCAAACATATTGATCACACCAATCGACGCCGCCATGCCAACGGCGGACAAACCGACAATGCGGGCAAACGGTTCGGTTTGATGACGAAACACTTTGATGCCGGTGAAATACATTTTCGCCAGCAGCGCGAGAAACAGCAGCACGGCCGGTATGCCCATCTGCGACGCCAGGTACAGATACATATTATGATTGTCGGCTTCGTGCACATCTTCTTCGGTGTACTGGCCTTTCAATTTCGGAAACGATTTGAAACCTTTGCCAAACAACGGATTTTCGATCGACATCTCAATGGCGGCTTTCCACAAAATCAAGCGGGTTTGCGAGCTTTCGTCCAGCTCTTCTGTCGCACCTTGATCACTCGTGGTTTGCGACATCCGTTGCACGAGTGATTCCGGGATCAGTTCTGGCATAGCGATCAGCATGCCTATGCACAGTGCTGTCATCGTAAATAAAAACAGTTTACCGCGAACATAACCGGCGACAACGCCAGCGAAACCAACGGCCAAATAGGCACCACGCGAAAACGTCGCGAGCAACAGCTTCATCAACATGAACAAAATCGGTGGCAAGATGATCCAGGTTTTGATTTGGCGAATCGCCACAATAAACCAGGCGATCAACATCATACCGGTGTAACCCAAAAACGCGCCAAAATCGTTTGGTTGCATTTGAGGACCCAGCAAGCGCGCTTTTTCAATGCTGGCGAGAAAACGTTTGTCGAGCCATTCTTGAATGCCGAGTGTGATCACCAGCAGTGTGCCAATCAGCATGTAAACGACCAAACGCTTGGCCATATTGGCATCGCGGATCAAATTAATCACGGCAAAAAAGATGATGAATTGATCGCACCAGGCTTTGATGTCCATCGCATGCGATGACACGATATTGCCGAGACCAAAATGCATGCCGGCGGTGAACACCGAAATAAACGTCCAAACGCCATACCAGATCACAAGACCGCGAAACGCCGTCGGTTTGGGGGCTTTGATGGTTGTGGCTGAAGACTGTTGTCCCATGATCCACGCCCAGATCAACAACATCAAAAACATATTGGTGCCGTTAATACCGGGCGCGATCGGTATTACAAACATCTTATTCAAGGGAATGTACAGCACAAAACTGGCCAGTAACCACTCCGGCGACTTGAACGTGTGCATGACCAAACGCAGGCCAATTAAGCCTGCGACGCCGTACAAGGCCCAGCTCGGTAATTTCACGCCGAAAAATAAAATAATAACGCCGAAAATACCGGGAAGGGCTAAAAACAGCAGCGTTGATTTCAGCTCATCGCCGTACCATTTGTGTTGCTGTGGAGTTTCGGTCGCCGGGCTTTGCATAAGACTATCCTGCCAAGCGATGATAAAGCGCGTGATAGAGACGATTACCGATCACGCGGCGCAGTGATTTTTTGACGCCCGCAATGGCGCGTTGGCGCCAATAAAAGGATGGTGCTGCCTGAATAATGGCGTTAAAGGTGGCTTGATCGGTGCTGCCGCGAATGGCGATGCGCGGCAATGTGTTGGTGCGCTGAAAATCACGGCGATCGCAAATGCCAATGGCCGAAGAAAAATTCCATCGAAAACCGGCTGTTTGCAACAGCGCTAATTGCGATTCGCGAAAACGACCGCCTGGAAATGACAAAGTGTCGATGTCGAGGCCCACACCGTCGGCCAAGGTGCGTCGTGATGTGTGCAATTCCGCGTTCAACTCCGTGTCGCTCAAATCATCAAAGAAGCGATGGGTCTGTCCATGAGCGCCAATGATCATGCTGTTGTCGGCCATTTCACGCAGCTGCGTCAGCGTGCAAAAATCGGCGCGTGATGTCACAAAATCACTGGTCACAAAAAAAATGCCCGGCCAATTTTTTTCTTTCAACAAGGGAAACGCATAATGGTAGTTGCTGGCATGACCATCATCGAACGTCAGCATGATACTAAGCGGTGCGCTACCTGGTTGTTGCGGTGTCACAACAGGTAAACCGGCCTGGGCAATTGTCGCCAAGTGTTCCTTGAACGTGTTGAGCGAAACCGCGTAGGGGCGATCGTCGATCGCAATGGCGTCGCGCTCGCTGTCGTTCGCGTAAATCGCGTGATACATCAAAACGATAACGCGGCTCATGTTTTCTCCCAACGTGCATTCAATTGGCCGGTGACAAAGTTGCGCGCGGCCAATACAGCAGCCCAATTCATTTCAACAAAAACGCCAGCAAAGTTCACCAACCGATGACGGCTGATCGGTTTATCGAGCATCGCGCTGATCGCGATCAGATAAAACACGATTTGAGCAAGCGCGGCGATCCGATAGAGCCATCCGTCGGCGAACAGTGATGACAGCAGAGCGAGCAGCATCGCGTAGGGCACCAACAGGCGAAACACTTTGTGCGATAAAAACTGCAGCCAGATGGGGTTCTGACGCGGTGAGAACAACCAGGGCTGCTGCACAAATGCCTGAAAATTACCGGTCAATGTGCGCACCTTGCGTTTGCGTTCGCCGCGCATATCCGCTTGCAATTCGTCAGTAATCTGCGCGTTAGGTTCAAATTTAATCAGCTTGCCACGCCGCGCAATGTGCATCGGTTCGAGAAAGTCATCCAGTACGGTGCCTTCCACGAGTGGCACATAGTCGTTGCGTCGAATCGCATACAGAGCGCCGGTAACGCCAGCGGTTGATGCAAAACGACTTTCCGCTTTGCGGATCCATTTTTCATAACGCCAATACAAACCAATTTGCGCTGCGGTCGCATTGGCCGGATCGACATGAATCAGTTCGCCACTGACGGCGCCGACCTGATCTTGTTGCAAACGTGCAATCAACCAGCGCAACGCATCATGGTTCAATTGCTGGCGCACATCGGTAAACACGATCACGTCTGAATGGGCGTGTTGCAGCGCCAGATTCAGCGCATACGCTTTGCCATGCCGTTCAGCGTAACTGAGCACGCGAACACCCGCGCCGTTCAACACAGAAACGGTGTCATCTGTCGAACCGTCTGACACAAAGATGATGTCGAGCTTGTCAGCGGGATAATTCAGCGACCGCAGGTTTTGAATTTTCTTTAGCACGCGCTGTTGTTCGTTGTAGACAGCGATAACGACAGTGACAGTCGGCCACGTGCTGATCTGATCCGGGTTGCAGGGCGGAATCGTACGCGTGCGCGCCAAAACACCGATCAGCAGTGGATAGCCGATATAGGTGTAAGCAATAAACAAGACTGAGAACCAAAACAACCCTTCCATTACCGTGCGTCCATCCCATTCGATTCTTCAGGCGGCCGACTGGCGCGCCCGCAAGCGTTTCAACAGTGCGATCACGGCGTCGCGTGTGCGTTCATCGACGAGTAACACCAGCACGCCATAACAAGCGGCACCAACGCTGACTTTGGCCATCAAGGTCAGGATCAAGCTGTCGACATGCACGAGGCTGACAACGTAATACATGAGCGCGGCGATCGCACTGAATTTCAGCAAGCTAAGCCACGGCAATGTGACCGGCAAACGACGAACGCTGACAAACCAAGCGGCCAGTGCCAGCACGCTGTAACTGAGCAACATCGCGATGGCCGCACCTTTCATGCCAAACACCGGAATCAAACCGGCGCACAACACCAAATTCAACAAAGCACAGGCAAACACCAGGTACATCAGAATTTTGGTCTGTTTGCGAATATACAAACCGGCACCAAATACCATGACGGCGCCATCCAACAACATACCGGCAATAACAAAGGGAATCATCGGTGTTGCGGCAGCATATTTATCGGAGGCAAGCAATACGATCAGTTCATCACCGACGCCGACTAAGCCGGCAAAAATCGCCGGAGCAATTAACAAATAATAATGCAACGATTGCTCAACAAACTGACGTGTGGCTGCTTCGCCTTTTTCTTCCCACAAGCGTAAATAAATGGGTGAAATCGCTTGGTTGATCGCCGCGATGACCGTCAGTTGTACGTATTCACACAAACTGTAAGCCGCTGAGTAAAGGCCTACAGCCTCTTCACCTTGCAGTGGCAACAATGTCAAACGGCCGCCGAGGTTCAGCAAGATCGAACTCATTTCAAAACCGATCATCGGAATGCCGTAAACCAGCATCATGCGATACAGCGGCCACGATGTTTGTGAGGGAGCAAATTGGCAGTCGCGGCGCAAATACAGAAACATGGCGGTCACGGCGAGGATCTCGGCAATGATAATGCTGATGTAAAAGCCGGTGACGTTCGTGATCGCATAAAACAGAATGCCAATGGTCAGCGCCAGTGTCGCGTAACGGTTGACGACATTGAAGATGCTTAACACGGTGCTGCGTTGCTGCGCGCGCAAAATATTGGTCATCGCGCTGTTGATATTGCGTACCAAAATCAGCACGGACGTCATCAGCAGCAAACCTGAAATTTTGGGATCTTGCCACCATGGCAAGGGCAACACGACGACGATCAAGATCCAGATGAGCATCAGCACCAAGCCGGTGATGGCCATGCCCCAAAACACGGTAGCGTAAAACGCATTCAAGTCGAGGGCATTTTTACCAGCCTTGACTTCAGCGTAATAACGAATGGTGGCGTGTTGTACGCCCAATTTGGCGACGGCAGCGAGCAACAGCAAAATAGCCGAGATCGTGTTCATGATGCCGTAATCGGCCACCGTCAAGACGCGGGTGTACAGCGGAAACGAAATGAAGCCCGCAATCGTTACCAACAAATTGCCGATCGTGTACGTTGAGGTGTGAACCAGTAATTTTTTTAGCATGACATCAAATCAATAGCGCGATTACGCGTACTCAGCAAATTGGCGGGCCGCATCCGACAGCGAACAGAAGGTAATGCCTTCGCCTTTGCACCACGACAAAATGGCCACCATATCGTCGAGATAGCGTTGCACATCGGGCTCACTTTGGGGGTAAGGACTGGCGGCGGCGATCACTTCCATGGAATGAAACATCATGTTCAGCACGATGACTTTATTACCGGCAAATTGCTGCAAATGATGCTGCACCATGGTTTTCATTTCTTCGACAGTCGAAAACCATGGACGAAACCAGCGCGGACTACGCAAAAAGCGTTTGTGCATCGTGACCGGAATTTCGACGATGTCGCGACGGCCGTGTGATAAGGGGCGCGTAAAATCGTTCGGATCAGGAAAATACGGTTGCAGCGGTGAATGCCGATAATCAACCGCGCCGTCGTTGTGTGGCCAGCGAATGCCTGGTGTGACACTGGTGTCCACGACATAACCCAGTTTGGCCAAGGCATCGAGCGTGTTGTTGCCAGCGCCATAGCGGCCTGCTCGAAACGATGTCGGCCGATAACCAAAACGTGATTGGAACAAATGGCTCAGATTTTCCAATTTGCGAAATTCAATATCGGGCGGGCAATGGCATTGAAAGTCGGGACTGTCGATGCCGGAATAATCAAAAAATTTCTTTTCCGGTTCGATAAATGCCGAGTGCAAATGGGTGCCAAATTCAAATTGGCCGGGCAAGGTTTGCAACGCTTTGGCGCTGGCCTCATCTTCCATCACTTCAACGGTCAATAAATAAGTTGGCACGGCGCCCACAGACATAAATGCCGGCTGCAAACGTTGTGGTAGGCCATAGGTGATGGAATCAAAACGCAGCGGTTTCGAGCGTTCCCAACGCGGATTGTGATCACATTCGGTGTCGATTGAAATCGTTAACAATACTTTTTCGGGCGATACAGCATTAGACATCGACTTCCCCTCGATAGGCTCGCTCCAATTTCGCGATCACAGCCGTCGTACTGAATTGTTGATCAATGATGTCGCGTGAGCGTTGGCCCATTTGCGCCGCGCGCGTGGGCTCGTTAATGAGTTGTTGTAGTGCGAGAGCTAACGGTTCAACTTCGCCGGCGGGCACGAGCAAACCGTTGTCTTGATCGTGTACCACATCTTCGTTCCCGCTAATGCGCGTTGCCACAATGGGCAAGCCCATGGCCATCGCTTCGAGCACGGAATTGGGCATGCCTTCTTGAAACGACGGTTGCACATAAATGTCGGCTTGTTGCAGCACATCGCGCACGGCGCTAATCGCGCCTAAAAAGCGAACGTGATCCTGCAAACCCAGCTCCTGCGCTTGCTGTTGCAACGCCGTCATTTGATCGCCGTCACCGGCAATGGTTAGTTGCGCTTGGCCACGCGGAATGCGTGCGAAGGCGTGCAGCAGCACCGACAATCCTTTTACCTTGCGCAGACGGCCGACATAAACGATCTGAGCCGTCTTGTGCTGATCACGCGGTAGTGCTTGTGGTCGATCAAAATGACCTACGTTGACCGCGTTCGGGATCATGCGCAGCTGTGCCGGTTGATAACCGGCCGACAGCAATTGTTGATGCGTGAACACGCTGATGCATTGCAGCGTGTCGGCGCGTTTGATGCACCAATTCAGAAAGCGATACACCGGATGTTTGCGTAAGGCCGGATCCAGAATGCCACCGTCAAATTCCCAGGCACCGGAAATTTTTACGGTCAATGTACTGCGCAACCAGGGTCGTAAAAAACCAACGCCAGCGGCCATGTATTTGGCCATATGCACATGAACCGCATCAAACTGATGACGATGGCGCAATAACCACAGGCACATGCTTAACCACAGCATGATGCCACTGATACCAGGGATTTTCGCGTACCACAAACGTTGCAGTGGAATGCCATCAATGATTTCGTGTTGTGCTTGTTTGCGATCGAGCAATGGCGACATCACCGTCACATCGTGACCACCGGCTTTCAATTCCTGCGCCAGCAATCGCGCCTGGCGTTCGGCACCGCCAATAGCGGGATACCAGCCATCCACAATAACCAACAGGCGCAGTTGTGTTTTTTCGGCCGTTGGCGTACGGACGACTGCCATGTTCATGCTACCCCTCGTAGTTCGTGTGTGTGGTGTTCACACGCGGGAAAATGTTGATGCAACCAATCGTCAATGTGGGCAAAGGCATTTTGCCACCATTCGGGCCAATACAATTCGTGGTTCGCATCGCGGATCACTTCAATCAGATAGTTGGCGTGTTGATAGTCATTTTTCAGCCACGTTTTAAGCACGCCTTCTTCAAATTCGAGCCAGCGATTGTCATTGCTGCCAAAGATCATCAAATGTTTGATGTGGGCGTGTTGCACGGCCATGAAACTTTCCAGAAACAATTTGTGTTCATCGGGAAACTGTTGCTGTGGGCTGGTTTCATTCGGCCAAAAGCGGCGCAGGCTGCTGCTTACTGTACGGCGAATAGAACTGAAATCGCTTTCGCCTCGCAGCAAACGCGACCAGGCGTGCGGAGAAAATACTTTTTGCATGTAACTGCGCATATTCTGGCGTGCAATGGCGGGATTGATCGCCGGTGCGGAGGCTTCATCGGGCGCTGAAATGGTGATCGGTGTGCCGAGCGCGATCAAACCCTGAATCAGTTTCGGGTTTTTGGCGGCGGCCAATTGCGCCGTGATCGCGCCACCACACAGTCCGCCAGCGATGATTTTCTTGGCACCAGCTTGATCACGCAAGGCTTGGCAAACCAGCAGCAAATCGTCGACAAATCGACCTTGTTCGACCGTGGCCCAAATTTCGCGAATCGGTGCCGCCGCGATCTGGCCATCGCTTTCGCCCAAACCAAGTGGATCAAAACGCAAAACGCCATAACCTTGCATCGCCAAATGGCGCGCCAATTCCACATACAGTCGATGTGAGCCGACGTGATATTTCAAACCGGCCGGTGCCAACACGATAAAAGTCGTCGGCGCCGACGAGCCGGTGCTGACGATACCGCGTCGGATTAAACCGTCGCGGCCCTTGGCTTCAAAAAAACGTTCGGACCACGCCGTCATTAACGGATCTCCAAAAAAGGCAGCGCGGAACGACTGGCGTTTTGCATCGCCAACTGCTGACCATCAAATTGTTTGGGCTCATACCAAAAAGGCAAAGTATGACAGGCTTCTATTTGTACATGCGCCCATTGCGTGAGCGCATGCAGATCGCGATTCAGCGCGGCACCGGCAATTTTTTGCACGGCAACAATGTGCACAGGACAAGGCAGTTGAGCAATCGTGGATGTCAGATCCATCTGCTGCAATTCATCGCTAAGGCGGTGACTGATGTCATAACCGCTGATGTTGACCGTTTCGCCATTGTGTAAGCGTTGCAGCAGTGATTTGCGATCGTCGTTGACTTTTTTGTACGTTGCTAGCTGCGTCGTCAAATTCAACATCAAACATTCTTGCAAGTAACTCTCACCGCGCACAATGGGCTCCCAAGCCAACACCGATTGCGCACGCAGTGTGGCGGCGGTCAGGCACGCCAATGACGCGCCCAAGCGCACGCCAAATAAACGCAGTTCGCTGATATGGTGATCGCGCTGCAGCAGTGCCGCCATATCAACGATGTCATTTTGCCAATCGTGTAATGAAACCGTGCTGGTATCGCCTTCGCTGTCACCGTCGCCCTCATAATCGAAACGCAATACGGCTTGCCCGGCATGGGCAAATTGACGGGCGAGATTCACATACAGGGGATGTGTGAAAGTCTTTTCTTCGAGAAACGGATTGCAAAACAACCACGCCGAACGGGCTTTTTCAACCGAATGGAAACAGTAATACAGACGTTTGCCGCGTCGGTTCAGCAAAAAGCCTCTGATTTCCATCTCAACACTCCTTGTTGTGGTGTGCGACAACAGCGTTTGTCGCCGGCGTTTTTGTCAGTTCGGTTAAAACGGGTTCGCCCCAAAATATCGTGTGCAGACATTTGGGGCGACGTTGCTTGCCTGAGGCCAACCTTCACGCGAAGGTGCTGATCACGAGCGTTTGGCGACGGTATCCAATCGCGGCAGCTCTTCAATATGTTCAACCAATTGCGGTGCGGCGTGCATATAGGCCGTGCTTTGCCGTTTGGCTTCAATATCGCGATAAATATGCTGTGCTTGGGCTTCCGTCACGTTGAGGAAATTTGCCAGCTCCAGTGCGGCAATTCCGTGATTGTACGCCCACAACGCGTAATCCATTTGTTGATACGGCAGTGCGAAATAAAATTCGTCCTGGCCTTGCGGCAAACTGTAGGTATCCGTGGTGGGAATGGCGTTGCAGATCTCGCTGGGCAATTCCATATGACGGGACAGTGCATACACCTGTGATTTGTACAGATGCGCAATCGGTTTGACATCGGCCGAACCGTCGCCGTTTTTGACGAAGAAACCTTGATCGTACTCAAGACGGTTGGGCGTGCCGATCACGGCGTAATTCAGGCGATCAGCATGGAAATATTCCATCGTCTTGCGAATACGTTGTTTGTGATTGGTTGCCGCAACGATCTGCAAATACGCTTTCAGATCGAGGCGTTTTTCGTGGTTGACCCCATCGGGTGACTGCACAATCAAATTGAAAAAGTTGAATTGGCCATCGAGTCCTCCACGGATCACGATCTTGTTTTTCCAACCCGCACCGTACTCCGGGAAAACACTGCGAATCGCATCATCACGCCATTGATAGCAACCGATCGCTTCCAGGGTTGGAGCAATGTCATGCACCATGTATTCGATGCCAAGGTGCTCGGCCAGTAAACGTCCGCGCTGACTGCTGAACGATGACGAATCACGCTCAGGGAGCAACAAGCCAAACACTTTGGCGGGGCCCAATGCGCGCACGGCAAGCGCCGCACACACCGAACTGTCAATGCCGCCCGACATGGCAATGATGAGGCCGCGTTTGCGCAACGTGCGCGCGGTCACCTCGCGTAACCATTCAGTGATGCGCGCCACTTCGGCGGGCATATCAAAGCGTAAAACGTCTTGGTTCAGTTGATGAGTGGAACTCATGACACTCGGCCTCCTGCCGGCTCGGTGGTTAATAAAAAACGTTGTAATTTACCGGACGCCGTGCGCGGCAAGGCGTGGGTATATTCAATAAATTTCGGGATCTTGTATTGCGCCAAATGGGCGCGGCAATGCGCTTTTACTTTCATCACATCCGGTGCACTACCTTGTCGAATGACGATGACGGCTTTCGCGACCTGACCCAGAATCGCATCGTCGACGCCCACCACGGCAACATCGGCAACGTCGGGCAACTGCGCGATCACTTCTTCGATCTCGTTCGGATGCACGCGGTGGGCACCGATTTTGATCATGTCACTGCGCCGACCTTGAATAAAAATGAAACCGTCGGCATCGCGCATGGCGATATCGCCCGTGTGCAAAAAACCATTGCGTAACACCTGGGCGGTTTGTTCGGCATCGCCCCAATAACCGAGCATAATGTTGTCACCGCGTGCGCAAATTTCGCCGTATTCGCCTACATCACACCGCTGGCCGTTGTCGCGCTGAATGCTCAATTCAACACCGGGGATCGCAATACCAACCGATCCTAATTTGTGCATCAACTGATCCGGTGGCAGATAACTCAAACGCGCGCTGGCTTCGGTTTGACCATACATGACAAACAACGGAGCCTGCGGCAATTGTTCGCGCAAGCGTTCAATCTGGGCGGTTGGCATCGCACCGCCGGCCTGCGTCAAATAACGCAACGATGACAAGTCGTAATCGGACATCGTTGTGCGATTCAACAACAGAGCGTACATCGATGGAACACCAGCAAAACTGCTGCAGCGATGTTTGGTGATACTTTTCAAAATGTCGTGTGGATAAACAAACTGGTTTTCCAACACCAGCGTCGCACCGGCGGCGACATGCGTGTGCAATACCGAATTACCGTAGGAATAAAAAAATGGCAAAACCGTCATCATGCGATCATCGGCACGGATCGGTAGATAATCGAGAATCGATTGCACATTGCTGGCCAGGTTGCGATGACTCAGCATGACGCCTTTGGGACGACCGGTTGTGCCAGAGGTGTAGATAATCGAGCACAGTTGATCAGGGCTAATGGCAACGGATACGGGCATATTGCATTGCATCACCGATTGCCATGCCACCACGCGTTCAGAAGGCTTTGATGCGGTTGTGCTCGCTGTGGTGGCAATAACGTGCACGGTTGCTGGTAATTGCGACAACAGCGCGTCGAATGCGCCATGTTGACCATCAGCGATAAGCCAGTGGGCATCACAATGTGCGATCTGATTGGCAAAATCGTTGGCACGTGCCGCCGTATTTAAGGGCACGGCGACACCGCCAGCGATTAACACGCCATAATACGCCGCGATGTAGTGAATGGAATTATCGAACAGGATGGCGACGCGATCACCGCTGCGCACATTCTGTTGCTGCAAATAGGCCGCAATGGCGTTGGCCTGTGTCCACAATGTCTGATAGGTGAACACGTGATCGTGCTGGATCACCACGACAGCTTCAGGCTGTTGTGTGACTCGTTCCCTGAGTCGGTCAACCAGCAACACCGTCACGTTAGGCTCCCACCGCCGCGTTTTTGCGCTGGATATAGGCGACGATATTGTTTACCGAGTCGAGGTTGTCCGGGATCATTTCTTGATCGGCGACGGTGATACCGAATTCGTCTTGCAAAAAGAAAATCATTTCCATGACGCCAGTCGAATCGATAATGCCTTTTTGCATTAACGAATCGGCGCTGTTCAGCAAGGCTTGATCATTGCTGAACAAGAAATTTTGCAGAATGTACGCGCGTACTTTTGCTTCAGGTGTCGACACAGATGCCTCCTTTCGAGCGATTCTTGACTAAGCCCGTGCTTACGCAACCGAACTCAGTGTGTCCTTGGCAAGTGAAGACTTGCGCAGCCAGGGGGTTGGCGAGGTGGGTTGAACAAACATTTCTTGCAACAGCAACGTTGAAAGAATTCCGACGAAGGCCATGTTATCAGCGAATCCGATGGCCCGGCCGAGACGGCACTTATCATACAGTTTAGCGACGGCGGCCGCATCAAAGTATCCAACGTCTTTGACGCGCGAATGAAATAATTCCGCGACATATTCTTGTGCGATGCCGTTGTCAAAAAAACTCTGGCAATCGGGCGCACGATACGGTTGTTTTGTGCGGCGATAAATGCTTGGGGGTAAGACATCCCGCATCGCTTCGCGCAATATATGTTTTTCGGTCAGGCCACGAATCTTCAATTTAGGCGGCAAGCGACAGGCGTGTTCGATCACATTGTGATCGAGAAACGGTACGCGTCCTTCGATCGAGTTCGCCATTGCGACACGATCACCCTGCGACGACAACAGGTACGACGTCATAAACGTCGTCGCTTCAACATACTGATCACGATTCAATGGGTGCCAGTGTGAAAACGACGGCGGTAATGACGCATAAAAATGTTCGTAGTGGTTTTGCTTGAGCTGTGCTTTGGCATCGGCGTTGAAAAATTGCCAAATCCGTTGCGTCGTGGTCCAGCGTGGCTGGTGTGCATAAGCCGGATCGTTCGGTGACAAGGTACCTTGTGCAAAAAAGTTTTGCGTAAAGGCAGCGGCCGCGACCGGTGAATGCTTCAAATACGGATAGAGTTTTTCAAGCAAACGCGGGCGCCATGTTGAGTTCGGCTGGCGTGACCAGAAACGCCGGATCTTGGCTTCCTTGAACAAATCATAACCGCCGTACACTTCATCGGCACCTTCGCCCGTCAACACCACTTTGTAGCCTTGCGCGCGCACATGTTCGGACAACAACATTAACGGTGTGGGGGCGGTGCGCAAAATCGGCGTTTCAGCAAACCAGACGGTGCGAGGAAATGCGTCAGCAATGTCGCGTCGTGAGCAACGGAAACTGCTGTGGTGGGTGCCCAAATAGTCGACCAATTCTTGCTGAAAGCCGCTTTCGTCAAATTCGTCGTCGTCAAACGCAATGGAAAACGTGCGCAGCGGAGTGTCGGTATAGTTTTTGATGATCGTCGTTAAAATGGACGAATCGAGACCTCCGCTTAAGTAAGCGCCGACCGGAACGTCAGCACGCAATTGCAAGCGAACGGCCTTGATCAACTGTTCGCGCACTTCGTGTGCTGCCTGTTCTGCCGAGATCTCGGCGAAGTCTTCTTCCGGGAATGGCCAGTCCCAGTATTGTGACAGTGAGTCATGGCCATTTTTTTCGATAACGAGCGTGTGGCCAGGCGGCAACTGCTGAATATGTTCAAAACTGCTGCGTGGCGCACTGACGGCCCAATACGTGAACACATCAGCGAGCGCATCGAGATCCAAGCGGCGGGGCAAATCCGGATCGTTCAACAACGACTTAATTTCAGACGCAAAGCGCAAGCGACCTTGGTAACGGCAGTAGAACAACGGGCGAATGCCAACGCGATCACGCGTCAGCAATAAACGTTCACGTTGGCTGTCCCACAAGGCAATCGCAAATTGACCATTCAAATGTTGCACGAATTGATCACCGTACTGTTCGTACAAGTGCACGATCACTTCGGTATCGGAATGCGTGTAAAAACGATGGCCTTGTGCGCTTAAGCTCTCGCGCAATTCACGGTAGTTGAAAATTTCGCCGTTGAACACGACCCACACGGTTTGATCTTCGTTGTGGATCGGCTGTTTGCCGCCTTCGAGATCGATAATGCTTAGGCGCGCGTGCGCCAAGCCAATTTGGTTTTGCAAATAAAAACCATAACCGTCCGGACCACGATGCGCCACAGCGCTAATCATGCGTTCCAGTTCAATTTGCGTGGGCAATACACCCCGTTCGGCCAATACGCCTGCAATACCACACATATGGCTAAACTCGTTACCAGGGTTCGTTTAAATTGCCGCTCAAACCCAAACCGCGTCCGCGTTGTGTGTTAGGTTCAACGACGCGTAATTTGGGATCTGGAATGGTTGGCAAGGTCGTC
Organism: Enterobacterales bacterium; assembly: GCA_041914905.1. Classification (GTDB taxonomy): domain Bacteria; phylum Pseudomonadota; class Gammaproteobacteria; order Enterobacterales; family Permianibacteraceae; genus Permianibacter. Next base: position 64,269 of record JAYSCL010000007.1, read on the forward strand.
GCTTGTGCCGAATCGGCCAAACGTTTTAGCTGCTGCTCAATGCCCGCCATCGATTGACCGAACGTTGCGATCTTGGTGCCGTCATTTTCGAGGCGACGGAGGTGCACTTCCATTGTCATCAGCACGGTGCGCATGCTGTTCAGCAACGGTGTGATTTCGCCTAATTGGTTCAATCCGGCAATCAGAGCATCGAGTTTGCGATCGTGATCACGCAGCGCTGAGGTCAACGAACGTGAACGCACATCGTCTTGACGACGTTTGGGTTTGCGTTCGGTGAATGGATACCATTGCAATTCGTCGATGGCATCGACAATCGAATTCAAATTAACCTGCGCCGCTTCATCGACGAAGGCGCAGGTCAGCGCCACATCACACAGCGTGTTGATCAGACGCGGTGTACCGCCGGTGTATTCAAAAATCTTGGCAAAGCAGTCATCGCTAAACAGCGGGGCCGCCGTGGCATCGGCGCCGGCGACCGCGAGCCGGTGCAAAATGTAATCGTGCGTTTCTTTTTCGGACAACGGACGCAAGTGGTAGCGCAGACGAATGCGTTGTTGCAGCTGTTCCATCGAGGGATCGTCGAGCACTTCTTTCAGTTCGGAATGACCAACCAGAATGATGTGCAGCAGTTTCTCTTTATTGGTTTCCAGCGACGACAGCATGCGAATTTCTTCGAGTACTTTCGGGCTCAAGTTCTGTGCGTCATCAACGACCAATACGGTTTGGCGCTGAGCATGGAAATTTTCAATCAGAAACTGATTGAGCATGTCGAGCAATTCCACTTTCTTGGCTTGAAAAGGGTTCAAACCAAATTCGACCAATACGGCTTGCAGGAACTCGGTTTCATCCAGCTGCGTTTGAAAGATTTTGGCAACCAACACGTTTTCATCGAGCGATGACAACAGTTTGGTCAATAACGTGGTTTTGCCGCAGCCGGATTCGCCGGTGATCACACAAAATCCGTCGCGATTCCACACCGCGTATTCCATATGTGCCTTGGCACGCGCATGCGCGTTGCTGAGGAACAGGAAGTCCGGATCCGGGGTTAACTGGAAGGGCAGCTGATTGAGTTTGAAATGTTCAAGATACATGGCAGCGTCCTACTATTGAATCGTGGTGGCGCGTTGATAGCGAATCAAAAACATCACCCGATTTTCCTTGAATTCGAATTCGGCGTCATTACTGCGGCTGTCGCGAAACGAATACGATACCGCAAAACTGGTATTGGGACTGATGAGGCGGGTAAAGCGCAACATCAGTTCTTCTTCCTTGTCTTGGCGCGACACAGTCGTGTATTCGGTGCGATTGTGATCGGCACGGATTTGCATATTCCATAAATCGCTTAACGCCAAATCGTATAAACCGCCGATGCCACGCGAACGTTCATTCAGCTGTGCATTTTGCTCGAACTCACGCTCAACGTCATACAAATACCATTGTAGATTGCCGGTGGCTTGTCGACGCTGATAATCGAAACGCGCTGAGCGTTCGTCGATCAGATCACCGACCACCACATCAAGACCTCCGGCCGGTATCGCGTTAGCCAAGGCCTCAACACCGGCCGCAATTGCGATCATACCGGCGTCACTGTAACCCTTGCGAAATGACACACTCATGCTGGACTCGTAACCAAACAGGCGTCGCCACGACGCCGACCAACGATCGTCTTCTATGGGCTCGTCGTCAATACGCTCAATGCGCGTTTTGCCGTAATCCAAATGCCATTGATTGACGCCAGCGTGCGTCAGCAGTTGGGCGTGGGCATCGCGGCGATCGTAATCGGGCGAGGTGTCGTCGTCCTGATAGCGCACGTATTGAATTTCATATTGGGCAGCGGCTGACATCACCGCCGAAATGCGGTGCTCCCAGTTGGTTGTCGCCCAGCGTCGTTCGTTGTCGGCGCCGGCTTCGGAAAATTCCTGTTTGCCGTGACGCGCGGTCAGTGTAAACGTGTCAACGCTGCTGGGGCGGATATACCAATTGGGGCCAGTCATCAACATATTGCTTTGCTGACGATTGGTGGGTGACTCGGTTGCCAAGGCATTGATCGTGGTGTGACGCAGATAATCTTCGACCATCCAGCTGAAAAAGTGCGGTGATATATGCCATTGCAAACGCGCTTGGCCGTCGTAAATGTTTTCATCGTTATCGCTGTCGCTCGAACTGCCAATATCGCGTGAATAACGACGATAGGCGCCCGTGCCGCGCGCCAACACATCCCAGGAACGACCCGTTTGCTCGTAATTGGCGCCGAGCAGCGCCGTGTTGATGATGGCGCTTTCGCGGCTGTCATCCACCGTCAAGCCAACGTTGTCGCTGTGTTCGAGATCGTATTCGAGGGCGTAATTGAAGTCGGCCGCTGCCGCGATGCGATGAAGCATCAACAACAGAATGGCAAGCAACGGCATTGTTATGATTTTTTTTGTCGTCAACTGCACGACGAACCCCCAAACGTGATTGTCATCCGTCATCACCGGATTGCGATTCCTTCGCTTCTGTTTTTTATCCGCGCCACTTCATCAGCAATTTGCCGATCCACGTACGGTTCAATGACTGCGGGATACTGGGGCGATCGTTGAACACGACACCAAGCAGTTTATTGGCCGGTACGTTTTTCATGGTGGCGGCAATTTCTTCGAGACTAACCACGCCGTAAGGCACGACGACCAACACATGATCGCTGGATTCGATCAGCGTTTGCACGTCAGCCGATTCAGTCAATGGCGGCGCATCAAGAAATATAAAGCGTTCGCGATAACGATTGCGCACGGCTTTCAATAGATAGCTCATGCGGTCAGACACAAAATATTCACCCTGCGTGTCACGTTTGGCGCCGATCGGGATATAGCGCAAACGATCAATGCCGGTGGTGTGGATGATCTGATTGATGTCTATCGTGGTGTCATCGAGAAAATCGATCAGGCCACGATGTTGGCCATCGACATTCAGTGGCGATGTCGACGTTGCGCGCAAATTGCACTCAATCAGCAACGACGTGCGTGACGGGTCAAACGCAAACGCGGTGGCAAGATTGCGGGCGACAAAACTGCTGCCGCCTCCGGGTACCACGGACGTGACCAAAATGACGCCATTCGAATCACCATACTGACGCAAAATTTTCGTGCGCAATTCACGGAGCGCCGCGACCGTTTCGCTGTCGTTGAATTCGGCATGGATGGTTTGCTGCTCAGCCAATTCGCGGCTGCTGCGACGCACGGGCTCTTGCATGCGACGAATTTCTTGCACCGCCAACGCGCGTCGCTCGTGACTGCGATCATCGTTGGGCGAGGTGACGGCCATGTCTTGACGATCGCTGTTGTGCTCAACGGGTTGCGAATTGACCGCCACCAAGCGCACGGCATTGGATTGCTTGGCGCGATTCAGGGCTTTTTCAATTTTGCTCATGATACCAAGCCTTAAACGTAATGGAGGAAGCGCAGCACGGCCACGCTACCGACGATGGCAAAGGTGGCCGCCGCCAGCAACATCAGGCGATACACATTGCTCGCGGCGGCGGCCGCTTCACCGGGCGTCCAGAAATGCGGCACAGTGCTGATCACCGGGCAATTCAAACGCTCCTCGATCAATACTGGCAAACGCACACGCGGATCGTAACGCAGACGCACGAACACGAGGCCGACGGGTAACAACATGCTGATGACCGCGCCAATCAAAATGAAATGAATGAAACGCAAACCACTGGGTTCAATGGGCAAGAAAGCATTTTCGTGAACCTTGAATGACAAACCTTGCTTGTCACGATCCAGATTCATCGACACGCGTGCGGTTTCGCGACGTTTCAACAGATCCTGATAAATGTCGCGGTTGACTTGGTAATCACGCGTCAACTCCGACAACGTAGCTCCGCCACCTTGTACGCGGCGACCGCGTTCGATTTCAGTTTGCATTTGTTGTTTGGCGTCGGCGATGCGCGCTTTCAGTGTGGCTATTTTGGTTTTGGTGTCGGACAGGCCGGCTTTCAGCTGTTGGTACATTGGGTTCAACAACAGGCGATGCTCGGTGTCTTGTCGGCTGTCGCCGTCCAAACCACTTTCACGACGGCGACGATCTTGTTCAATGGCCGTGGTCAAATCATCGATCTGATGTTTCAGCGTGACGATATCGGGATGAGCGTCGTGAAACCGCAGGCGCAAGGTATCGATTTCCGATTGCAACTCCACGATGCGCGCGCGGTATTGTTCTTCGCGCGTGTGCACAACGGAAGACTCCGCCTCACCGCTCAACTGCTGCTCAAGGGACTGCTGCGCAATTTCGGCTTCTTTCAATTGCACCGAGGCTTCTTCAATACGGGTTTGCAAGGCGTTCAAGCGCATGCTGACGTCGGCTTCGGCTTCAGGCAAGGCATCCAAATTTTCTGAGCGAAAATCGCGCAAGGCTTTTTCGGCTTCGACCAATTTCGCGTGATATTCTTTGGTTTGATTGTCGATGAAGTCGTAGGCGGACTGACTTTCTTGGGTTTTCGCTGCCAAACTTTCGGAAATGAACAGATCACCCATCATTTGCGCGATGCGCTGTGCGCGATCGGGATCGCTATCGCTGTATTCGATCTTGATCAGGTTTTTACCAATGTTTTCGATTTTGGTGCGACGAATCAAGCGCTTGACTTCGCGTTCTTGTTCGGCGGGCGTCGCATCGGCGTCAAGATAATGGCCAGCCGCGAGCAATTCGTTGGTGACTTTGCGGCCAAACACGATTTGACGCACCAAACGCGAACGATCGGTGACTTCGGTGCTGACCGCAGCACCTTCCATCAAGGGTTGAATAATATTTTTTTCGTCGACCAGAATGGCGACATACGACGAAAAGGTTTTTGGCCACACCAAGGCGATGCCCAAAAACAAAATGTTGAGCGCAGCAAAACTGCCGAACACCATCCGACGGTGATGAAACAATTCGACCACCAAAGGACGAAACAATTGAAGTAGCGACAATTGCATGTCACGCTCCTGCTATTCGATTAAAACACGCGTTCGGGAACAGTGATCACATCACCGGGCGACAACAACGCGTTGGTATCCAACTCGCCACTGTTTAAGATCGCATCCAATTCAACGTCCATGGTCTGCACTTTGCCGCTGGCCTTGCGGTAGAGTTTGGTGCGACTGGGGGCGGCAAACTCATTAACACCACCGGCTTCGAGCACGGCATCCAACACGGTCATGCCTTGGCGAAACGGCATCGTGCGAGGGGTGCGTACCGCACCGGTGATGCGCACGCGTGACAGGTATTCGTGGCTGTGCAATTCGGTGACGATAACCGCAACGCGAGGATCGCGAATAAAAACGGCCATTTTATCGGTAATCAACTTGGCCACTTCTTCCGGTGTTTTGCCACCGGCGAGCACATCACCAACGAGCGGAACTGAAATCATGCCATCCGGGCGCACCGGCACAGAGATCGACAAATCGTCGTTACGCCACACCGACACTTGCACGCGATCATCTGGACCAATGCGATACGTTTCGTTTGCCGCTGCGGGCGCCACGGCGGCATTGGCAGGGTTCACGCGTGTTTTGTCGCTGGCGCAGCCGCTCAGTAAGCCCAGCGTGGCCACCGCCACAAGGGCGAGTTGTCGCAGGAATTTAATTGAATTATGCATTATGACTCCCTTTTCGTTCGCGACGATTTTTTCTTGTGCCTGTGCTATCGTTGCACGGGCATTACGCGAATAATATCGTCCCTTCAATTGTTGCTCGACGCTGACAGTGACTATGGCCAACGAAGACTGGTTAATGTGGTACCACACTTTGGGCCTGCAACCCGGAAAACAGGATTGGGCGGCTGTAAAAAAGCGTTACCGTTTTCTGATCAAGGCGTCTCATCCTGATCGTTTTACTGCTGACGATCCGCAACGTGTGCACGCTGAGGAGCGCTCCAAAAATATTACGGCGGCGTATCAGGGCTTATCGCATTACTATCGCCGTTTTGGTGTCTTGCCCGGCGCCGAATCGTGCGAAGAAACCTTCGTTGAACCTGCGTTGACTCCATCGCCGCCAACGGCAGCGATGAAGGCGACGTCAACACGTCAATCGACGCGTAAACCAACGCCGTTTTGGTGGCGCGGTGTCAGCGCCATGCTGGTGTTGGCAGTCGTCTATGGTGTGGTGGTTTATGTCATCAACACCGAAGAGGAAGCGGCGAAAAACACCGCGTCGGTGTCGGCTACGGGCAACACCGCTACCCCTTTATCCGATCCGTTCACCTATGGCGACACCCTTGGCATGGTGTATGCCGCCCAAGGTGTACCGACACGGATCGAAGGTGATTTGTGGTTTTACGGTTTGTCCGAAGTTCAGTTTCACGATGGTCATGTTGTCTCGTGGAATGAACACCCGAACTATCCGCTCAACGTCAAAATTACTTCCGAGCCCACGTCAGCAACAACACCTTCAACAACCCCACAAAATTAACGCGCACCTTTACCAAACAACACTACTTGTGCGGTTTGGAACAACACCACCAGATCAAGAAACAGCGTGTGGTTTTTCACGTAATACAAATCGTATTGCAATTTGCGACGGGCATCGTCCACCGAGGCCCCGTACGGATAGCGAATTTGTGCCCAGCCGGTGATACCGGGTCGTACGGCATGGCGGTTGGAATAGTACGGAATATGTTTTTCCAACTGCGAGGTAAATTCGGGGCGTTCTGGACGTGGGCCAACGAAACTCATGTCGCCCAGCAACACATTGAACAATTGCGGCAATTCGTCAATGCGCGTCAAGCGAATGAATTTGCCGACGCGTGTTACGCGGTTGTCATTGCTTTGAGCCCAGCGTGCCACACCATCGCTCTCCGCATCGGTACGCATGCTGCGGAATTTCCAGATCTCGAAGGTGCGTCCGTATTCACCGACACGCACCTGGCGATAAAAAATCGGTCCGCGTGATTCCAGTTTCACGGCGAGCGCAGTGACGATCATCAGTGGTGCCATCAGTGCCAGCAGAAGCAAACTCACGCACATATCGAACACACGTTTGGCCAGTAACCGCACCGGATCGCGGCGGAAACCATCGGAGAAAATAATCCAGCTTGTGTTCAATGCATTGACCGGCAAATGGCCGGTAGCCAATTCAAAAAAGCTGCAATAGTCGATGATGTTAAGACCGTACATTTTGCACTCGAGCAACTGGTGCATATCGACGCGACCATTGCGACGATCGTCAGCGGCCAATACCACTTCTTCGACTTCGTACTGACGGCAGGTTTCGGCCAATGTCGCGCTTTGTTTCAGCAAACGTTTGGCATCAACGTGGCTGTGTTCACCATCCAGGCTGACAAATCCGACAATATGAAAACGGGCACTGGGGCCGAGTTCACGTTCGAGATCGGCAATTTCTTTGGCATTGTTGCCGCTGCCGACCACCAAAACGCGACGCTTGAAAATTTGCAGGCTGCTGGGTTGTGCCAACACGCCACGTAAAATGGCGGAGCCAATGCCGGAGATCAGCACTGAAATCAGCAAGACACCACGACCGGTAAACACTTGCGGCACAAAGTAATAAACCAAAACGGCTAACACGGTACCGAGGATGAACGCGCCGAAATAGCGCAGTTGATAGCCTTCCGTTTTGCTGTGCAAACCGTCGCTGTACATGCCAAAAGAAACCAGTGCAAACCACATGACACCGGCAAAAATCAACGCACGAACAAAGATATCGCTGGCACCGCCAGTGAGATTCGAGGCATCGAGGTAGACCTCGTCAAAACCACCGAAACGGAAAAAGATCGCCGCATACACGGACAACATGAAGATGAGGAATTCACCTAATGTGACCAACAATAATGTCAGTGACACATAATGGCGAAAAATACGAACGGCCATGCACCCTCCTTCTTCCCTGTAGTGCGTTGTCACAGCGGTGGCGCTTATCGGCGACACAACGTAACAAAGAATCGTTGCAGCAGCACGACAAGGTTCATCTTCTGACGATACCCGCCGCGTGAACAGCGCAAGCGACCCTGGAATTAGATAAAACGTGTTGAAAAGGCTGCGACATGAAATGCGCAGTTTGAAGGCGCGTTTTGTACCGCTTTTGGGAGGGGCTGTCTAGCAAGAGTCCTCAAGCCTGTGAACCCGTTTTCATTTTTAAAAACGGTGTTAAGTGCTTGTTTTTCAGGGGGCAAACAGTGTGTGAGTAGTTGCTAACATGGCGAATGTCTCACACGATCACAGCGCGATCTCGCAAGCCCAGATCGCCGATTCGCCTCATCCAAAATTCGCGTTAAAAACGGCAAAAATTTTGGATGGGCCATATTGGTGCTTCACGCGGCTTTTTCGTTCGCAGTGGCCGGGTTAAGGCATGACCGTAACCAGTTGCACAACCAATCGGCGAGCGCTCGGCGATCTTTTTGCAACATATACGTGTGATTGGCCGATTCAAAATAGTGGCTGCTCACCATCGTGCGACTGGGATGGTCTTGCAAGCCATCGAGAAATTGCTCGGCGTAGTTGTAATAAATCGGCACACCACCGGAGAACACGGCGGCATATCGCACGCCACGGTCATGCAAATGCTGCATGTCAGCGAGAAACTGTGCTTTGGGCGGCAAATGCCACAAATACTGATCTTGCGCGGACAAACTATTCAGATCTTGGCGCGTAAAGAGGGAGTTCAATCGTTTGAACAGCACGCCCGGTAGACGCGGCAGTTTGCCGAGCTGACGCCACAGTCGAATCCAGCGAAAACGCGGTGTTGAATAGGCGTACCCGTCCAGGCAGACCACGGCACAGATACGTGGGTCGCGCACGGCGAGTTTATGAGCGTTATCGGCACCCGTGCACAATCCGACAGCGATAAAGCGTTTGAATCCGTAAGTTGCCGTCAAAAAATCGAGGCTGTCGCTGAGATCGGCCGCGATGTGCTCATCGTAAGTTTTGCCGTCTGCTTTCAGGTAGCGGCTTTCACCTTGACCGCCCAAATCGAAGCGTAGGCAAGACAGTTGTTGACGTGCCATTTCGCGTGCCAGGTAGGTGCCAAGCCGAAATGGTCCCGCTTTATGCGTCGCGCCGGCACTGATCATCACGATCGCTGTGTCACGGTCGGCGGCGTCATTGCTGGCAAAGATTCCGCACAGGTGTTGTGCGCGTCCGAAGCGATGCAAAACCTCTTTCATGCCAAGCGCTCCACAAGGTATTTGCTGACGCCGCTCGCGGTGATGACGCGGTCAATGGCGCGTTCATCCTGCCAATCAATTTGGTCAGTAGCGACGTGCACATCGCCGGGTATTTTCATGGTGCGCGCCGTTGCCGCTGAACTGAACACGCAACGGCTGTTCGTTAGCGTGGCGGTGTCGATCGTGCTGTTGTTCAGCGCATTCAGTGCGGCCTCGGAAAAGCGAGCACTGAGTAATTCACCGCTTAACAAATCCTCGTGGCGACGAAAACGGAACCACCAACTGTCGTTCAATACACGCTGTTGCAGGTGCTGCACACTTTGCAGCCACTCTTGACCGTTGAATTGCGGGTCCCAAAAAAAGTGGCGAGTGGCGAGTGGTAATGCGGCCATCGTGGCGATAGCCGCGCCAAAACGCACACCGATATTGATCAGGTTGGCAGCACCCGAAATGGCCAGGATCTCGTCACCGGCTTGGCGCGCGTTGTGCACCCAATCATTGAGCGTAAATTGCTCCAAATCGCCGGCACTGTCGCCACTGCCAAGATAGTCGTAACGCATCACGTAATAACCGAGTGCGGACAATTGATCGGCCAACAAGGTCAATGCGCGGTGCGTACGAAAATATTCGTGCCCGAGTGGTTGGTGAATCACAATGGCGCTGGAGCGCGTGGCGCTCGCTGGTTCGTGCACAACCCCATACACCGGCTGTGCACTGTCCCCAAAGTAAAGGGCTTGCATTCGCGATCAACTTTCCTTGGACTTGCTGAAGCCAAAGCCAGACAACAGTTTGTCAACGATACCACGGGATGCGGGTGCCTCTTCAACTAATTCCGGCGAGGTTGCTGTGCTGGTCAGTTGCGACGCCACAACGGCCAGATCTTCGCGCAACAAATCACGCAAGCTGATCGTACCGCGACCCGCCAAACGCACTTTGTTGATCACATGCATGGCCAGCAGCGAATGTCCGCCGATCTCGAAGAAGTTGTCATGGCGCGACACCGTGATGCCACCGAGTTGTTCGGCCCAAAGGGCGGCGAGCCAGCGTTCGTTGTCCGTCTGTAACGGTGTTTGCACCGCGTTCACGACATGAGATACCTGCAGCTTCATCAACGCCTTGCGATCGAGTTTGCCGTTATTGGTGCGTGGCAATGCGGCCAACGTTTCGATTTGCTGCGGTATCATGTAATTGGGCAACTGCGCGGCCAATTGTTTGCGCACTTCCGTCAACGTTTGCGGTGTGCTTTGCCACACGACAAAGGCGACCAAACGTTGTTCGAGACCATTGCCACCGGTCACGGCGACAGCGGCGTCAGCAACGGTAGGCAACTGGCGCAAACGCGTTTCAATCTCGCCGAGTTCGATGCGGAAGCCGCGCAATTTCACTTGTTGATCAACACGTCCCAGATATTGGATCTCGCCATTGGCGAGCACGCGTGCTTTGTCGCCCGTGCGATAGATCGTGTCGCGACTGTACGCACTGTTGCGGAAAAAACGTTCCTGCGTCAGTTCTGGCTTTTTCCAATAACCTGATGATACGCCAGCACCGCCAATACACAGCTCACCGACCGCGCCACGCGGCAACGCGGCCAATTGTTCATCGACAATAATGAGATCGGTGTTGGCAATGGCATTCCCCAACGTGATCGCATTGTGATGAGTGGTGATCGCTTTACAGGTTGACCACACGGTGGTTTCGGTGGGGCCGTACATATTCCATAACGACGCAACGCGTGTCAGCAATTCCGTCGCCAGATCGTGTGGCAAGGCTTCACCACCACACAACGCTTTCAGTTGCGGATTGCCGGCCCATTTCGCCGCCAGCAACAGACGCCACGATGATGGCGTGGCTTGCATGCAAGTGACGTTAAATTGTTGCAGCAAATTCAACAGCAATTGGCCATCAACGGTTTCTTGTTTGCTTGCAATCACCACTTCAGCACCGGTGAGCATCGGTAAAAACAATTCGAGCACGGAAATATCAAACGATAGCGTTGTGATAGCGAGCATGACATCGTGCGACGTCAAACCAGGTGTTTCGCGCATGCTGCACAAGAAATTGACGACGGCACCGACGGGCACTTCCACGCCTTTGGGCAAACCGGTGGAGCCCGAGGTGTAAATCAAATAGGCCGGATGGCGTGCACTGATCGTCACCGCATTTGCGGAACCGTCAGTTGCAAACAGTTGTTCAACATTGACGCTGTGCTGATTGACCGCCAGTTCGGTGGTCGTGGCATCGACGATCAGCAACTTGGCTTGCGCGTCGTCGATCATATAACGCAAGCGATCGTGCGGAAAATCGGGGTCCAGCGGTAAATACGCGGCACCGGCACGCCAAATGCCGAGCAACACCGGCAGCAATTGCGCCGACCGTTGCAATGCGACACCGACAACATCACCGGCTTGTATGCCACGCTGCTGCAAGGCGGCGGCGACCTGTAAACTTTGCTGAGTTAACTGACCATAAGACAATTGTTGCAGGCGATCGCGCACGGCGATCTTGTTGGCGTCAACACCGTTATTCAAAACAAATTGTGCGAGGTTGTCACAAGCGGGCAGTGCCAGCGTACGGCCATGCTGAATGCTGGCATTGCGGTCATCGGCCAAACGCAATTGTTTCAGCACTTTGTGTTCGTTCTGAACCACGTCGTCAACAATGTTGTTCATCGCCGCGACAAAATGAGTGATCGTGTCTTTTTCAAACAACGAGGTTTTGAATATAACACCGGCGCTGATTTTATCGCCGCGTTTTTTCAACCAGATGTTCAGGTCCAACGGCGAATTGTGTTCATGCAATTCCAGCTGTTTGACGGCAATGTCGCCCATCTGGGTTTCACGCTGGCTGACATCTTGATACGTAATTGATGTTTGGAACAATGGCGCGCGGCTTAAGTCGCGCTTTTGACCGAGCAGCTCGACCAAGCGTTCAAACGGCGCATCTTGATTGTTGTAGCCAGACAAACACTGTTCTTTGACCTGCGCTAACAATTCACTGAAGCGCATATCGCTTTGCAGCGAAAAACGCATGACGAGCGAATTGACAAAAAATCCGATTAAATGTTGTGTCCCGGGCTTTGTACGATCGGCGATCGGCACGCCGACAATGATGTCATCCTGCTCGGTGTAGCGGTGCAACAACGCAACGTAAACAGCATAAATCACCATAAACAATGACACGCCATGCTTATGCGCCAATTTTTCCAGCGCTTGCAAACGCACACCATCAATGTCGAACGACACTTGATCGCCGGTGCTGGAGCTGATCGCGGGGCGGGCAAAATCCAGGGGCATTTCAAGCTTGGGCAATTCGCCTTTTAACAACTGCAACCAATAATCGATTTGCTTCTTGAGTTCATCGCTTTGCAGCCATTGCTGCTGCCAAACACAGAAATCGGCGTATTGAATGGGCAGGGTGGGCAATTGCGCGCTGGCATCACCAGTCGCCGCACGATAACCCGTCGTCAATTCGCGAATAAACAAATCAAATGACCAGCCATCGAAATACTGATGGTGCGCCATAAAGAAAATAATATGGTGAACATCACTTAAGGTGATCAACGCTGCGCGGAAAGGGGCTTCGTGCTCGAGTTTGAATGTGTGCGCCTGCAGCTGATGGAATAATTCATTTAATTGAGTTTGCTGGGCATCGCCAGACAGCGTCGACAAATCAAATTTTTCAGCACGATACGTCGTGTGCGGTAACACGGTTTGCACCGGGCCGTGATCACCCATGGTGATACGCGAACGCAAACTTTCTTGACGACTCACCATCGTATCCAACGCTTGATCGAGCGCGGCGACATTCAAGGGCCCTAACAAATGATGTGCCGACGGTAAGTTGTACAACGTTGATTCGCCCTGAATCGCATCGACATACCAAATGCTGCGTTGGGCCAATGACAACGGTGCCGGTGTGTGCGGCGCTGCACGCGGCACAATCTGTATGGCGGTTTGTTGCTCGCTGTGATCAATAAACTCGGCCAGCGCGGTAATGGTGCGATGCGTAAACGCATCGCGGTAACGCACTTTGACTTTCAGCTGCTTTTCAATTTCATAGATCATTTGCGTGATCAGCGCTGAGTGACCGCCAAGATCGAAAAAGTCCTGATTCACGCCGATGGTTTGTACGCTCAACACCTGCTGCCAGATCGCGAGTAACGCCACTTCAGTGGTGGTGCTGGGCGATTGCAATTCAACCGTGCGGTTGGCACTGTCGAGTGGCAGTTTGGCGACCGCTTTGCGATCGAGCTTTTGATTTTGTGTGCGGGGTAATGTGGCAACGGCCTGGAAATGATCCGGGACCATATAGCGCGGCAATTGCGCCAGCAAACGCGTGCGCAAGTCATCGCGGATCGCATCCAGTTGTTCACAAACAACAAACGCGACCAATGCTGGTTGGCCGGCAACATTCATGACCGCCGCCGCCGCATCACGGATGCGGCCATCGGCCATGATCACAGCCTCAATTTCGCCGAGCTCAATGCGATAGCCGCGCAACTTGATCTGCTGATCACGGCGGCCGAAATACGACAGATCACCATTGGCGAGCAATTTGGCTTTATCACCGGTGCGATACAAACGACCTTTGTAAAAACGCGAAGGGATGAAGGCCGCTTGTGTTAAATCGTCTCGATTGTGATAACCAAGCGCCACACCGTCACCGCCGATGCACAATTCGCCCGGCACACCTTGAGGGCACGGATTCAAATCGCTATCGAGAATCAGAATGTCGGTGTTATGAATGGCGTGACCCAGCGTGATCTCGTCGTCGTTGTTATGCAGCGCTTTGCAAGTAGACCACACCGTCGTTTCGGTCGGGCCATACATATTCCACAACTCGCGGCATTGGCGGCGCAAGGTGTTGGCCAAATCTTTCGGTAATGCTTCGCCACCCACTAAGGCTTTCAATTTTGGTTCACCGCGCCAACCGGCTGCGATCAACATTTTCCATGACGCTGGTGTCGCTTGGATCACGGTAACCTGATGCTCATTAATCAAACGCAGCAGATCTTGGCCATTGGTGATCTCATCGCTATTCGCGAGCACAATGCGTGCACCACATAACAGCGGCAAATACAGTTCAAGTGCCGCGATATCAAACGAAATCGTGGTGACGGCGAGCAATACGTCGTCGCGCGACAATGCCGGCGCTTGTTGCATCGACAACAGGAAATTGACCAGCGCCTTGTGCGGTACTTTGACGCCTTTGGGTTTGCCGCTGGAGCCGGAGGTGTAAATCAAATACGCCGGTGCATCGGCCGAAATGGCTACAGCAGTTGGTGTTTGCGCGCGCGCGAAATCCAATTGATCGCAACGCACAATGGTTTTGACACCGGCGATCACGTCGTGTGTTGCGGCATTGGCAATGGCGAGATCACAGCCGGCATCGTGCAGCATGTAGTGCAGACGATCATGTGGCCAAGCCGAATCCAGCGGAATGTACGCGGCACCGGTTTTTAATACGGCCAACAAGCTCACCAGCAAATCACTGCTGCGTGGCAAACAGACGGCAACAACACGACCCGGCGCCGCACCGTGCGCCTGCAATTGCACCGCCAGTGTGTCGGCGCGTTGCTGCAGTTCGGCATAGCTCAGCTTGCCATCGTGCGCGACAAGCGCACTGCGCTGTGCAAATGAATCGAAACTGTGCTGAAGCAACGCCGGCATCGTAGCCACGGCTGGCAAGGTTTGTTGCGGGCCACGCGCTAACGTCATCAGTGCGTCAACTGTGTCGCGGTCGATCAATTGCAGATCGGCAATACGAACGCTTGGGTTGTCGCACACTTGCAGCAATACATGACGCCATTCTTCAAGGCGACGCATAATCCATGCTTCACTGAACAGATCGGTATTGTATTGGCACTCGATCACGACATTGTCGCCGTAATCGGCGGCGTTGAAAAACAGTTCAAAGTTTTCGTAGGCACGAGGGTTCGAGAAAAAGGCCACGCGCAGATCGCCAAACTTTAAGTTCTTGCCTTGAATACCTTGATCGAAATTGAACGAAATGGGCATCAACGGAATGCGTGAGGCGTCACGTTGAATCGGCAATTTTTTCAACAACTCGCCGAACGTGTGGTGTTGATGTTCAAATGCCGTCAGCACTTTGTCGCCGACGGTGTCGAGCAATTGGGTATACGGTTGATGGCTATCAACTTCAGCCAAAATAGGCAGCATATTGACGCAATGACCGACCAACGAGTTGGCGTCAAACGCCATTTGACCCGCTGTTGGAATACCGACAACCGTTTTTTGATTGTCCGACCAACGACTGACGCAAATGAACAAGGTTGACAATAACAGGCCGGTGATGCTGGCATCGTGTTTCGCCGCCGTTGCTTTCATTTTGTCGAACTGCGCGAGCTCGATCGCAAAATCAATACGTTTCGACGCAAACGTACGCTGCATCGGACGTGCAAGATCGTTCGGCAGTTCAAAATCGGGTGTGTAGTCTTTGTAAATATCGAGCCAATACGCTTCGTCAACGGCCGCTTGCGGATTGTCGTGCGTAAACGCGGCATAGTCAGAAAATTGCACGGCCGGTGGTAACGGCGTGTTGCTGGTACCGGTGTGCAGGCTGTACAACGCGGCAAGATCACGAATGACAATCGCCAGTGACCAGCCATCGCACGCGATGTGATGCGCGGTCAGTACCAAATGATGCAGCGTGTCATGTTCGCGCAAAACGGAGGCGCGGATCAGTGGGCCATTAATTAAATCAAACGCAGTTTGTGCTTCGTTTGCACGCAGCTGCGCCAAACTGATCGTCGCATTGTCCAGTCGACGAATGGGCAGTTCGGCGTGCGATAAGATGGCGATGGTTTTGCCGTCATCCGAAAAGCTGGCGCGCAAAATCTCATGGCGCTGCAGCAAATCATTCAAGCTAGCTTGTAATGCATCCCAGTGCAGTGTGCCGCTTAAGCTCAAGGTGATCGATTCGTTGAACGCACACGAAGCTTCGGGTGCAAACGCAATCGAGTTCCACATTTCCATTTGCGCTTCGGTCGCAACAAAGGCTTTGGCCAATGTCGGCTGCGCATCAGCAAACGGATCGTAATTAACGGCAACACTGTTCACGGGGGTTGTCATGTTTCTAACCTAAAAATTTACTTTTTCGAAAAACACAAAACTGGAGCACGCCGATTTAAGGCGTACCCCAGTGTGTTGGAACTCGTCTTTAACGACGACAATTAGCTGACCAATTTACGGTATTTACCGGCTTGCTCCGGATCCGGCACAAACCACGCCGGTTTGCCACTTTCATCTTTGCCGAGGCGTGCGCCCGGCACCGGTGGTTGTGACGCATCCATCTGCAATTTATT
>JAYSCL010000007.1:80830-104371 GCA_041914905.1 Enterobacterales bacterium
AAACCGGTGATCACTTCGTCGAAAATCATCGCGATGTCGTTATCGGTACAGATCTGACGCAGCTCTTTTAAAAACTCTTTTGGCTGCAGCAAGGGCTTGCGGCTTTGCACGGGTTCGATCAACACCGCTGCAATTTCATGGGCGTGTTCACGGATGTAGTCGAGCGACGCTTTTTCGCCGTAATCGAGCATCATCGTATTCGCGACGGCTGATTCCGGCACACCGGCGGCGGCCGGTGATGCGTGGCCATTGGCGGCGCGATGCACGATCACTTCGTCATTGATACCGTGGTAATCATTTTCAAACATTACAACCGCGTCTTTCGACGTGACGGTGCGTGCTAAACGCACGGCGCCCAATACCGCTTCCGAACCGGTGTTACAGAATGCCACGCGCTCGGCACCGGTAATGTCACAGAACAGCTGTGCAGTTTCGGCCACCAGCGGATTTTGTGGGCCAATCTCGTAACCGCGCTCCAACTGTTCAGCGACGGCTTTCTTGATAAACGGCGCACCATTGCCAAAAAAGTTCGAACCAAAACCGCAGGTGATGTCGATGAATTGATTGCCATCGATATCCCACAATTTGGAACCTTCCGAGCGATCAACCACGATCGGGTAAATAATTTCTTTCAACGGTGTGCGGAAGCCCGACACCACACGCGGATCGGCCAAGTGATGACGGTTGGCTTGCGCAAACACTTTTGAAGATTTGAATTTGTCGTTATACACCTGCGACAATTTTTGATAATTGGCGGCTTGCACCTCGGTCATATCGTTGCTGCGTTTGACGTTGATGCGCACAGCAGCGCCAAATGGTTTACGCGGAGTGTTGCTGTCGTTGTTGCTGCGGATGGGCGCCGCAGCGGTTACCGCCGGTGCCGTCGTCACGGGTGCCGAAACGGCAACCGGGGCCGCGACAGCTTGGCCACCGAGCAAGGCTAATTGCTGACTTAACACTTGCATTTGTGCCGCGATCACGGCCATCAGATCCGGATTGCTTTGACCAATGATCGCTGGCATTACGGGCGCCGAAAATGGGATCGGTGCGCTTGTCATCGCCGGTGCTGGCGCAACGGCGGCGACCGACGCGGGCGCACTCACAGCAACTGGAGCCGCCACCGGCGCTGCCGCCGCTTTCGCCGGGTTTTTGCTGGCGAGATAGGTAGCGAGAGCATTCAGATTGTTGTAATCCTTTAACAACTCACGGAAGCTGATATTGACACCGTATTGTTTTTTGATTTTGGCAATCGATTGTGTCAGGAACAGTGAATCCAAACCCAATTCAAAAAAGCTGGCGCTGGTATTGGCTTGCGACATGTCCAGGCCGGACGCTTGCGCAAATAAGTTTTTTAATTCATCGATAATGACGGCGGACATAGTGACTGACTCCTGAGGAACTTCGTTGCTGGCAAGTGTTGAATTTGCCGGTAATACTGGGCTGGCGCCATCGGGCACAACAGCCAGGGTTTGATGTTGAAACGGATACAAAGGCAGCGACGCACGACCGTGCAATTGGCGTGATGACAATGGCCATACGATCGGCAAACCGATCGTCCACAATTGCGCGAGCGCAGCACTGAAATCGATGACTTCGTCAGCGCTGCCATCCGCGCGCGGCAGTAACGGCACAGCGTCGACATCGTGTTGAGCCACTTGCGCCAGCAAACCGTTGATGGTTTGTTTGGGGCCGCACTCAATCGCGACAACGTGCGACCAATCGGCGATCAATTCGGCGCACTTTTTAAAGCGCACCGGTTGCACAATTTGTTGCGCCCAATAATCGATACTGGTCGCTTGCTCATCACGGATCCACTCACCGGTTACGCAAGAGGCAAAACGGAAACGGGGTGTTTTTAATTGCAAATCAACTAATTGATGACGGAATTGTTCGGCAGCGCCTTGCATCATCGCGGAATGGAATGCGTGCGAGGTCTGCAGTGGTTTGCACTGAATGGCGTGCAACTTCAGACGCTCGCACGCTTCGCGCACATCATCACTGGGCCCCGAGATCGTGATCGATTGTGCGGCATTTTCGGCGGCGAGTGTGACGGTGTCGGGTAATAAATGTTGAATATCACGGAACTCGGCGCGCACCGCCGCCATTGAACCGGCCGGTTGTTGCTGCATGACGCGGCCGCGTGTGAACACGACGCGCAACGCTTGTTCCAGCGTGAACACGTCAGCGATTGTCGCTGCAACGATTTCACCGATGCTGTGGCCCATCGCTGTTTCAGCCTGCACGCCCATTTGCTCCAGCGTTTTGGCCAGACTGTAGCCGACGCAGAAGAGTCCGAGTTGGGCATATTGCGTTGCCGTGATATCGCCGTCATCGCGAAACAAAACCGCCGCAAAATCAAGCTGATGTTGTTGCTGCAAAATCGCAAAGCAGCGATCCATTTCGGTTTTGAACGGTGGAACATGCTGGTACAAACCGTGCGCCATGTTGATTTGCTGCGTCCCTTGACCGGGGAATAGCAGCACAACGCGGTGCTGTGATCGTGCTTGCGTCGGTGTGATGTCAGTTGACCATTGAATGTGTCCGTTGGCATCGCTGGGTAACGCAAGACGCCATGGCCACGTGGCGCGTTGTTGCAACACATCATCGCTGCCAACATTGTGCTGCTGATACAGCGTTGCCAACGTGGTAACTGCCGCCGACGATTTGGCCGACAAGCACAGTGGCAACCAGGATTGTGGTGCGTCTTGTTTGGCTTCGTGTTCGACGCCAGCGACGATCAGATGCGCGTTGGTGCCGCCAATGCCAAAAGAGCTAACACCGGCTATTCGTTGTGCGGGCGTTTTATCCCAGGTTTGATTTTTGTCGACGACGTAAAACGGTGATTGTGCCAAACGCAGCTGCGGATTCGCTTCTGTGAAATGCAGTGACGCCGGAATGACACCGTGATGAGCACTCAATGCGGTTTTAATCAACCCGACCACACCCGCCGCAGCGGTTAAATGACCAAAATTGCTTTTGACTGAACCGAGGCCGCAGCGGGCATTGCCCTGACTATTTTCGGCAAACGCGCTGCGCAGTGCGTCCACTTCAATCGGATCGCCAAGGGGCGTTGCGGTGCCGTGTGCTTCGATGTACGACAGCTGATCGGCGCTGATTTGCGCATCCTGTTGCGCGGCGAGCAGCAAACGTTTTTGGCCCAACACACTGGGCGCTGAAAACGAGGCCTTTTCACCACCGTCATTATTAACGGCGGCGCCTTTGATCACGGCGTAAATGCGATCACCGTCATCACGGGCAAAATCCAAACGCTTTAACACAACCATACCTGCGCCATCGCTGAACACGGTGCCGGAGCCGTCTTTATCGAATGTGCGCGTGTAGCCATCACGCGACAAAATACTGCCTTCTTCGTGTTGATGCGGTTGTTGCTGAGGGAAGGTGATGGACGCCGCGCCAGCGATCGCCATTTCACATTGGCCCGCGCGAATGGATTCGACCGCCGAACACACCGCCACTAACGAAGTGGAGCACGCGGTGACAATGCTCAGCGCTGGGCCGTTCAAATTCAGACGGTGAGCAATGCGCGTCGCGGCATAATCTTTTTCATTGGCGATCATCGCTTGAAACGCGCCGTAATTTTCCATTACGTCGCTGTTCTTCAGCACGTTGTTCAAATAATACGAGTTATTGCCGGTGCCGCAGAACACACCGATGCGACCGCCAAATTGTTCAGGTACCACACCGGCATCTTCAAGCGCATGCCACGCCAGTTCGAGCAAAACGCGTTGTTGCGGATCGATGACACGCGCTTCGAGGGGGGAAATGCCAAAAAATGTCGTATCAAAACCAGTGGCATCCGCCAAAATGCCACGCGCATTGACGCGATCATTTTGCGTGGGCTCAAAAAAGTGCACGGTGTCTTTGTTGTCGAGCAGATTTTGCCAAAACTGTTGCACAGTGCTGGCGCCCGGTACATTCACGGCCATGCCGATGATCGCGATATCGCGCTGACCTTGATCGTTTAACGCACTACGACGCTGCGGCGCTGTGGAGGCTTGCGCCGATTTGCCGAGCACATATTTGAGCAAGCTGTTGACATTGGCATGCTGAAAAAATTGATAAGCCGGAATATCAACACCAAACTGATCGTAAAAGGCGCCCGATAAGCGATTGGATTTCAGCGAATCCAATCCTTGATCGAGCAAGCTGATGTCGCGATTCAATGTCGCAACGCCCAGTTCGTTACTGATCAGCTGAATAATATGCGATTCGTTCAGTGCGACGGTTGGTGCGCTGATGTTATTGCTGGGCAGCGTTTGCACAAAAGCATCGGCCATGGATTTGCGATCAATCTTGCCACTGGGGGTCTTGAGCAATTGTTCGCGCACGACAAAATGTGACGGCACCATATACGCTGGCAAATCGCGCGCGAGCGTTTCGCGCCACCGTGCGGGGTCGGCGTGGGGCGCGACCACAAAGGCGGCCAATTCACGTTGACCATTGTCTCGCGTAATGGCAGCGACGGCGGCTTCTTGCAATCCGTCGAGTTTCAGTAAGGCGACTTCCACTTCGCTCAGTTCAATGCGATAGCCGCTGATTTTCACTTGGTTATCGGCACGGCCTTTGTAATCCAAATCGCCGTTGCTGTTGATCGCCGCGAGATCACCCGTGCGATACGCGCGCTGAGTACGGCCGTTAATCGTAATGTCGACAAAACGCTTTTGCGTTTCGTCGTCGTTGTTGATGTAGCCGCGCGCGATGACGGGGCCACTGATGTAAATTTCGCCCACTTCACCCGTGGCCACCGGTTGCGCTTCGTCGTTTAATAACACGATTTCGGCGCGATCGATCGCGCGGCCAATGGCGGGCAGTGCCGGCCATTGTTGACGATCAGCGGGTAACAGGTATTCGGTTACCACATGGCTTTCGGAGGGGCCATATTGGTTCGACAAACGACACTGCGGCAATTGTGTAAACAGCGTGCGGATCTCATCGCTGATGACCAACGCTTCACCAGCGGTGACCACTTCGCTCAAGGCAGAGGGAAAACAGTTTAAGCGCGTTGCCCATTGCGCAAAATTCAGTAATGCAATGTATGGCATGAACATCCGCTCAATGCGGTGTTCATCGACAAATTTGACGAGGCGATGAAAATCTTTTTTGATGTTGTCATCGAGTAAATACAACGTGGCGCCAAGACTCAAGGTCGAGAAAATTTCTTGAAACGAAACATCAAAGCTCAAGGCCGAAAATTGCAGCGTGCGCGGCGCGCTGCCTGTTGCATAATGCGCGTTTTGCCAGTCGATCAAATGACTAAGCACCGACAGCGGCAGCATGACGCCTTTCGGTTTGCCGGTGGAACCCGACGTGTAAATGATGTAGCCCAATTGCGCGTCGTCTGCGGCATTGATCGGTGCGCTGATGGGGGCTGATTGCGTAAACGCCGTGCGCATGTCTTTTTGCGTTGATGCACTGCCATGCAACGCTTCACCGTCGTGGAGCACACAGGCGGCGCTGGCGTTATCGACCATATACACCAAACGATCATGCGGATAGACCGGGTCAAGTGGCAAATAGGTGTAACCACTGCGCAAGCACGCGATAATGCTGACAATCGCGTGGTAACGTGATTGCACGTAAATGCCGATTACCGCCTGCGCTGGCAGTGCTTGTTGTTGCAGCCATTGTTGCATGCGAAACACATCGGCTTGCAGTTCGTCGTATCGGTAGTGGCGATCGCCGGCCACAATCGCGATCGCATCACGGCGTGTGGCCATGATCTGATCCAATTGTGCAAATAAACTTATCATGTCGGCGAACTCCTTCGCTTAAAATGCCGCGGCGCTGACGACGCCGCGAGTGGTGTTCTGGATCAGGCAACGCAGACGGGCATCGTAGCCGTCAATCGTTGCAATCAGATGTTGTTCCGCGCGGTGCAAATGCACGCGACGGAATTCCAGGTATTCATCAATATGGGGAGAAATCGCTTTGGCAGCGGCTTCTTTCACACTGAATAACGCTGCTAAAGCCAGTGGCGCGTCGACGAGATCAGCGAGCAGTTCGCATTCACCTTCATTGCACAGCAGCGACGTTAATGACGGCTCGACGTGTTGTTGATGACTGTGAAAATCAAGTCCGAATCCACTTAATATTGTGCTGCGTGTGACCGCGGCCATCACGTAATCATCACTGTGCGATAAACTGCCAAGAATGCCTTGAGGCCACAACGGTTCACCTTTTGCTCCGCGACCGATGGCAATCATCGGGGCGTCGCAAAAATGCAAGGCTTGGCGTGCGTAATAACGGCCCGAAAAAAACTCTTTGCGCCGTTTGCTTACGGCGTGTTGCACACAGCTGCGTTCGTTGGCAAATGGCGATACCACATCGAGGATTGGGCCACTCACGGCCACGATGGGGCAGGTGAAAAAAGCCGACAATGATGCGCTCAGCTGCAACGGATCACAGGTGCTTGAAGCAAGCTCAGTTTGGCGAAGCGCAAAAGACATTCAACGTCCTTATCCTGTAAATGGCTGTCCATGCCGGATGATGAGGGCTGGGCAGATCACGCATTATTTGGTGATTTTCCAGCGACCGAATGAGGGGTTTTCACCGGTTTCAAACGGGCGCTGATTATCGGCAGCGAGTGCTCAAAAATCAATTCGCAACATTGAGTATTCGCTTGGCGCCAGCGACCATTTTCCAGCCAGCGGCTTTTAATTGATCGCGTCGTGCTGATGTGCCAACGGGGGTTGGGGTCACCCGCATTTTGCCTAGCCACGGACGCATCAGATGGTTGAACGCCATGGCTCGACGCCACCGCATACTTTCTTCCGTGTTGAAAATAATCGACATCGAAATGGAAATATCATCAGCGCCATTTTTGACGTGATGGCCGGCCACGAACGGAATGTGCAGTGCTTCACCCGGGGCAAAGTCGAAACAAGTGCCAAGATGATTAAGATCATCCTGCCAAGGCAGTTTGGTGTTTTCGTAGGTCACATAGTCTTCGCAGTGTTTTGCGCTGACGATGCGTTCGTCGTATTGCGGAAAGACGCTGACCTGTTTGCGACCGCGAAACTGCAGCAACAACGTGGAGTAGCGGTCGATATGAAACGGTGTAACGCTGTTGGGCGATGCAATAAACAAGTACAGCATGCTGTCGAACAGACGCGGCTTTAAGCCGCGTGCCTTCAGCATTTCCTGAACGTCATGGCGCAGATCGGCATAAATGTCGCGAAACGATTCTGCCGCCTCAAGATGGCTGACCATGATATAGGCGTTGCCTTCGCGCAGACGCTCAAACGTTTCATTGATGCTGACATCGCGCGGGCGCTGTGCAAACGTTGATTCAAAGTTGTCAGCGACGCTGAGCAAATTATTGGAATAGCGCACTTGATTGGTCGGCAGCGACGGGATCACGCGGGCTAAATTGGCCAAATCCAGGCTGGGGTGCCCCATCAGCCGATGCGTCAATTTGAAGCCTTCCCGATCCAATCGAGTGAGATCAATCCGGTCATCAAAACATGTCAGCATGGGCCTCTCCCTTCGCTACCCGGTACGGGGTTGTACTGCGCGAGGCGGCGATTGTAGCGAAGGGGCTCAGGGCACAGATCGCCCCTCACACAGGTCACCAAATGCTCGCACAGTCCTTAGGGACAATATCTCACAACAGTGTCAGTTTTCGGCTGCATTGGGCCGACGCGGCGGTGTTGGAACGGCCAGTTGGTGGCGATATCCCCCATTTATTCCGCGTTTAGGGACGCCGAGAGGTTGGTGAGACCGGCGAACACGATGGGCGATACGTCGTTTGATCTATTTCGACAGTTGGGCCGTTGTTTACACACAAAAGGGCTGGATTTGGACGTCTAAACCTGCCACAGTTTGCGCCCATTGTTTCCGTTTTTTATTGCTGCCATGTCGTCACGCCAAACCCTGCCCAAAGACCGTATCCGTTTCCTGTTGCTGGAAGGCATCCACCCCCGCGCCGCGGATTATCTGAAAGCCGACGGTTACACCAATATCGGCTATTTCGAAAAATCCTTGCCGCGCGAGCAACTCGAAGAAGAATTGGCGCAAGCCCATTTTGTCGGCATCCGTTCCAACACACAGCTGACCGCCGATCTGCTCGAAAAAGCCAGCAAATTAAATGCGATTGGCTGTTTTTGCATTGGTACCAATCAGGTGGATCTCGCGCAAGCACAGAAACTCGGTGTGCCGGTGTTCAATGCACCGTTTGCGAATACGCGTTCGGTTGCCGAATTGGTGCTGGCTGAAATGATTTTGCTGTTGCGTCGCGTGCCGGAAAAAAATGCGCAATGTCACGCCGGTGGTTGGGCAAAAAGTGCTGAAGGTTGTTTTGAAGCGCGTGGTAAAACATTGGGCATTATTGGTTACGGTCATATCGGTACGCAGCTGGGTATCATGGCCGAAATGATTGGCATGAAAGTGCGCTATTACGACATCGAGAACAAATTGGCGCTCGGCAATGCACAACCGGTGACGGCACTTGATGATTTGTTGGCGCAATCCGATGTTGTGACGTTACATGTGCCGGAAACGGCGCAAACCAAAAACATGATTGGTGCAGCACAACTGAAACAGATGAAAGCCGGCAGTATTTTGATCAATGCCTCGCGCGGCACCGTGATCGATATTGATGCACTGTATCAGGTGTTGAAATCCAAACATTTGGCTGGCGCCGCAATCGATGTCTTTCCGAAGGAACCCAAATCAAATAAAGATGAGTTTGTGTCGCCATTGCGTGAATTTGACAACGTGATTCTGACGCCCCATATCGGTGGTTCGACTCAGGAAGCGCAAGCCGCCATTGGCATGGAAGTCATCGAAAAACTGGTCAAATACAGCAATAACGGCTCCACCTTATCGGCGGTAAATTTTCCGGAGGTCAGTTTGCCCGAGCATGCTGGCAAACACCGTTTGCTGCATATTCACCGCAATGAGCCCGGTATTTTGAAACAGGTGAACAGCGTGTTCTCCGATAACAATGTGAACATCTCCGCGCAATACCTGCAAACCAATGGCGATATCGGTTATGTGGTGACGGATATTGATTCGGAAAGCAGTGATGTCGCGTTTGAAAAATTGAAAGCGATTCCGGGCACCATTCGGGCGCGTTTGTTGTATTGAGAGACGGTTGTCAGTTGTGAGTTATCAGTTCAAAAAAATGGCGCCGTTTGGCGCCATTTTTATTCTTGAAAAACTGACAACTGATCTCAAGGTTTCGGAATGCGAATCGTGCTGATCATCAAGCTGCCCGAAATCGCAAACATCAGGCTCAATGGATGAAATTGCCAAGGTCCGAGGTGCACCATGCCAAACCAGAGTTGATCGCCGAGTGCGCCCATCCAGGTTGCAATCGCCATCACCACAACCAGAATCAATGACGTTGGTATGGGTGTGCCTTCGTAATATTTGACTTTGCCCGATTCGCCGCTCAATTTTTCAGCGGTAACGTTATAACGCGCCAATCGTGACACGCCACAGGCGACAAAATACAACAGGATCACCCGATCCCATAATCCTTGCATGCCCGATGCGTAGGCAATGACGGCCGGCGCAACACCAAACGAAATCACATCAGACAAGGAATCAAGTTCGCGTCCCAGTGGTGAGGACTCGTGGCGCCAGCGCGCAACCTTGCCATCCAGAATGTCGAAAATCAGTGCGAGTGGAATCAGACCGCAGGCCAACAGCAAATGCCAGCTGTCTTCGGGGGTCTGCAAATACGACATCGCCGCAAACAAAGCGCCCATGCCGCAAAAGGCGTTGGCGATGGTGATCCAATCGGCGAGGTGGAAATCGCGGATCATCGAAAAACGGCGTGGGCGTTCGGTCATTGTCATTGTCGCTGTTGCGGAAATTCAGGTTGGCATTCTGCCAAACAGATTCCACCAGCGTAAATGGTTTCGATTACGGTGATTTGCGTCGAAAATGACTGACATCGCGCATGGCTTGCAGGATCTGTGTCTGTTTCTGCTGAAATACAGTGGCGGCATCGCCTATCGGCTGGTCGCTTGCTGTTGTAACGGTTTGTTGCGAGAAACCTTTTGCCGTCATCGGTATCGCGATCTTGACGTCGTTGTCGATATAGGCGACGCGTTCCCAATCGGCCAGCAGTGTGTATTGGCGTTTTGGCGCAGCCGTTAAATCAAAGCCAAGCGAATAATCACTGGCCGGATTTTGTACGCCCAACAAGGGCAACAACGTCGCTGTGACGTCCATATGGGCGGAAAAGCGATCATCAACAGTCGCCGCTTGCCCAGGCAACCACAGCACCAAAGGCACACGAACTTGTTCGTCAACAAATTCGGAGTTGTGACCCCAGCGTCCTTTTTCCATAAATTCTTCACCGTGATCGCCGGTGAAAATAACAATCGTATTGTCGAGCATCTGATGATCGTTCAAATACTGCCACAGTGGTGTCAGTGTTTCGTCGAGAGCGTGCACGGAGTTCACGTAACGATGACGGATACCGACGATATCGCTACGCAGCGAGTCGACATCGGCGCGCGCATAATTGAAATCGCGTAAATAGTCTTTCTCGATGGCGGTGGTCGGATCGAAATAATAACGCGCGTGTGGAGACTCAAAAAAGTTGAACGCGAAAAAAGGATTGTGCGGATCGCGCTGTTCCAACATGGTGATCAGTTTGGCGATATTGCGGCGATCGCGCTCATGACCGTCGCCTTTGTCGTCGACGTGCATGTTTTCACGTGGTACGCGCACGAAGATTGTGCGTTCAAATTCCGGGTACGTAAACGACTGTGCGGTCGACAAATGCATTTGATAATTTTGCGCCAGCACGACATCGATGATGGCCGCCCCACGTTCATCGTCCAAAAAGGAAAACCAATAGCTGCCCGGTAAACCGGTGAACAACGAGAACATGCCAAATCGTGTGCCGTTACCGCCGCTGTAGTGACGCGTAAACCGTTTGCCCTTTTGGGCAAATTGCCAAGTGTTTGGCATCACCTGTGGATTCAACATATCAGCCCGCAAAGATTCCGAAACCAACCAAATGATGTTGAACGGTTGCGAGGGCTTGTTGACGACCAATTCGTTGAGCGGGTACTGAACACTGCCTTCTTGTTTAACGGTCATCTGCTGCTGTTGGGGCACTAAAAATCCCCATTTTTTCGCGATGGTGCGGAAACGCGTTGGATGATAAAGCGGAATCGTTTGCGCAACGCTGAGTGTTTCACCGCGTGCACGAACATCGGCAACGCCGTACATGGTGCGTTCAATTAATGTGAACGCCACCAACAAAATCAACAGGCGCTTAAAGAGAATGGGGGTTAGCCAGCGCTGTGCCCAGGATTGCTGACAACTCCACCACAGCAACAATTGAAGCGCGAACACTGCGGCAATAATCAAAGCAAAGCCAATTTTCGTTGCGGTGTCACCACCGAGCGAATCAATACCACCAGGGGTCAGCAATAAATTGATAACAAAGCCATTGATGTGAAAGCCATACATTGAAAGGATTCGCGCATCGGCATACACCAGCACGATCGCGAGTGCGCTACCGGCAATGGCCAGTGCCGCGGTAACGCGAGGCCACGCTAACCAGCGTGCGACGGACCAGGCCAGCAGCGTTGTTGGCAGTAAATAGAGCGCCGCGTAAGCGCTGAAGGCGAACAGCGTAAACGCCATGTTATAGCCATCACTCCACGCTTGTCGTGGAATCAGTAATGTCATCGTCGCCAATACCAGTAACCAAGCGACAATCGCGAAACGCTTTACATTTGCTGTCAACATAAAATAACCGAATGCCCTGAAATGGAAAAAGCAGGCCGCGTCGGCGGCCTGCTGCAACTTAAGCTATGAGGACTAAAACAGGAAAAAATTAAGGCTTAATTAACCTTGGGATTCAATTCACCACTGGCATAGCGTTTGGTCATCGCTTCAAGATGCAATACTTTGATCTTTGACGCTTGACCGGCGCAATTAAACTGTTCGTAACGTTCTTTGCAGATCGCGGACATTGCCTTGGTGGATTCGGCGAGGAATTTGCGTGGATCAAATTCTTTCGGATTCTTGGCCAAGAAACGACGAATGGCGCCGGTGGCAGCCAAACGCAAGTCGGTGTCGATATTTACTTTACGCACGCCGTGTTTGATCGCTTCCTGAATTTCGGAGACCGGCACGCCATAGGTTTCACCCAAATCGCCGCCGTTTTCGTTGATAATTTTCAACCAATCTTGCGGCACTGATGAGGAGCCGTGCATAACCAAATGGGTATTGGGAATGCGTGCGTGAATTTCTTTCACGCGGTTGATCGCCAAAATATCGCCTGTGGGTGGACGCGTAAATTTATAGGCACCGTGCGAGGTACCAATGGCAATCGCGAGCGCATCGACTTGAGTATCGCGAACAAAACGTGCGGCTTCTTCCGGATCGGTCAGCAACTGCGAATGATCCAATTTGCCTTCGGCGCCATGACCATCTTCTTCACCCATCATGCCGGTTTCAAGTGAGCCAAGGCAGCCGATTTCGCCCTCGACTGACACACCACAAGCGTGCGCAAAATCGACGGTGGTTTTGGTGACACGCACGTTGTAATCGTAATCCATCGGTGTTTTGCCATCTTCACCGAGCGAACCGTCCATCATCACCGACGAAAACCCCAATTGAATCGAACGTTGGCAAACCGCCGGTGACACACCGTGATCTTGGTGCATACACACCGGAATATGCGGAAACTCTTCAATCGCCGCCAAAATTAAATGACGCAAGAAAGCCGAGCCAGCGTATTTACGTGCACCGGCCGAAGCTTGAATGATCACCGGTGAATCGGTTTTGTCGGCGGCTTCCATTACCGCACGCATTTGTTCCAGATTGTTGACGTTGAACGCCGGCACGCCATAGCTGTGTTCAGCGGCGTGATCCAATAATTGACGCAGAGTAATCAGTGCCATGTTTTCATCTCCTTTAATTTATTTCGCGCGTTCGATCAAAATCGCAATCGCCGGTAATTCCTTGCCTTCCAAAAATTCAAGAAAGGCGCCGCCTC
The DNA here is from genome assembly GCA_041914905.1 of Enterobacterales bacterium. Classification (GTDB taxonomy): domain Bacteria; phylum Pseudomonadota; class Gammaproteobacteria; order Enterobacterales; family Permianibacteraceae; genus Permianibacter. Next base: position 93,825 of record JAYSCL010000007.1, read on the forward strand.
CGGTTGAAATATACGACACCTGTTCGGTGATGCCATATTTGTCGACGGCCGCCAATGTGTCGCCACCACCGGCTAACGAAAACGCATCACTGTGCGCAATCGCCAGTGACAAGGCTTTGGTGCCTTCACCAAACTGATCAAACTCAAACACACCGACCGGACCGTTCCATACAATGGTTTGCGCTTTCTTCAATGTTTCCGCAAACATCGCGCGGGTTTTGGGGCCAATATCGAAAATCATGTCGTCAGCCGCGACATCTTTGGCGTCTTTAACAATGGCGGGTTCGTTAGCGTCGAATTTTTTGCCGACAACCACATCAACCGGCACGGGAATATCGGCGCCGCGAGCCTTGGCTTGTGCCATCAACGTTTTGGCTTGCTCAACCAAATCGGCTTCATACAACGATTTGCCGACCGGTAAACCGGCCGCCGCCATAAACGTATTCGCGATTCCGCCACCGACGATCAATTGATCCACTTTTTGCGACAGTGATTCGAGAATTGTCAGTTTGGTGGACACTTTTGAGCCGCCGACAATGGCGACCAGTGGGCGTTTAGGCGCTGTTAACGCTTTTGATAACGCGTCGATTTCAGCGGCCATCAACGGGCCGGCACAGGCGATCTTGGCAAACTTGGCGACGCCGTGTGTCGAGGCTTCAGCACGGTGAGCCGTGCCAAACGCATCACCGACATAGACATCGCACAGCGCCGCGTATTGTTGCGCGAGTTCGTCGCTGTTTTTCTTTTCGCCTTTGTTGCAGCGCACGTTTTCCAGAAAAACAACTTCGCCGTCTTTTACATCCACACCATTCAGATAATCGGTGACCAAACGTACCGGCACATTCAAGCGTGAGCGATACCATTCAACGATCGGCATCAATGAATCTTCGGTTTTTAACACACCTTCTTCCGGGCGACCCAAATGTGACATCACCATCACTTTGGCGCCTTTGGCGATCGCCATTTGAATGGTCGGCAGCGACGCGTCCAAGCGTACTGCGGATGTAATTTTGCCATCGCTGATCGGCGTGTTCAGATCTTCACGGATCAACACGCGTTTGCCGCGCAGATCCAAATCCGACATCTTAATGACGTTCATCGTTTTTCCTTTAAACAAATCGTGCAAATGACAGTTGCGGGTTCGGGTTGCGCGTTGCGGGAAAGAAACGGCTCGTTTTTCCGAACCGACAACCCGCACCCGTCACCAAATTATTTCGCCTTCATCATCGCCAGTGCGGTGTCGATCATGCGAACGGAGAAGCCCCATTCGTTGTCGTACCAGGACAGCACTTTGATCAAACGGCCGTTGACTTTGGTTTGCGTCGCGTCGAACACTGACGAGAACGGGTTGTGGTTAAAATCGCTCGAGACCAGCGGCAATTCGTTATAACCCAATACACCTTTCATCGCGCCATCAGCAGCGGCTTTCATCAACGCATTGATTTCGTCTTTGGTCGTGTCGCGTTTGGCGACAAACGACAAATCAACAACGGACACGTTTTGTGTTGGTACGCGCACGGCGAAACCGTCGAGTTTGCCGTTTAATTCCGGAATCACCAAGCCGACCGCTTTGGCCGCGCCGGTTTTGGTCGGGATCATGTTTTGTGAGGCGGTACGTGCGCGGCGCAGATCTTTGTGGTGACCGTCAAGCACGCGTTGATCATTGGTGAACGCGTGAATGGTGGTCATCAAACCGTTTTCGATACCGATGCTGTCATTCAACACTTTGGCGATCGGCGCCAAGCAATTGGTCGTGCACGATGCGTTCGACACGACGATCATGTCTTTGGTGATGATGTTGTGATTGACGCCATACACAACGGTCGCATCAACGTCTTTTTCACCCGGAGCCGAGATCAGTACTTTTTTGGCGCCGCCTTTCAAATGGGCAAGTGCTTTTTCCTTTGACACGAATTTACCGGTGCATTCGAGAACGATATCAACACCGGCTTCGTGCCACGGAATATTCGCCGGATCGCGATCGGCAAACACACGCACCTTGTCGCCGTTGATGATGATGTGTTGATCATCATGCGACACGGTACCGTTAAAACGGCCATGTGTGGTGTCGTATTGCGTGAAGAACGCTTCGTCCGCAATCGGGTGTGATGTGTTAACGGCGGTGACCACCACTTCCTCGCGGCGGTTGTATTCGTAAATGGCGCGCAACACTTGTTTGCCAATACGACCATATCCATTGATACCGATTCTTACTGCCATGGTTTCCTACTCCGGAGTTGCACTAATTTGAAATAAAGAAATTGCTGTTTCTGGCGCCGTCTGTGCGGGCTGTGATGCGCTGATGCGTTTGCTCAGCTTTATTATTTCGTTGCGAGTTCGGGTAGCGGGTTGTGGGTAAAGGCTTTTACACCCGAACCCACAACCCGAACCCGCCACCGCCGTTACATTTCGTTGGCGGTTTTAACGATGTTGTCCACGGTAAAACCAAAATGCGCAAACAATTTGTCGCCCGGCGCTGACTCACCAAACGAGGTCATCGCCATGACGCGACCATCGAGGCCGGCGTATTTGAACCAGAAATCACCATGACCGGCTTCAATCGCGATGCGTTTGCGTACGGCTGATGGCAAAACGGATTCTTTATACGCCGCGTCTTGTGCATCAAAGGCATTGGTGCACGGCATCGACACGACGCGCACTTTTTTGCCGTGTTCACGCAAGGTTTGGGCGGCCGTTTGTGCTAGACCGACTTCTGAACCGGTCGCGATCAAAATCAAATCAGGTGTGCCCGTACTGTCGGACAACACATAAGCACCGCGTGCGATATGGCTGATTTGGGTTGCATCGCGCGTTTGATGTGGCAGGTTCTGGCGCGAGAAGATCAGACTCGAAGGGCCATCTTTTTTCTTTAACGCTTCAACCCAGGCAACGGCCGATTCAACGGCATCGCAGGGCCGCCACACACTCATGTTGGGTGTACCGCGTAAATTGTTCAGTTGCTCGATCGGTTGATGGGTCGGACCGTCTTCGCCCAGACCAATCGAATCGTGTGTGTAAACAAACACGCTGCGTTGTTTCATCAACGCGGCCATGCGCACGGCGTTGCGCGCGTATTCCATAAAAATCAAAAAGGTGCCGCCGTAGGGAATAAAGCCACCGTGCAAGGCGATACCATTCATGATGGCGCTCATACCGAATTCGCGCACGCCGTAATAGATATAGTTGCCGCTGGCATCAACCGCATTAACGCCTTTACTGCCTTTCCACAACGTTAGATTGGAGCCGGCCAAGTCGGCCGAACCGCCGAGCAATTCCGGTAGGTGCGGTGCCAAGCCATTGATCGTATTTTCCGATGCTTTGCGCGACGCGATGGTGGCTGCTTTGGCATTGACTTCGTTGATAAACGCGTTGGCGATATCGTTGAAGTTGGCAGGCAAATCGCCGCGCAAGCGACGGTTGAATTCTTGGGCTAAGTCAGTATGTTTTTGCTGAAACTGATTGAAGGTTTTTAACCAGTCACTTTCCAATTTGGCGCCGCGCTCTTTGGCATTCCACGCCGCATAAATATCGGCTGGGATTTCAAACGGGGCGTGTGGCCATTGCAGTTTTTCGCGTGCGCCGGCGATTTCGGCATCACCGAGCGGTGCACCATGGCATTCTTCTTTGCCGGCTTTGGTGGGGGCGCCAAAACCGATGATGGTCTTGCAGCAAATCATCGTCGGCCGTTCTTTTTCAGCGCGGGCGGTGTCGATCGCTTGCCTGATCTCGTCAGCGTCGTGACCGTCAACGCCCGGGATCACTTGCCAACCGTAGCTTTCAAAGCGTTTGACGGTGTCGTCGGTAAACCAGCCATGCACTTCGCCATCGATTGAAATGCCGTTGTCGTCATAAAAGCAGATCAACTTGCCGAGCCCTAAGGTACCGGCCAGTGAGCACACCTCATGCGAAATGCCTTCCATTAAGCAGCCATCGCCCAAAAACACATAGGTGTAATGGTCAACGATGTCGTGGCCATCGCGGTTGAACTGGGCCGCGAGCATCTTTTCGGCAAGCGCCATGCCGACCGCGTTGGCCAAGCCTTGGCCAAGAGGACCGGTCGTTGTTTCGATGCCCGGTGTGTAACCGTATTCAGGATGGCCCGGCGTCTTCGAATGCAGCTGGCGGAAGTTTTTGAGGTCATCAATCGACACGTCATAGCCCGTCAGGTGCAGTAGCGCGTATTGCAGCATCGAGCCATGGCCGTTGCTGATCACGAAACGATCGCGGTTGGGCCAGTGCGGGTTTTGCGGGTTAAAACGCAGGTAGTCGTTCCAGAGGACTTCGGCGATATCGGCCATGCCCATCGGCATGCCGGGATGACCGGATTTGGCTTTTTGAACGGCATCCATCGCAAGCGCGCGGATGGCATTGGCTTTCTGGAAACGACTGGGCATCGGGAGGGGTGTCCGAATTGGGGTTAAAAAAAGCAGGGCTTAAAACGCTGTGGTTAAAAAAAGCGCGGTATTTTCCTCTTTTGGCCGCCAATGTTCAAACCAAAGGCGGCGCTTTTACGCTTTATTTCTCTGTCTTGCGACGGTTGAGTCGCTGTCCTTGCCGTAGCGTCAAAATTGCATCCGCACTTTCACCAGCAGCTGATCGGCGTCGCGCAGCTGCAAGGCGTCCTCAAACAGGCGATGTGTACTGGTTTGCTGCTCGCTGTCATCTCGGGTGCCACCACGACTGTAGACGACAAACAGATCGGACAGTGAACCCAAGCGATAACGGTAACGCAGTTGCAGACCAAAGATATTGACGATGAGCCGTTCGGCCGCCGTATGTTCAGGAACCATCGTTTCATTGAGCAGCTGATAATGACTGCCTTGGTGGGCGGTGCTGGCTAACCACTGGGTTTTCAGTCGCCATTCATGGCGTTCGAGCGGAAACCAGTTGAGTGCGACGCCCAGATGATAATCGCGTGCGCGGCGATAATGCACAAACTGATTGTCTTGCTGCCAATACAACCAATCGGGTGTCACAAAATAATAGGTTTTGAATTCACCATTCAGCGTTTCCGAAAAGTAGTGTTTGTACTTCAACACGACGCCGTGATAATTGTGACGCAAACCATCGTTGTCGCTTTCCAGTGTGATCACCCAGTTGCCGTCACCGCGTCGGGCTGTGCTGATTTCTGACCACCATTTAAAGCGACCGTTGCGCGCCCAAACACCGTTTCCGCGCGCGATCTCGTCGTCGATTCCTGCCGCGATATAATGGCCACCAATCGTCCACAAATCGCCGGGTTGATTACGTAATTCAAACTCGACTTCACCGAAGTGGCCAAGATCATCGCCAGCATTGTTGTGACGACGAGCCAGTGTGAAATTAATACCCAATTCTTTCAACGTCGATGTGTCACTGAAATCACCAAACAAAAACGCTGAATGCCACTGGTACTTGCGCAAATCACTGCGCTGTACATAACCCATGTCGCGTACATTAAAGTCGGCGCCGTAATCGAGCCATTCAAAACTGTGTTGTGAATCGACACCCGGCGTGTAATCCAGTGTCAGCCAACTGCCGTCATCACGTGTGTGTTCGTCGGCGATCGCAATATCGCTGTGCAACCATTGCGTGCGTAAACGCCAGTTGTCGGCAAAGTGACTGTCGATATCGGGACCGCTGACGGTCGCTTGACGCGCATCAAACGGTGTGTCGGTGTGCAGCAAGCTGTAGCCAAAATAGGTTTGCAGCCATTGCACGCGCGGTCGCACAATTTGAAAACGGCGACCAATATCGTTGTTGTAGTCGGCTTCTTGTGCGCCCATATAGGCCAATGAAAAACCATTGGTGGCGGTACGCCATTTGATCGCCGCATCAATGTCAGCGACGCCCTTGTCATCGGCGCGTTCACCGCCAATACGGCGCGTGTAAACCAATAATCCGTCTTCCGGCAAGGGCAAATTGAAATCGTCATTGTTCTCAGTGAAAAACGGACGTTTGTCAGAAAAAAAGGTTTCGGTGGCGGAAAAGTCGATGACCAAGTCGTCGCTTTCAACTTGCCCAAAGTCGGGATTTAGCGCGGCAATCAATTGAAAATGACTGGACGGTTTATAAAACACGTCAACACCGGCACGTGTTTTATTATCGCCGGTGACGCGATCGTGCAGCACGCTGACATACGGATAGACATGCGATTGCGCGTTGCTGTAAGCCGGAATTGCGATAGACGTGAAACTGTTGATGAAATCACTTTGTGAAAAACGCACGGCCGGAAAGGCAAAGCGTTCACCGCGTGCTTTTACAACGCGGTCAAGATAAATGCCGACCGTGCGTGTGTCGCCGCTGACCGGTTCCATCGGTGCAATCGTCCACGGCACAAACATCTCGACGCTCCAACCTTGCTCGGTTTCGTGCACCGCCGATTGCCAATCACCATCCCAATCGTTACGAAATTGATTGCGCGATGCGATGCCATCTTCAATGGCACCGCTTAACGATACGGTAAAGTTGTAGGCCGTTTGACCTTTGCCATCGTAATCAATAATCAGGTTGACGCGATCGGCTGCTTCAAGTTGATCGCGTTGCGTTTGCGGTTTGGTGCGCGGTATATCGGCGGGATGATCGATGTCGAAAAAAACGGCAAGGCCTGTTGGCAAGGCGTGCAGTTTTACTCGTTGCGAAAGTGGTGCGGTTTGTTGGGTGAACGGCTCTACCGTCAAAAATTGATCAAACTGCTGTGCGTCTTGCCAAAATGATTCGTTGGCGAGGCCGTCCACCACAATGGTGTGAGACACATCTGCCTGCGTCAGGCCGGCGCTGCTCACAAGCAGCAGCGTGGTGAGGATCGATTTCATTGACGGTTTTATTCGGATAAAAAAGAAGTGGAGTCAAACAAATGTTGCCATGGCTGATAATCGCTGTGACTGGCCGGCAAAATAGCAAATCCAACATCAAAATGGTCGAGTGTTATACGATGACACCAGCGCACTTCGACCGTCAATAAAAACGGCGCTGTGTGCGATGGCAATATCACCAAGACATCAAAAATTCGGCCGTTATTCACCGCGCGATTAGTGCGCACACGCAGGCCACCACGCGACAAATTTTCAGTTGTGGCATGCAATAACAAACCTGGCTCAAACTCGTCGCCGCGCGCCAACTGCAGATGCAAGCTGTCGCGTTGTGCGTAGCGCGGTTCGCGGCGTTTTTCGGCACTCATGGATCTTTGTCGCTATCGTTCAAAAATTCGCGACGTTCGCGCACCAGCTCGCTGAGGCTGGAGGTGTTCAGCGCCGACCCGCTTTCCAGAATTTCCAATTGACGAGTCAGCAACAGATCGACCATTTGCTGGCGGGGCAATTCCGCTATGCGCTGTCCTTGTCGATCGACCACCACATACAAACCGGTGCGCGCATTAATCAGCGCTAAAAAGCAATTGCGGGGAGGCCCCTTGTTTAAACTCAGGTGCAACATTGCGCCGCTGCGTAAACCATCGATCTGTTGCTCGGCGAACTGGCGTTTTTGTTTTTCTTCGGCCTCTTGTCGTGCTTGCGCGACGCGCTCCGCGCGCATGGCCGCTTCTTGTTTGCGTCGCTCATCCAATTGTGCGGCCATTTCGGCTTCGCGTTCGCGCCGCCGTGCCGCGACCGATTCGCGTTTGGTCGACTCCGCCGCTTGCCATGCTTTTTCGAGCAAAGGTGTCAGTTTGTCGGCGGCCCATTGCACCAAGGCGGGTTCCGGCATCACGACAAATTCATCACGCTCGTATAACTGCGCAAATTGTTCGCGTGAAACGGTGGCTACCTTGTCACCCCAACAATCGGCCAATAACAAGGCTTCGTTAACTTGATCCAATTCAATTAATCGCGCGCGCACGGTTTTTCCTTGCCAGGTAAACCAGATCGCATCGCCAACTTGCAACGGAAGCTGCGACAGTTCTCGCACGTTATGCGTGGGTGAATTGACGTGTTCATCGTCGTCGTCAAACGGTAACTCACCAAGCGGTAAACCGGCATCCGGTGCATTGCGCGCACGGGCGTCAATTAAAAAATCCAGTTCGGTAAAAAAATCAACGCGCAACTGGGTTTCTTGCCGCAGATGTGTCACGGCAGCACGCAAGCGATCGCGCAGGCTAATAAAGTGGGTTTTCTGCGCGGCTTTGACTTCATCGGCACTGGCTTCACCACCGAGCCACACCAGCAACTCGAGATCGTGCACGGCCTGTTGCCAGCTGGCGTCTTCCATGCCGTGTTGCAAATAAATTTGGTACAGATAACGACGCCAGGTCGTGTCGAGAAAATCGGTGATTAACGCCGGCACCGGATGACCATAAATGGCGCGACGAATGACGCGTGACACCGCCGCCTGACAATTGTTGCTGCGGCGTTCTTTTTCTTCTTGCAATAACAATTGGCGATCGTTGTGACGCTGCAATTGCTGCAACTGTTGCAGATGTTCGTGCAAACGTTTTAGCGCCTGCATCATCGCTTCCGGTTTCACAAATGCCTGCTGCGCGATGTCGCGACAAAGGTTTTCCAGCGTTTTTAACTCTTTCGCTGCCGCGCTGTTGCCGGGTTCATAAACACGACCCCACAACAGCAGCTGCTCAGCCACAAAGGTCAGCGGATGGCGTGACGACAAAAACAACGACCAGTCACGCAGCAAAGTGGTCGCGATGGCCCACCAAAACGATTGGGTCGCGGTGACAAAGTGCGGGTGCAAATGCAAGACGTCGATCGCGTGATGCTGCCATTGCAAAGTCAGCAATAACGCCGATTCGGGTCGCAGCGGTGGTTGCGACAGTGTCGGTGTCAGTTCGGCAAACGATTGACTGCTGTGCCATTGCCGCCAGCTGGCCGGAATAGTTTCGGTTGACGGGTGTTCACCATCGAGCGCGATTAAGCGCTCGAGACAGTTGCTGAACGTGGTTTGCACGCGCCGTTTCCTTGCCGTTATGCGATCGGGTGGGCGACCGGTTAAGTGGAGGCCAGATCCATAATGTAGTCCCAATGGACCTTTTCGACAGGGGTGATCGATAAACGATTACCCTTGCGCAGCACCATCATGTCGGCCAGTGCCGGTTGCTGTTTTAATTCATCCAGCGTCAAAAATCGTTTAAGTGGCTTCACATATTGAAAATCGACCAGGATCCAGCGCGGATTATCCGGTTTGGAGTTGCTGTCGCAATACTCGCTTTTGGGGTTGAACTGGCTGGGATCGGGGTAGGGCGCGCTGACGACTTTGGCAATGCCAGCGATGCCGGGCGGGGTCGCGTTGGAATGATAAAAGAACGCGAGGTCGCCTTTTTTCATGTCATCGCGCATGAAATTGCGGGCCTGGTAATTGCGCACACCTTCCCATGGTGTAGTTTGGTGAGGGGCTTTTTTTAGGTCATCAAAGCCAAAAACATCGGGTTCAGATTTTATCAGCCAATAGCGCATGGTGTTTTTTCGCATCTTTCACAAAAAATTTTCAAAAGTGACTTGCATCTCAGACAAACGTCGTCTACAACGGCAGACTCTTTAATGAGGTCACCGCTGTACAAGAGTGACTCTACAACAACAAGTTTTGGCGCTGCTCCGTGCAGACGTCGTTGTGGGTAGTTAAGCATCATGATGAAACGCAAACCTGACGTTTTTTCCATTCTCGCCATCGTCGTGGCGATTGGCCTCATAGCCAGCCTTGTGATCACCGACGCGCCGCCCGCCGACGCCGAAGGTATCGCAACCGGCTTTGTTGCCAAAACCGATCAAGGTCCCCACCTGGGTTCACGTTGATACGGTTGTTCGCTTAATTTGGATAATCTTTTTATTGGTCAGGACGGCATGCAGCGGCAGATCCCAGGGATCTGACGGCAGCTCGGCTATTTCCTGCCAATCAAACGCAACACCCACCAAACGCGGTTTGCGCAACAATCGTCCTTTGCGTGATTGCAATGCGCGATCATAAAAACCGGCGCCCATCCCCAAGCGATTGCCTTTCGCATCAAAGGCCGTCAGCGGCAGCAAGATCACATCGATTTCACTTAATCGCAAGCGTCGGGTGTTAACCGGTTCAGCGATACCGAAACGGTTTTTGGTCATTTTTGTACGGTTGCCGTGACAAACAAAATGCATCTGCGGTTTTTGCCGACGATCAATTCGCGGCATTGCAACAATGCGATGACGTTTTAGTAACTCAGACAACAACGGACCGACATTGGGTTCACCATCAAAAGGCATAAAAAGCGCCACGCTACGTTGCCTGTGCAATATTCGAATGCCGTTTTGTAAGAATTGCTGCGTCGCGCGATGTTGCTCACGGGCAGTTTGTTGTCGTCGCCGGGTGCGCATGTGACGGCGAATAGTGGGTTTATCGATCATGCGACGTTTTGCTTAGTTTTTTTGGCGGCACCAAAACAGGCGCAAGGGAAGAGGACGCTTCCCACTTATGCCGCTGTGGGTTTCGCCTTGGAAGCATAAGCTCCAAGGGGGTAAACCAAGTAACCGATCAGGCTTTCCGGTCAAAACGGACTTGCGCAACACGGTCAGCATCAGCTCACCCAGTGACGTGAAATCGCCCCAAGGACATGACTCCACTGGCGAACACAGCAGGAAGCGTCTTTTCTT
>JAYSCL010000008.1:0-30915 GCA_041914905.1 Enterobacterales bacterium
CACCAACGCCGACTCCAACTCCCACACCAACGCCAACGCCAACGCCAACGCCAACTCCAACTCCAACTCCAACTCCAACTCCAACTCCAACGCCAACGCCAACACCTACGCCGTGTTCGGTAACGGCATGGAATGCGACAGCGGTATATAACGGCGGCCAACGCGTCAGCTATCAAGGTTTTATTTACGAAGCGAAATGGTGGACACAAGGTGACAACCCGGCGAATTCCGGCGAGTGGGGAGTGTGGAAAAAAATAAGCGCATGTTCGCCGACACCGACTCCGACTCCGACTCCGACTCCGACTCCGACTCCGACTCCGACTCCGACTCCGACACCGACACCGACGCCGACGCCGACGCCGACGCCGACGCCAACTCCAACGCCGACTCCAACGCCGACTCCAACGCCGACTCCAACGCCGACTCCAACTCCAACTCCCAGCGGTAAACAAGTGGGAACGTATTTCACGCAATGGGGTATTTATGGTCGCGCGTACAAAGTGAAAGATCTGGCCGCGCGCGGCGGTGCCGACAAATTAACGTTTCTCAATTACGCCTTCGGTAATGTTTATGACGATGGCAAGTGCAACATCATCACGCGCACCGAAACTGGCAATGGTGATGGCGGCGATGCCTGGGCGGATTATCAAAAAGGTTTTGCGGCGGATGAATCCGTGGATGGCATTGCCGACACCTGGGATCAAAAACTGAAGGGCAATTTTAATCAGTTAAAAGAACTGAAAGCGAAATACCCGAAAATAAAAATCTTCATTTCGCTGGGCGGTTGGACCTGGTCAAAAAACTTCGGCAAATTTGCCGCGACGGACAGCGGTCGGCAAACGATGGTCAAATCGTGTATCGACCTGTATTTGCGCGGCAATATGCCGGTTGCGGATGGTGTTGGTGGTGCAGGTGTTGCCGAAGGTATTTTCGACGGTATTGATATTGATTGGGAATACCCGGGTGGTGGCGGCATGCCCTACAACCATGTTGATCCAAACGATAAGCGCAACTTCACGTTGCTAATGGCTGAATTTCGTCGTCAATTGGACAATCTGGGCACAGAAAAAAATCGGCGCTTTTTGCTGACGTCAGCGATCGGTTCAGGTGTGGACAAAATTCGAAATACCGAGCCCGGTCAGTATGCTCAGTACATGGATTGGGTCAATGTGATGACGTATGATTTCTTTGGTGCGTGGGATGCCACGGGTCCAACGAATTTCCACAATCATCTGTATTACGATCCAGCCTCTGGTGTCACCGGTGATCGCGCCAGCTATAACATCGACAGTTCAATTACAGAGCTGGTCAATCAAGGTTTTCCAAAATCGAAATTGTTGGTTGGCGTAGGCTTTTACGGTCGCGGTTGGCGCGGTGTCGCTGCGGGCCCCAATGGCGATGGGCTGTATCAAAGTGCCAGCGCTGGTGCACCTGGCACCTATGAAACCGGTATCGAAGATTACAAAGTGTTGAAAAATAAATCGTCAACGCGGCGTTATCATCCGATCACCAAGCAGTTGTATATGTATGACGGCAATGAGTTTTGGAGTTACGACGATCAAACCACGATCCGCACCAAAATTCAGTACGTCAACACCAAAGGTCTCGGCGGTGTGTTCAGTTGGTCATTGGACGGTGACGATTCGTCGGCCACCTTGCTGAAAACCACGGGCGAAATAAGTCCGTAAGCAACGACGAAAAAAACGCCGGTCATCACCGGCGTTTTTTTACTTGTGTTGCGTCGTATTGAGATTGAACTTAATCGCCCCTGATGGCTCGTTTGATCATTCATCGGCACCCAACTGTTATCGCCCACGCGCTGGCGATGCTATTCAAATGGCACCGTATCACCCCGCTGCACTCAAAAGCGATTGATCATTCAACGGCCAGGGCACCGGCGTTGTCGCCGGCGCCAATGCCGGTAATTGACCGCCGATGCGACGATATTCACTGGGTGTACACCCCCGCAATTGCATAAAGCGGCGATTGAAATTCGACAAATCGTTAAAGCCGCATTGACTGCCGATCGTCGCGATCTGCAACGAACTGCCCAGCAACAGCGAACAGGCTTTGTTGATGCGCAATTCGGTTAATAACGCATTGAAAGTTTTGTCGGTGCGCTGTTTGATAAAGCGGTGAAAATGATTGGTGCTCATGTGCGCGTAACGAGCAATTTTATCGGCCGACAGATCTTCGGTGAAGTGTTCGTGAATATAGTGCAATACGCGATCCAACCGTTGCGCACTGTAATCGCGTTGTTCGGGCATCGTTGCCGCCGTGCTCGCCAGCGGACGGGCAGCGACATCGGCTTTTAATCGCTTGAGGATCTGCACCAGATTGGCGAACTGATCGAACGCATCCGCCTGCTGCATTTCGGCAAATAAAGCAGCGACTGCACGCGCGGTCGTTTTACTGAATTGAATGCCGCGCGCTGACGTTTTCAACAAACCGCGCATGGAGGCCAGTTCAGGCATGGAGTCGATGAGACTTTCGAGCCACGCCGCCGGCAGCTGTGCAACATAGACGGTTTGCAATTGACCATCACTGGCAGCAATCGAGTGCCAAGCGTGCACGACATTGGGCCCAATCAGAATCAGATCACCGTCGTCGTACTCTTCAACGCTGTCACCAATGTAACGATGACCGCGGCCCCCCAGCGTCAAACTGATTTCATACGCCGAATGGTAATGCGGCTGCAGCGGAATACTCGTTAATTGGTGACAGGCAAAGCACCACGAACGATGCGGATCCGGTAGCACTTTTTTATAAATCGCTTTGGGCATCACACGAGCCAGCATGGAACACCTCCTGCGTGGGCCACATATGACTGACGTACAAAAGACAATGCGCAATTCAACATGGTGTCATCCCTCCGATACGATGACCAACTGCAACGGCGGCTTCATGCAGGGCATGGCCACTTTTAACCTAAAACCAAAGTTGATCGCTTTTTCGCTAAATCAACTAAGTGATTTTTGACGCTATTTTGTTGCAACAAGCACTCTGCGTCGTGTTCAACTGTGGTTTTTAGGTTTATTGGCTGGTTATCACGTACGGCACAACGACGACGGACAATTACGGGAAACGGACGGCAGGCTCGTGTCCCGGCTACTGTCCGTGAACGTTCACGAGACCACCAGGTAGTGCAACGAATCCATGTGACTGCCCGGGAATGGCAGCGCTGTCATTTCTGACAGCGCTATCATGCTCCGCTACTTGAAGGAGAGCAAGAGGGGAATATTCGTGTTGGTTCACATTTCTGCTGCTGGTCGGGCGATGCCGGTCAAGCACCACAAAATCATTGATAAATCCCAGCGTTCATTTCACAGAAATTTGATAAGACCTCGACAATGAAGTTGATAAAGTCACCCGTCAACGTGACGCTTGTGCTGCCGCTGCACAACTCGCACAATTCTTGGCGGCTCACCGCGCCAAAGGAAAAAACATGTCAACACCGCAAGCCGTGGTCTTCGATTTTGGCGGCGTGATTTTCGATTGGGATCCGTTGCATGTGTACAACACATTGATTCCCGACGATAAAGAACGGGCGTATTTCCTGCGCGAGATCTGCAACAACGAATGGAATATTCAACAAGATGCCGGCCGCAGTCTCGCCGAGGCCACCGCCGAGCGTATCGCCAAATTTCCACACTACACGACGTTGATCACAGCATATTACCAACGTTGGCCCGATATGTTGAAAGGCGAGCTACCACGCGGCATCCATTTACTGCAGCGACTGCATCAGGCCAATATCCCCTTGTTCGGTTTAACCAATTGGTCCGCCGAGACATTTCCGTATGCCGAGGCGAATTTTCCTGTGTTGCAATTGTTCCGAGACATAGTCGTTTCCGGCCGCGAACGATTAGTCAAACCCGACCCGCGCATTTTCGCCTTACTGGAACAGCGCAGCGGCTTTGCAGGCAATCAGTTATTTTTTATTGACGACAATGCCAGCAATATCAGCGCCGCCCAACAATGCGGCTGGCACGCCGTTCATCATCATGACACGGCCATCGAGCAGACAGAACAAGCGTTATTAGCAGCGGGATTTCGATTCTAAGCATGCAAGAGGAAGCTCGTTTTAGGGAGCAAGACGCTACCTAAAAAAGCTATTCACATTGACAGTCTAAGGCTTCCGCGAAGCGCAAAAAATCACAAAGAAAATTTGGCTGTAAAATTAAGCGCCATCGCGACGACTGCCTTTACTCCTCCGCCAACATCAACGCCTTATAGCTACCGTGCCGCTGCGGGGACAAAGCTTGCCAGAGCATTGGCAACATCGAGTGCATGTGCGCGAGCATTTGATACGGCGGATGAATAACGATCATGCCGCTGCCGTTCAGTCCCACATTGGCCACGCCATCAAAAACGCTCAGTTCGATGCAGGCCACGTCGCGAATACCAGATTTTTCAATAGCACGATACAACGCCTGTGTCGCGTGTTCGGTTTTGATCGGATACCACAAGGCGATAACGGCAGTTGCCATGCGCCGTTGAGCTTCAACGATGGCATTGACGATGTGCCGGAAGTCATCCGAGTCATGTTCATAGGGAGGATCGATTAAGACAAGCGCACGCTTTTCCGGCGCCGGCAAATACGCTTTTAACGCATGATAACCATCACCGGTGTGCACATGTGTGCGTGAAAAATGCGACAAATAGTGGCCCAGCGCTTTGGCTTCGCTGTCATTCAATTCACAAAAAACACCACGATCTTGCAAACGCAATTGACGCGCGACAATTTCCGGCGAGCCGGGGTAATAACGCCAGTCAGTTTGACCTCGTTCGCGATTAAATTGATCCATTAAGCGTGAAAACGATGCGATCGGATCCGGGGCATTGGTCAATGATTGCAAGCGTGCAATGCCAGCTTTCCACTCTTGTGTTTGCTGCGCTTCCGGTCCTCTTAAATCGTACATGCCGCGCCCGGCATGGGTGTCGAGGTATAAAAACGGTTTGTCTTTGCGCTGCATTGCGCCAACCAAATAATGCAGCACCAAATGCTTGAGCACATCAGCGAAATTGCCGGCGTGAAAGCCGTGACGATAATTCATGTTCAGCTTTTCTTTTTGGGTGAGCAATACATTGCGATGGTGGCTTGCACGACAATTTCATTATTGTCATCTCGCACCACACAGCGAACCTGCGCGTCGGTCGTTGTGCCCGGCGCCACCGGGTCACATTCGGCATTGACGCGAATCGAGCCACTGGCTTTGCGTTGGTATTCGATGTTCATGCCACGCGGGATCCAGCGCAGATCGGCGGGCAAACTGGCTTCCATGAGAACCCCCGCCGCCAACTCACAGGCATTGGCCATGGCAATTGCGTGCACCGTATTGATGTGATTGGTAACACGGCGGCGTTTTTTGACAAACACCTGCGCTTGCCACGGTGCCAATTTTTCAAAGCGCGGCGCAATGCTGGCGAAATACGGCGCACGAAAACAAATGATTCGGGTAAACAGCCAACGCCCCCAAGCACTACCGCCTAATCGTTGCCATTGCTTCAACACATAACTCATTAGAACTTTACTCCAGCATAAACACCAAATTCGTATTGCGACCACGCCCCCGAATCGAACTGCAATTGGCAGTTACCGCGATCACAGGCCAACGCCGTGGCGCTGTTGAATAAAATACCAAGCCAACGTGCTTCAAACAAAACGGAAAACGACGAAGTCATTCGCCACCGCGCACCGCCGCTCAAACTGAATGCCCATCGCACTTCCTGTTCGATATCGGTACGGATCTCAGCCGGACCAATGGCAAACCCCACATACGGCATCCAGCGCTCATCATCGATCGCTTTGATGCCGCCAATATGCAAATGGCGGATCTGAAACTCGCCATTCTGCTGTTCGTTTTCAAAGGCATTGTCAAACGAGCTCGCATACAGCTGCCAATTGGTGCTGACACTGTCCGGCGCCCAGATCTGCAGTGCGAATGCGTGGCCACCATCGTCATCAACTGTCAACGGTGTTTCGGTCGTGATCTCATCGCCAAAACGGTAATGTGTACCTAAAAAAGCAGCCCATTGTTCATCCGCCTGACAAACAGACAACCCACACATCATCACAAGGAACACGCTGCGCATGGGCGATTTCCAGCAAAATGATCGGGTAAACAGTATGACTGCATTGATCCGCCTTAGTCGATTCCCTAAGATGCCGGGCGGTGCAATTCGTTGCCCCACCTAAAAACGGGGCACATCTCAACGCCGTCAATACGCGAGCAACTCATCGATCAACGGCGAACAATTGCGGGTGTAGTTCAATGGTAGAACTTCGGCTTCCCAAGCCGATAGCGTGGGTTCGATTCCCATCACCCGCTCCAATATCCTGCGGCCTGCGGCTGTTATCACTACAATACGCCCCACTCCGATCATCCTTGCTGTAAACGATGTTACGACTCTCGGTCTTAGTGGCTGCACTGTTCACTTCATTCGCCTCACAGGCGGCCGAATACGATCTCAAACGCCCCCGCGTTGGTGTGGCACTGGGCGGTGGTGGCGCGCGTGGTGCGGCGCATATTGGCGTGCTGAAAGTGTTGCAAGAAAACGGTGTTCCCATCGATTGCATCGCCGGTACAAGCATGGGCGCCATCGTCGGTGGTTTGTACGCCAGCGGCATGAGCGTCAACGAAATTGAGCAAACGTTTATTAAATTGGATTGGAGCGAAGGCTTTCGCGATCGAGCCAAACGCCAAGATCTGTCGTATCGGCGCAAACAGGATGATCGCAATTATCTCGTACAATTTGATTTAGGCTGGCACGACGGCGAATTCAAATTGCCACGAGGTTTGGTGCAAGGTGAAAAACTGAACCTCGTGCTGAAAAAACTGACCGAACGCGCCACAACCGTGCACGATTTCGATCAATTACGTGTCCCCTTTCGTGCGGTCGCCGCCGATCTCGCCACCGGCGAACCCGTCATTATAAAACAAGGCGATTTGGCTGACGCCGTGCGCGCCAGCATGTCCATTCCGGGCGTGTTTGAACCTGTCGAGCGCGATGGGAAATTATTGGTCGATGGCGGCGTCGCCAATAATTTGCCCGTCGATGTGGTGCGCGAAATGTGCGCGGACATTGTGATTGCGGTGGATGTCAGTTCGCCGCTACTGGAAAACGAGCAACTCACTTCCATTGTCGATGTTGTCGACCAACTGTCCACCTTATTAACTCGACGTAATACTGAAATCAGCATCAATAGTCTGCGCAGTGGTGATGTATTTTTTCGACCGGATTTAAGCGGTATTGCGACGGCGGACTTTAATAAAGTCGCCGAGGCCATCGCGCGCGGTTTGGCGTCCACTGAAGCCCACCCCGAATTGATTTCACTGGTTACACAACGCACTGGAAAGGTCAGCACCGAAGGCATTGCCATGACGGCGACACAACCGATAGTGCGCTCAGTCGCGCTCGACAACAGCAGCCTGTTATCGACCAGCAGTATTTTGCAGCGATTGTCGCAGCCCCTCGGGGAGCCCTTTGATCAAGCACAGTTGCATGCCGATCTCGATGATTTATACGGCACCGGTTTTTTTGGTGTACTCAATTACGAACTCAGCGGCGATCAGAATGAAGTCGATTTAACGGTCACCACACCTGAAAATCCCTTAGGTCCTCACTTGTTTCGCTTCGGCGTGCAATTGGAAGACGATTTCAGCGGTGATTCTGTTTATACATTGGGCGTGCGTCACACGTATATGCCGGCGAATGCGTCGGGTGGTGAATGGCGCAACGAATTGCAAATCGGCAGCAACCCTCGCTTGGCGACCGAATGGTTTCAACCTTTCAGTCGTGACGGACGTTGGTTTGTCAGCGCCAGCGCCGAATACGAACGTCGCATTGTCAAATTACTCTCCGACGACACAGTGCTGGGCGAATTTGCTTACACGGGTGAATTGTTTCGCGCCGAATTTGGTCACCAATTTGGCAGTTACGGTCACGCGTTGATCGGCGTTCGCAAAGGCACCGGCGAATTTTCTGAACACATTGGTGAATTTATCGAAGAGCCCGACGCTGTCGCCATTGCCGAAAATTATTTTTACACCGGCATCGATAAATTGGATCACCGCTATTTTCCACGCCGAGGCCGCGCCGGCAGTTTTACGTATGCCGAAGGTAGCCGGCGCTTGGGCGCCGAATCGTTTTACCGCAAAACGTCATTTGATTGGCTTGAAGTTAAGTCTTGGGATCGCCACACGCTCGGTGCCCAGCTGTTTACCGGCAATTTCATCAATGATGAAGCACCGTTACAAGAGCAATATCAACTCGGTGGTTTGTTCCGCTTGTCCGGGTTTAATAAAAACGAATTGATCGGTCGTCATCTGCGCTTATTTAACTTGTACTATTTGTACCGGATGGACAACGACATCAGCGCCACACTCGACACGCCGGTCTATTTCGGTGCCTCATTAGAAAGTGGCAATGTGTGGGACAACAAACGCGAAATCGAATTTGCTGATCATGTTACCGCCGGCAGTGTATTCCTCGGCATCGACACACAATTCGGGCCGCTTTATGTTGCTTACGGCAGCAACAGCGAAAACCGTAACGCCGTTTATTTGTACTTGGGCGCACCTTTTTGAATGGTGAATGGTGAATGGTGACCGCAATGCCTTGCGCATCAATTTAGACTGGGTGATTGTTGACGTTGTAGTGCTGGTTCTTGCGCGCGCTCCAACACTTACCTCTTGATTACCATTAGCATCATATTGATAAGACGACAGCTCCATGCCTTTTGCGTTTTTGGTTTGACTGACTTAATGAGGCTTGCCGTTGCCATAGATAAGCAGATCGGCCACATCATCTTTTTTGATCATATTGCCAAAGGCATTAAATTCGTAATTAATCGTTGTCGTCACATTGGGCAGGGCGTTGCCAAGCCCGCTGACGCGAGTCCTTTGTGTTAGTAGTCATAAACGCACACTACTTCCCGAGATCGCATTCAGGTACCACTGATTCCGAATAGCTACTTTTCTTTAACTCATGTAGGACTAAATTGAGCTCATTTTGACACAGCGTTGTTAGATCTCTTTTTTGTCTTGCCAACTCTGCTTGAACAATATTTGACGAGAGTATATCTCTTTCAAAGCTGTTAGAAGACGTATCTATTCCAGATGTTCGAATTGCAACTTGGTCCGCCGCTTCATACGCCCGTCTTGCAGACCATGCAGCCTCTTGAGGCGAGTCGTGATTGATGCAACGAATAGTATAAGCCAACGAAGCCAAGGCATGTTCTGCATAGACATGATACGGAGACCAGCTATCCTGTTCCTCTGGGAATAAGCGCAGAACGGATTCTAAAATTTCATTCAAACCATCATCTCCAATAGACTCAGCATTTGTGAGATAACACCATAGCCGATCAACTATAGAAAGATAGAGCGACTCAGACTCTTTATCAAATTTCTTTGCATACTGCTCAAATGCAATGTACTGTCTTGTAGCACAACAGAGTGCAAATGCAACTAACTTACCCCCCCTCAAAGTGGAAAGTTCGCTCACAAGGGCTTGCTCATAAAGTTTTAAAATCATCGTTACTATTTTGCGTTTGTATATTTTGTGCATCAGTCGAATCTAATGACTATGGCACAATCTCAGAGAAGGCAACAATGAACTTGCCCTTCAATGAGCGTTCTATTAATTGACGCGCTATCTCTGGAGATGGCAGCTCGCCCTTTAATACGAACAACTCGCCGCTCTCGCATATAACCACATTGGCAGTAAATGCGATTAGATAAATTTCATGCCTAACAGTATTGACACCTGCTTCAGGCAGCGAAATAAGCTTATTAAAAACTTCCGACCACGATTGAATATTACGACTGTTTATTTTTATCCAATCCCTATCAGCCAAAACCGACATCCATGAGCCATATTGAGTCTTTTCAACATTTTCAGCGCCAAGCAATTTCGCATCGGCGCAAATGAAATCTGCAAGCGTTTCTAAGCTCAATGCATTGTCGCCAAGGTAATTGGCTAGATTTTTCCTAATCAGCGATACGGAATCTGGCACTGAAATTAAATCTTCCATTTTCTCTCCTCACCTATCAGGGGGGCCGACATTGATTTCACCGACCTGTCTAAGTGAATTAAATAAAGGAAATAAGGCGGGAGGAATGTAATACTCCATTCCTGGCGTATAGCTGCCCCCACCTGGTATGGGCCTGAATTGAGCGCCACTTGCTGTCAATGCATAAACTGCTTTTCCACTCATCGTGTATTGAAGCACTGCAGCTTTACCGCCGTTGAGATCTCCTTGAACAGCGGCAAAATGCTCCGCAGCTATAATGTTTGTTGCGAGATAGAAACCAGGTACAGCCATTTTTTCGTGTTTCAGTGAGATCGCCGTCTCAACCTCTAAAGGCGCCCCCGCCCACAATGCCATAGCTGATTCCAGATTGGTTCCATGAAAAAAAACAAGTGAGTGTTCATCTGTTTTACTAGTTGCGGCTGTTCGAATAGCTACAATTGTCCGGCTCAGATTCAACGCAGCCTGTTCTTCTTCCTCTGACACAATTGTGTTACTTGGAACAAGAACGCCTCCGACGATGGTAGCTGTTGTGCCTAAGGCTGCAAGGAGCGCGCGTCCGCCGTTTGCAAGTGCGTTTTCTATGTATGTATATGTCGCAACACCCGCACCAACTTCTAAAACACCAACATCGATACTCCCGGCGCCAACCAATCCCCCCTCCACTTCATCGGTCTTCGACGCCGTCGGATTACCACTTAACTGAATGGCATGACTCGGTTTGTTTCGATCTCCGGTCGATTGGCTGTTTTGTTTTCCGTTTGTCGACCTGACCGAACAACTTCCGCTGCATTTAGCGCCGGTATCCACTCCGCGAATCCGCGAACCGGTCATCGGTGTGGATTTTGCCCCTTGCTGTTCCGGTTTGTCACCCAGACATACACTACCCGCATATTGCCGCGCATTTAGTGCACAGATATAACCGGTTGGATCGGTGCCCATCAACGGCGAGTTACCAACATAGCTATAAGGGTTAAGCGATTGTGCATTCAGTGGTGATGTCATAAACGGATCGACGCTTAAAAATCGCCCCAACTCTTGATCGTAAATACGTCCGCCCATGTTGATCACGCTGACAGCATCCAAGTGCTCGTGCGTGCCGGTGAACCCGCGTTGGCTGATTTGACTGTTCAAACAGTTCCAGCCACCCACACAGTTGCGATCTTGCATGGCATTGGGTTGCCGCACCTTGCCAAATGGATCATAACTGTTGCGTTCCAACCAATTGCCGTTGCCATCGCTGATGGTTTCAACACTGCCCAAGCGATCGGTGTGCAGGTAACGCCAGCGTTTGATGTTCGACATCGGATAATACTGAAAGAGTGTGCGACTTCCGACGTAGTGGTTATGCAGCTCTTCGGTTTTATTGCCGTTTTCCCACACTTCTTTTACTTCAAACTGTTTGCCCAACTTCCAGTACTTGATGGTTTTGGTGCCAATGCTGTGTTTTTCAAAATAGCGTTCAAAGGCATCATCATGCCTAATGGTGACGGCGTTGCCTTGCGCTTCGATGTAAATCGGTTGATTGTTGACGTTGTAATCGATCGTGCGTGCACGCGCTCCGGTGCTGATCGTTTGATTGCCATTGGCATCATATTGATAAGACGACAGCTCTATGCCTTTTTCGTTTTTGGTTTGACTGACTTGATGAGGCTTGCCATTGCCATAAATCAGTAGGTCGGCCACATCATCTTTTTTGACCATATTGCCAAAGGCATTAAATTCGTAATTAATCGTTGTCGTCACACTGGGCAGGGTGGTGCCAAGCCCGCTGACGCGAGTGCTTTGTGTTAGCAGTCATAAACGGACACTACTGACTTTTGAACGCGATCGTTAATTTTGCAAAATCTTCAAATACACGCTTTCTACTTGAACAAAAAAACCATACAAGTCGACGCAATAATGCCAATTAAGACCGTCATCGAAGCAAGATATTTCGTGTACATCTTCTGAATTCAGGCCGATGTAGATATCAGAAATTTCCACACCACGAGTAGCAAATCGTAAGCCATGGCGAGATCTATAGTCAAAAATGGTGTCCAATTCATTTCCATCATCCTCAACAGCATCGTAAAAACCAGATATCGCTTGAGCAACGCATACTGCTTTTGGAAGGAACAACGGAATACGCTCTTTCAAGATCGCATTTTTATTTTTGAGCAGCCACATTGTCAGCTCATAAATATCGCAATCAGCACGCAATAAACATATCGCACCAGATAGTTCGGCATCGCCTAAGAGTAGAGCTACCTCACCAGGAGCATGGGCTTCGCGCAGCATCTCTGCCGAATCATTCAAAAATTTAATGTTGAGAGTTAAAGGAAGTATGGCCATTCATTTCCCCTTATTCATGCGCATATATTCTGCGCGACTTATATCGCCACGCTGAGCTAACTGTCGTAATACAGTTGGAGGAGCCTCAGTTCCTCTTATAGGATAACCGTGCCATCCACCGGTGTTATCAGGCTGGAACTCGTATAATTTTCCATTGTGAGCGCCGTAACGTTGTTTACCGCCACGGATACGTCATACGTGTAACGCGCAGTTAACTGATTTCCCGGAACTGTCATTTCGCGCAATTTACTTTATGTAGGTCGACGGCCCTATTCAGTTGAAGTGGTAAATGTCCAATTAACTGCATGGTACCAATAGCATCGCATAAAGAAGTCTTGGATTTTTCACCAATTTGGCTGAGTTTGAAAGCGTATATGAACATAAACCTATCATCCTCTTTGTAAGTTGATATGACCTGATCAAAGAGTTCACGGTCGTTGGCCAGAATTGAGATCCATATAGATAAAGCGGGTATCGGCTCACCGTATTGTTTGCTATCCAATCGCATAAGGGGGACTAGCTGGCTACCATTTATGGGCAACCCCTCAACCCCGTTTTCAAGTTTATTTTTATGAATAGTCAAAACGATTTTCTTTTGCGGCTCAGAACTAAAAAAGCCTATTGAATCACTTAATACTTGTTGCAAGTAATATTTTTCAATCGGCTTAGGGAGAATACGCAGAGTAAATTCGCAAGACTCAACCGAGTATCGAAGGAGTAACAAAATCACACCAAACGAAGCCGTAAGTATGAAAATGAAGTATTTTATGTTTCTAAGCACCGCGTTCACCTCAGTTATGCCAATTTCGCAAAGATTCAACTTTCAATCTATCAATTTGGCTCCTAGCCCCAGCCAATTCTCCGCCTTTGGACTCCAAGTTAAACTCGCCATGAGATCTCACAAGCAGAGGTCCACCATTTGCCCTTCCATAAACATCGTTGAGATAGTGTAAAAGTGCTCCCGCTGCACGATATGCTTCTACGCTAATTGGTCTGTTAGAGAAGTCACCGAGGAATGCAATACCAATATTTCCAGAATTGCTCCCACTAACATGAGCCCCTTCCCAAAATAGAGAACGACCTTCATATACAGTGCCAGTTGGTGAAATTAGGAAATGGTATCCAACATCTCCATTATCATACGGATCGGCGAATAGTTGCCTTGCGATTTTCTCTGCAGTAGGAATACGCCATCTGTGTAAAGCTTCAACTTGCTGTGGCGTGATCTTATTTCCGGAGTGATGGAATGTGGCTTCAAAATAGGGAGTGACATTCGGCAACATATTGCTTTCATCTGGAGCGAAACTCGCCCATTCGTCACGAGGCACGTAATCGAAGCCGCCATGAACTCCGGCAGATCCTGACGGAGTAAAGTTGTCGAACATGGAATTTAGCTGTTGTTCGAACCACTCATCCCAATTTCTTCCACCCACCTCATCGGTCTTCGACGCCGTCGGATTACCACTTAACTGAATGGCATGACTCGGTTTGTTTCGATCTCCGGTCGATTGGCTGTTTTGTTTTCCGTTTGTCGACCTGACCGAACAACTTCCGCTGCATTTAGCGCCGGTATCCACTCCGCGAATCCGCGAACCGGTCATCGGTGTGGATTTTGCCCCTTGCTGTTCCGGTTTGTCACCCAGACATACACTACCCGCATATTGCCGCGCATTTAGTGCACAGATATAACCGGTTGGATCGGTGCCCATCAACGGCGAGTTACCAACATAGCTATAAGGGTTAAGCGATTGTGCATTCAGTGGTGATGTCATAAACGGATCGACGCTTAAAAATCGCCCCAACTCTTGATCGTAAATACGTCCGCCCATGTTGATCACGCTGACAGCATCCAAGTGCTCGTGCGTGCCGGTGAACCCGCGTTGGCTGATTTGACTGTTCAAACAGTTCCAGCCACCCACACAGTTGCGATCTTGCATGGCATTGGGTTGCCGCACCTTGCCAAATGGATCATAACTGTTGCGTTCCAACCAATTGCCGTTGCCATCGCTGATGGTTTCAACACTGCCCAAGCGATCGGTGTGCAGGTAACGCCAGCGTTTGATGTTCGACATCGGATAATACTGAAAGAGTGTGCGACTTCCGACGTAGTGGTTATGCAGCTCTTCGGTTTTATTGCCGTTTTCCCACACTTCTTTTACTTCAAACTGTTTGCCCAACTTCCAGTACTTGATGGTTTTGGTGCCAATGCTGTGTTTTTCAAAATAGCGTTCAAAGGCATCATCATGCCTAATGGTGACGGCGTTGCCTTGCGCTTCGATGTAAATCGGTTGATTGTTGACGTTGTAATCGATCGTGCGTGCACGCGCTCCGGTGCTGATCGTTTGATTGCCATTGGCATCATATTGATAAGACGACAGCTCTATGCCTTTTTCGTTTTTGGTTTGACTGACTTGATGAGGCTTGCCATTGCCATAAATCAGTAGGTCGGCCACATCATCTTTTTTGACCATATTGCCAAAGGCATTAAATTCGTAATTAATCGTTGTCGTCACACTGGGCAGGGTGTTGCCCAGTCCGCTGACGCGAGTGCTTTGTGTTAAACGAAAACGAAGGTCATAACTAAATGTTTCGGTGACATCCTGAATATGGTTTCGTTGCCGAATTAAACTACCGAATTCATCATAGGCATCCGCTACTCCAACGCCATAATCCAACGCTTGCAAGGCGTTTGCGGCATAAATGCTGCTGCATAGGCTGTTATTGCCCGTTGTGCATATTCCCGTTAATCGCGCGTCGCTGGCATCGTACCAGTGACGACGTAATTCGCTGCTCCCCACTTTTTGTTGCTCAAGATTTCCAAACACGTCTTCAACAAGATTGCTTTCGAGGTGGGTGCCGGACTGATCGGTTATTTTTGCTAACTTGCCGGTTGATACGTCATACGTGTAACGCGCAATTAACTGATTCCCCGGATAGCTTTGGGATGCTAAACGAGCATTGTCGTCATACGTCTGTTTTAAGGAATATGACTTATTGGGCTCGCCCAAGGCTTTTAGCGTGTAACGGGTTTCGGTTAACCGAGCAGCCGAGTCGTAACAAAAAATTTTGTCGGTGGCATTGATGCTGCGAGACATGCTTATCTGGTATGCACTGGCAAGACAATCGGCGCCACGAGTCAAACCATTCAAGCTATTGGCACCGTACGCCCAGTCGGCCACAACCGCACCGGCTTCTTTTCTGGTTAATGGGCGTGACAGTGCATCATAACTGTATTCGGTGACTTGCCCTTTGGCATCGGTTTGTTTTTTCAATTCGCCAAGAACCGAATACTCAAACTGCCAACTCCCACGATCGGGGTCAGTCATTGATACTTTGTGGCCAAGCACATTGTAGCTGGCGGTATTTTTGATCACCGCCCCCGATTTGACTGATTTTATGATTTCAATGGGGTTTCCCATCGCATCATAACGAAATTTTGTGGTGACTTTGTTCGACACATTGTCATCACCTTGATCAACCGTTTGCGACCATTGCCCCAGTGGGTTCTTGATTCGCGACAGGGTAAATTGTCTGCTGCTGCCTTTGGCGACGGTGACATGCGTGGTTAAACCGTCGTAGAGATATTCAATCGGCAATCCAAATTGATGTTCCCCGTTAGGCACAATTTTCAATTTTGGCCTGTCGAGCAAATCGTATTCTGTAAATCGGGTGAAATATTGCGTGCCCACACCGTTCCACGGCACGCCTTGTTTGATGACACGGCCCCAAGCGTCATATTCATTATCCACAATCGAGGGGGTGCCACCTTGCATGATCGTGCTGGTGCGAAGCACTCTGCCATTTCGATCAAGGTAGGTAACGACCGGTGCCTTTATGTTTGCATTGCTGCTCGCATCCAATTGATTTGCCGTCACCACCAGCCACGCCTTTTCAGCAGCCGATGCACCAAGTATTGAGCAGTCCGTCATTAAGTTCGCGTCAAAAGCAGGGGCTTGTGCGCTACAAAAGCGATATTCATATGTCTCTGGAGCAAGTGCTCGCGTGACATTTTTTAACCGATTTTGTTTGCTGATAACTCGGTCCCAAGCGTCATAGTCAATATCAGTGACACGCCCTTCTGGATCGGTCACCTGCGTTGCCTCACCATTTATCTGACTGAAAACGAACGATGACACGGCGCCAGAAGGATCTTTTGTGGATTGCACAAAATATCCATCAGACGTAAATGTTGTTTCTGTGCTACGACTGCCAATAAAGGCATTGGCTGTACTGCTGACACCATCGGCATTTTTTACAGTTTTTTTGGTATTGTTGCCAAAGGCATCATAACTATCAAACGCGGTCTGAACTTGTAATGTTGCATCAGTCGGGTGACCGCTGATTGTCGTTGCAGGCAGACGACGCAGTTCATCAAACCAGCGACTAATCACAACACGTTGTTTTGATTCGACACTTACATCAGAATCACTGCATACGGGTTTATCGAGACAACGTCGCTCAGTTCTTTCGATTGATTTACTTGGCCACCAGGGGGTAGTTTGCGGGGTAAAAACGGGATCAATTTCTGTTGTGTGCGTCAACAACCCATCCGACACCGTGGTCCGAATCAAATCTGCATTGCAGTATCCATCCATGGTCGTAGAGCGAGTCGTGGTTCCGATGTCTTTGTTGCCCAGATCACGATTGACCGTCCTCGAACTGGATATGTGAGGACAAAATGTTTTGTTGTCCCCAAATGGCGAAACGACAGACACCGTGTTGGAAACATCCTTCAGTATCGCCGTTGGCGCGTTAGGAGTAGAGGCAGCCGGTGTGACCTTGATGACTTCCTTCTCAACAACGCCTGACAATGGAAATTTCTGACTATACACAACGGTGTTTGATAAGCCTTTGTTGTTTTCTTCGGTAATACTCCGGAAACCTTGAAACCCACGCCCCTTTTTATGATAGATGCCCTCTGAATAAGCATAGGTTGACTCCAACTTTTCGGTCGAACCAACTGATGTTGTGAATCGTGAAACAACACTTAGCGGCGATGACAAATAGAAATAGTCGTTACCTGTCTTGGCATAACGCTCAGCCATTGAAGGGACCGAATACAAGGGCAAGCCGCCAAATGTTTTGATGGAGTCAAGTGCTGTTAATGGCGCATATTGCCAAGTGCTACTTATGCCAGCCCCATCCGTTACTTTGGCAAGCACATCACCTTTTTTTGCTCCCTGAATGCTCACATAAGCCTTTACACCATTTATGCGCCAAGACGGCGATGCCGACATGGAAGAGGCAACAGGACCGCTACGACTCAGTAATGTGGTGATATCAGTGATACCGTCTCCATTCAAATCGTCGAAGGACGTTGAATTAACGACGCCCTGCAACGTTTCATCGGAAACCTTCGCGGAAATCACGCTTTCACTCGCCAACCCAAATTTTATTTTTGCCCACCGATAAACCCCACGGTCCTCGTTTATGTACTCACCTAGTGACTTGTAGCTGAAGTAATCATGCTCGCAACTCGAATCTCCTGTCCGCACTTCGGAACAGATAAAGACCGGTTCTTGGAAACCATCCGCAATCACTTCCCAGTGTGTGTTTCTGGATTTTGAAATCAAACTTGTCGGAACAAATAGCTCATCAATGCCATCACCATCGGTATCCGCCGCTCTGATTGCACCTGAATGATTGATGTACATATAGTCATAGCGTGGGTCATACGTTGTGCGGGCCGTTCGCGCTCTTATTCCCGTATTCAGCCCTGTGCTCAATGGCGCACCAAATACACCGCCTTTATTCAGCCTTACCTTCCAGATCAAAGATGGGTATTCGGTAAAAATCAGATCTTGCAATCCATCACCGTTGACATCACCAAAGGTGCTCCACATCATGGGAATTGAGTTTGTGATACCTAACGATGAATATGTGGAGACCGAAAAAGAAATATTCCCATTGTTTCTTTTCACAAATAGTATTTTCGGCGATTGATTATTACAAACAGGCGATATAAAAAAATCAGTCAGTCCATTTCCGTCAATATCGGAAAATTAGGATATCCCTTCGCTTCGACATGCAGAATAATTGCTCGAATTCTTCAGGCGTGTATACATCAAAGTTTTTGTTCCGAAAGTGCGTTTACCTCCGCCGCTCATCGAAACTGAAGGGAAGTACCATACGCCATGATCATCGTTTGTGCCCCGCCCGGTTGCCACCAAATCCTGAAATCCATCGCCGTTTACGTCAATGAAATTTAGAAGGTATCGATCATCGACTGGAATGGAATATGTCGATGTAGATGCTGCAATCGGGCACCCATCACTACCCAGATCATATTTCGTGGCTTTGTAGATTTTTAAACTATCATCCCAAGACAGATACTCCATTTTTCCATCATCGTCCGAGTCAAAAACGCCCCTAAATTTTGAGAACTGATTACCAGCAGCATCTGAGTAGTTATAAAAATCAGTAACATCACAACGTTTCCGAACGCTCCAGTTGGAACTCATAAAGAAAATTTCGTCCTTGAACTGACTGCCAACTTTAGATCTTCCGTGCATCTCAACAATACCATCACCATCCCAGTCAATGGACTGAGAAAATCTGACAACATCACCCGTTTCTTCACCGATAGGTGCAGATGGCGTCGCCCAATTCGCGTCGGTAGATTGCCACTCGAATCGACTAGGCACAGCACAGTATTTATTACCATTCTCAATCGCACACTCCTGGATTTGATCCAACAGGCTGCGATCTGTATCCAAACTCTGCACATAATAAAGCGTAAGTTGTCTGATCAATTCAGAGTTCACATAACTGTGAATGGCTGCCAATCGCTTTGTTTTCTGCAGAAAGCCCCCCGCCATGTAAGCCGTTGTAACGTCCGAACGCGTTTCATAGAAGAATCGTACGACTCGATTTCCGAACACAGTGGCGCCATTCGTATAAGTTCCGGTGTAATAAATCGCCTCCAGCAATACTTCTCCGGCTCCTGCGAGTTGATATTTGAAATCGATGGAGTTCCCATTCAAGTCACGCTTTTGCGCCAAATACCAAGCCCTCGGTTTGGTATGACCTTTGGCGACTTCAATTGAACCGGTACCGCCATTCATCATCCCATATGTGCTGACATGCCCATCTGCATCGGTGATTTCAAATTTTGCAGAGTTATTTTGCACATCACCCGAAACCAATTTCACGAGTTGCAGCGTGTCGATTTCAGTGCGGTAGCTGGAACCCGCAGCACCATTGCTGCCGCTGATCAATTTCAGGCGGTTGCCATCAAGGCAAAGCGGATCAACTGTTCCAACTCCGTTCGCGCCAGTTTGAAAACTGATAGCGCCGTTATATCCATCCAAATCTGCGATCGGATCGCAACGGTGAATCATTGAAGTTGCAGATAACGACCACCCCATACCTGCAACACCGTTGCCACCACGCGAAGAATAATTAAGTGACACAGAAGGTTTCATTCCCAAGCGGCCAGGGGGAAGAACCATTTCGACGCTGTATGAGGAAGCCCCGCCCGACACCGATGCAACGCCCTCAGTTTTGGCAACCGCACTGATTGGTTGTAATGCTTGTTTAATGTAAGGTGTTGGTGTCGGTTGAGGATCGGGATCTGGTTCAGGATCTGGACATGGATTGACTGACACATCATCAACGTTGGCGAGTGCCAGATCATCACAAATGGGTGCCGCAAGTGCCATCGGGGTTGCAGCGGTTATAGCAGTCGTCGTTGTTGACGTTAGCACTGCAGGCAACCACTTTACCTGTTGCGCGTTATTAATCAGGCCAAGTTGCAACAGTCGGCGATGTATTTCTGACTGTGCTTGCGTATCACCCAAATGCAAAACAGCTAGCTCGGAATGCCCCCGATAAAAAACGACGGCTTCGTCCCGTCCATCACCATTAAAATCGCCAACCAGAATTTCCCGAATGTCTTCACTTTCAGCTTGCAAATCAAATTTTGCAGCAATTCCGCTAAGCCTCCCTTCAACGATTTTAAGAATGAGTGCTTCACGATTTCCTCGCTTTTGCCAAACGAGTAGTTCATCAACATCGTCACCTTCAAAATCACCTGAAACGATCTTGGCAGACGATGCGTCCAACCTGAGTCCCATAAAACCATTTTCAAGCACTTGGCTTAACGTGCTGAGGGGATGTGTTTTGCTTAAAACAATGCCGCTATCCGATTGCATCGATGAGGCTTGCAAGAAAAGATCTTTCCGCCCATCGCCATCAAATTCGCCAGCAATCAACTTGTGCCCAACGGTAGACCAATCAAGGCCCAAGTGTTCATCGTCAAACTCAAACTGAACCCGATTCAGTGAGCCGTCTGCAGAGGCACCGATTAGGAAATGGCGCCGGTGCCTTTGTTTGCTTTGCAAAAATATATCGTCGCGCCAATCCCCATCAAAGTCGCCCACCGTCATTTCTGATTCGGTTGCATCCCAGACTGCGCCAAGATGCAAATAGGGTATGGATTGCGCAACAACGCCGACAGTGTCATCTACCTTTGTGAGTACAAGGTGTGATGGGGACTTCTCAGAGATGCCCTGCAACAGTAAATCACTTCGTGCATCCCCATTAAAATCACCAACATGCCACTTCGTCGTTTCTCCCGACCAATTCAGCAACAGATGTCCATCATGCCAGCGTTGTACAACAGGTTCAGCGGAAGTGCTTACTACCGCAAAGTTCGTTGTATTTGGTAACTGAGATTGCACGGTCAGATCCGCGACTTGATCACCATCCAAGTCTGCAACAATCAGCCTGTTCAGGCCATTGACGACAGCCTGATCCCAATCAGCGGCAAGTGTTACTGCAGAGACATAAACAAAAGTAAACGCAAACGCGAGTGCGCGCCCAGCGAATTTATTCATCATAATTATCCCAAAATACCGAACAACCGTCGGCGGCAAAGTATCACGTATTATTTCTGTAAGTTAAAGGATTTGCCTCATCTTTGGCAAGTACCGTCACAAACTTCAACCACTCTCGATATAAACTCCGGCATCCGTGGACCCAAGTTATGATTTGCCCAATGGTCAATCAACTACATGAACATTAACCCCGATAATTCGACTAATCAGGTGTTGCACTATTGATGATTTAATTTTCAAGATCAGGTCCATCTCAGCGGCACTTACCCCAAACGCGCTTGATTGTTTGCGCATCCATTATTTTTATTTCTCCGTATCAGTTCTCGTTGTGTCGCGTCACGCGTCGCAGCAAACGACACAGGAACGTCATTGGGATAGTTTTTACATTGCAATCGATAAGCCTGTTTATTTTTTTTGAAAAAGGAGAGTACGATGAAAATTACTACATGGCGAGTAATGGGTGCCGCGTTGATGTTGGCAGGCAGTGTCAGCGCTCACGCGGGTATCTTGTCGCCGGACGGACGCATCTGTAAGGACCCGCTGTATATTTCGCAAACTGTGCAAGCCTTTGGTTTCGCGTCGACGTTGCAGGGACGACCAGCAATCGCACATTTTACCGTCAAAACATCCGATAATTTTAATGGGCCTTATGATGACGTTAGCGTAACGGACGGTAGTTCGTTTTATTTTGCACCCGTGTTTGTAACGCCAAAATGGTACAAAGTTTGCGCGCGCAATATGAACGCGTTCAACATCAATGTCACCTTGGGATTGCAAGGCTATTGATCGCCGAAATGAAAGAGATGTGGTCGCCCTTTCAGTGCGCGTGCCCGTTCAAATTCGATGAACGCGGCAATCGTTGCTGAGTAGTGACTCAAGCAGGCAATAAAAAAGCAGCAAACGTGTGCATACGTTTACTGCTTTTTTTTACCATTGTATCAGGCAAATACAGTCGTACTGCCGTCGATCTCTTCTTCGTGGGGCTTCGACGCAAACGCGGCGAACTGACGCACCACACTGTTGTCGCTCTCTTGCAGCCATTCTTTGTCGGCCAACACTTTTAACGCTTGTTCCAACACGCGCGAGGTTGCCGGTTGCACATCGGCGTCGTAACAACGCACGGCGTGCAACAGGAATTCAGTGCTGAACAATTGTGTACCACGCTCTTCTTGGTCCTGAATGATTTGCAACAGGGTTTGGCGTGTTATGTCGGCGGAAGTCTTTACATCAATCACACGAAACGGCGTTTGTGCCAGGGCCAGATCTTTGAGTTCGGACAAGGTCACATAGCTGCTAATCGCGGTGTCATACAAACGGCGGTTGGGGTATTTTTTTATGATTCTGGTATCGGTCATGTTACAGCTCCAGCAACGCCTTGAAGGGCGTCGCCGGAGCATATCAGGACAAGAACGCCTGACAACCCCTAGACGGACGTACCAGTTTCTTTGTTCGATTATCGAACGTTTAATCTCAATTTATAAGTCACCAAACATAAGTAAGCACTAACAATATGATCTGGTTATCACTTTGCTACCAGCGATAACGGACTCCAAAGCTGAGATCGTCGCTTTCCTCGGTGAGCACATAAGACAGCACCAAATTAAAATGGTGGCCAAGCAAAAAGCGGTTTTCAAGGCGCCACTGGGTTTCGTCAATTTCACCGATCAAACGCGACACGGACAACGCCAACTCGAACGCTCCCCATTGGCCGCGAGCTGTCACCCCAGGCAAATGGCCTGTAAATGAACGTTCACGCAAACGGCTGCGGAAGTGTTCATCCGCCGTGGAACAGATCCAGAGATAACAAAAGCTGTCGTACAACTTGCTGTCTTCACGTTGGCGACGATAGGACAGTTCCACCGCATAACGCGACCACAGCACATGATTCCACGTCACGCCCAAGGCTTGGCGTTTGTACCAACCATTTTGGCTTTGCCCATCCGCCGACAGATCGGAATCCGTCTCGCACCACACCAACAGGGATTCTTCACATTGCTGTTGTGTGGTGCCCTCCAAGGCGATCGCCCAGTCGTCACTGACGGCAAAACGCAGATCAAGACCCGCGCCCACAGTTTCCGCATCGAAGTAATCCAACTCTTCCCGTTTGAACTCCACGATTTGACGATGCAGATTAATTTCTGCCCACGAAGCATTGCCCACAATAATCGATTCGGCGGACACGGCCGCGGCCATCACCAGCAGACATAGGCTGAATAAAAAACGCATGGATTTCCCCAAAAGTTGCGCAAAAAAAGCCGCGCAGTGTAGCCAACCGCGCGGCCTGGTTCTGTAGTTTTGTGTATCAGCGATTCACACGATTGTCGATCAGTTGTTGCACAACGGCCGGATCAGCCAACGTTGAGATATCGCCCAGATTGCTGAAATCATTTTCGGCGATTTTGCGCAAGATGCGGCGCATGATTTTGCCGGAGCGTGTTTTCGGTAAGCCAGGTGCCCACTGAATAAAATCCGGTTTCGCTATCGCACCAATTTCACGGGCAACCGTTTGTTTCAATTCTTCAAGCAATTTGTCGTACGGCTCGACACCTTGTTTCAGTGTTACATAGGCATAAATGCCTTGGCCTTTGATCTCATGAGGGCAACCGACCACTGCCGCTTCGGCTACCTTGGAATGCGCGACCAATGCACTTTCTACTTCGGCCGTTCCAATGCGATGCCCCGACACGTTGAGCACATCATCAACGCGCCCGGTGATCCAAAAATAACCGTCTTCATCACGACGCGCACCGTCGCCGGTGAAATATTTTCCAGGGTATGTTTTGAAATAAGTTTCAATGAATCGTTGATGATCACCATAGACCGTACGCATCTGCCCCGGCCACGAATCCGTCAGCACCAAATTGCCGCTTGTCGCGTTTTCTAAGGTGTTGCCATTGGCATCCACCAGCGCCGGTTTGATGCCAAAAAATGGCAGCGTGGCAGAGCCGGGTTTCAGATCGGTGGCGCCCGGCAACGGCGAAATCAAAATACCGCCCGTTTCAGTTTGCCACCACGTGTCAACAATGGGACAACGTTCATCGCCAACAACGCGGTAATACCACTCCCAGGCTTCGGGATTGATCGGTTCACCGACACTGCCAAGCAAGGTGATGGATGAGCGTGAATATTTTTTAACGGGCGCTTCACCTTCCCGCATTAACGCACGAATCGCCGTCGGTGCCGTGTAAAAAATCGTGACGTTATGTTTATCACAAACTTGCCAAAAACGTGACCAATCCGGGTATTGCGGTACCCCCTCAAACATCACGGTCGTAGCGCCATTAGCAAGCGGACCGTAAACAACATAACTGTGTCCGGTGATCCAACCAACATCGGCCGTGCACCAATGCACATCACCGTCGTGATAATCGAATACATATTGATGCGTCAGTGAGGCATACACCAGATAACCGCCACTGGTGTGCAGTACGCCTTTTGGTTTTCCCGTGGAGCCCGATGTGTACAAAATAAACAGCGGTGCTTCGGCATTAACGGCAACCGCAGCACACTCGCTGCTGTATTGATTCACCAATGCGTTGTATTCGATATCGCGATTTTTATGCCATAGCACGGCTGCATTCGTGCGCTGATATACGATGACTTTTTCAACGCACTCGGTACCTTTTTTCGTCAACGCTTCATCAACATACATTTTGAGTGGGATTTTTTTACCACCACGCAATCCTTCATCGGCGGTGATAATTAATTTTGACTGGCAGTCGATCACGCGACCGGCCAGTGATTCCGGCGAAAAGCCACCAAACACCACCGAATGCACGGCACCAATGCGTGCGCACGCCAACATCGCGACCGCGGCTTCAGGGATCATTGGCATGTAAATGGTCACGCGATCGCCGGCTTGCACACCGAGATCGTTCATCGCGTTGGCCAATTTGCCGACGCGTGCGTGCAGATCGCGATAGCTGATGTATTGCGCCGCTTCGTTCGGATCATCCGGTTCAAAAATGATGGCGGTTTGATCACCACGCGTTGCCAGATGACGATCAAGACAGTTGTACGCGACATTCAATTCACCATCGTGATACCAACGAATATGCAGATCGGCTTCGTTAAATGACACGTCTTTGATCTGGGTGTACGGTTTGAACCAGTGCAGCCGCTTACCCATGTCAGCCCAGAATTTTTCGGGCTCATTAATCGATTGCTGATACAACGCCTGATAGCGTTCAGCGTTGATCAGCGCTTTGCGGGCATAGGCCGGAGGCACCGGATGTAACGTTGCGGTCATGGACAGTCCTTGATCGGGGCTATTAAATGATGGGGCGCACGATGACCCGAAGCAGGCACGGAGGTCAAGGGGAAATGACAGCGATGTCATTTCGTTTACGCAAGGTCTGGCCAGCGTTTCGACACATTCCGTAACGCTTGCCATTTTGCCGCGGCTACCCACGCTGGTTATCGTGAAGCCGCTTTCCCGGCAGTCAAAACCGCGAAGATGATGGTTTTGCTGGGCATCCCCGGTCGTGATCGCTATCCTTGCGCAGCTTTTTAGACACCACAACAACGGTAAAAGATGGAATGGTTCGCTAGCCCCGAGGCTTGGGTGGCACTGGCCACACTGACGGCACTCGAAATTGTCCTCGGCATCGATAATATTATTTTCCTGTCCATTTTGGTGGGGCGTCTGCCTGTTCACCAACGCCAATCCGCCCGCATATTAGGGTTGGGTTTGGCCATGATTACGCGCATTTTATTGCTGCTGTCGTTGTCATGGGTGATGCGTTTAACGCACCCGCTGTTTGAAATCGTCGATCAAGCGATTTCTGGACGAGACATTATTTTGATTGGTGGTGGTTTATTTTTGTTGGTGAAAGCCACCAAAGAAATTCATGCCGCTGTCGAAGGCGCTGAAGAAGGTGAACGACACGTTCGCAAAGCCGCATACATTGGCACGCTGATCCAAATTGCCATCATTGATATTGTGTTTTCGCTTGATTCCGTGATCACCGCCGTCGGCTTGGTCAGCGATATTCCCGTTATGGTTATCGCCATTATGGCCGCCGTGTTTGTCATGATGTTTGCCGCCAAAGCCATTGGCGAATTTGTTGAACGTCATCCCACGATCAAAGTTTTGGCGCTGTCGTTTTTGATCATGGTCGGCATTGCCTTGATCGCGGAAGGCCTCGCGTTTCATATTCCTAAAGGCTACATTTATTTTGCAATGGCGTTTTCCGTTATCGTCGAAATGCTCAATATCCGCTTGCGCAAGAACGTCGATAAGACGGCTGAAAACTAAGTTCAGCCATACCGCACAACGGCAACTTTCGGGTTGCCGTTTTTATGTGTGCCAGGCCAATGTGACAATAGTCGCGCCAAGCCCTTAACGGCGGGAACACCAAATCCCCCTCACTGGCTATAACAGGTGAAATGTTGAACGGTGGTAAATTCTGCTACCGTTAGCACTGCCGCCACCAACACGACGAGTTGTCGGTATGGTCATCCGTATTGCGATTTTAATTACGATCACCGCCTTGCTGGGCAGTGCGGCGTATTTGTTATCGCCCCTTTTGCAATTGTCGTCCTTTGCCTCATTTCATCACTTGATCGTCGGCATTCTGCATGATCCGCAATTTTGGTGGGCCATCGGCGTTGGCTTAATTGCCAGTGTTATTGACGGTGCACTGGGTATGGCCTACGGCATTAGCGCTACAGCGTTTTTATTGAGCATGGGTGCGACGCCGGTAATGGCCAGTGCCAGTGTGCATATCGCAGAAGTGTTTACAACCGGGTTTTCTGGCTTGGCACATGCGCGCGCCGGCAATGTAAATGTGACGCTTTTTTTGCGCCTATTGTTTCCCGGCATTGTGGGTGGCATTGCCGGCACACTGCTGATCACGTCAATCGATACGCAGCTGTTAAAACCCATTGTGTCGATTTATTTGCTGTTGATGGGCATTTATATTTTGATCAAAGCCGCACGACACATTTTGCCAACATTTGATGGGCCCAAACATGTGATCAAATTAGCGCTGGTTGGCGGCTTTGTCGATGCCGCAGGCGGCGGCGGTTGGGGGCCGGTCGTCAGCAGCAGTTTGATTGGTTCTGGCAACGATCCGCGCACGACAATTGGTTCTGTCAATTTTGCCGAATTTTTTGTGTCTTTTGCGACGGCGACCGTGTTTACGATTATTGTGCAAAGCGGTTTATGGGTAACGGTTATTGGTTTGATCATAGGTGGCTTATTTGCCGCGCCGTTTGCCGCCTATTTGTGTAAAACAATTCGCGCCCGCGTATTAATGGTGATCGTCGGATTATTGATTGTGTGCCTCAGCGTGCTGAATTTGTGGCGTATTTTCGGCTGAATGCAGCAAGGCCTGCTGCGGCCAACTGTCCGGTACCACGAAACCACGATGCATTTCGCTGCCATCGTGCTGACACAATGCCAACGCGATGGGCCTTTGTTGCGTAGCGACCGTCGATACCACATCGTCGTCACACAACGCACCTGTGGTCAACGGCGCCAAAAATTGTTCACGACTTAAACGCCGAATATGGGGATAGCGATGTTGCTGTATTTGCCATTCACTGAGTGACAGCCAAAATCCGTGTAAAAATTGTGGCGCGGCAAACGCAACAGGCTGTTGCTGCCAATACGCCGTCCACGGCAAAAACAAACGCCCTTTGACCACACAACGAACACGCGAAACCCGCAGATTTTGCTGTTTGAGTTGCTGCTGCACTGCCGGCAATAAACTCAAACGCGTTTGACTGAATTTTAAATGCTCAAATTTGTGATCCAGGCGATCGCGAAATTGTGGTCCATGCCAATGCGAACGCAACGCCAAATCACCATAACCCAAATAAAATTTGACGGCCAATTCCCAATGTTCAATTTCACCGCTGTCCCGATCTCGCAGCAGTAAATCGGTTTCGCCAAGTGTAATGCCTTGCTCGCGCCACACCGCGTTGGCTCTCAGCAAGTCATAGCGCGGATGCGCGCGTAACCAAATATGCCACAGCCATTCAAAATAGTGGCCCAAACGCATAGGGGTTAAAGCGGCGACATCCGCCAGTGACAAAGGAGGCTCAGCGTGTTGCTTCCATGCTTGCGCAAAGAAAGCCGCCGATGGCCAATCACACAATGGATCATGATCACCATCCAGCAGAGGCGGACTTGCAATCGCCCACTCCAGATCGTGACGCACACGCTGCATAAGTTCGGAATCGACCGTCATGGTCCAAGCATATCATGTGCGCTTGCTGATCTTTAAATTGACGCGCACCGTCACAACGCGGTGACCGAATGCACCGTAACGCTACGCCTTTATTCACTCACACAACGCGCTAACGATTGCAACGTCAGCTCAATGTCCTGGGCAGTGGTGCGCCAATTGACCAACGCACCGCGAATCGCCGCCCGATTTTGGTACTGCGTTGGTGTGAAATAGCAAACGCCCTCGGCATACAGACGTGACAAGAATTCGACACGTTGTCGTGACGCGTCGGCGCCATTATCGCGCAGCGCAAAACAAACACCGTTTAAACGCGCCGGCGCCAATAAACGCAGACCATCGATCGCCGCAATACCTTGCGCCAACTGTTGCGTTAACTCGACATGCCGTTCGACCATCGCCGCAATGCCTTCGCGCCCATAGGCGAGCAAGCTCAAGTACACCGGTAGCGCACGCCAGCGTCGCGAATTTTCAGGTAACAAATGCAGAAAGTTTTCCGGCACACATTCGGGCGCGCTCAAGTAACGCGAACGATTCTGAAACACCGCTAATTGGCTGCTCAAATGGCGCGTTAATATCAGCGCGGAATCATACGGTACGTTCAACCATTTGTGGGCATCGATCGTGATCGAGTCGGCGTATTCCCAGCCGGTTAACAACGCACGATATCGTTCACTGAACGCGGCCACACCGCCAAAGGCCGCGTCCACATGCAGCCAAAATCCGTAACGATCTTTAAGTGCTACAAGTGCTTGCAAATCATCAAAATCAACCGTGTTTACGGTGCCCGCATTGGCGACAACGATAACGGCGCTGTTGCGCTGTTGTTGCAAAGCGTGTTCAAGTGCATTCAGATCCACCGCTTCTCGATCAGGTTGCAAGGCCACCGTTTGCACCGCGGTACGCCCAATCCCCACAACGGAACAGGCTTTGATGGCACTCGAATGAATTCCACCCGAAAGCACAGTGAGCGGTAAATGTTGTCCACCCACTTCGGACACATCAATGCCGCGCTGTGCCCCCAAATGCTGACGACCAATCACCAGGCCGCACAAATTTGCCATCGTCGCGCCGCTGACAAAGCCGCCGGTAAACGAGTCGGGCAGCGCTAAGGCCTGACAAAATTGCCGAACCGTGTGGGCTTCCAGCGCAGCGGCTTGCGAGCCCCCACCCATCTGCGCATTTTGATCCACGCTGCTGACCAGCCAATCAGCGGCCAAGGCAGCCGGCGTGGATCCGCCGGTGACAAAACCGAAATAGCGAGGTCCAGCACTGGCCGATAAGGTAGGCGACCATTGCTGCCAAAACGATGCCAACGCGCCTTCGGCACCAAGGCCCTTTGCACTGACCGTTTCGAATACGGGTGCCGTAACGGCGCTTGCCACCGGTCGCAGATCCAAGCCCGCCAAAAAGGTTTCAGCCAATGCCTGAGCCCGCTGCAACACGACTGGCCAAGTTTGATTGTGCAATTCATTGATGGGGTCCATGACTGGCTCCGAAAATAGGTCCATCGCATTTTAGGTTGATATTTTTAACCAATGGGTGATGATTTATAAACATATGGACAAATTATTCATCCAATTATGGCGCTAATTGACGCGATGCATGTATTGCCAACCTTTATCGCCGTTGTCGAACACGGTGGCATTCGTAAGGCAGCGGAAAAGCTTGCTCTCACACACGGCGCCGTCAGCCAGCAGATCCAGTTGCTCGAGATGGCCGTGGGACAAGTCTTGTTCGTTCGCCAGCACAGGCGCATGCAGCTCAATAGCAGCGGACAATCGTTATATGAACTCAGTCAACGTTGGATTGCTGAAAGCACTCTTTGGGAAAAACAGCAGAGACAATTGCGCGGACGCCAGATCCATCAACTGAAACTGACGGTGTTGCCCTCGTTTGCGCAACATGTGCTGTTGCCGATCTTGCCGCAGTTTCAGCAAGTGAATCCGCACATCAGCATCGAACTCGACAGCAGCATTGATGTGCGCGATTTACAGACGGGTGAGTACGATGCGGCGATCCGCTTTGGCAACGGTGATTGGCCCGGCATGCAACAGATCAAGTTGATGGATGACGCTTTATTACCGGCTTGCGCAGAGCATTATGCCGAGTTACCCACTGAACCGTGGCGCTCTCACGCTGTATTGCAACACAGCGCACAACCGTGGGCACGCTGGCTGCAACAGCATCGCAGTGATTGCGAGCCAAACATCGCGGCCGAATTTGCCGATGCCGGACTCTTGCTAACCGCCGTTGAACAAGGGCTGGGTATTGGTTTGGTGCGTCAAGTGCTGGCGCATCGCAGTTTGCAGCAACGCAAAATTCGCCCACTGGGTCCGCGTTACGCCAGCGCGCAACGTTATTATTTCGTGTGGTCACCGCAACGCGATCAACACCCAGCCTTAATGCGTTTCAAGAGCTGGTTACAACAACAATGTGAACGATTGGCGCGGGAAATTTTTTCGTGAAACTCGGCCAGTTGCCAGTTGCCAGTTGCCAGTTGCCAGTTGCCAGT